>CAZBQX010000001.1:0-5861 GCA_964494155.1 uncultured Syntrophales bacterium
CGAATATCCGTGATGTGGTCCGGCACTTCCTCCGGCATCCGCCGGAAAAGCTCATTGATTTTTCTTTTTTTTGCTGGTTCGGACAATTTTTATCTCCTGCTAAATATTAAGTTGGCCTTTTTTCATGGCTTCAATGACAAAGGTCTTGGGTCCGTCGGCTACGATGGTGCCGTTGTCGATTACAATCAGGCGGTCCACCATCTCAAGAAGCGATGCCCGATGGGTAATCAAGATCAAGGTTTTATTTTTGACGATCTTCGACAAATTGTTCTTCAGTCGAATTTCGCTTCGATTATCCATATTGCTGGTCGGTTCGTCCAGGACAAGAATCGGCGGATCAAGCAGAAGCGCCCGCGCCAGGACCACACATTGCCGCTGGCCTCCGGAAAGCCCTCGACCGAATTCCTGGACTTCCATGTCAAAGCCGAGTGGGTGATTTTTAACAAAGCTGTAAACGCCTGTCAAATCGGCTGCGCGCAGCACGGTCTGGTCGTCGACGTCGTGGGTGCCCATTGTAACGTTGTCGCGTACGGTACCCTTGAACAGGACAATATCCTGCGGGACGTAGCCGATAAAATGGCGAAGTTCGGCCGGATCGATCTGACGGATATCGGTCCCATCCATGGTGACCATACCGTTGGTCGGCTCAAACAGACCGAACATCAGCTTGCCGAGGGTCGTCTTTCCGGAACCGACGGGGCCGATAATGCCGACCTTTTCTCCGGCTTTGATGTCCAGGCTGATGTTATTCAAAACCTTGTTCGACTGACCCGGGTAGGCAAAAGAGAGATTCTTCACGCCGATGGCTCCGTCAAAACGGGATCTCAAAACGAAGCTCTTCCCCGCCGGACGTTCAACGGGCAACTTCATAATATCGTCAAGTGTTTTCAGGGCTTCCCTGCAGCGGTGATAACGTGTGGCAAGATTCACCACCTGGGCCATGGGCGCCAGGACCTGCCGCGACAGAATGACCAGGGCAATCAATCCCCCCTGGGTCAGTTGCGCCTCCGTAATCATGTACACCCCACCGATGATGACGATGACGACCACGGTGCTCTGAATAAAAAAGGCGGCATCCTGAACGGACGAAGAAAGGAATCGGGAGCGGGTGCTCCATTTTGCGATAAAACTGACTGACTCCTCCCATGCACGCTGGATCTGGCTTTCCGCCCCGAGCATCTTGATCGTTTCCAGTCCGGCGACGCCCTCAACTAAAATGGCGTTTTTCTGGGCCGATGCCTTGACCGATCTTTCAACGGCGTCCTGCAGGGGTTTCTGAACGAAATACGAATAACCGAGCAAACAGACAATAGCCAAAATAAAGGGCAGGACAAGAGGCCCGCCGATATACCAGACCACCAGAAGGCCCAGGAGCATGAACGGAATGTCGATCAGGGCGGTTATGGAAAATGACGTGATAAAGTCCCGAATGCTTTCGAATTCCTGCAGATTGTTCGTGAAAGAACCGATGGATTGCGGCCGCGCTTCCATTTTTAAGTCCAGCACCTTCTGCAGGATCATGGCAGAGAGTTTCAAGTTTGTTTTCTTGCCGGCCTCGTCAATAAAATGACTGCGAAGCGCCCGCATGATGACGGAGAAGATGTAAACGATCGTTACGCCGATCGATAAAACCCATAGGGTTTCATAGGCGCTGTTGGGAATCACCCGGTCGTAAACATTGAGGACATAAAAGGTGCCGACCAATCCCAAAACGTTGATGAGGAAGGCCGCAAGGAGCACATCCCGGTAAACTCGCCAGGACTCCCATATGGTGCCCCAGAACCAGTGTGTGGTCGAACCGGCGCCGATGTCATCCAGGGATTTTCTTTCCACACGGTATTTGGGATTAACAAAGATTGCATAACCCGTATAGATTTTCTCCAAGTCCTCCCTGGGGATGATCTTTTCCCCCATACCGGTTTCGGGCAGGAGTACCTTGAGTTTGTTGCCTTCATCGATGACATCGATCAATACGCAAGCCTGTCTGTCATTCAGCAGCAAAATCGCTGGAAGCTGAAGCGTCGATATCTCCTCGAGGGGTTTACCGACGATATGGGACGATAAGTCCGCCCGTGCTGCGGCCCGGGAAAATATTTCAACGTTGAGCCGGTTGTTAACCAGGGGCAATCCTGAACTGAGGCCGGTTCTCGTGGCGGGTCGACCGTGTATCTTGCTGATCTGCAACAGGCAATCGAGCAGAGGATCGGCATGCCGGTCAATTTCTTCGCCAATTTGCCATTCATTTACTTGTTCGAGTACTTTTTCTTCGGCCATAGATTCTTTCTTTCCTCATGTTTTATAAAGCGTGTTTGATATGGATAATCTTTCTTTGATCCAGAGCAAATTTAATACCAAGACAAGTTAACAGTTTTGTTTTCATGTGGCATTGAATGTGCTATCTGTATATACAAATTTCATCGCCAATCCAATAATAAAAAAAATCGGAGAGAACCATTATGCTTTATGTCGAACGGAATGACGAAGGGAATATCATCGCCTTGCACAACAGTCCTCAAGAAAATGCCGCGGAGCAGAAAACGTCCGTTGATCAGGAAGTTCTTGATTTCCTCGAACAGAACGCCACCAGTGAATCCTGGCAGACGCTGTTGACCATATCCGATATGGGCTTTATCCGTCTTCTGGAGGACATGGTCGATCTTTTGATTCGCAAGAATGTCATTATTTTCACGGAACTTCCCGAAAAAGCTCAGGAAAAAATCATGGAGCGCAAGAAGATCCGAGAAAAATATGCTACGCACAGCATCCTCACCGTGGATGATATCATCTGACAAACCGGGGTTTAAGACTTAACTGATTACAATCTCCCCGTTTTTCATTCAAAGAACAATCCTTTCTTACTTGCCCAGGTCAGATCCTTCGTAAGGATTCGACCTGGGATACATTCCATCAAGCCCGATTATCGAGGTAAGACTCGACCGGTTTGGGTCGTCCAATCATATATCCCTTTACGGCATCAAGGTTAAATTCCTTCAAAAGTCGATATTGCGCTTCGGTCTCCACGCCTTCGGCAATAACGGACACGTCAATACTGTGGGCGACGCTGCACAGTGCACGTATATAAAAGCGGCTGTCGTTTTCTTCTTCCTTTAGTTCTCCCGTATAGGCCCGGTCAATCTTCACATATTCCGGGCGGAGGGATTGCAGATACCCCAAATGACTGAAGCTTTGACCGAAATGATCGAGGCCGATGGCATGACCGTGCTTTCGGACAAAGCTGCTGAATTCACGCAGGAGATCCAAATTCTGAACGGCCCCCAGTTCGGTAAATTCAAAGATCAGACGCGGGGTGAATGACGGCAAATTGGGCAACAGGTTCTCAAACCATTGCCTGAACGACGCATCCTGAAGCGATGCGGCGGAAATGTTGACCGCAACGGTATTCACAGGCAAGCGTTGTCGGTCAAAAGCGACGATTTTCTGAATGACCATACGATCCAACGCGGATACAAGATGCAACCGCTCGGCGAAGGGCATAAATGATGCGGCGCTTATAAATTCTCCGTTTTCCTGAATAATGCGTGAAAAAATCTCCAGATGCAAAACATGATCGATTTCCTGCGTTTTGACAACCGGCTGGGCAACCAGGGAAATTTGTTCTTCCCGGAAGGTTTTTTCCAGCAGTGCCTTCCATTGCAGTTGCCCCATGGGCATTTTATCGCTTTCCGAACCTATTGTGCGGATACTCCAGGCGTTGGGACCGATCTGACCGGCCGAGGCCAATGCGGCGTCCGCTTCCGACAGAAGCCGGGCCAGGCTGACCGATCCATCAAAGAGGGCGACGCCGACGTGGGCGACGTTGTCCGTCAGGGAAATCTTTTCCGTTGCGACCTGCCGCAACTGGTTCGTTATTCTTGTGACGATCGCGTCTGCCTCAAATTCAAGCGCGTCGGGGATAAAACCGGCAAAATCGCCGCCCGTCAACCGGGCGAGAATACTGTTTTCATAGGCTGCACAGCAATCTTTCAGGAGAGCCCCTACCCTTTTTAGGAGTTCGTCTCCCGCCTGAAAACCCCGGCTCTGGTTCAAACCGGCGAGATCATGGATTTGGAGGAGAAAGATCATGCCTTTTTTCAGAGACTCCGGTTTTTCCAGATACGCATTGACCTGACCGTCGAAATAGCGACGGTTTCCCAATCCCGAGATCGGGTCGCTGTAGGCGCGTTCACGCAGACTTTCGGCTGTCGCCACCTGTTCTTCAAACATCTCCCGTACTTTAAGTGTCATACGGTTCATCGCCTGAACCACAGATCGGAGCTCTTTGGTCCATGGCAGGCGTCCCTGTATTTCGTATTCCTTCCGGCAGAGGGCATTGGCCTGCTCCTCGACACGTGTCAGGGGCTTCAAAAGCACTCGCAGGCCCAGCGCGCCGCCGAACAAAACCAGAATTCCACAGGCGATAAACCAAAGCGTCATGCGCAGGACATCTTCCCAAAGGGTGTTGTAGGCATAACCGGGGTGACTCTTCACATGAATGGTGCCGACCTGGCGCCAGCCGGACATCAGATTGGCCGTCGCTTCCGGTGTTTTTAAGGGAACCAGGGCAATAAACCATTGGGGGACGTTTTCGATGGTGACTTTAAGATTTCTCGCTAAAGTCGTCTTGTTCTCGTTATCGGTCAAGCGGATCGATTCATAATAACCGCGATCGAACACCGCATTAATCATCGATTCAACCGTGGGCATGTCTTTATCGGCAACGGACGTCGTAATGGACAAACCCAATGAAGTCGCAGTGTCTTGTGCATGAGACTCAAGCTGGCTGATGAGAAAAGACCGCGTACTTTCAAATTTCGCCAGCCAACTTCCTGTAAACAAAACAAAAAAGAGGCATAGAGTGAAAATGATAAGTTGTCTGTATAGGGTCATTCTTTTTGCCCCCAATTAGATATTGTTATCTGACATTCTCTGTAGCAGATCGTTCCAGGGCGTTATTCTGCTGCTGGAACCGGCAAGCTTCCCTTGCCCTCGCTGATGGGCCAGCCACAGTCCCGTACCATTAAAAGTAAAAATGGGAACCAGGTCGTTACGTTTTGAAGCCAGTTCGATCGTATCGATTAAATTATCAAGAATAAGTGGTTCAGCACCCTGTTTTTTGTAATAGGTAAGAATCATATGAGGCATATTGTAGTGAATGGCTTTAACATAGGTAACATTTAGTTTTGACTCGGAAAGCCCCATCGCTTTCAGGGTAAAATACTTGGCAATGGCAAAGTCTTCACAATCCCCTGCACCCTTGCAGAGGAACTGTATAGGTGTTGCCCAATAATCTTTTAGTCCCCAAAGATCACTGTCATTGACAAATTCCATTTTATTAAAGAAGTTGTTTACCTTTTCCAGTTTTTCCAAATCCGTTGAAGTTTTATCACGTCTTATTAAATCTTCCCATTGGATAAGACGATCCAACGCCGCTTTGCCATATTTTTTTTCCGCTTTAATCAGGACGTCTTTGTTTAATTTGAAATGTTCGCCTGTTATTGCGGAACTTAAAATGACAAAGAAGAATAAGCATGCCTGGAGAAAAAGAATCCATTTAACTATGCAGTTTTTTTTTGCCAATTTTCTTCAGCCGCGGTCGAGAATAAAAAATGATCATCATATATTCACTCTTTTTTCAAATCGGCCTGATGTTGATAAAACTTTAGTAAAATTGACAAACAATGAAAAAATGGATGAAAATGTAGTGATTGAATCAATGTAAATGGAAAAATAGTAAAAAAAAGCTCCCCGGAAAAATCCGGGGAGCTTTGCCTTGAATTGCAATTTCTTGGTTATTTCGGCTACTCTGCAGGTGCCTCCTCGGCAGGTGCAGGCGCTGCTTCGACCGGTGCTTCCTCTGCGGG
>CAZBQX010000001.1:5961-28488 GCA_964494155.1 uncultured Syntrophales bacterium
CAGGTGCCTCCTCGGCAGGTGCAGGCGCTGCTTCGACCGGTGCTTCCTCTGCGGGCGCTGCCTCAGCCGGTGCTGCTTCTGCAGGTGCTGCCTCAGCAGGTGCTGCCTCAGCAGGTGCTGCTTCCGCCGGTGCTACTTCTGCGGGTGCCGCCTCAGCAGGTGCTGCTTCCGCCGGTGCTGCTTCTGCGGGTGCCGCTTCTGCCGGTGCTGCTTCTGCGGGCGCTGCCTCAGCCGGTGCTGCTTCCGCCGGTGCTGCTTCTGCGGGTGCCGCTTCTGCCGGTGCTGCTTCTTTCGCTACCGCCACCTGATCGCTTTCGACAATGCTTTCCGCAGGCCATTCCAGACCCATGGTCTTGGCCAACATGCCCATGCCGCTCAGTACACGATACTCGGCATACGTCTTCTGGTATTTTGCCGTAACGAGATCGGATTTCGCATTGATATACTCAGCCTGCGTATCCAAAACGTCAAACATGGTGCGACGACCGATCGTCCACTGAGAAGTAAAGGCATCCGCCGTCAAGCCGGCTGCTTTGGCATAATCATCGAGTTTCATCACCCGATCCTGAGCCGCCAAATAGGCTTCATAAGAAAGGCGAATTGACTGAACCAACTGACGCTGCGTGCTGTTTTTAATCTCTTCCGCTTCATTGATAAGGTACTTGGTTTCATCGATTCTGCCCTTGTCTTTGAAGCCGTTGAAAATGTTGAAACGAACCGTTGCCAATGCGGTCAGATCTTCCTCATAAGGCGTGGGGTTCGCACTGTAATCCGCATCGTTTGCCCACCGGTAATCCAGCGACAGATCAAGGCTGGGGTAATTCACCCGCTTCGCGGTTTCGTGCTGCTTCATCCGCGCATCGAGGTCCGCCTGGGCTGATTTCAGAAGAGGATAATTTTTTATGGCGTTCTGTTCTGCCTCTTCCTTTGTTGGCGGTACAGCCGATTCCACCGACTCAGGCTTTACCAACTCCTCCGGGAAGTGACCGATGACGGCCTGATAGTCTGTTTTGGCATCTTCGAGGTTGGCCTTGGCAACAACCAAATTGGACTGCGCTAAAGCCAAACGACCCGTTACCTGCTCAAGATCCGCCTTGCGATCTACACCCGCCTGGCTCCTTAATTTCATCTGATCATAAATACGCTCATGGATTGCGAGATTTTCTTTCGCCAACTCCAGGAGATCCTGCTGCTGAAGAACAGCCAAATACACTTTGCAAGCCTGCAAGCCGATTACTTCGGACTGTGCCTGTAATAAATAGGCCTGCGATTTGACGCGCGCCTGCTGACGCTGAACCTCGGACAACGTGGCGCCGCCTTCAAAAACATTCTGTCTGAGACTGACCACCGCTTCCTTCGGCCAGTTATCATCTGCCTCCGGATGATCCTGATTGTAATATCCCGCTCGGCCGACTACATCGAGAGTCGGGAAGTAGCGCGATTTCGCCTGAACGACTTCCTGGTCCCTCGCCAATCTGTTATACGCAGCCGAACGAATATCAGGGTTTGATTTCAACATACTCTGAACAGCGTCCTGAATCGTTTCCCCCTGTACGGTTTCAAAACCGAAAAAAAGGAATCCCACAACAAGAAAAACAGCATACCTCAAAACGAATTTCATCCTCTCCTACCTCCTTTCTGGTTTTACAAAACGCT
Source organism: uncultured Syntrophales bacterium (assembly GCA_964494155.1). Classification (GTDB taxonomy): domain Bacteria; phylum Desulfobacterota; class Syntrophia; order Syntrophales; family JAAYKM01; genus JAAYKM01. The sequence goes on from CAZBQX010000001.1 coordinate 7,618, forward strand.
TGCAAGAAAATTAGAACTTACCGAAAATATTAAATAAATTCTAACCCCCATAAAGTACTCCTCTTCAATCCTTTAATGATCGCCATTGAGAGCTGCTTTATCGGAGTTTTCTTTGTATAGGTGCATTATAAACGACGATTCAATATATGCAAATATTATTTGTACAACTCAAAAAAAAAGTGAGCGGCCTTTGAATGTTTATCAACCGTGTGACCGATCTGCCATGCTCCGGACTAACCGTTTTCATAATGGAAGCGGATCCATATCTCAAACCAGTTTTGTCATAATTCAAATATAAATCGCATCTTTGAATAATACTAAAATTATATGAATGGTGCCTAGGGAGAGAATCGAACTCTCACGACCACAAGGATCGAGGGATTTTAAGTCCCTTGCGTCTACCAGTTCCGCCACCCAGGCAAAAGAAAGGTTGACTCTGATTTAATCGATTCTCAATCTGTTTTCAAGGAGAAAATGTACTCGCTGAAAGCTTTTCGTGAAAGTTAATCAACGAATGCGAGCAGCGGAAGCGCAAAAGTTTTTCATATCTTTTTTTAAAATCAGGCAAGCGGGCGTCCACCATTCAGCTTTTCATATAAACGCAGGTATTCGGCGATCATATTATTCAGATCATAACGCTCACGCGCCTCTACCATAATCCTTTTTATCTGTTCATTGCGAATGGCAAGGGGTTTCTGATGAAAATGCACACTTTTTTGCAACCCGTACCAAAGGCCGCCGGCATCATAGTCTCGAAATAAAAAGCCGTTTCCCACATCGACCGGAGCACCGTCGATTTTCAGGCGCAGTTCACGGATCTTGTCATGGTAGCCGCCCGTGTCCCGGTTTGTTGCCGTGGCGCCGAACAGATTACCGACCTGATCGATTTGCCCGCATGGTTCATATAGCGATGCGCCGAATACATCGCTCGCTGCTGCAAATCCGAGCATGGACAAGCTTTCACTGAAAGGATGATAGGCGATCCTTCCTCCCGAAGAATAGGCAATCCGGCCCATAACATCCACATGCGTCCGATCCGTTCCGACGCTATCCGCCACAACAGCGATCTGGACGTCCGGATAACTGTCAACGAAACGCTGAGCTACCTGTTCCAGAAGTTCAACGCCCTTTTGGATCGGGTCCAAACGGGAGGGCCAGAAGAATAAAATCGCATTTGGGTTCACCGTTAAGCCTGTTCTTTTTTGAAACTCGGCGAGATTGCTTTGCTTGGCCTCATAAAATTTATCCGGATTATATTTTTGCACGAGGTATTCGCAATTTTCGGGATACATGATGGAAGCCGGCGCATTGATAATGGATCTGGCGGCGTCACTGTAAAATTTCGCCTTGACTTCATTCCTCACACTCCAGGGGATGATGGTGCGATCCATGAAGTAGCCTTCAACGACTTCACGCAGAAAACGCTCCCCGACAAAATTGATCAGCGTCGAGTTTTTAATGGCTGTTGCCTGACAATCAATACAGCGTTTTCCGTCCATGAAGCCGAAATATAAATTCTCTGCAAGTTCATCCACACTGACCCCGGTGTAAATATCAACGGGAATCAAGGCGGTAAATACGTTATGTACGGTATGGAGAAAGGGAATACCCGCGGCCTTTGCGTAAGCGGAAATCATGCCTCCAGCCATCCAGTCGTGGGTATGCATGATCATGTTTCCTTTGTGACGCGCCCGGACGGTTTTGATAATGTCCTGGATAATTGCACGTTGAAATTCGGCGGCTGTCAGCAAGGGGTTGCCGGAATAGGCGCTTAAATTGTCTGAAAAGATGGAAGAGCTGACCAGATGAATTTTCTTGGAATCCATTTTGTAACGTATTTCCCGCCACTGTTTTTCGTCAACTTTCGATTCCTTCTGAAATCTTTTCTTTAAATTTAGGGTTGCAATATGAACATCAATTCCTCTATCTGAGAGCCCCTCGCACAATGCAGAGACCACTTCGCCCTGTCCGCCGCTTTTGCCGGAAATGAAGCGGGCCAGTTCTCCCATGTCTTCCGGCAGTTTGCCCGTTTCCGGTGTGATGAGGAGAACAGCCGTTCTTTCAGCTCTTTTGAGAATTTCGTACCGTCTGATTGCACTTTCCAGATCGTCGATCTTTCGGGTCAAAACATGCGTGGGCTGTGCAATAGAACCACCGTAAGGATTGAAATAAGAATGGACCGCATGGTCTTCGCCGATATGTTCGTGGAGAAAATAGACATGGTCGGATGTGGTCAGATAACGCCATTTGGTCAGGAGTTCACCGCCGGCTCGTTTTACATCGCCCTCCAGCTTTTCAATATCCCGAAATAAATTGTACTGCGTCGGATTGCCGAGCCAGCCAAAGGTGTCTCTGCCCGCATCCGCCCAGGACGACGTGGAGAGTGCATGAATGTCAATAACCGGACAATCGCTGCTGCCTTTAAATGTATCGGCAATTTCTGAAGGGTTTTGCATGACGATATTCGACGCATCCATGAGCGCTTCGGGAAGATTGTTCCAGAATTCAAATATGCCCCGCTCTTTCCAGATATGTTCACCGATATGCTCAAAATCGTACCCGAGAATAACCGCTTCACCATCAATCCCGGCAATGTAGCCGGCATATTGTTCCGCACGGATCGGCATATGAGGAAAGCGGAAGGCAATATCATCACTCAGATCCCGATTTCGCGGCAGAACAATCATATTTGTGTCTTTGGCGCGAAAAACGGCGTTGGGAGAAATGGGGCGATTCCCCTGCGTGAACATATCATTTCGCTTCTCGCACAGCATGGCCACATAGCCCATATCCGCCACGACTTCCGCGATCTGATTGTTGTACATGAGTTCCGTATTTCGAAATGCGGTTGGGAATATGCCGAATAATCTTCGAATTTTGTCTCGATGCAGGCTCACCTGATCGCGGAATTCCTTTTTACGCGGATCTTCGTAAAGACTGCTCAATGAGTGGTAGTAAGTCTCTTCAAGATATTCGACTTGATGATGCTTTTCTCCGGATTCGACGAGACTTTTTAGAGCCCGAATGACATCGGGTTTGTACTTTTCCGCCTGTTCGAGAAAGGTACCGGACATGCTCAGGGTGATTTTAAATGAAGGATAAGCCTGGATCAGTTCATTGAACATCGATAGCGCAGGGAGGTAACATTTATCGGAGACTTTAAGAAAGACTTCACGATTCATCTCTTCCCAGAGGAATCTGTCCCGGTCCGGATGAAGCCTCATGGGCTGATGCAGCTGAAAATAAAGGGTTAAGATCGGCATAGAACCTCAAGTTTGTTTTTCAAAAGCAAGTTAGTTATGGTGTAAAAAACAACAGTCAGTACCATACAAAGATAATAAAAAATGCCGTTAAAAATGATAAACATGGAAATACAGCATGATGTTGTGATACTGACGCCATTTTAGACAGTTTGGAAATAATCTTCAATATGATATTTATCGACAATGAGAAAGAAAAAAAGAATCGGCCTGGCTCTCGGTAGCGGTTCGGCACGTGGATGGTCGCACATCGGTGTGATCAAATGCCTCCTGGAGGCAGGGGTACCCATCAATCTTGTCTGTGGTTCATCCATGGGAGCTGTTGTGGGTGGCGCCTACGCCGCAGGTATTCTCAATGCTCTGGAAGATTTGGCCCGGGATTTTTCCTGGATTGATTTTCTCAAATTCATGGATGTCAGCTTATCACGACGGGGACTTTTGGAAGGCGATCGGATTACTGATTTTTTCCGCGAAAAAATTTCGAACAGACTGATTGAGGAACTTACCTTGCCCTATGGCGCCGTGGCTGTGGATCTGCATACGGGAAAGGAGGTCTGTTTTCGCAAGGGGCCTCTCCTGGACGCCATGCGGGCTAGTTTTTCCCTGCCGGGTCTTTTTACTCCTTTTCAAAGAGGACAACAATGTTTAATCGACGGCGGTTTGGTTAATCCGGTTCCGGTTTCCTTATGCCGCGCAATGGGCGCTGATATCGTTATCGCCGTCAATTTGAACGATGGCATTGTGCAAAAGAATATATTTCGGAAAAACAGTCAAAACAACAAGGCGATTCAGGATAAGGTGATGGATGTCTTCCGGAGTGAATTTATCAGCAGCAATTTTCCATTCATTAAAATTGCCGATACGCCGCAAAAGGAAAAAACGCCGAATATGATCGAGGTCATGGCAAAATCCATCTATATCATGCAGGATCGTATTACCCGTCAGAGATTGCTGGTCGATCGGCCCGATGTGCTGATATCGCCTCCTCTATCCTGTATCGGTCTTCTCGAGTTTCACAGGGCCAAAGAAACAATTGAAGCAGGATGGAATTCAACGAAAGAATTTCTGCCTGCCATTCTGGAACATCTTTCCTGAACGGACGGGATTGTGCATATGCCCGGGCACGATAAGTCGCAAGAATACGCCTCAAACATGCGAATCAAAGTTCACTACCCCCCTTCCCTGCCGATCGTCAAAAAGAAAGATGAAATTCGACATGCCATCCGGGATAACCAGGTTGTCATCATCTGCGGTGAAACAGGTTCCGGTAAATCCACGCAAATTCCTAAAATTTGTCTGGAAGCGGGAAGAGGCATAAGGGGGAAAATCGCCTGCACACAGCCCCGGCGCATTGCCGCCGTCACCATTGCCCATCGCATTGCGGAGGAAATGGGAGAAGCAATCGGTCAGACCGTCGGTTACAAAATACGCTTCGAGGAAAAATTAACCCGCCATTCCATGATAAAAATCATGACCGACGGCATGCTGTTGGCTGAAACGCAGCAGGATCCACTGCTTCGGCAATACGACACCATCATCGTCGACGAAGCCCATGAACGAAGCGTCAATATCGACTTTATTTTGGGAATTTTGCGCACGCTGCTGAAAAAGCGGAAAGATCTAAAAATAATCATCACCTCCGCCACCCTGGACACGGAAAAATTTTCCCGGGCCTTTTATCATGCTCCTGTTATTGAGGTATCGGGACGCATGTACCAGGTTGCCGTCCAGTACCGACCAATCGACAGAGACCTGGAAGAAAAAGGAGACTTAACTTACATCGACGCAGCCGTTGAGGCAGTTGATAACTTACTGAACGAGGAATCCGCCGGTGACATTCTGGTTTTCATGCCGACCGAACAGGATATCCGTGAGTGCTGCGAAATCCTGAAGGGACGTAATTTTTCGCGCGCTCAGATTATGCCTTTGTATGCCCGTCTTCCCTGGACAGACCAGCGAAAGGTTTTCCAGACGGCCGAAAGAAAGATTATTGTTGCCACAAATATTGCGGAAACATCCTTAACCATTCCGGGGATTCGCTTCGTTGTCGATACCGGATTGGCCAGAGTCCTGAGCTATAATCCCAGAACCGGGACAACCAGTTTGCCGATTCTACCCATTTCCCAAAGCAGTGCGAATCAGAGGAAAGGGCGATGCGGACGGGTTGAAAACGGTGTGTGCATAAGACTGTACAGCGAGGCCGATCATCTCACCCGAGCGGAGTTTAATACACCGGAAATACTTCGCGCCAGTCTGGCCGGGGTTGTTCTCAGAATGCTTTACCTCAAATTGCCGGATATTCATGTGTTCCCTTTCATTGACAAGCCCTCGGCCAAGGCGATCCGGAATGGATTTGATCTGCTTTACGAACTGGGCGCAATTGAGCGGACGAAGACGCCTTACAATGGGGCTCCGCCGTATCAGTTGACACAACAAGGACGCCTGATGGCCCTTTTGCCCATTGATCCACGTGTCGCCCGCATGATCATCGAGGGCCGCCGTGAAAATTGCCTCCATGAAATCATTTTCATCGCTTCCGCCCTGAGCATTCAAGATCCCCGGGAAAGACCAGCAGAAAAGGAAAAGCAGGCGGATGACGCCCATCGCACACTGAAAAATCCGCAGTCGGATTTTCTCACCCTGCTCAACATCTGGCGACATTACGGAAAAAACTGGGAAACCTTGCAGACGCAAAATAAAATGCGACGGTTCTGTCGCGATCACTTTTTATCATACCGGAGAATGAGAGAGTGGCAGGATATTTATCATCAGATCGTCGCAATCCTGCAACAGGATCCCGAATACCGCCAGGAACTGGAAAACAGCTCTGTCACAAATGATGCAGCGGAAGCATCGGCCCTTCCGGAGATGCCCATCAATGACCCGCGCTATGTTGCAATTCATAAATCAATCCTGTCCGGTTATCTTTCCCATATTGCGCAGAAAAAAGACAAAAGGTCTTTTACCGCTGTAAAGGGTAGAGAAGTTTTTATTTTTCCTGCATCCGGTCTTTTTCAGAAAAGCGGCAAATGGATCGTGGCGGCCGAATATATCGAAACATCGAAGCTTTACTGCAGGACCGTCGCCAATATCGAACCGGAATGGCTGGAGATACTGGGCGGACATCTCTGCAAACGGACATACATGGACCCCCATTGGGACCGGGACAAGGGCGAGGTCAAGGCCTTCGTGCAGGTGAGTCTTTTCGGCCTGATTATCATTCCCCGGCGCCTGGTTTCATACGGCAATATTGATCCGAAAGCAGCGGAAGATATTTTTTTTGATGCGTTGGTCGATGGTGAGATTTCCCAAAATCTTACCTTTCTGATTCATAATCAGCATTTAATAACGCGCATTAAAAGTTATGAGGAAAAAATCCGCACAAGAGATCTTCTCGTACACAGGCAGAGTCAAATCGATTTTTATCGCAGCCGCATATCGGGGATAAGCAACGTGCGAGACCTCCGGAAATTAATATTTGAAAGCGGCACCGATGATTTCCTGAAAATGACGGAGAATGATCTGCTTGCCCGAAATGTTCTCAACGGGGATATGGATACGGATTATCCTGATACCATGCAATGCGGTCAAATCACCCTCCAGCTCACATATGCCTTCGATCCCGGCTCGGATCATGACGGCGTCACCCTGAAAGTTCCGATTCATGCCCTCTCCATGTTGGCTTATGACATGATCGACTATTCCGTGCCCGGATTGAAAAAAGCGAAAATAATGGGTCTATTAAAAGCATTACCCAAAGCTTATCGTAAACTGCTCCACCCGATAGGAGAAAAAGCGGCGTTCATTACCGCCAAACTGGACCAACCGGAGAAGAATTTCCTCACATCTCTCAGCCGCTTTATTAAAAATGAATGGGGAATAGACATTCCCGTGACGGCATGGTCTCCCAATACTCTGGCCGACCACCTGCAAATGCTTTATGAAATTGTCGATGAAGCCGGAACCGTGCTGTCAAACAGCCGTGATCTGAACAAGCTCGTTGCGGAATTGTCCAATGGCAAGGAGACTGCCGCCTTTGCCGAAGCCCGGGAAAAATGGGAAAAGCTGAATCTTGATGCCTTTCCGTGCGAGGAACTTCCCGAGAGCATTCCCTATGAATTTCATGGCCGGATCATAGGTTTTTACTATCCGGCCATGACAGACCAGGGCCATTCATGTTCCGTAAAACTCTTTCGAGAGCCTGGTAAAGCCCGAACGGCACATCGAAGGGGTGTGATGCGCTGCTACGCCCTTCAATGCAAAGATCAGATCAACAGCCTGAAAAAAGCACTTATGTCTGACCGTGAGTTGATGTTCTCTTTCTCACAGCTGGGGCACCCCAAAGAAAGAATAAACCATTTCATTGATAAAGTAATCCTTAATATATTTGATGTATCGGCAAGGAATTCTAAAGCATTTAACGATAGCCTCATCCAAAGCAGGCAGCTTTTTTTTCCTGAAGCGCAACGGCTGGTGAAGCTTATCATGCCTTTGATAAGACAATATGATGAGTCCTCTCACACGCTTAAAAATCTTTCCCTTACAAATAAAAAAACCCCGGTTGTTTTAAGTTTTCTGTCTGAAAGAGAGAAGGAATTAAAAAGTCTCCTGCCCCCTTTTTTTTTACTGGCATGTGCCGAAGAGGATTTACCTGATCTTATTCGCTATATCAAAGCAATCCAGATCAGATCGGAACGCGGATGTGTGAATCTGGAAAAGGATCGTGCGAAGGACAAAGACGTTATGGAATTTTCAGAACTCTATGAAAATATGAAAAAAGCCCTCCCTGCAGTTTGTTCTTTTGAAAAGAGAATGGCCCTTTCAGAACTATCCAAGATGATATCCGAATACAGGGTATCGGTGTTCGCCCAGGAGATTAAAACCGCACGGCCTGTTTCCCGGAAAAGGCTGCTGGATAAAATCCGCAATATAAAAGAAATGACTTAAGCGCTCTCCCTATTGAATAACCTTGATTGTGGTTCCGCTTTTGATGACGGAACCTTTGATCTTGTTCATTTTCTTCAGGTCATCTACGGAAACATCGAATTTTTTAGCCAGGGAAGCCAGGGTATCTCCCCGCTTTACTTTGTAGCGTTGAATGTTCTTATCTTCGGAAACTTCTTTTGCCCTTTTGTTTTTACCTTTTTTAGCCAAAGCGGTCTTATTCACGGGAACTAACAAAATCTGTCCCGTTTTTATGGATGCCCGCTTCGATAAATGGTTTATTTTACGCAGTGCACTAACCGTTGTGCCGTACTTTTTCGCTATACTTGTGAAGGTTTGCCCCTTTTTAACTTTATGACGTACGAAATTGGTTTTGGGCCGTTCCTCTTTCGGAGGAGGCGCCGGTTTTTCCCATTGTGGGATTTCGTCCATCACCGACAGAAGTTTCATCGCCGAAGGAGAAGGCACCTTCAATTCATATTCCTTGTCCGGGGTTACCTTCAGTCTCAGTTCGGCATTGAGGAGGTTCAAATTATCTTCTGAAATCTCGATCTTTGCCGCAATATCGGAAAGACGCATGCTTCTGTTGGTTTTTACGATGGTATAAGGATAAGGAGAATCCTTATCTATTGTCGGCCCTAATTCCATGCCATATTTCTGAGGGTTCCGGATAATGTGAAGCGTGGCCAGAAACCGCGGCACATAGCGAGCCGTTTCATAGGGAAGTTGCCGGTAAAGATCCCAGAAGCGATCAAGATAATTGATATGCTGACTGGCTATGACTTTCAACACCCGTCCCTCTCCGCAGTTGTAAGCCGCAAGAACGGTGAGCCAGTCTCCGAACATTTGATGCAGATCCTTGAGATAGCCTATGGCGCCTGCCGTTGATTTCTCTGCATCCATCCGTTCGTCAACCCATTCACCGCGTTCCATTCCGTATTTATAACCGGTCGAGGGGATAAACTGCCATAACCCAAGGGCTCTGGCTCGAGACAAGGCGCAGATCTTAAAACCGCTTTCCACCAGCGGCAGCCACGATAATTCCTCAGGCAAACCGGCCTTTTTCAATTCCGCCACGATCATCGGCCGGAAATACCCGGACCGCTGATAGGAGGAGATGAAAAATTCCCGCTCCACAGTCTGAAACAATCGGATCTCTTTCTGGACATCTGCATTCATGATCAGAGGAATTTCGCTGTGTTTGCCGTTTGTTTTTGTTTGAAGGGATGTATAAATCGTGACGATTCTTTTTGAGATCAGAAGGCGGAGGTCGTCTTTCTGGCGCGCAATATTAGGATCGCCGTTCGTTTTCAGCATCAGCTCATAGGCCTGATCCAACAGTTTAATTGCCCCTTCGACATCGCCTTTCTCCCAGAGTTCCTGCGAATCTTCCAGGAGGGACAGGGAAATTTCCATGATGTCCTGTTCGGTATCTTCGTCGTCGTCAGCATCGCTTTCCGAACTAAGCCTGTCTACGGCATGCGCCGATGAACGGTTTAATTTGTTGTCACAATCCGCAGCTTTTTTGGGAGAACAACCCTGGGCGCTTTTGCAGGTATCACTGGAGGAAGATGGCGGATTGCCCAAGAATATTGTTTTTAAGTCGAAACTTTCGGCCCCGATCTGAGGAATATTGAGAAATAATAAAAGAAAAAAAACGATGAAATAAAGGATAGGCTTCTTTGAAATCATAATGAATCCTTTTCATATAAGAAAAAACGATTATGGAATATCCCTTAATGACTCACACCCTTTTGGGGGTCACATATAACATAAAAAAAGCATTTGGCAAAATCACAAATCCAAGACGGCTTCTTTTTCACAGTTGCCGTTTTTATTTCATCTCCTTATTGGGAAGAACTCATGATCAGATAGGCATTGATGAATTCATCAATATCTCCATCGAGTACACGTGACGCATTGCCGACTTCGACATTCGTCCGGTGGTCTTTAACCATCTTATAAGGATGCAACACATACGAGCGAATCTGGCTGCCCCAGGCGATATCTTTTTTTGTCTTATGGATTTCGTCCAGCTTCTCGTTTTTTTCCTGCAATTTCCGTTCGTAAAGCCGCGACCGCAGGTATTTCATGGCCATGGCCTTGTTTTTATGCTGGGACCGCTCATTTTGACATTGGACAACGATTCCGGTGGGCAGATGGGTAATCCGGACAGCCGAATCCGTTTTGTTTACATGCTGGCCTCCGGCACCGGTGGAACGGTATGTATCGATCCTTAGATCGTTTTCATCGATCTCGATGACGATATCGTCATCTACTTCCGGATAAACAAAAACCGAAGCAAAAGAGGTATGACGACGGGCGTTGGCATCGAAAGGCGATATTCTTACCAGACGATGAATGCCGATTTCCGCCTTAATATAACCGTACGCGTATTCTCCCTCCAGGGTAAAAGAAACACTTTTAATGCCTGCTTCATCCCCCGGCTGACAATCAATGATTTCTGTTTTATAATTTCTTTTTTCTGCCCAGCGCAAGTACATCCGCAAGAGCATTTCCGTCCAATCCTGAGATTCCGTTCCTCCGGCACCGGCATGGATTGAGACAATGGCGTTCATTGCGTCTTCTTCCTGGCGCAACATCATTTTCAGCTCATACTCCCGGACCACATCCTCCAGCAACTTGGCCTCATCGGCGATTTCTTCCAAAAGAGACGCATCCTTTTCTTCGACGGCCAATGAAATAAGTGTGTCCAGATCATTAAGAGCCGTTGTGCGGTTGCGCCACTGGAGAACGGTATTTTCCATCTGGCTCTTTTTTCTCAGGATTTCTTTCGCCTTATCCTGGTCGGTCCAGAAGTTGTCTTGCAATGAAAGTTTTTCGAGGGATTTGATCTGATATTCGATTTCCTGGATGTCAAAGACACTCCCCTATGCGGTCGATTCTTTTCCTTAGATCTTTCACCTGTTCGACAAGTTCTTCAAGCATGATAAGAGTTCTCCTTTGATTGAACTAAAAAAAACAGCGCCCAGCAGCATCAGGCAGATATAAACAAACACATCACCATATAAAGCATAGATGGTTTTGCGATCAAGAAATTTTACGCTTCCCCGCAGGGTTGTTCTTTCAAACAATCCGGTTTTTTTGATGATTTTACCGGAAGGATTGATGATGGCACTGATCCCGGTATTGGCAGACCGCAAGAAGAATACGCGGTTTTCAACGGCACGAAAAACCGTCATGGACAAGTGCTGGTAGGGTGCCGAGGTTCGACCGAACCAGGCATCGTTTGTAATATTCACCAGAAGCTTTGCGCCTTCCTTCTTATATGCCCGACTTAATTCGGGGAAGATACCCTCATAACAGATCAAGATTCCCAGTGAATGATTCCCGAATTTCAGAGGAATATTTCCCTCTCCTTTGCGAAAATCTCCAATGCCGGCAACCAATTTATTGATAAAGGGGAAATAATTGCGCAATGGAACGTATTCCCCATAGGGCACCAAATGGACCTTGTCATACTTACCGGCGACTTTGCCGTCAGGAGATAGTAAAAAAGCGCTGTTCATATAGAAGGTCCGATTTCCCTCCTCAATATAGCTTGGACTGCCGAATAACAGCCAATCCGAGGTAAGCCGCGGAATGCTGCGAACGATTTTGGAAAGGTCAAATTTCTCCTGGAAAAAAAACGGTGTCGCTGTTTCCGGCCAGACAATCAACCCACGACCAACCGGGGCTTTCACCAAAGACATGTTTTTATAAATTTCAACCGATTCTTCCTGATACTGGGGATGCCATTTGATATTTTGGTCAATGTTTCCCTGAATCAGCGAAACCTCCATCGCTTCCGCCCTTTTTAACTCGGCGTTGACACGATTCAGAGAAAACGTACCGTATCCGATGATAAGCACAAGGATCAGACATCCGGCAAACACTTCCGGTACAAGGTTTTTTCGGTGCTGCCGATGAGAAATCAAATCGAAGACCAAGACATTAACAAAAACGATGATGAAGGATAATCCGTAAATACCTGTAATATCGGTAAATTGTATGATGGTCAGATACTTGTACTGCGAATAGGCCATGTTTTCCCAGGGAAAGCCGGTAAAAAGATGAGATTTGAGATACTCAAGACCAACCCACAGCAGGGGTGCGGAAACAATTTCCGAGAAACCTCTATTGCGTAAAAAAACCAGCGCTGCGGAAAAAAGGGAAAAGTATAAACTGAGAACACATGAAAGGAGTATCATGGCTGATATGCCGATATAAAGCGGCAGATATCCGTACATGACAATCACTTGGGCAATCCAATAGAGCAGTCCGATATGGACAATCATCCCGGTTAGAAAACCCCAAATTGCAGCCTTGAAAGGCTTGTTTGTCGCCTGAAGCGTAAGCAACAAAGGTACGAATGCGATCCAAGCCAACAGTCCGACGCCATACTTGGGAAAAGATAAGACCAGCAGGATACCGGACAGCACAGCAAGAAAGATGAGACGGAAATCCCGAAACGGTCCTTTACGAATTTTATTGAGGACGTATAAAGTCATAGAAGATGCGCGTGGGAAGTTTAATGGGCTGTTTTTATAGATGAATCCGATGTCCCGTCAAGAATCACGATTTTTACCTTCCTGATCGTTTTCTCATCGGCCTGTTCTACCGTAATTTCCATGTTGTCCATCTGAAATGTTTCACCCACCTGAGGCATTTTTCCGAATTCATGGAAAACCAATCCTGCGAGTGTTTCATAGTTTCCTTCCGGAAATTCAACATTGAAGAATTCCTCTACGGTTTTGATTTCGGTTCTTGCATCGCATAGATAAGTATTATCCGATATTGGAATAATGTCCTCTCCTTCGGCGCTTTCGTCCTCGTCGCTGATTTCTCCGACGATTTCTTCTATCAAATCCTCAAGTGTGACCAGACCGGCCGTCCCGCCGTATTCATCGATTACAATGGCCATGTGAATCTTCTTCATCTTTAACTCATGCAGCAACAGGGTGGTACGCATGGTCTCGGGAACAAAGTAGGGCTTGCGTAAAACGGACAGGAAATCTTCCGGACTCACCTCTTTAGACCAGAATTTTAAAAGATCCTTCACATTCAAAATGCCAATGATTTGATCCAGATGATCCCCGTAGACGGGAAGACGGGTATGGCTGTGTTTCATGATCAGATCGATGACGTCTTTCAGCGGCGTCCCTGATTTAATAACGACCATCGCCGTCCGGGGAATCATGACTTCACGAACGATGGTGTCCCGGAATTCAAGGATACTTTGAATCATTTCACCTGATTGGGGATCTATTAAACCGTTTTCTTCCCCGGCGTCGAGCAGGCTTTGCAGTTCCTGTTCCAGGCGTTCGTGGTCTCTTTCGATAAAGAATTTTTTCAGGATGGATAAAATACCGGTTTGTTTACTATGTTTCATAGGTCGCAGCAGTGAATAATCTTTAAAGAGCGCGGAGATACTCGGGTCGCAGCATGCTCTTGTCGGCACCGGATATGATCCGGTTGATCAGTTCGACAATATGCTCCTTGTCCTGGGGCAGCCTGGCTCTTATGGGTAAATAGTTGGAAGCATGATTGGCGGTGAAAAAACAGTTGGTGAAATCCGCATGGGAAATGATCATACTCAATTCCCTGAGGTATCCGAATTGATCGGGCTGCGGTAATTTACCGCTTTTGTACTCATCATAAATTGGCGTTCCGGGAATGAGCATTAACGTAAGCGCGCCCACATAATCCGGATCGATGGCTGTTAAAACCTTTGCCGTTTCCATGGCATGCTCCGTGCTTTTTTCAGTCCCCCCCAGTCCCAAAATGACGGTGACGGAGAGAATCATTCCCGCCTTTTTAATTCTTCGGCTGGCCTCAATGGTCTGTGCCACCGTCACACCTTTGTGAATCTGACGCAGCAGCGCTTCGCTCCCCGTTTCCACGCCCAGATAAACCATGTTCAATCCCAGTTCACGCAATTCCGCCAGTTCTTCCGGTGTTTTCTTGAGCGCGCTTTTTGCATTGCCGTAAGTGCTTATTCTTTCGACGCCCTTAATTTCCGATTTTATCATCCGGATAATTTCAGTCAATTTTGCCTGGGGGATAATAAGAGCGTCTCCGTCGCACAGAAAAACTCGCTGAATATTCCGGTAGCGCCCGGCTTCCAGAATATCTTCCCGAATCTCTTCCATGCTTTTGATCCGGAATTTCTTTCCTTTATAGGTTTCGCAAAAAGTACACAAATTGTGCGAACAACCGACCGTCACCTGCAGCAAGAGGCTGTAAGCTTCGCTGGGCGGTCGAATGATCATTCCTTCATATTTCATAATTAGATCCCAATAAACGCCGTTGCAGACTTAAAACGGCATTTTCGGCAATTTATAATACATCACGGGAAAAGACAAGATGCTAAAACTGATCCTCCCTGATTTTGACTTGACACAAAAATGACAATTCTATATAGAAGAGACGTTAATTTTGTTGCATGATTAATACTGTGATCAATATGAATATAAAAACAACTCATCCCGAAAAAAAGGCCATAGAACTATGATTGGCGTTTTTTCATTGGTCAGTTTGGTTTGAACCTTCCCTGCACAAGGGGAGGTTTTTTTTTGTCTGAAACCTTTTGCCCGACGGCTAAGTGTGTGAATGTGCCCTATCAACGAACTAACTAACCGGAAGGATCCTCGATATGGCTAAAAAAAGAGTTGTTATGGATGCGGATCGCATCGATCGATCCATTACTCGTATTGCATATGAAATCCTGGAGAAAAACAAGGGGTTTGAAGAGCTGGCCCTGATCGGTATCCGAACCAGGGGGGTTTATATCGCCCAGAGAATTCGGGAAAAAATTTTTCATATCGAGGGCACCAATGTTCCTTTGGGCATTTTAGACATCACCCTTTACCGTGACGACATCGCCCAAAGAAAAGGAAAACCCCGCCTGGAGCGGACCGATGTTCCGTTTTCCCTGGATAACAAAAAAGTTGTTCTGGTCGATGATGTTCTGTTTACCGGACGGACCATTCGTGCAGCCATGGACGCTCTGATCGATTTGGGCCGGCCAAAACGAATTCAACTGGCCGTACTTGTTGATCGTGGACATCGTGAATTACCCATCCGGGCAGATTTTGTCGGCAAAGATTTCCCTTCCTCCTTATGGGAGGCCGTTTCTGTCCACCTGAAGGAAACCGATCAGAAAGACGAAGTCATCATTGAAGAAAGCCAAGATTAAAGATTGCGTAGCAAAACCTCAACAGCAATGCCATCGAGGACATAAAACATGAAATGGGATAAAAAGGATATTTTAGGCATGAAGGAATTGTCTGTGGATGAAATCCATTTCATCCTGGATACCGCCGATTCTTTTGTTGAAATATCCACTCGCGATATCAAAAAAGTGCCGACCTTGCGCGGCAAGACGGTTATCAATTTCTTCGTCGAAGCCAGCACCCGAACAAGAACATCTTTTGAAATCGCCGGGAAAAGATTGAGCGCCGACACCATTAATATCACCGCTTCTTCCAGCAGTCTCGTGAAAGGAGAAACGCTGATCGACACAGCCCGCAATTTGGAAGCGATGCATCCGGATATCGTTGTCATCCGGCACAGCGCAGCTGGAGCGCCGCACATGATCGCCAAACTGATCAAGCAATCCATCATTAACGCAGGCGACGGGGCGCATGAACATCCGACGCAGGCTCTGTTGGATATGATGACCATTCGGGCCCGTAAAGGAGGCATCGCCGGATTAAAAGTCGCCATAATCGGAGACATCTCACATAGTCGCGTTGCCCGATCCAACGTTTACGGGTTGACAAAAATGGGCGCTGATGTCCATGTTGCCGGGCCGGCCACTATGCTCCCGCGATTTATGGAACGTCTCGGCGCGACCGTGCACACCGATATGGATGAAGCGATCCATGATGCCGATGTGGTGATGATGCTCCGCGTCCAGATGGAGAGAGAAAAGCTCAACATATTTCCATCATTAAGAGAGTACTCGTCATTCTACTGTCTGAACCGTGACAGGATTAGCCAGGCCAAACCCGATGTCCTGGTTATGCATCCGGGTCCCTTGAACCGAGGCGTGGAAATCTCTCCCGAGGTGGCAGACGGGGCCAACTCGGTTATTCTTGAACAGGTCACCTATGGCGTTGCCCTGCGGATGGCCCTTTTATACCTGCTTACAGGAGGAACGCTGTGAAAATCCTACTTACAGGAGCCCGCGTGATTGACCCGTCCCAAGGCCTGGACCGGGTAACGGACGTGCTGATAGAAGACGGCAAAATTGCCAAGATTGGTGCTCTTTTAAAATCCGGTGGGGTTAAAAAAACCGAGCCTGATCTTTCCCTGCTGGATCTGAAAGGCATGATTCTTGTCCCGGGCCTAATAGACATGCATACCCATTTCAGGGACCCGGGCTTTGAATATAAGGAAACCGTGGAATCCGGTTCCGCTGCCGCCGCCGCGGGAGGTTTTACAGCGGTGGCCTGTATGGCAAATACCAATCCGATCAACGATAATCGCGCCGTGACCGAATATATTGTCAGAAAAGCAAAAGCCTGCGGGTTGGTGAGGGTGTATCCCGTAGGAGCCATATCCATCGGGTTAAAAGGGGCAAATCTGGCCGAATACGGTGATATGAAAGCTGCAGGGGTTGTGGCTTTGTCGGATGACGGTAAGCCGGTCATGAACAGCCATCTGATGCGCATGGCTCTCGAATACGCCGGATCGCTTAATCTTCCCGTCATTTCACATGCCGAGGATGCAGATCTTTCCGCCGAAGGACTCATGCATGAAGGCATGGTCTCCACGGAACTGGGCCTGCCGGGAATTCCCGCTATCGCCGAAGAGGTGATGATCGCCAGGGATATCCTCCTGGCCGACTATACCCGCACGGCGATCCACATTGCCCATGTCAGCACCCGGGGATCCGTGGCCTTGATTCGTGACGCCAAAGCCAGAGGGATCTACGTCACGGCGGAAACAGCCCCTCATTATTTTACCCTTTCGGAAGAATGCCTCCGGGAGTTCGACACGTATTTTAAGGTGAATCCTCCCCTCCGCTCTGTCGATGATGTTCGGGCGATCAAGGAAGGGCTGCGCGACGGAACAATCGATGCGATCGCCAGTGATCACGCACCGCACGCGATTACGGAAAAGGCTCTGGAATTCGAATATGCCCTCTCGGGAATGATCGGTCTGGAAACGTCTCTTGCCCTGTCGTTACGCCTGGTCGAAGAGGGATGCCTGACCCTTCCCCAACTGGTGGCCAAAATGAGTACCAATCCGGCAAACATCCTCCGCATTCCCTTCGGGACGTTAAAGATCGGGACGCAAGCCGATTTAACCGTCATCGATACAGCCTGCAAATGGCAAGTCGACGTGAACAAATTTCTTTCCAAAAGCCGGAACTGTCCTTACGAAGGCTGGCCGATGCAAGGGAAAGCGATGATGACCCTCGTCGACGGTGAAATAAAATATAATGGATTGTCTCGCAACGGGTCATGATCGTTAAGAACACCATAAAAACCCAGGGCATTGTCCTGAGGACCCTTGACTATTCCGAATCCGATCGCATTGTCAGCTTTATCACTGAGGATACGGGCAAAATAACGGGCATTGCCAAAGGCGCCCGCAAAAGTCGCAAAAGATTCGCCAATGCCCTCGAACCATTTACCTGCCTTTCCATCGTTTTGACCCAGAAAAAGGGCGGCAAAATGGCCTTCATCGAAGAGACAACGATTGTTGATCACTACCCCGGTATTCGCTCTGATCTGGAGAAGTCCCTGGCCGCAGCCTATCTCATGGATCTGACGGATCAATTCAACCTCGAGGGGAAAAGACACCCCGAGCTGTTTCATCTGATCAGCCGTTTTCTCAGTATGCTGGAAAAAGAAAAATATACGGACAATATGGTCCGGTTTTTTGAACTGCGTTTTTTGCGCCTGGCCGGTTACGAACCGGTGCTCGACCGGTGTTCCGTCTGCAACACCCCCCTGCAAAGCAGCCTGCCCTACTCCTTCAGTCCGTCTGCGGGTGGCATACGCTGTCATGCCTGTCACGAATATCTGGGGACGACGGACGGCATTCCCGTATCGGTAGGAACCATCAAGACCCTCCTGCTGGGAAAAGACTCCGAACCGGCCTTGATGAATCGCATCCTGATGACGGAACAATGTGCGAATGAATGCCGTCGACTCCTCTCCCGTTTTATCCGCTATCTCCTGGGTAAGGACCTCAAATCCTTAAACGTGCTGAATGATGTGCGGCGAATGGGGCTTTAGAGCGTATCAACCCGTTTCCAAAGGCCATTTCATATTGACACCGAAAAATCATCGTGCTACGTACCGCCAATCACGGTACAGACCGCACAATTTTGCCGTTAGTAAAGACCGAAACAGTCCCAAAGGAGGAAAACGTGACTTTTCAGGAACTCATATTTGCCCTGGAACGATACTGGGCGGATCAAGGTTGTATCATCCAGCAGCCATACGATTTGGAGGTCGGCGCCGGTACGTTCAATCCGGCCACCTTTCTCCGTGCCCTGGGTCCCGAACCCTGGAACGTGGCGTACGTCGAACCTTCGCGCCGTCCGACGGACGGCCGATACGGGGAAAACCCCAACCGCCTGCAGCATTATTACCAGTACCAGGTGATCATGAAACCGTCACCGCCCAATATCCAGGAATTGTACCTCGATTCACTCCGCAGCTTCGGCATCGATCCCTTGGAGCATGACATTCGCTTCGTTGAAGACGATTGGGAGTCTCCGACCGTCGGCGCCTGGGGTTTGGGGTGGGAAGTCTGGCTGGACGGCATGGAAATCACGCAGTTCACCTATTTCCAGCAGGTCGGCGGTTACGACCTCAAACCCATCTGCGCCGAAATCACCTATGGCATCGAGCGGATCGCCATGTATATCCAGAATATCGATAATGTTTATGATCTACAATGGAACGATCACATCAAGTACGGCGATGTTCATCATCAGGGCGAAGTCGAATGGTCGGTCTACAATTTCGAAAAGGCCGATGTGGAGATGCTCCGGCAACTGTTCAACATGTACGAAAAAGAGGGCATCCGGATGGCGGAAAACAACCTGGTCTTGCCGACATATGATTGCTGCCTGAAGTGTTCCCACACTTTCAACCTCCTTAACGCCCGGGGTGCGATCAGTGTCGCCGAGCGGACCAGTTATATCGGCCGTGTGCGGAACCTGGCCAAATTGAGCGCCGATGTCTATCTGGCCCAGCGTGAACGCATGGGATACCCCCTTCTGAACCGGTCATGATTCTTATATTTGAAAACAAAGCGAAAGGACGCAAGAAATGAGTAAAGAACTCTTGCTTGAAATCGGCACCGAAGAAATACCCGCGGCTTTCCTGAAGAAAGCCTTAAAAGATATGGAAGAAATGGCGGCAGCCATGTTCCTGGAAAACCGTCTGCAGCATGGCGCCATCCGTGCGTTAGGGACGCCGAGACGTTTGTGTCTGACGGTTGCGGATCTGAGTGAAAAACAGTACGATGTAATCATTGAAAAAATGGGACCGGCCAAGAAAGTCGCTTTTGACGACCAGGGTAATCCCACCAAGGCAGCTCTCGGTTTTGCCAAAGGTCAGGGCGTCGAATTTTCGGAACTGGAAACCGTGGTAACGGATAAAGGGGAATACCTCTGCATCCGGAAAAAATCCATTGGTGTATCAGCCGTCGAATTACTGCCTGCCCTGCTTATCAAGTTCATATCCAGCATTCCCTTCAGAAAATCCATGCGCTGGTCGTCCTATGATTTTCGCTTTGCCAGGCCGATTCACTGGATCACGGCGCTTTTCGGCGGAGACATCTTACCCTTCTCCATTGAAGACATTCAAAGCGGCCGTATATCTTACGGGCATCGCTTCATGAGTAACCAGCCCTTTGAAGTGACAGGCTATGCGGACTATATTGAAAAAGCAAAAAAACATTTTGTGATCGTCGACCCGGAGGAGAGAAAAGAGATCATTTTAAAGGAGATCCGCCAGGCTGCAGCCGGCGTAGGCGGTGAAGCCCTGACCGATCCTGAACTTCTGGATACCGTGACGTTCCTCGTCGAATATCCCAATGCCATCTGCGGCAGCTATGCCCGGGAATATCTCAAACTGCCACGGGAAGTCCTCATCACATCGATGATGACTCATCAAAAATATTTTCCTGTGGTCGATAAGACAAGCGCGCTTCTGCCAAATTTTGTGACAGTGAACAATACCCTGCCCCGTGACCCGGCCGTAGTCCGCAAGGGCAACGAAAAGGTCATCCGGGCGCGACTCTCCGATGCCAATTTCTTTTTCCAGGAAGACCAAAAAGTCAAATTGGAACAGCGGGTTGAAGGTTTGAAACAGGTCATTTACCATACCAAACTCGGAACATCTTTTGAAAAGGTTCGGCGTTTTCAAACGCTTTCGGCCAAGATTGCCGAACTTATCGATCCCGCCCTAAAACCAACGGTGGACCGTGCCGCTTATCTCGCCAAAGCGGATCTCGATACGCAGATGGTAGGCGAATTTTCCGAACTTCAGGGAGTCATGGGAAGGGAATACGCCCTTCTGGCGGGAGAAAACCCGGTGGTCGCCAAGGCCATTTACGAACATTATCTCCCCATTTCCGCAGGCGGTGCATTGCCGGAAACGGAAGAGGGATGCATAGTCAGCATCGCCGACAAACT
>CAZBQX010000001.1:28588-107556 GCA_964494155.1 uncultured Syntrophales bacterium
AATGCCGTCCTGGCTACCAACGATTGGGATTTGTGTCGCTGTTACAATAAAATCAAGGCCATGGAGAGTTTCAAGACCGATCCGGTTTTTCTGCCCTTTGCAACCACCTTTAAGCGTGTGGAAAATATCATCAAGGACTTCAGCGGCGGCACTATCGATCCCAGCCTGTTCGAAACCGATGCGGAATCGGTCCTTTATGCGACATTTACCGGTATTCGGGATAAGGCCCTGTCCCGCATTGACCAGGGCGATTATTTAACTTGCTTAAAAGAGCTTGCCGCATTGAAGGGCGACGTGGATGGTTTCTTTGATTCCGTCCTGGTCATGGCCAAGGATGAAAAAGTCAAGTATAACCGTCTATCCTTATTGGAGGCCATTTCGGCGTTGTTTCACAAAATTGCGGACTTTTCATATATTTCCACCGAAAATTAATGTTTTGTAACCAATGTGACGATTATACACATGTGTTACGAAATAAACCGGATATTGTCTCCATGGACAATAAGGGAATAACGTATGGATTTCAACTTTCCCAGTAAACAGATTTCTGAACTGGAGGAAAAACTGCAGATCCGCAAGGCCCTGCAGGATATTACCAACCGTATACACGCCGCGCAAAACATCAAGCAGATTCTGGTCGATTTGAAGGAAGGCATCCTGAAACTTTTTGATGCCGAGACCATGACCATCTATGTCGTCGATCGTGATAAAAACGAAATTTTTTCCATGTTTTTGGCGGGAACGCAGTTGCAGGAGATTCGTGTTCCGATCAGTAACCGCAGTATTGCCGGTTTTGTAGCCAATACCCAGAAGGTCGTCAATATTTCCGACGCTTACATCGCGGAAGATCTGAAAAAAATCGATAAACAACTCTCCTTTGACAGCAGCTGGGACAAGAAATCAGGATTCAGAACCAGACAAATTCTGGCGGCGCCGATCCTGCGCAACAACGCGCTCATGGGCGTCATCCAAATCCTGAACAAGAAAAAAGGGAATAAATTTACCGATGAAGAGGTCGGATTCGCCCATGAAATTGCCGAAGTACTGGCCGTCGCTTTTTACAATCAGGAACGCCTCGCCAAAAGGCGCCGCACCCGATTTGATTATCTGATCAACCGAGACCTGCTGAAGGAAGAAGATCTCGATAACGCATGGGAAGAATCCAGGGACAACAAGGAAACCATGGAAAACTTCCTGATGAATAAATACAAGATTTCCAAAACGGATATCGGGAAGTCTCTGGAAGAATTCTATCGCTGTAAATATATTTCCTTCAATGAGAAAACCCCTATTCCCGGCGATTTATTGAAAAATCTGAAGAAAGATTACCTGCGCCGGGAGCTCTGGGTCCCCATCGGCAAAATCGATCAGAAAATTCATGTGATCGTGGACGATCCGAACAATATTCTAAAAAGGGACATGATTGAGAGTCTTTTAAAGACAAAGGCCGTCAAATATGATGTCTCTCTTGCCGAAGACATCATTAAATATGTGAATCTTTTCTACCAGTCTTCGGGCGAAGACTCTTCCATCAACGATATTCTGGGCAAGCTGGACGGATCCGAAGAATATAACGAGGAAGAAGATGACGGTGATATCATTACGGAATCCGACAGCGTCATCATGCAAATCGTCAACAAGATCATCAACGATGCTTGCAATAGAAGGAGTTCCGATATTCACATCGAACCCAATATCGCCCGGAAGAATGTCGAGGTCCGCTTTCGCGTGGATGGCGACTGCGCCCTTTATCAGACCCTTCCCTTCAATTACCGGGCGGCCATTGTTTCACGCATCAAGATCATGTCCAATTTGGACATTACCGTCAAACGGCAGCCCCAGGACGGTAAAATCAAATACCGAAGGCCGAACGGTGAAGAACTGGAACTGCGTGTGGCGACCATTCCCACCCAGGGCGGGGTGGAAGACGTGGTTATGCGTCTTTTGGCCAGGGGCGAAGTTCTGACCCTGCCGGATATGGCGCTTTCCAAACACAACCATACCGACTTGCTGAACATTCTGGTGAAACCCTACGGCATGATCCTGGTAGTCGGTCCGACCGGTTCCGGAAAAACCACCATGCTCCATGCCGCGCTGAACCATATCAATACGCCGGAAAAAAAGATATGGACGGCAGAAGATCCGGTCGAAATCACACAATATGGCTTACGGCAGGTGCAGGTCCAGCCGAAAATCGGTTTCGACTTCGCCGCCGCCATGCGTTCCTTCCTCCGCGCCGATCCCGATGTGATCATGGTCGGCGAAATGCGCGACTTTGAAACCGCCAAAATCGGCGTCGAGGCATCCCTGACGGGTCATTTGGTTTTCAGCACCCTGCACACGAACAGCGCCCCCGAAACGATTGTCCGCCTTTTGGACATGGGGATTGATCCGCTCAATTTCGCAGATTCTCTTTTAGGCGTCCTCGCCCAACGTCTGGTCCGCACCCTGTGTAAAAACTGCAAGGCTGCTTATCATCCCACGCTCGACGAGTACAACGAAATCGTGGAAATCTATGGTGAAGCACAGTTTAAAAAATTAAACCTCCCGTACCGGGACAACCTCATGCTTTACAAACCGAAAGGCTGCGACCTCTGTGATAAATCCGGGTACAAAGGCCGGATGGCAATCCATGAGTTGCTGCTGAATTCAAACCGGGTCCGGCGTCATATTCAGAAACACGATACGGTTGAAATGATTCGGGAAACCGGCATGGAAGAAGGGATGACCACCCTGCTGCAGGACGGTATTGAAAAGGCGCTTCAGGGTGTGACGGATATCAAACAGGTCAGACGGGTCTGTATCAAGTAAAGTCTCTATTCTCTCAGATTAATCGATCCAGTTTTTCCTTCCACCCGCCCAACCAAACCAGGGCTTCCAGCGGTGTAAGATTTGCGATGTCCATGGCTCTCAATTCCTGGATCAACAGCTCGCGGTCATCGGCAAAAAGCGAGAGCTGACCGACACGGCTCCCGCCGGCCTTTTCCCTGGCGAATCGGGGTTTGCCGGTCACATCCAGTTCTGCTGTTTCCAGGTTGTTCAGAATTTCGCCGGCCCGGTCAATGACCTCATCGTGTACACCGGCAATGCGTGCCACCTGGATACCGTAACTGCGGTTGGTGCCGCCTTCGACGATTTTGCGCAGAAAGATGATGCGGTTTCCCCATTCCTTGACTGCGATGTTGTAATTGCGAACGCCTTTCCGGGTTGTAGCCAGTTCGGTTAACTGGTGGTAATGCGTGGCAAACAGCGTGCGGACACCGTTGCCGTTAAAATCATGCAGATACTCCGCCACCGCCCAGGCAATGCTTAATCCGTCAAAAGTACTCGTTCCCCGTCCGACCTCATCGAGAATCACCAGACTTTTAGCGGTCATGTTTTTGAGAATATTCGACATTTCGGTCATTTCCACCATGAAGGTGCTCTGGCCACGGGAAAGATTATCCGCCGCACCGATCCGGGCAAAAATTTTATCGACCACGCCGATGTGCGCTTCCGCGGCAGGGACAAAGCTCCCCATCTGGGCCAGCAGAACGATCAGTGCGATCTGGCGGATATAAGTCGATTTCCCGGCCATATTCGGACCCGTAATAATCAAGAGACGGTTGTCCGACAGATCCAGGAGGAGATCGTTCGGCACGAAACCTTCCGGGAGCGGCATGCGCTCGATCACAGGATGTCGGCCGTCTTTGATGCGAATTTGCTCATCGCCGTCAATGACGGGACAACAGTAATTGTAGCGTTCGGCCACTTCCGCCAGGGATGTCAGGGCGTCCAGTTCGGCAACCCGACCGGCTGTTTGCTGTAAACGCCGGATTTCTGCAGCAATGGACTCCCGCACACGAATGAACAGGTCGTATTCTCGATCCTTGCGTGAATCTTCGGCGTTCAATACCTCATATTCGTATTTTTTCAGTTCTTCGTTAATGTAGCGTTCCGCATTGACCAGGGTCTGCTTGCGAATATAGTCATCCGGAACCAATGCAGAATTGGCGCGCGTCACTTCAATGTAATAGCCGAAAACGCTGTTGAAACCAACCTTGAGTGAATTGATTCCTGTTCTTTTCTTTTCTTTTTCCTCCAGAGCGGCGATCCACTGTTTGGCATTCTGCGATAGCGACAGGTAACGATCTAATTCCGCGTCGTATCCCTTTTTGATAATCCCCCCCTCACGAATGGTCAGCGGCGGATCGTCATGAATGGACCGTTGAACCAGATCACAGATGTCGTACATCGCATCGATGCCATGGTGTATGGACCGGATCAACTGGGCGTCCATTTCTCCGATCAGGGCCTTGATTTCCGGAATGACTTCCAGGGAATACTTGAGGGCGATCAAATCCCGGGCGTTGGCCATGCCCATGGCAATGCGGCTGCCCAGTCTTTCCAGATCGTACATGCGGGACAGGGCTTTGCGGAGATTCTGCCGCATCAGGTGTTCTTCCTTTAATTGATAAACCGCCAGCAGCCTTTCCTTGATCCGGTCGGGCTGGATGAGGGGATAGTTCAACCACCACCGGAGCTTTCTCCCTCCCATGGACGTCATGGTCTCATCGATGACATGGAACAGGGACCCTTTGGCGCGATTTTCGGCAATGGTGGCAAAGATTTCCAGGTTTCGCCGGGCGGCTTCATCGATCAGCAGATATGCATCGGCGGCATACCACTCAATTTTATTCAGATGACCGATATCACCCTTCTGTGTTTCTCGGATATAGCGGAGGGCGGACCCGGCCGCGCCCAATACGCCGGGTTTATTGAAGATATCAAGTTGCTGAAGGGTCGTTACACCAAACTGTTCCCGAAGGAGGGTTATGGCCTCCTGCGCATCGAAATACAGGGTGGGAAATTCATTGATGCGGCAGGACAGCAGTTCCCCTACCCTTTCCTTGAGCCGTTTTTTCTCGGGCAGATTGTCGGGCAGGATCAGTTCACGAAACTGAAACGTCGTCAGGACGGACAAAAACGCGTCCCAATCCCTGGATTCGCTGATCCGGAATTCGCCAGTGGACAGATCGACAAAGGCGATCCCGTAATATTTCTCCTCAGCGTACACGGCGGCCAGAAAATTGTTTTCCTTGGGATTTAAGTTGTCGTCGTCCACGACCAGACCCGGCGTGACGATTCTCACCACGTCCCGCTTCACAACGCCCTTGGCCAGTTTCGGATCCTCCATCTGTTCGCAGATGGCGACCTTATAGCCTCTGTCAATGAGCTTGGTGATGTAAGTTGACGCCGCGTGATAGGGAAAACCGCATAAGGGTACACTGTCTTCCTTACCCTTGTTGCGTGAGGTCAGGGTCAGTTCCAGCTCCTGTGATGCCGTTTTGGCGTCCTCGAAAAACATCTCATAAAAATCACCCATGCGAAAAAGCAGAATCGCATCCTGATGCTGCGTCTTGATATCAAGATACTGTTTCATGGCGGGAGTTAACACAACCGGATCCGTCATTCCCAGCGTCCCTTTTCTTTTTCTTCCAGGTCGATCACACTGGGGGGGCGAGGAGGCTCAGAAGGCCGATTGTCCTTGATCAGCCAGTTCAACAGCGCGTTGCTGACGCTGATCAGGATGGAACCGAAAACGGCGGTCCAGAAACCGGCAACATGAAAACCGCTGATGACATGTGAAACCAGCATAAGCAGGGCCGCATTGATGATAAAAATAAAAATCCCGAAGGTAATCAAGTTGATCGGGAGAGTCAGTAAAATGAGCAGAGGCCGAACCAAGCTGTTCAAAATCCCCAACAGGGCCGCCGCCATCAGCGCCGAAGCAAAATCATCAACTTTGATACCGTCCAGGAAATAGGAAACAATCAGGATCGACAATGTCAGCAGGATCCATTTAATGAGCAGTTTCAAGCAAAACCTCCCCACATCCCCAATATCGTCTTCCAGCACGGAAAAAGAGAGGCAAAAAGCCTTTTCGCCTCTCTTGATTTGGAATGGATTTTCATCATTCGGGCTTGAAATATTCTTTTCCCGCACCACAGACCGGGCAACTCCAGCCTTCGGGAAGATCTTCAAATTTCACACCGGGGGCTATCCCCCCGTCCGGATCGCCCTTGACCGGATCATAAATGTAACCGCAAACACTGCAAACATATTTTTGCATCGTAATCCTCCTTTTCTTTGAGATTATCCTTTTATCAACCGACCGTCGCGCGTATTTTTTCTCCCAGGGCTCCGCCGCGAGCATAACATTCCTTGAGAATCGCTTCGGTCGGCGCATTTTTAACCTTCAGGGGCTCGCCTGTCACATCGATACCCATTTCCTTCATATGGGCATCGACATGTACCGCCGCTTCTCCGCTCCAGCCATAGGAACCAAAGGCAAATCCCATCAGATTCTTCGGCTTCAGGCCCTTCATGTATGTCAGAATATCCGCCATCTGGGGGAGCATATTGTTGTTCAGCGTCGATGAACCGACGACCACGGCAGCGGCATTCAGCAGTTCGTACATAATGTCGCTGCGATGATAGCAGTCCATGCACATGACTTTCACGTGAATGCCCTGAGAGGTAAGCCCCTCCGCAATGGCACGGGCCATTTTTTCCGTATTGTGCCACATGGATCCGTACACGATGACCGCCTTGGCGTTTGGTTTCTGGGCCGTCCACTCGACATACTTCTGGATGATCCACTGGGGATTTTTCTTCCAGATGGGACCGTGGTCGGGGGCGATGATCCGGATGTTGAGACCATAGGTGGCGACCCGCTGGATCAGTTTCGACACCAACGGTGCATAAGGCATTAAAATATTTGCGAAGTATGTCGAAGCCTCATACTCCAGAATATCCTGGGATATGTCACCATCGAAACGTTCAGACGAGGCGTAATGCATCCCGAAGCCATCCTGAGAAAAGAGGAGCTGATCGTCTTCCAGGTAGGAGAACATGCTGTCCGGCCAGTGGACCATCCTGGTTTCCAGGCAGGTCAGGTTCATGTTGCCCAGGGAAATTGAATCTTCGTCCTTGACGGGAATAATATCCTGGGGAAGCGTAAAGAGTTCCTTCAGCACCTTCGCACCCATGGTGGAGGCGTACACCGCGTCCGGCTTAATTTCCGCCATGACTTCGGGCAGACAGCCCGTGTGGTCCATTTCGGCGTGATTCGAGACGATGATCTCAATATCCTGCGGGTCAAGGACCGAATTGATACGGGCCATCATTTCAGCCTTGAAGGGCGCTTTGACCGTATCGATCAGAGTGGGCTTTTCCGCCATGATCAGATAGGCATTATAGGTGCTTCCCCTTTTGGTCTGATAACCGTGGAAATCACGAATATCCCAGTCGACGGCCCCCACCCAGTAGGCGTTATTGCTGATTTTGACTGCGCTATACATGCTATTGTGCAACCTCCCTTCTTGAAAAATCGATTTGAATTGCTCATGGTGAAACATTGTATTGGAGGACATTAACAAAGTTTCCCGAGATTCGTCAACAAGTCATCTGATGGAACCCCCATTTCGTCGGTTGACAAAGATTCTTTTTTATATTATTGAGCACCGGATTTTTTTATTTATTCCTCAGTAGCTCAGTCGGTAGAGCAGATGGCTGTTAACCATCGGGTCCGTGGTTCGAGTCCGCGCTGGGGAGCCAGAAAAAAGCGTCCTTTGGTGATGCAAATCATATTTGAACAGGCTCTGAAAAATAAATCAGGGCCTGTTACTGTTTTTGTGTTATGATCCTCCCCGATTAAATCTGAGTTATCCCTAATTTACCTTTATAGCAATTTGACATCATGAATAACAGATGACATCCATGGCGATGCCCGATACGGACCTTCGATATTCACCTCTGTCACGTCATTTCGCCGAATTTATCACCCGGCTCAATGGAGGATATTCGCCCGAATTGTATCTGGCGGCCTTTCTGGTCACCGACGCAACCCTGAACGGCCATATCTGCCTGAATCTCCATGCCCTTGAAAAACAGGTGTTTCATATCGATGGGTTACCTGCCCTGCCCGCGTCCCCGGCCGACGCCTGGTCGAAAATATTGAAAGGTTCCCCGGTGGTGGGAACGCCCGGGGAATTCAAGCCCCTGATCCTGGATGACGCTGATCGGTTGTACACATACCGTTACTGGCAATATGAAAAATTTGTCGCGGAACGGATTATTGAAATGGCCTGCCGACGCAACCCTTCACTTGCCTCGATCCGTCCGGAGACCTGCCTTGAGCTGCTTATGCGTCTTTTTCCCGAAGCAATGCGGCAAAAAGGGCAACCTTCGGGTCAGGTCATCGCTGCTTTGATCGCCCTGACACGCGATTTCTGTCTTATTTCCGGCAGTCCCGGTACGGGCAAAACCACAGCCGTGGCGCGGATTCTTGCTTTTATTCTGGATCTGACAAACGGTACGGACGTCAGAATTGCCCTGTCTGCTCCCACGGCCAAGGCCGCCATTCGCCTGCAGGAGGCCATTTCCCGTGCCAAACGGGCCTTGCCCTGTGAGGAGCACATCAAGAATCGGATTCCGGAGCAGGCGATGACCATTCATCGTCTGCTGAAAAGTAGCGCTTACGGCGTCCGCTATCACTACAACCAAAGCAATCCCCTGCCTTACGATATTGTTGTCGTGGACGAGGCATCCATGATCGATTTGCCTCTCATGTACCATCTGTTGGAAGCGATGCCTTCCTCGGCTAAGTTGATCCTTCTGGGCGATCCCCATCAGCTCTCTTCTGTGGAGGCGGGCGCTGTCCTGGGAGACATCTGCCGCACCGGCGATACCAAGCTGTACTCTCCTGAGTTGGTTGATCTGATTCGGGCCTATACAGACTGCGATTTCACGACGTCCGCTGCCACGACTGCTCCGCCCCTGCGCGACTGCCTGGTGGAACTGAAAACGAATTATCGGGTGGATGAAGACAGTCCGTTGGGGCAACTCAAGCAGGCCGTGATCAAGGGGCACAGCGGGGCGATTTTCGAGCTGCTGGAATCCGGGATCGAAAGTATCCGGTGGATCGAAGCGACCGATAACGCGGCGCTT
Organism: uncultured Syntrophales bacterium; assembly: GCA_964494155.1. Classification (GTDB taxonomy): domain Bacteria; phylum Desulfobacterota; class Syntrophia; order Syntrophales; family JAAYKM01; genus JAAYKM01. The sequence goes on from CAZBQX010000001.1 coordinate 37,580, forward strand.
AAGAAAATGGTCGCGACGGAGATCGGACCATACCTCAATCAATACATGAAGATGATATCGGATCAATTTGATATAGAAGAAATCTTTTCATTCTTTGATACTTACCGCCTCCTATGCGCTGTGCGTAGCGGTCTTTGCGGTACGACCCATTTGAACCGTCTGATGGAAAAATTTTTGAAAGATCTGTCCGGAAATATCCGGACGGAGGGGATAAATTATCCCGGCAAAGCCGTCATGATCAGCCGCAACGATTATGCCCGGCAGCTGTTCAATGGCGACTTGGGATTAATGCTTCCGGAATCGGGCACAAAGGGGCGCCTCTCCGTATTTTTTCGCGACGGTGCAACCAAGCTGCGCCAGATTTCGCCCTATGTCTTACCGGAGCATGAAACCGCCTTTGCCATGACGGTTCACAAAAGTCAGGGATCGGAATATGACCGGGTGTTTCTTTTTCTTCCCGATGCGGACTCCCCGGTGCTGAATCGTGAACTGCTTTACACGGGTATCACCCGGGCCAGGCATTCCCTGATCGTGTGTGGCAGAAAAGAAATACTGGCGGCGGCTCTTTCCCGGAAAGTCAGCCGTTATTCCGCGCTGACAGAAAAAATCTGGAAACATCCTGACCCATAGGGGGGAACATCCATGGCCATCGAGATTGAAAAAAAATATCTGGTGATCAACGATCTCTGGAAAAAAGCCAATCCACGTGCTCACATATGCAAGCAGGGTTATATCATGGCCGACCCGTCTTGTTCGATTCGCGTCCGGCTGACGGATGAACGGGCCTTTCTGGCTATCAAGAAACAAAAAAAGGGCCTGGCACGCTGGGAATTTGAGTACGAAATACCCTTGAGCGACGCCGAGGAGATGCTGAATAACCTCTGCACCAGCCCTTTAATTGAAAAAACGCGCTATCTGGTCCCTTTTGCGGGACACATCTGGGAAATCGATGTGTTCGCAGGACAGAACACGGGCCTGGTCGTGGCCGAAGTGGAACTGCAACAAGAAAACGAAATCATTCAGATACCCGCCTGGCTGGGGCTGGAGGTGACGCATGATCCACGCTACCTGAACATCAACCTGGTCAAACATCCCTTTTCCTCATGGCGATGACTGACCGAAGTAATCCTGAAGAATGGCAAGATGATCGAAGGCCATAGGCTCCGGAAGATTGTCCGCCCTGAAGATTGCTGCCTCCAGAGCGTCGTCCGCGGCGACAGGTTCTCCGACCGCCCTGGCAATGAAAACGGTTGTAATGGTATGGTGACGCGGGTCCCTTTTCGGATCCGAGTAGGTATGCCATTGCCGGACCAGTTCAACCTTCAGCCCCGTTTCTTCAAAGGCCTCCCGAACGGCGGCCGCCTCCAACGTTTCACCGTAATCGACAAAACCACCCGGAATAGCCCAGCCTAAAGGTTTATTTTTTCGTTTGATCAGTACAATTCCCCTTCTCGGGATTTCAATGATGATATCCACCGTCGGAAAAGGATTACGGTAACATTCCAGTTCACCGCCGCAGTGGGGACATTGTTTCTTCATATCTTTTCCTTTCCGGATATAATGACGATAAATGCACGATGGGCATCATAGGCTATTTTGGAGCAGAATCAAACCTTTTATAAAATGATTTCTCATCTGACCGGCTTTTTCTCAAGAGACGATTCACCTTGACATTTTACAGCCAATCCATTAGCGTAACGCCTCAAATTGGAAGTAAGGGGGGAGTCGGATGATCGGTGTACTGATTACAACACATGGGAATCTCGGCAACGAGCTCATCGGAGCCGCAGAAGCGATCAAAGGAACCCTGAAAAATGTTCTCCACGTTCCGGTCGACCAAACCAAAAGCGTCGAACAGATCAACAAGGAAATGAGCCAGGCGATCAAAAAGCTGGACCAGGGCCAGGGAGTCCTGATCTTAACCGACCTGTTCGGCGGAACGCCTTCGAATATTTCCCTGTCCTTCCTGAAAGAAGGAAAGATTGAAGTGGTTACGGGCGTCAATTTGCCCATGATGCTTAAACTATCCGATATCAAAGGGGATATGAGTTTAAAGGATTTTGCTTCCTTTATCAGCGAATACGGCAAGAAAAATATCTACTCAGCAAGTGAAATACTGAACAAAAAGTTATCAGGTTAAATGGCAAGATGTCTTTTGACATAGCCCTGGTGCGGGTCGATAACAGATTGGTACACGGTCAGATTCTCGAGGCTTGGATTCCCTATACGGAGGCGACTTGCATCATCATCGCAGACGACAATCTGGCCGGCGATTTTTTCAGGGAAACCGTCATCCGCATGGCCCTGCCAAGAGACATCGATCTTTACATACACACGGTAGCAGAATTTGCCAAGATCTACCCCTTTCAGCGGGACAAAGGCGAGAAGGCGATTGTTCTGTTCTGCAACATCCAGGACGCGCTTCGGTCATTTAATCTGGGCTTTCGTTTCGAGTCCCTAAACATCGGCAATGTCCACAGTGAAAACTGCGCCGTGTGCTGTTCACCTTCCGTATTTCTCAGCGACGAAGACATTGGTCAACTTTCCATCATGACCCGGGACCTGGGTGTCCGCATTGACATCCGGCGTGTTCCGAAAGAAAAGTCGGGGGATATTCGGGAAATTATCAGGAAAATTCCTTCCTGACCCTTCGGATCCACTTTTATTGATGTATTGCATCGAGGTTGTACTGTTTAAAAATGGATCAAATAACCATCGACACACCTGTCCTGATCAGAATTGCCCTGGCGTCTCTGGCGGGAACCATACTCTGCCTGGATCGTATCGCTTTCCAAATGATGCTGTCCCGTCCGATCATCGTTGCGCCTGTCGCCGGCCTGATCATGGGCGCCCCCCTGACGGGCCTTTGGGTCGGAGCCCTGATTGAGGTCTTCTGGATCAACAAAGCGCCAATCGGAAGCTATTTACCGCCCAATGATTCCATCGTTGCCGTCGTCACCGCCATCACAGTGGTAGTCCTGGCGGAGCACGTGCCCCTTATCCGTCAGGAAATCATCGTTCTGGCCATCCTTTGTTTTCTGCCCCTTGGCTTTTTCAGCCAGAAACTCGAACCACTGACGGCACGTTTAAATGAAAGCCTGTCCAACAAGGCGCTTCGGCAAATCGACTCCAGGGTTTTGGCGATTAAGCGTCTAACCCCAACCTTGCCGCTCTTGATCTATGCTTGCTATACCTTTACTTTAATAATGCTGTCTTTAGTTCTGGGCCTCGCCTTCATTCCCTGGATTTATCGACACCTTCCGCCCTTCGCACAGACAGCCCTTTTTTACACCTACTTTACCCTGCCCCTGATCGGGGTAGCGGTCGCATTGACGACGACCCAGCACAAGAAAACCCTGACCTACTTTTCCGTCCTTTTTCTTGTATCCGTCATGTTTCTGGAAATCCTGAAATTCATATGAATGCGCCTGCTCCGGCAATCAGAACCATGGTCTCCAAAGATCTGGAATCCGTATTAGCGATAGAAAGGGCTTCTTTTAGAAGCCCCTGGACCTTCAATATGTTCCAGCAGGAATTGGATCTCTCCTTTTCCCGCCACCTCGTTATCAGCCAATCCGAGCAGGAGATTGTCGGCTACATCATCTTCTGGATTATTCATGATGAAACGCAGCTTCAGCGTATCGCGGTAAAAAGTAATCTCCGCGGTCAAGGAATTGGTGGCCTCCTGATTCGAGAAATGATAAGGATGTGTGCCATAGAAAACGTCACGCAGGGTTCTCTGGAGGTTCGCTCTTCCAATGACAAGGCGCTTCTGCTTTATAAAAAATTCGGATTTGGTGTTTCCGGAATCAGAAAAGGTTATTATACGGATAACGGCGAAGACGCCATAATCATGACCTATAAAATTGACAGCCAAAACAGTAAAATTTAACCATGACTAAAATACTGAATCTGGATTCCGGAACCATCATTGAAAATCAGGAAATTGCCAAAGACCACTTTGTTATGTCGGTCCTGTTGACATCGCATCTTGATGCCGCCCTGCCCGGCCAATTCATCATGATGCGCAAACAGGGCGTGACCGATCCGCTGCTGCGCAGACCGCTCAGCCTGTACGGTTTTTTTCAGACGGAAGCGGGAACTGTGTTGGAATTTTTGTATCGGGTCTTGGGAAAAGGCACCCTGGCTCTCTCACGTCTGGTCGCAGGAGATACCGTCGATATTCTGGGTCCCTTGGGTAAGCCGTTCGAAGTGATTGAGACCCGGCCGCATATCATTTTGCTGGCAGGAGGAATCGGGGCGGCCCCGCTTTCCTATTTTCTGGAATATCTGGCAAAGGGGTTGGATCGGTATGGCGAAAATGTGCAGCAAGCGGAAATGCGCCGTATTACCTTTTATTTTGGCGCAGCCACCGCACCCGCTTTGGTCGGTCTGCCCCAAATCCAGCGTTTCTGTACCGATGTCCGGATTGCAACCGATGACGGGAGCGCCGGTTTTGCCGGAACGGTCACGGAATTACTTCGCAGAGACCTTCCGGAGCTCGATCAGGAAAAGACCAGTATATATTCCTGCGGACCCACGGCTATGATCAAAACCCTTTCGCAACTGATGCAACCCTTTTCCATTCCTTGCTACGTATCGATGGAAGAACGCATGGCCTGCGGTATCGGTGCCTGTCTGGGCTGTTCCATCAAGGTTCGTCAGGAATCTTCCGGATGGGCGTACTGTCAAGTCTGCACGGACGGGCCCGTTTTTAATATTAAAGATCTGCTGTGGGAGTAAATCGGTCCATCAAACGACGGATAGGATTCAAAAGATATGGCGGCGCATCTTGATCTAAGTGTTGATATCGGCGGATTAAAAATAAAAAATCCGATCATGACTGCCTCGGGAACGTTCGGCTACGGCGAAGAATATGCCCCCTTCATCGATCTGAATGACCTCGGAGCCATCATTGTCAAGGGTTTATCCCTCAATCCCCGCATGGGCAATCCACCGCCCCGGATCATTGAAACGGCCAGCGGCATGCTCAACGCCATCGGTTTACAGAATGTGGGGGTACAGGCCTTCATCGAAAAGAAACTCCCCTATTTGCGAACCCTCGATGTCCCCGTTATTGCAAATATCTTAGGTGAAAATCCTGACGATTATCAGCGCATTGCCGAACGGTTGAATCATGCTGACGGCTTGCATGCTCTGGAGGTCAACATCTCCTGTCCCAATGTCAGTAAAGGGGGGATCGCGTTCGGGGCCAACCCGGAGATGGCGATGGACATTGTCAGACGCGTCAAATCGGCCACATTCCTGCCGGTGATTGTCAAATTAACCCCTAATGTCACGGACATTGTCTTGATCGCGGAGGCGGTCGAAGCAGCGGGGGCGGATGCGGTTTCTCTGATCAATACCATAACCGGCATGTCCATTGACGTCGAAAAGCGCATCCCTCACCTGAAAAACATCACGGGGGGGCTGTCGGGACCCGCCATCAAGCCCATTGCCCTGCGCATGGTCTGGCAAGTTGTCAACCGCGTTTCTATACCGGTCATCGGTATCGGGGGTATTATGGATGCAAACGACGCCCTGGAATTTTTGATTGCGGGAGCCACGGCTATACAGATCGGAACCGCCAACTTCATCAATCCCCAATCGACCACCCTGATCTTAAACGGCATCATCTCTTTTATGGAGACGCATCACGTTCAGGATATTCATGAGCTGATCGGCAGCCTGCGCTGCTGATGAAAACCGCCGTTATGGTTCCAGCTTCATGGTCAGATAATAAATCTGTCCCGTGGCGGCATTCCGAATCTGAATGCGCAATTCTTTGGCCGTTTTAGATTCACCGGGAAAAAAGATGAAACCATAGGCGATCTCCATGGGCCTGATCGGTCGATTTTCGAGCGAACGTTTCGTCAAATCGCTGTGAATCTTTTCCTGCACCTCACCGTCCGTTAACCCTTTCGTCCCGCCGATAACGGCGCCAGCCGCCGCACCGGCCGCCGCACCTTTCATGGCGGCGTCCCCGACACTGGAACCCGATACAATCCCGATCGCTGCACCGATGATCCCACCGGCAATCCCACCCAAGGCGCCATACTTGGCGCTCTGGGGTAGCACCTCGCCCATCTCTGTTTTTTTACTCAGACGATCATAGGCGATATTCTGCTCCAGCACCGGCCAGGCATTGTTTTCGATGTCGAGTAAAAAAGTCTGGGAAGAGATGATTTCCAGAGGATCTTTCCCTTTGTTGTCAAACACCACCCGTACGGGCAGAACACCGGCGCCACGGATGTCGAATCCGAAGGCCGCTTCCGCTTTCTTAGCGTCGCTGTAGGCTTCGGCCCCCACCAGGGTGTCGCCAATCTGAACAACATTGGGATAGGCGGAAGGCATTTTCAGGGGCTGGATTTTTGTTTCGTATCGCGCACAACTTGCAGTAAAGAATACGGCCGCCAAAATGAAGGGAACAATCATTCGATATGCGGGTTTCATCACTTTACCTCCAGGAGAATTGATATGACATCTAATCTGCTTTTTATATTATTCACGGACAGACTCTTGTCAATTCGATGCGATGATTGAAAAATCGCTACTTGTCGTTATCTTTCCCGCACCAGCAGTAAAGACACAACTGATCTTCAGGTATACCGATGGCCTGCACCATTTCCTGGATGTTCAAATACTTAAGGGATGTGACATGGATATCCTCGCGGATCCATTCAACCATATCCCGATATTCCGCAGACTCCGGATTAAGATAGGCGCTGACATCCTGAATATCATTTCCCTCCAGGTATCTAATCGCACGCCTTGCCGCCAGTTCATCGATGGAGCGGGTTGACGTGGCATATTTGCAGGGAAACATCAAGGGTGGACAGGCCGGTCTGATATGAATTTCCTTGGCACCGTTATCCCAAAGTTTTTTCACCGTGAAATTTTTTAACTGTGTTCCCCGGACAATGGAGTCATCGCAAATGACCATACGGTTGCCGGATATGACATCCCGGATCGCGCTGAGTTTCATCGTCGCCACAAGATTCCTGATATCCTGCGATGGCGGGGTGTAACTTCTTCCGTAACCGGGTGTGTATTTTACCAGGGGTCTCCGGAAAGGCAGTCCTGATTCCATGGCATACCCAAGGGCATGACCGACACCCGAGTCGGGGACACCGGCCACAAAATCAGCCTGGACATGGTCGTTTCGGGCAATCGCGGCGCCGCATCGCTCTCTGGCGCTTTCCACGCTGACACCATCGTAAATGGACGAAGGATATCCGGTATAGATCCAGAGGAAGGCGCAGGTTTTTTTAACGGGTAACGCAGGAGACAAGATTTCAATGTGACCGGTCGGTGAGAGAAAGACGATCTCTCCGGCACCGATGAATGATTCGATCTCAAAGCCCAGGTTTGGGAAGGAGCTGGCTTCCGTAGCGATGGCCAGATTTTTCTTATTGGCAACGCCACGCCCGATGGACAGAGGAAAACGGCCGAATTTATCCCTCGCGGCGTAGATACCTTCTTCCGTCATGATCAGGATGCAAAGGGACCCTTGTATCTGGTCCTGCAGCTTGCGGATCCCGTCCACGATGCTGGCGCCCTTGTTGATGATTTTGGCCGCCAATTCGACGGAATTGGTTTTGCCACCCGTTCTTTCGCTAAATGAAATGCCCTCCCGCAACAATTCATCCGTCAGGATTTCCTTGTTCTCGATCAAACCCGAGGCGGCAATGGCGAACGTCCCGAATTTAGACCTGAATACGAGAGGTTGCGGGGAATCGTCGTCAATGACACCCAGTCCCATCTGACCATCCATCACCTTGTAATCGTCGACAAACCTTGATTTGAACTGTGCCTGGCTGATGCTGTGAATGGTTTTATAAAAACCCGCCGGTCCGAAAACCGCCATCCCCGCATTCTCCGTGCCGAGATGAGAATGATAATCCGTTCCATAAAACAGAGCCTTGGAACAGTTTTCGTCAGAAATCACACCAAATAATCCGCCCATGGAAAAAATCCTTCCCGCTTGTTACTTTTTTAATTTCAGAAGGGCCTCGGATATTCTCTTGATCCCCTCCTGGATATTTTTCATCGATGTTGCGTAGGACAAACGAATATGTTCGTCATGTCCGAACTCGCCTCCGGGAACCACCGCCACATTGACATCTTCTAGCAGATAGGTCGAAATATCGGCGGAACCCATGATTTCCTTACCATTATAAGTCGTTCCATAATAATGTGACACATCGGGGAAAACATAAAACGCCCCTTCCGGATTCAGACAGGACACGCCGGGAATGCTGTTCAGCGCGCCGACGATGTATTTTCTTCTTTCGTCGAAAGCAGCGACCATCTGGGCAACGCTGTCCTGCGGGCCCCGAATGGCTTCCACGGAAGCCTTCTGGGCAATGGAAGTCGGGTTGGAGGTATTCTGACTTTGAAGTTTCGCAACCGCTGCTGAGATTTCTTCCGGACCTGCCATGTAGCCGATCCGCCATCCCGTCATGGCATAGGTTTTGGAGACACCGTTCACGACGATGGTTTTATCTTTCAACTCCGGCATAATGCTGGGAATATTGGCAAATTGAAAATCGTCGTAAATAATTTTTTCATAAATATCATCGGAAATGACCAGGAGGCCTGCTTCCAGGATAATATCCGCCAGCTTTTTGAGATCAGCGGCGCTATAGGCAACACCGGAAGGGTTGGAGGGACTGTTGAAAATGATTGCCTTCGTTTTGCTGTTGATGGCTTGCTTCAATTGTTCCGGCTGCAGCTTAAAGCCGTTCCTGACTTCCGTTTTCAGGATGACGGGTTTGCCTCCCGCCAGAACAATAATGTCCGGATAGGACACCCAGTAAGGAGACGGAATGAGGACTTCATCCCCTTCCTCGAAAAGAACCTGCGCCAGATTATACAGGGTGTGTTTTGCGCCGCAGGAGACGACGACTTCCGCACGACGGTAAGTCAGACCATTGTCCTTCTGAAATTTTTCAATAATGGCGTCCTTCAGTTCATCCGTCCCGCCAACCGGGGTATATTTGGTGAAGCCATCGTTGATGGCTTTTATCGCAGCTTGTTTGATATTATCCGGTGTATCGAAATCGGGCTCGCCTGCACCGAAGCCGATCACGTCACGACCCTCGGCTTTCAGCGCATTGGCTTTTGCGGTAATTGCCAGTGTGGGAGACGGTTTTATAAGCGATATTCTTGAAGAAAGTAACATCGTTGTTTTACTGCTCCTTTCCTAAGGAATATTTTTTTAACAGTTTCTGGTAAACAAGATCCGGAACCAAACCTTTAACATTTCCACCTAAACTTGCGGCTTCATTGATAATTTTAGAGCTTGTGTAGAACCACTTATACCCCGTCATGAGAAAGACGGTCTCAATATCACGATTCAGGCGGCGATTAATCAGTGCCATCTGGAACTCATATTCAAAATCCGACAAAGCCCGTAAACCTCTGAGAATGACGGTGGCGCCGTTATCCCGAACGTAATTGACGAGCAGGCCGGAAGATACATCCACACGGACCCGTTCCTGATCCTTGATGACTTCTTTGATCATATACATCCGCTCCTCAATCGTAAAGCGTGATGTTTTGTTCGGATTGTGTGCGATCAGAACAATGAGTTGATCGAACATACGCAGACCCCTTTTAATGAGATCGACATGACCGTTCGTAATCGGATCAAAAGAACCCGGGTAGACAGCAATCTTTTCCATTTAATTATCATCCGCCTGTGTATTTATTTTTAAAAAAGTGAGCATGGAATCGCCATAGGTGCGCTGATCTTCCATGCTGAACCTACTTTCCACCAATCGAATCGGTTCCCGCTTCGAATGCTGGATCACAACCAAGGAATCCGCACTCACCAAGCCGGCTTGGCCGATCCGCTCCAGCGTCTCTTCGATCAAATCCTTTTGATATGGTGGATCGATAAACACATAATCAAATCTGACATTGAGTTCTGAAATTTGATGCAGCCCTTTTTTCATTTCCATGGAAATGACGCAAGCCTGTTCTGCAAAACCCAGTTGTTTCGTCAGCACTTTAATCGATTTTGCCAAATCATGACGCTGCTCAATAAAGACCACCAAGGAAGCGCCGCGACTTAAAGCTTCGATGCCCACACTTCCCGTGCCCGCAAAAACATCAAGAAACGTTTTCCCGGATACGGATTGGAGGATATTAAAAAGGGCTTCCTTGATCATGTCCGTCGTTGGACGTACATGCGCCGCCTTCGGTCTTTTCAGGGGAAATCCCTTTTGGGTTCCTCCGATGATTCGCATATCATATATAATCTTTAATCAGGATCTCCGCAATCTGAACGGCGTTTAAGGCCGCCCCTTTCCTCAGATTGTCGGCCACAACCCACATATTGATGCCGTTGGGAATGGATTCATCTTCGCGGATGCGACCTACCAGCGTATCATCACCGCCGGCCGCATCAATGGCCAAGGGATATTCACGCTTGGCCGGATCATCGATTACTCTGACGCCGGGTGCATTCGACAAAAGCGCTTTTACTTCTTGGGGCGTAATCTTCTTCTCCGTTTCGATATTGACCGATTCGGAATGACCGAAGAAAACAGGAACACGCACCGTCGTCGCCGTAACACCAATCGAATAATCGTTGAAAATCTTCTTTGTCTCATTGACCATTTTCATTTCTTCTTTCGTGTAACCGTTTTCGATGAACACATCGATCTGCGGTAGACAATTGAAGGCGATGCGATGGGGATAAACCTTCACCACCGGCTCCTGACCCGATAAAAGCGCCCTGGTCTGAAGCGATAATTCCTCAATGGCCTTTTTGCCCGTGCCGGATACGGCCTGATAAGTCGAAACTACGATTCTTTTGATTTTCACAGCATCGTGGATCGGCTTTAAAGCAACAACCATCTGGATCGTTGAGCAATTCGGATTGGCAATGATGCCCTTTGTTTTATACTGGGCGATGGCTTCCGGGTTGACTTCCGGAACAACCAAGGGTATGTCGGGAACCATGCGGAAGGCACTCGTGTTATCTACCACGACACACCCCGCCTGGGCGGCGATGGGGGCAAACTTTTCGCTGACACTGCCTCCTGCCGAAAACAGACCGATTTTTACCCCTTCGAAAGAATCTTCCTTTAAGACCTCAACAGGAATCATATTGCCCTTATATTCAATACTTACGCCCAATGACCGTTCAGAGGCCAGTAACTTCAATTTATCGACAGGAAAATTTCTCTGTTCCAGTGTTTTAATCATTTCATTTCCCACCGCACCGGTGGCTCCCACGACCGCTACTTGATAGGTTTTCATAAAAAAACAACTCCCTTATATTGATTTTAACGCACCTGAAGAACCTTGGATCACTTTAAATCACGGAAGATCCTTCTTTTTTATTATTTGTTTTGCTTAAGAACGCTTGAATGCTTAAGTCTCGTCTCTGAAACGAAATTGCGCCCTAATTTGAATAAATACCAGGAGGGACCGGATAAAGCATATCCTAGGGCAAAAGTGAAGATCATGATTTCTTTTTCGGCAACCACAATGATCATAATGCAGACGATCAATAGAAAAGACATAAAAGGTTTTTTAGCAAAAAAATTCAAGTCCTTGAAACTATAATATTTAATGTTGCTAACCATCAATAAAGCGATAACAAAAACACCGATTAAGATGGCAATGTGGTGATACTTTCCTTCTCCTCCCAGATAAGAGTACAGCATGATACCCGTTGCGACCACCGATGCTGCTGCCGGAATGGGAAGACCATTGAAGACCTTGCTTTCGATAATACCAATCTGTACATTGAAACGCGCCAACCGCAGGGCGCCACAGATTACGAACAGGGATGCGGCAATCCAGCCCCATTTCCCAAATTCGGTCAACCCCCAAGTGTAAACCAAAATGGCCGGAGCAACGCCAAAGGCAACCAAATCAGACAGGGAATCGTATTCTGCGCCGAACTTGCTCGTCGTATTCGTGAAACGGGCGATTCTTCCGTCCAGGCCATCCATGACGAAAGCAATCAAAAGCGGCACCGCCGCCATGAAGTAATCTCCCTTCATGGCGATGATAATCGAATAAAATCCGCAAAGAAGATTGGCAGTGGTGAATAAATTAGGTAGGATATAAATCCCTTTGCGCATTTTTTGTCTTCTGGTTGTTGGGTCCATTGTCATTTCATGCATCCTATGGGCGTTTCGCCTGCTATCACTTTATCTCCGACTTTAACCGAGATCAAGCAATCCACCGGCAGATATAATTCAAGGCACGAACCGAAACGGATTAACCCGAATCTTTCGCCTTTTCTAACATACATTCCTTCGCTAATCCAGCAGACAATTCTTCTGGCAATCAACCCGGCGATCTGTACCACCAGCATTTCATTGCCGTCGTCACCCTTGATTTTTATGATATTCCGCTCGTTATCCGTCGAGGCCTTATCCAGATTGGCGGAAAAGAATTTACCTTTTTCATAGCGGATGAGTTCAACATGACCCGAGTAGGGGATACGGTTCACATGTACATTGAATACGTTCATAAAAATACTGACTTTTTTGCATGTTCCGTTCAGGAATTCCTTCCCGCTCAGTTCCTCGATTTTGATAACTTTCCCATCGGCAGGAGAAATGACCAGTTTTTCATATTCTGGGGTGATTCGCTGGGGATTACGAAAAAAACATGTGATAAAAACGGTAATGAGAAGCAAGACGGCGCCGGATAGCATGGCACCGAAAAAGAAAGCACTGACTGTCAAGCAAAGGGAAAAAAGAATGAATGGGATGCCTTCCCGGGCGATGATACTGCTGTGAGCTTCGTGATCTTTGTTTTTCATCCTTGATCCCGCTTTGGGAAATTCGCATGTCTCGTTTCAAAAAGACAGCTACGCTCTTATCCGAATTGCCATGACTTGTCAACCGACATCATACCAAGATATGGAATCAGCGCATGTATTTTATTTGTGATCGGGATTTTTGATTTCCGCCTCCGATGCTCTCAAATAAGTCGGTTTCAGACTGACCATGTCTTCCGTTAGATCATCCTGATATTTTTTAATCCCAATACCTGCGATAATGGTGGGACGGCATATGGCAAGGTGTTGTGGTGCGAAGATTGCGGATTCAAGAAGCTGATCCCGCAAGTGATTTTCCCAGCGAACCGCCCCATCGCCCACAAATATGACCGGTGCTGTGATGTGCGCCACCAATTTTGGAATGGTCGTGATCTGCTCTTCAAGAAGCCGTTCATAGCCATTGAGCGGGTGATAACGGTAAAGAGCCGTATAGATTTCGTCCATGGGACCGTTCAGTATGGGACAGATAATGCGATTTTCTGAATAGATATTCCAAGCCAGCGCCTCCAGGGTCGATACACCGACCAAGGGTTTGTTATGGCTTAATGCAAACCCCTTTATGGTGCTCAATCCGATCCTCAGTCCTGTAAACGATCCGGGTCCGGTGGTGGCGACAAACAGATCAAGGTCCGTTAAATCTAAATTCAATACATTCAATGCATGATCTATTTCCGGAAGCAATATGACCGAGTGGTTCAAACCCGTGTTCATGAATATCTCATACAAGATCCGGCCGTCCGACACGATGGCAAGGCCGGCCGATTTTCCTGAGGTATCGATGGCAAGTGTTTTCATAAGCGTTTTTCTAAATCCTGGTTAAATCGAAATAAAAAACAAAAATCATTAATATAATGATGATGGCAAAACCAACGGTTTGGGAAAATTCACGCCATTTGGGCTTGACCGGACTTCCCTTTGCAATTTCGATGAGGAAAAAAAGGATGTGCCCGCCGTCAAGAACGGGTATGGGCAACAGGTTAAGTACACCCAGATTGATACTGAGCAGGGCCATAAAGAACAGAAAGGGAATAACCCCCTCCTGGGCCTGTTTCCCCGCAAGCTGGGCAATCAGAATCGGTCCGCCCAAGTTCTTGGGTGAAACGACCCCTTCCATCATTTTGTATATGCTGAGCAGGGTCATCTTGGTAATCACCCAGGTATGCTTTATTCCTTCCCAGACGGCCGCCAAGGGGTTTAAACGCTCCGTGATCATTTCCTCAGTCGGCATGACGCCGATCTTGTACGCATTCACCTCTTCCCCGAATATATTTTTTACTTTTTGTAAGGTAGGCTTGAGTGAGACCTCGTACATCCGCGATTCGCGGCTGAAGACGATTTTGAGGGGTGCGCCCTTGCTTTCCGTAACGGTTTCGGCCAAATCATCCCAACGCTCAATATTTTTCTGATTAATTTTTGTGATGATATCCCCTTTGGTGATTCCACTGAAAAAGGCCGGCGAATCCGGCTGCACACCGCCGATTTTTGCTGTCATAACCGGTACGCCGTACATATAAACGGCGCCGAAAATAACAATGGCCAGAAGAAAATTGAAAAGGGGGCCGGCAAAAACGATCATGATCCGTTTCCAGACGGACTTTACGGAAAAGGATCGTGCCTGATCTTCTTGGGTAATCTCCTCCGTTTCGGATTCGCCCAAAAGTTTGACATAGCCGCCCAAAGGAAAAATTGAAATGATGTACTCCGTTTCTCCCCATTTTCTGCTGAATATTTTCGGACCAAACCCCAAGGAAAACTTGAGGACTTTCACCCCGGCATATTTGGCAGCAAGAAAATGACCGATTTCATGAACGAAAATGAGCACGCCCAACAAAATAATCAGGGATATAATACTTGTACCTAACAATGATCAATCCTCTCTTCTATGAGTATTTCCGTTTGTTCTTTGGCCCATCGGTCCGCCGCAAGAATTTCATCCAGTGTGGGTTCTGAAACTACGGCATGGATGGACATCACCTTTTCTACCAAGTCCACAATTTCATAAAATGAAATCCGGCGATGCAGGAAAGCCTCAACGGCTTTTTCATTGGCGCCGTTCATGACGGCCGGCAAGGTCCCGCCTATACGGCCGGCACGGTATGCCAGTTTCAAAGCCGGATACTGTTCATGATCCGCTTTGTTGAATCGCAGTGTACCGATTTCCGTTAAATCCAGAAACATACTGCGATCGGCTTTCATCCGCCTGGGATAGGCCAGGGCATACGCAATGGGTATTTTCATGTCCGGATTGCCCATTTGCGCCAGCACCGAACCGTCATGATATTCAACCAGGGAATGTACAATGCTCTCCGGGTGAATATGCACGTCGATTGCATCATAATTCACACCAAATAACCATTTTGCCTCCAATATTTCCAGTCCCTTGTTCATCATGGTCGCTGAATCAATGGTAATCTTCCTGCCCATTTTCCAACGGGGGTGCTGCAAGGCCGCCTCGATTGTCACGTGGCGCATTTGCTCGGCCGACAGACCAAGAAAGGGTCCCCCCGACGCCGTGAGAATGATCCGTCTGATGTCTTTCCGGCGATTACCTTTAAGACATTGAAATATGGCACTATGTTCACTATCAACCGGGATGATGGGGACATGATGGGTCTTGGCGGCCGTCATCACGATTTTTCCGGCCATAACGAGCGTTTCTTTATTGGCCAGAGCGATTTCCTTCCCCTGCCGGATGGCGTCAAGCGTCGGCAGCAAACCCGTTGATCCCACAATTGCGGACACAACCAGATCGACCTCGGGAAGCGTCACCACGCGTCGGCATCCCTCAATACCGGTCAAAATGAAAAAATCTTGGAGCGGTGGAAGCATAGCCGACAATTGGTCGGCCAGGTTTTGCGTCGCAACGGAGACGAGTTTTGGTCTGAATTCCAGAATCTGTGCTTTGAGAAGATCGATGTTGTTTCCCGCTGATAGACCTGCGATGCGAAACATGCCCGGATGCTGTCTGACCACATCCAAAGTGCTGAGGCCGATGGAACCGGTTGATCCCAGAATGGATATATTTTTCATCTTAGCCTACGATGTAAACATAATAATAATAAATAAACGGAGCGATAAACAGTAAGCAATCGATCCGATCTAACATCCCCCCATGGCCGGGCAAGATATTACCTGAATCCTTGATACCCCCTGCCCTTTTTATCTCGGACTCAAAGAGGTCTCCCAATTGACCGATAATACTCCCCAGAAATGACATAGCCAGGATATGCAAAACAGAAATATCCGGAAGGAAATAATAACCGAATACTAGACAAGCCGTTACACTGCCCAAAACAAGGCCGATGACACCGGCGACTGTTTTATTTGGACTGATGGAAGGCATGAGTTTCGTTTTTCCGAATAATTTTCCCGTGTAAAATGCAGCCACGTCACCTGAGAATGCAAGCAGCAAAATGAAGAAAATCCACATATTGCCGTTCTCAAATCGCCGGATCAAAATGAAATACGACATCAATACGGGAATATAGATCATACCAAGCACATACTTTGTCAGCAATCCGATGTCGGGATTGCCCTGATTCTTCCTGATGCGAAATAAATCACACAGGATCAGAAAGATGAATAATAGCGCGATCATTATGGATAAATGGCGGAAATCCTGATGATAAGTCACAACGGGAATGATCAGGGCGGTTAAAAGAAACTCCCATCTTCTCGCCAGCTTCGATTGGCCATGAATGATTTTCTCATATTCCCAGGCCGCCACACAGACCACCAGTCCGATCAGGACGGAGAAAAGACGTGCCGATCCGTAATAGATGAGCAGAAAAAGGCAGGGAACAGCAATGACAGCCGTCAACCAGCGGTGGATGTGCGAGGCATTCATAGATTACTGCAATACCCCCCTCTTGATCTGTTCACTCGTTTTTCCGAATCTTCTCTCGCGCTTTTCAAAGGCCTTAATGGCCGTCAGAAGATCCTCTTTTCCGAAATCGGGCCATAGGACGTCCGTAAAATAAAATTCCGTATATGCGCACTCCCAGAGGAGAAAATTGCTCAGGCGATACTCGCCGCTTGTGCGAATTAAAAGATCCGGGTCCGGCATGGCGGCGGTCGAAAGATACCGTCCCAGTAACTCACATGTCACATCTTCCATGACATACTTTCCCGCTTGAAAGTCCTTCCACAGCTGCTTCACGGCTTGAAGGATATCGTCACGACCGCCGTAATTGAGGGCCAAGGTTAAAACCATCTGCCTATTATCTGCTGTTTTTCTGCGGACTTCCTCAATCTTATCCTGCAGGGCCGGTTTAATGCGGCTGATATCTCCAATGATATGAAAGCGGATGCCGGTCTGCTGCATTTCCTTGAGTTCGGAGGCCAAATAGTCGGCCAGCAGCTTCATCAGCGCATTGACTTCCGTCTCCGGTCGAGACCAGTTGTCCACGGAAAAGGCATACAGCGTTAAATACTTCACCCCAAGTTCACGGCACGTTCGTGTCGCCGTGCGGACGGCTTCCGCCCCTTTCTTGTGCCCCGAAATGCGTCCTAAGGCATGTTTTTTCGCCCATCGGCCGTTGCCATCCATAATGATGGCGATGTGTTCGGGAATATTGTGCATCGTTTCGGTCATAAACATTTTTTCCTGCATCAAATATGCTTTCCATAGCATAGTTTGTTGCAAATGACTATCAAGCGAAGGTTTTGCCAAACAAAAAAAAATGGGGAAGCGCAACACTTCCCCTTTTTCTTTTTTATGCTGAAAAGACAATTATATTTCCATAATTTCTTTTTCTTTCGTCGCCAGCACCTGATCCACTTTTTCAATATATTTGTTCGTGACCTTCTGGACTTCTTCCTGATGCCGGAAAAGTTCGTCTTCCGAAAGGGTGTTGTCTTTCTTCAGATCCTTCAACTGCTCATTGGCATCCCGGCGGATGTTCCGGATATTGACTTTGCTTTCTTCGGACATTTTTTTAACAACCTTGACGAGTTCCTTTCTCCGTTCCTCAGTCAGGGGAGGAATGGACAAGCGGATCACCTTCCCGTCGTTACTGGGCATCAGACCCAGATCAGATTTCTGGATCGCCTTTTCGATCAAACCGATGACGCTGCTGTCCCATGGAGAAATCACAATAAGACGACTTTCCGGAACGGATAAGGTGGCCACCTGGTTCAAAGGCGTCTGCGTCCCGTAGTATTCCACCCTAATTCCATCCAGAAGTGCAATAGAGGCACGCCCTGTTCTAACCTTGCTGAATGACTTTTCCAGGGCGGCAATGCCCTTTTCCATATTATCTTTGAGTTCTTCAAAAATCAGTTCCGTCATCGATCAACCTCCGACTATTGTACCGACTCGTTCTCCCGATATGGCCCGTTTGATATTGCCCTTCCTTAAGAGATTAAAGACCAACACGGAGAGATTGTTATCCCTGCAGAGTGAAATTGCTGTTGCATCCATGACCTTCAGATTTTGGGTCAGGACATCGGTAAAACTGATGCGCGCGAAAAAAACCGCATCTTTGGCAACAACGGGGTCCTTATCATATATCCCATCGACTTTGGTCGCTTTCATGAGGACATCCGCCTTGATTTCCAGCGCCCTCAGAGCGGCCGCTGTATCGGTTGTAAAATAGGGGTTGCCCGTTCCGCCGCCGAAAATGACCACGCGCCCCTTCTCCAGATGCCGCATGGCCCGCCTTTGGATATATGCCTCCGCGACTTCTTTAACCTCTATGGCCGATTGAACGCGCGTTGTTACCCCCAATTTTTCCAATGCGCTCTGCAGCGCCAGGCTGTTGATCATGGTGGCCAGCATGCCCATATAATCGGCCGTTGTGCGATCCATACCCTTGGCGCTGACCTCGACTCCCCGGAATATATTTCCGCCGCCGACAACGATCCCGATCTGAACCCCCAGTTCTGAAGCTTCCTTGATCTCCAAGGCTATTTCGCTGACTACATCGGGATCCACACCAAACGAGCGTCGTCCCATCAGGGCTTCGCCGCTCATCTTGATCAAAACACGCTTATATTGGGCTGAATCCATTTATTTTTTGATTTCTTCGCCGAGCTGGAAGCGGGCAAACCGCCGGATAATGATGTTTTCACCCGTCTTCGCAATCATATTATTAATGAGCGTCGCAATCGTGATACTGTCATCCTTGATGAATTTTTGATTCACCAGGCAGACTTCCTCGTAAAACTTATTGAGCTTACCTTCGATGATCTTTTCCCAAATTTTTTCAGGCTTTTTCTCCGCCAGCAACTGGCTGCGATAGATATCTTTTTCTCTTTCCAATGCGTCTTCGGAAATTTCCTGAGGGCTGACATAAATCGGATTGGTTGCCGCAACCTGCATGGCCAGATCCTTGGCCATAGCCTGGAAATTGTCCGTTTTAGCCACAAAATCCGTTTCACAGTTCAACTCGACCATGACGCCAATCTTGCCGCCCATATGAACGTAGGTGGTAATCGTTCCGTCCTTCGCGGCTTTTGAAGAACGTTTCGTGGCCGCAGACATCCCTTTTTTACGTAAATAATCAATTGCCTTCTCAAAGTCCCCGTCGGATGCCGCCAAAGCCTCTTTACAATCCATCATGCCGGCGCCCGTTTTCTCTCGCAGATCCTTAACCATTGCCGATGTAATATCCAATGTTCTTTCCTCCTTGGAATCAACAAATACCTGACGTCAATACAGGGTATTCGGATTTATGTTCTTCTGAACCACGTATCGGACAGGTCCCCGATACGGCACTTTTAATATTCGCCGTCGTCGATATCGCCGGATGTTTCCTCTTTTGTTTCCACACTCTCCGGCACATCCTCGTCCACATCAGCGCTTTCCGTACTGAATTCCTCCGCCGTAATTTCCTTGTTGCTTTCCGCCTGAATCCGTTCTTCGAATCGTTTCTTTCCTTCGATAACCGCTTCCGCAAATTTCGAGGAAAAAAGTTTGATTGCCCGGATGGCGTCGTCATTGCCGGGGATGATGTAATCTATGTCATCGGGATCGCAGTTCGTATCCACGATGGCCACAATCGGAATGCCCAGTTTTTTCGCCTCTTTAATGGCAATATCCTCCCGTTTCGGATCAACGATAAAGACGGCGGAAGGGTGGCTTTTCATGGTGCGAATGCCGCCCAGAATTTTTTCCAGTTTTTCTTTTTCTTTCTGCAGGACAAGAATTTCCTTCTTGGGAAACGCCCGGATCGAATCATCGGAAAACATTTTGTCCAGATAGTTCAGGCGATCGATACTCCTTTTGACGGTCCCGAAATTGGTCAGCATGCCTCCCAGCCAGCGCTGACTGACATAGGGCATCCCGCAGCGGGTTGCCTCTTCCTTAACCGCCTCCTGTGCCTGCTTCTTGGTGCCGACGAAGAGTAAATCGCCGCCTTCGGTCAGGGTATTGACCACAAAATTAAAGGCCGACTGAAACAACCCAACGGTCTGCTGCAGGTCAATAATGTAAATATTGTTCCGGGCCCCGAAAATATAGGGCTTCATTTTGGGATTCCACTTGTTCGTTTGATGCCCGAAGTGAACGCCCGCCTCCAACAACAACTTCATCGAAATGTTTGCCATACTGCTAACTCCTTTTCTTTGTGTTTTTTCCGCCATTCCAGCTCACTACGGTTCAATTTTCCCGCCCTTACGAGAAAACAACACGCCGTATATACTGAGAATGTGTGAAGTTCGTGGGCTATTAACACATCCCAAATCAATGATCAAGCGAAAAGGTGAACAATCTGCACTATTTTCTTCAGGAAACTCAGGTGTGGTAATGCGCGTTGATGGTCACATATTCATGCGTCAAATCCGACGACAGGAGTTTGAAGCGACTCTTTCCCATCCCCATTTGAATCAAAACACGGATACGCGGCAGAGCCATGATCGCCTGCAGGTCTGCTTCAAATCCCGCAACACCTCGACCATCCGCAAAAATTGGTACCTCATTGAAGGCAACCCTAACGGCCTTCACGGGAATGTCTTCGTTGACGATGCCAATCGCCCCGATGATCCGTCCCCAGTTCGGATCTCCGCCATAGAAGGCTGTTTTCACCAGATTTGAATTGGCCACGGCATAGGCGATGCGGCGGGCCTCCGCCATGCTTTTGGCCTCCTCTACAATCAATTCGATGACTTTGGTCGCGCCCTCGCCGTCCTTGACCATCAGATAGGACAACTCCGACATGACATTGCCCAACATCGTTTTGAATTGGTGAACACTTTTTGAAGTGCTTATCGGTTTTGCACCACTTTTCCCGTTGGCAAGAATGAGAGCCGTATCGTTTGTGCTCATACAGCCATCAACTGTGATAGCGTTAAAAGTATTATCTACGGTGCTTCTGAAAACCTTATCTAAAGTATCTCTTTCAATATTGGCATCGGTTATGACAAACGAGAGCATGGTGGCCATGTGGGGCTCGATCATGCCGGCACCCTTGGCCAAACCGCAAATTGTAACCTCCCGACCCGCGATCATCCCTTTGGCCAAGGCCAGTTTGGGCATTTTGTCCGTCGTCATCATGGCTTCTTCCGCATCCGCAAACCCTCTTTCTCGCAAGCCGGAAACGAGTCGCGGCATGGCTTGCTGAATTTTGTCAACCGGAACGCGATGGCCAATGACCCCGGTGGAGGCGACAAAGACCAGTTCATCGGGTATTTTTAGTGCATGCGATGTGACGGAAGATATGAAGCGTGCGTCCCGGAGCCCTTCCTCACCGGTTGCCGCGTTGGCAACGCCGCTGTTGACCACAATGGCCTGCGCCTCCCCTTTTTTGATTCTATCCATATCCAGCAGAACAGGGGCCGCCTTAAAGGCATTTCTGGTAAAAACACCGGCCGCTACAGCCTTTTCTTTTGAAAAAATCAGGCAGAGATCCTTGCGGCCGTCTTCCTTGATGCCGCAGCTCATCCCGTTGGCCAGAAAACCGGGGACCATAAATTCTCTTTCCATGAATCCAGTCTCTCCTTACTAACTATGCCTGACCGCAGCACTTCTTGTATTTTTTTCCGCTTCCGCAAGGACAGGGATCATTGCGGCCGACTTTTTCTCCGGCTCGCTTTACCGTAGCCGGTGCCGCCACGTCCTCACCGCGGTTCATGGTGTAATCCTGCTTCTGCTTCGCCTGTATGTCTTCAATTTCCTCTTCCCGCTGAATCCTGACCATGCAGAGTTTTTCCAGGGTGTCTTCCTTGATGCGATACACCATGTCCATGAACATGTCGTAGCCTTCCTTCTGATACTCCCGAACCGGATCCTTCTGGCCGTAACCGCGCAGCCCGATCCCCTCCTTCAGGTGATCCATGGCCAGCAGATTGTCTTTCCAGTGAACATCGATCGACTGGAGCATGATGACCTTCATCAGATAATCCATGAGGGGCTTTCCGAACTCACCTTCCTTTGCCTTCAGGAGATCCTTCACGGCTTTCATGACATCATCGGTAATGATAGCCTTGCTCAAGCCGTCTAAGGAATTATCTGCATAATTTGTTTTGATCGAAAACTGCTTGAAAAGCATGTCATCCATGGCCTTCAAGTTCCAGTCCTCGGGGTGCGCTTTTTCGTCGATGAAATCGTCGACGAGGTTCTCCGCGACCTCTTCCAGCATTTCCTCAACGTCTTCCCAAAGATTTTCGCCCTTGAGGACCTTCTTACGCTGTTCATAGATGACTTGCCGCTGCCGGTTCATCACATCGTCATAATCCAGCAGGTGTTTCCGGATTTCAAAGTTCTGCCCTTCCACACGCTTTTGGGCGTTTTCAATCGCCTTGGAGATGAATTTATGCTCAATAGGCTGATTCTCTTCGATTCCTAACCGATCCATAACAGAAGAAATTTTTTCCGCGCCGAAAATTCTCAGCAGATCGTCCTCCAGAGAAAGGTAGAAACGTGAAGACCCCTGATCGCCCTGACGGCCGGAACGTCCGCGCAACTGGTTGTCGATACGCCGGCTTTCGTGTCTTTCCGTACCCAGAATGTGCAAACCGCCGCGTTCGGCTACCCCTTCGCCCAGCTTGATATCCGTACCGCGCCCGGCCATATTGGTTGAAATGGTTACCATTCCTTTTTGACCGGCATTGGCGACAATCTCCGCTTCTTTTTCATGATTCTTCGCATTGAGGACATGATGGGCAATTCCGGCCCGGGTCAGGTACTTGCTGAGGAGTTCCGATTTCTCGATGGAGATTGTGCCCACCAGGACGGGACGTCCCTCCTGATTGAGTTCCCTGATCTCGTCAATGACGGAGTTGAATTTTTCTTTCTCTGTTTTATAGATCACATCGGAATGATCTTCCCGAATCATGGGCATGTTTGTGGGCACGACCACGACATCAAGATCATATATCTTTTTGAATTCTGCTGCTTCGGTATCGGCAGTACCGGTCATACCGGCCAGCTTGGCGTACATGCGGAAATAATTCTGAAAGGTGATGGAAGCCAGCGTCTGATTCTCGCGCTCAATTTTGACTTTTTCCTTTGCCTCCAGGGCCTGATGCAGTCCATCGCTGTAACGGCGTCCGGGCATGACGCGTCCTGTAAATTCATCGACAATGATCACCTGGCCATCTTTAACCAGGTAATCGACGTCTCGCTTGAAGAGTGTATGTGCTTTTAAGGCCTGGTTGACATGATGCAGCAGTTCAATGTTCCGGGGTTCGTACAGATTCTGTACCTTCAGGAAACCTTCTACCCGGGCCACCCCTTCTTCCGTTAGAACAACGGTCCGCGACTTTTCTTCGACGGTGTAATCTTTGTCCTTGCGAAGGTTGGGAATGATCTGATTGATGCGGTAATATTTGTCCGTTGATTCTTCCGAGGCGCCGGATATGATCAGGGGCGTACGCGCCTCATCGATGAGAATGCTGTCCACTTCGTCGACGATGGCATAATGAAAATCACGCTGGACATAATCCTCCAGGGTAAATTTCATATTGTCCCGCAGATAATCGAAACCAAACTCGTTGTTTGTGCCGTAGGTAATATCTGCACCGTAAGCCTCCTTGCGCTCATGATCATCCATGCCGTGCACGATAACCCCCACGGATAAACCAAGAAACTTGTAGATCGGACCCATCCACTCAGCGTCGCGTTTGGCCAGGTAGTCGTTGACGGTGACAAGGTGCGCGCCCTTTCCCTCCAGCGCGTTGAGGTACATGGGCAGCGTTGCCGCCAGGGTTTTCCCCTCACCGGTCTTCATCTCCGCAATTTTCCCCTCGTTCAAAACCAGACCACCGATGATCTGGACATCAAAGGGTCTCATCCGGACAGTTCTTTGGGCAACTTCACGAACCACGGCAAAGGCTTCCGGGATGATATCGTCAAGCGCCGCCCCCCGGGACAATTGCTCTTTGAAATAACCGGTTTTTGACCTTAACTGATCGTCCGGTATGTTTTTTAATGCCCCCTCAAATTGATTCACTTCCTGAAGGATTACAGACAATCGTTTTATGTCGCGATCGTTTTTTGTACCGATGATTTTTTTGATAAAATAATCCAGCATAATTCACCCGTTTTGGCATATCATGAAATGAAGCCGAAAGATAAGTAAACAGTACAGAATAATTTGAGATTGTTCCCTCCCGCTTTCGAGTGCTCTTATACTGGCATCAATGGGATAAGTCAACCACATTTACTCTTCCCCTTTTTGTATAAAATCGCGCTATTGTGCGATTTTACGGTGATTTTCTTCCGGAAATTTGTCTTGACTTTATCAGGTATATTAGGCTAAACACGCGCGATAAAATAAAGCATGTATTGTTCTACCAGAAAGGAGTTTCCATGGCAAAGTACGATTCAGCGTCCCTGAGAAATATTGTCGTCGTCGGACACGGCGGGACGGGTAAAACCTCACTTTGTGAGTCATTTCTGTTTGTAAGCGGCAAATCGGATCGGCCGGGACGTGTAGATGAGGGCACATCCTCCATGGATTTCGAACCTGAAGAACAGAAAAGGCATATTTCGATCAGCACAGCCGTTAACTTCTTCGAATGGGACAAGCACAAAATCAATATTATGGATACACCGGGAGACTCCAACTTCTCCTTCGATACCAAAAACGCCCTGCGTGTCGCAGACTGCGCTGTGGTCGTCATCGATGCCGTAAGCGGCGTTGAGTTCCAGACCATCAAAAACTGGGAATATGCCGATACTTTCAATCTGCCCCGTGTAATTTTCATCAATCGCATGGATCGCGAAAGGGCCGATTTCAACAAGTCCTTTGACAGCATCAATACGCTCCTGGGCAAGAAAGGCACCCCTGTTTTTCTTCCCATCGGCAAAGAGAATACTTTAAAAGGCGTGGTGGACTTGATCGCCATGAAAGCCATGCTTTTTGACGACCAGAAAGGCACTTATCAGGCTGTGGATATACCGCAGGAATTGAAAGACGACGCCGGCCGTTTCCGCGAAACCATGGTGGAAGATATCGCCGAGTGTGACGAAAATCTCATGGAACAGTACCTGGAAAATGGTGAGCTATCCGACGACGATTTGAAAACCGGTCTTAGAAAGGGTATTTTAAGCGGTTCCCTTTATCCCGTCCTTTGCGGTTCCTCAATCAAGAACATCGGCATCACACCTTTCATGGATTTTATCGTAAAATACCTGCCGTCTCCGATTGATCGCGGTGCGGTCATCGGGAAAAATCCTGCGGGAGACGTGAAAGAAGAAAGAGCACCTGAGGAAACGGCGCCTTTTTCGGCCCTGGTATTCAAAACCATAGCCGATCCATACGCCGGACGTCTGACCATTTTCCGCGTATATTCGGGTACATTGACATCCGACGGCAATTTTTACAATACAACGCGGAAAGTATCGGAAAGAACGGGCAACATCTCCTATCTGGAAGGGAAAACCCAGAAGACGGCGGAACAACTGATTCCCGGTGATATCGCCGCCTTATCGAAACTCAAGGATACCTTCACGGGAGATACCATCTGCGCAGAAAAGGCGCCGGTCATTTTTGAAAAAATTGATGTGCCGCCCACCATTATCTCCTTTGCAATTGAACCGAAGTCGCGCGGCGATGAGGAAAAAATCGTCTCTTCCATCAACCGTCTTACGGAAGAGGATCCGACTCTGTCCTTCCATCGGGACGAGCAGACCAAGGAAATGATCATCTCCGGCATGGGGCAGGTTCACATCGAAGTCAACATGGAAAAAATGAAGCGGAAGTTCGGCGTGGAGGTGAATCTCAAGACACCCCGTGTTCCCTACAAGGAAACGATCAAAGGTAAAACAAATGTGCAGGGCCGTTATAAAAAGCAGTCCGGCGGGCGTGGCCAGTTCGGTGACTGCTGGCTGGATATCGAACCCCTGCCCCGTGGCGGCGGCTTCGAATTTGTCGATAAAATCGTCGGTGGCGTCATTCCCCAGCAGTATCGCCCGGCGGTGGAAAAAGGTATTGTCGAGGCCATGGAAGAAGGCGTGGTGGCCGGTTATCCTTTTGTTGACTTCAAGGTTTCTTTGGTTGACGGTTCCTATCATACCGTCGACTCTTCGGAAATGGCCTTTAAAATCGCCGGCTCCATGGGGTTCAAGAAGGGCGTCATGGCCTGTCAGCCGATCTTGCTGGAACCAATAGTCAACATCGAAATCGAAATTCCGGATGAGTATATGGGCGACGTCATCGGTGACCTGAACAGCCGTCGCGGGCGCGTTCTGGGGATGGATTCAAAGGGCGCCAATCAGATCGTCAAGGGCCAGGTGCCCCTGGCGGAAATTCTCAAATACGCGCCGGATTTGACCTCCATGACCAGCGGCCGCGGGACCTTCACGTATACACATTCCCATTACGAGGAAGTTCCGGCACATCTGGCGGAGAAGATTATCGCCGAATCTAAGAAGGAGAAGGAAGAGGCATAAGATGCCCTTTACTTTCGGCATTATCACAGTCAGCGATAAAGGCTCGCGCGGGGAAAGACTGGATACGAGCGGTCAGGAAATTCGCGGCATCCTGGAAAAGGAAGGATTTCAGTTTTCCGATTACGTGATCGTACCGGACGAAACGGACAGGATCGCTGCCGTTCTTTTGTCCTATGCCGATGAAAAGAAAATCGATTTTATTGTTACCACAGGGGGAACCGGCGTCAGCCCCCGTGACGTCACCCCCGAAGCGACATTACGTATTCTGGATAAGGAAATCCCTGGAATGGGCGAGGCGATGAGGCGCGAAAGTGCCAAGATCACCCCCCATGCCATGATCTCCCGCGCTGTGGCCGGTATTCGAGGCGCCTCGCTTATTCTGAATCTTCCCGGTAGTCCCAAGGGGGTTCGTGAAAACCTCGCCACGGTTCTCCCCGCCTTGAAACATGCCATAGAAAAAATTAAGGGCGATCCATCAGATTGCGCTGTCTGAGAATCTTCTCTATTTGCTCCACATGCGTCCCCCGCCAGTAGATTTTTTTGCAGGTCTCGCAGATGTAAAACGCCTGATGCGTTTCTAAGATATAGGCAGGAACTTGATCCTGAACCTCCTGCCTGTCTACCTTTTTAAGCCACTGATTGCATACAGAGCAAATTTTCAAGAAATGATTTTGCTGAATGGTCAGGGCTAATTTTGTAAAGACCTCGCCCAACTGATCCTCCAAATCCTCAGTCGTGATCAGAACGGTTTCGACATCCTTATTATAATAATGAAGATTCCTTTTCCTGGTGAGAACGATGCGTTTTTCGGCAAGTGCCCGGTTCCAGATATCCCGATTGGTCTTGCCCGCATGGCAGCGGGTATCGAATCCCAAAAGCCTGAGCCATTTCGCCAGCTTGCCTAAATTGTGATCGGTAATGAAGCGGACAGGCTCAGAAAGGTTCCTCGGGTTTCTTGTCATCGCTGATCTTTGTTTCTTCTATGGTCCTGACTTCCCTTCTCAGATCGCGAATGGTTTTATTCAAGTGAGCAATGGTGCGGCTCAAACGAAAACGCTCCACGATTCCCATGCAGCCCATAAAAACAATCCCGATCAGACAGGAAATGAAAATGAGCATATAAGTCGGCCATTCAATATAGAAAAAATCGTAATATTTCAACTTGATGGGAATGGTATTTTCCAGGGAGAACGTAATAACGAAAAGGATGAGCAGCATGATCAGAATGGTATAGACGACTTTCATTTTAATCCTCCTGATAATATTTCCTGAAAAAAGGAACCAATCTTTCCCAGGTCTTGATCAGATCATCCGGAATGACACGGACTTCGCCGATGATGGTCATAAAGTTTGTATCGCCTATCCATCGTGGAACAACGTGGATATGCACATGGTCATCGACTCCCGCTCCCGCGGCTTTCCCCAGATTGATGCCGACATTGAACCCTTCCGGATGCATACAATCCTCAAGAGATTTTACTGCAACATCGATCAATTGAAACATTTCCAGTTTTTCCTCCGGCGTCAGATCATCCAGTTTATAGACATGCCGGTATGGAATAATCATCAAGTGACCGTTTATGTATGGATAAAGATTCAGCATGACATAGGCTGTTTTCCCTTCCAGCAGGATCAAGTCCTCCTGACGCAGGGATTCTTTGCAGAACACGCAACCATCGGGTTTGTCGGATTTGAGATAAGTCATTCTCCAGGGCGCGTAAATTGCTTTCATATCGCTTCCATCATTGCTTGGATTTAATCCTTTTCAGGTAATTTCCAAGATTTCAAATTCGATGCGGTCATTTATATCAATTATCCCGACCGTATTAAAGGGTAAATATCGATTATCCGTTGCGGATCCCGGATTAAATAGAATCATGCCGTCGTTTTTTGACATGGCGGGATCATGGGTATGCCCATGGATCAGGCAGTCAACATGGCCGAAAAATTTTACGACTTTTTCGGTTAGATTGGTCGTCATCCCCCAGCCCTTGACTTTATTGATATCATGGATCAGGGCAAAACGGAATCCGTTGACTTCAAAGACCATCTTTTCGGGGTAAAGCTTATGCAGAGCAAGGGGATCCATGTTGCCGCAGACGACTTTTAATTCTCTGTCGCCGAACATGTCCAGCGCAACAGGCGAAACCACATCACCGGCATGAATAATCAAATCCACATCTTTGAACACCTCGGCAAAGATTCCGGCAAAACGCTTATCATAACCATACAGATGGGTATCCGAAATAACACCTGCTTTCAAAACCCCAACCTCCCCGATAAGGGCTGCGATTATATCGACATGAACCAAAAATACAAGCTTTTTATCCTCTTAACCTGTCTATTAACCAGCCGGATAATATTTGACAATAATCATTGGTCTGGGTATTAATGAGCATCATTTCTCTGAGGCAGACAATCATGATCGAACATACACTGGATAATCTGGCAGAAAAAATATTAGGGCTGGATGAAGCATCGCTGGCGCTTCTCTGGGATAAGTACAAGACGAGAATGGACCATTTTGAACGATCAAAGGAATGGGAAAAGTCGGTGATCATTTTCTTTATTATCAATGCCGTTCGGGCCAAAAACCATATTTTCAACGAACATGTCCTGAAGGAAGAACCGTTGAAAAAGGATGCTCAGAAAAAGACGCCGCAGCGGAAAACCCCTGCATTGAGAATCATCAAATGATCGATTTCGATACTGCCAAAACCAGAATTGATTTCTTAAGGAACACCATCCGTTATCACAACGAAAGATATTATCGCTTTGATGCGCCCGAAATATCCGATGCCGAATATGATCGTTTGATGGTTGAGCTGGTTCAACTCGAACGCCAATACCCTTCTCTGCTTGCGCCTGATTCTCCGACCCAAAGAGTCGGGGCGAAACCCCTTGAAAAATTCGCTTCCGTACGTCACTTGACACCCATGCTCAGTCTCAGCAATGCTTTTTCCGATGAGGAAATCGTTCAGTTCGACGAACGGATCAAGCGTGCCATCCATTTCACCGGGGATATTCGCTACATCGTCGAACCCAAGCTCGATGGTCTGGCTGTGAATTTGATCTACGAAGACGGTGTGCTGAAGCAGGGGGCAACACGGGGCGACGGTGAAACCGGAGAAGATGTCACGCTGAACATCAAAACAATCCGCTCGTTGCCGCTCCGGCTTAACAACTTGGCGGGGCATCCTATCCCCGATCGGATCGAAATCCGCGGCGAAGTCTGTATCGACCTGGAAGGCTTCAGAAAATTAAATCTGCGCCGTGTGGAAGGCGGTGAGCCGCCCTTTGCAAATCCCCGCAATGCCGCCGCAGGTTCTTTACGTCAACTCGACTCAAAGATTACGGCAAAACGTCCGCTGATCATTTTCATGTATGCGATCGGACAGGCCGACGGCCTGGCATTAAACAGCCAGAAAGAGGCTCTTCAACTGCTTTCCGCCTGGGGCTTTCCTGTGAATCCCTTGATCGAGAAAGACTGTAACATCCGGGATTGTATTGATTATTATCACAGACTTCTGGCAGAGCGAGAAAAGCTGCCCTATGAAATTGACGGTGTGGTTCTTAAAGTTGATTCGTATGATTTACAGAACCAGTTGGGTTTTGTTTCCCGCAGTCCCCGCTGGGCAATTGCCTGCAAATTCCCCGCACGACAGGAAACGACGATGATCGAAGATATCATCGTCCAGGTGGGAAGAACCGGTGTTTTAACACCTGTGGCGATTTTGAATCCGATTTCCGTCGGTGGTGTTATGGTCAGTCGGGCTACGTTGCATAACCTGAACGAAATTCGAAAGAAAGATATTTTAATCGGCGACACGGTTGTGGTTCAGCGTGCCGGAGACGTGATTCCGGAAGTCGTCCGCGTATTGAAAGAACAGAGAACCGGTGCGGAAAAACCGTTTCAGATGCCTTCCCGTTGTCCCGAATGCGGATCGGAAGTCATTCAACTGGAAGACGAAGCCGCTCATCGCTGCATCGGGTTGGCCTGCCCGGCCCAGATCAAGGAAAAGATCCGCCACTTTGCCTCCCGCGGCGCCATGGATATCGAGGGACTGGGTGACAAACTGGTTTCCCAGATGGTGGATCTGCAGGTCATCCGCGACCCCGCCGATCTCTTCTATTTAAATAAGGATGATGTCCTGCTTCTGGAAAGAATGGCTGACAAGTCCGCCGAGAATCTCCTGGCCGCCATTGAGAAAGCCAAATCCACGACCTTGGACAAACTCATCTATGCCCTGGGTATCCGGCATGTGGGTGAACATGTGGCGCGCATTCTGGCCCGTGAATATCCAACACTCAACGAACTCGCGACGGCAAAGGAAGAAGACCTGCTGCGCATCCGGGATATCGGACCCGAAGTCGCCGGCAGCATTACTCGTTTTTTCGGAGAACCGCAGAATCTCAGCGTCCTTGAAAAACTGAAATCGGCGGGGATTTCATTCCAGGCCTCCGCGGCTGAAACGACCACGCCCCTTTCCGGAAAATCATTTGTCTTTACGGGTACTTTAAAGAATCTTGTACGTGACGAAGCCAAGCGTCTGGTGCTTTCCCGGGGTGGGGTGGTTCATTCTTCCATCTCTGCGAAGACGGACTTTGTGGTCGCCGGGGAAGCGGCCGGGTCAAAACTGGATAAGGCCATCGCCCATAATCTGACCATTTTAACCGAAGAGCAGTTTCTGGAAATGATCGGCTCATGACGGCATCGTCTGAAATACGTGTCCGCGTAGTGATTTCGGGACTCGTGCAGGGGGTTTTCTACCGGCATTACACACGGAAAAACGCCGTCACCTATGGCCTGACCGGCTGGGTCAAAAACCGTCCGGACGGACGCGTCGAAGCGGTCTTTGAGGGAAAGGAATCACAGGTAGCCATGATGCTGGATTGGTGCAGGATCGGTCCGCCTTCCGCCAAGATTACCGATCTGGCGGTTTTCCGGGAGCATGCAACAGGCGAGTTTCCCGATTTTCAGATCCGCTATGATTGAAATGACCTTTTCGATAATCCGCTTATCGGTATTCTTTGAGAGTTTCCGCAAAACCATCCATAGCCCGGGTGATCGTCTCGTCATCAACACAGAAAGCGATACGGATGTAACCGGGACCACCGAAACCGCGACCGGGCACTGTCAGAATCCGCCGTTTTTGTAAAGCCCGCACGAACGCCACATCATCTTCGATGGGCGATTTCATGAAAAGGTAAAATGTTGCATCCGGCTTGGTTATTTCATACCCGCCTGTGATCAGACCGTCGCATAGGAGGTCTCTCTTCCTGTGGTACTGTTCGACATCGACATGAATGCCCTGCATACGCATGATGATTCGTTGCATGATGGCCGGGGCGTTGACAAAACCCAGCACCCGGTTATAGAGCATGAGACCGTCCATCAATTCCTTGTAGTCCCCGATTTTGGGATTAATGGCCAGATATCCAATCCTCTCGCCGGGAATGGACAGGGTCTTGGAATAGGACGAAGCGGAAATGCTGTGCGGATAAGCGCCTAAAATACTGGGCACCTTGATTCCGTCAAAAACGATTTCCCGGTATGGTTCATCGGCCATCATATAGATCGGCTGCCCGTATACCTGGCCCTTCTTTGTCAGCACATCGGCCAGTTGTGCAATGGAAGCGGCATCATAAACTTTACCCGTTGGATTGTTCGGTGAATTCAGCAGTACCACCTTGGTTTTTGAGGTAATAGCGTTGGCAATGGCGTCGATATCAAGGGAAAAATCCTCTTTCGTCGGGACCAAGATCATCTTGCCGTTGGCATTATCGATATAGAAGCGGTATTCCATAAAAAACGGAGACGGCACAATGACTTCGTCTTCCGGATCAAGGATGACTTTCAAGGCAACATTCAGTGCACCGGCGGCACCGCACGTCATGATGATCTGCTCCTTGGCCAGCTCAACACCCTGGTCCTTGTTGATATACTCCGCAACCGCTTCCCGGGTATCGTCATATCCGGCATTGGACATGTATCCGTGAATACCGGGTGAATCTGCGGTCACGACATCCTGCAGGATCTGACGGAACTGCTCCGGCGGGGGCACATTGGGATTTCCCAAGGTAAAATCAAAAACGTTTTCTGCACCGTATTCCTTTTTGAGCAGGACGCCCTCCTCAAACATCTTCCGGATCCAGGAAGCCTGCGAGACAAAATCATGAATTTTCTTGGCGACGGCCATGTTATCCCCCAATCATATTGACTTGTTATTGCTTGATCAGTGCGAAGGGAAACTACTTTATTTCAATTCATGAGGTCAAGTTTTATTTGGCGGCAGGAAAATGGATATTTTTCAACTTTGCGGATCAAATTGACTCCACGGCAATTTGGCGTTATAAATTGAATCAATTATTTCCATCAACCATCAACGTAATGTGAGGTATGCCTATGAAAAGACAATCCTATACACTGTTTTGCTTTCTTCTTTACCTGCTGTTTCTGTTTTCTTGCTCGACTGTGCCTGTGACCGGCCGATCACAGTTGAATTTGATTCCCAATGAGTCGATGCTGTCGATGAGTTATCAGCAGTACGACCAGTTTCTGAAAGACAACAAACTCAGCACCAATACCGCGGAAGTGGAGCGGGTCAAGCGGGTGGGAAAAAATATTGAAATGGCTGTCAATCAGTACTTCTCACAAAGGAACATGACGCACCAATTGAAGGACTATAAATGGGAATATAACCTGGTTGAATCAAAAGACATCAACGCCTGGTGCATGCCGGGTGGAAAAGTCGTTATTTATACGGGTATTCTTCCCATCACGCAGGATGACACCGGTTTGGCCGTGGTGATGGGACATGAAATCGGCCATGCGATTGCCCAGCATGGAAACGAACGCATGTCACAGCAGCTTGCGGTCCAGCTCGGCGGGGTGGCGCTGGCCACCGCCCTGGCGACGAAACCGGCGCAGACACAGCAGCTTTGGATGGCGGCCTTCGGTCTGGGGTCCTCGGTTGGAATTCTGTTGCCTTACAGCCGTCTTCAAGAAAACGAGGCGGACCGCCTCGGGTTAACATTTATGGCGATGGCCGGTTATGATCCGAGGAAATCGGTCGATTTCTGGGAAAGAATGTCCAAAGCAAAGACCGGTCAGGCGCCGCCGGAATTTCTCAGCACCCATCCTTCCGACCAAACCCGCATCCAGAAGATTAAAGCCATCATTCCGGAAGTCATGCCGTACTACAAGGGCAATTAATTTCCTATTCCATCTCGTCTGAAAATCTCAGACGAGATGGGATTTACGTTCTCAGCCGATCAAATCTTATAGCGGTGCAGAACACGGCCGCCGGATATTTTGAGTCCGGCGCTGTGATAAAAACCGCCCTGCACTTCAATGGGCATGAGACGCTGCAATTCTTCGTTAAATATGCCGGTGAATTTGATGTCCGCATCACCTCTCCAGATATGATCGACTTCCAAGCTGGCAATGCTCGTCGCAATTTCGTGGACAACCGCCTGCTCAGGATTTTCGATACTCGGCATGTGACGCAGGAGAAAAAATTTTACTTTCGGCAAGGCAGCCCGCTCCGCTTTCTCTTTCAAGATCAGGGACCCCTCTACAACCCGTTCACCACATGATTCACAGATGCCTTTCAGTTTAGCCCCCGCTTGACGACCGCCCACCAGCGGATTCATTTCATGCAGCCGGGTCATGTATATGCGACCCAGCACCTTGGGAAATCCCTGGATGAAGCCTCGCATCAGCGTAAAATCATTATCTACCCATATAAATGGAACCAGATAACCAACTTCACCATGGAAACTGCACTGCAGCAGGACGATGCATTCCTTGTAAATCGCCCTTTCCGGATTGCGGAAGGCCAGATCAGGGTCCGCTTCGCTGACGGATACCCATTCTACAAACCATATAATTCCGGCTCCGGGTTCCGGTCCCATTTCCAGGGGCGCCGGAATGAACTGTCGAGCCTGCCCGGGATCGGCTTTGAACAACAACTGCATCAGTTCTCCCCCGTAATACCAGGGGGGAGTCTGGACAAGGGATGATTTCCCTTCCGGAGTCAGAGGTAGGGTGTAACCTTTCAGGTTAAATGTTTTGTCTTGCATAGGGCCTCTCATCACTGTGTATTTGCTTGAAAGCTATAAAAGATGTTGAAAATACGTGTCAAGACATTATGTGCAAATTTAAGACGGCAAAGATTCTCACGGAAATCTTATTTTTTTGTCATGACCCATGTGCCGTCCCAAGATTGGGGTTTTTCCATCCTTAATTCCCCACATTTTTGGACATATGCCCTAGCAGGTGCGTCCTGGTCTTGAATTTTCATAAAATTATCCGCCGCCCCGACAAAATCTCCCCGGTAATAGGCCTGTAAGCCTTTCGCGAAAAGATCGAACGTATCTTTCCGGGCGATGTAATCTTCTGCAAACATGGGTTCGTAAACCGTGACGGCCTCCTTTTTCCCTATCACGAGGACCCGGGAAAGCTCGCGGGCAGGAAAGGCATCACCTATTTCGTCCCGGGTTGCCTGGGAAATCATGGTATAAGAACCGAATTCCTTGTTAATCCCTTCCAGTCGGGAAGCTAAATTTACGGCATCGCCCATCATGGTGTAATCGAAACGTGATTTCGAACCCATATTGCCGACAACCACTGCTCCCGTGTTGATGCCGATCCGCATTTTAAGGTCGCGCTGGATTTTCTCACGGAAGTGACTTCTCATCTCCGCCAGTTTCTGCTGGCATCGCAAAGCGGCTCTGACACAGCGCACGGCATGGTCTGCCTGCAAAAGGGGCGCATTCCAGAACGCAATAATGGCGTCTCCCTCGTATTTGTCGACCGTTCCCCCTTCTTCATGGATAATCTCGGTCATCGCCGAGAGATATTCGTTCAAGACCGCGGTCAACTCCTCCGGAGACAATTTTTCGGAAATACTGGTAAATCCTTCCAAATCAGAAAAAAAGATCGACAACCGACGTCTTTCACCGCCCAGCTTCAATCTGTCCGGATTTTGAATCAACTCCTCGATCACCGCCGGACTTAAATATTGTTGAAAAGCATTCTTGATGAATCGTTTCTGCCGTCCTTCCGTGTTGTAATAAACCAGCCCGGCGCTGAACAGGGTCAGGATGACTGCCGTTTCGGGTACCACAAGAGGCAGCCAATAGCCGTTTTCATATGCAACGGCACACAGAACAAAGGGCAACAGCAAAGCAAAACAATATATTCCCGCGGTTTTGAAGATATGAGAAACCAGAGATGAGGATATACCGGCAAACAAGGCCAGTAAAAGCGTCACAAACAACAAAACACCCCGCGATGAGTCTTGAATGAATGATTCGGAAAGGATGTTTTCCAGCATGGTGGCGTGAATCATCACGCCGGGGTAGATACCGGACAGGGGTATCGAACGCAAATCAAGTAATCCGGGGGCGGAGAAGCCAAAAAAAACGTAGCTATCGCTGAATTCATCCGGGTTGACGGTGGGTTTCTCACCCTCCTGTATCTTCAACTCACTTTGAATAATCGAAGCGGCGCTGTATGGATGCTTCAATGTTCCAAGTCTTTTAAAACAGAGAATCGCCCTGCCCTGCTGATCGAAGTGGATTTTCGCTTTATCAATTCGCAGGGCATCCTGGTCGATCTGCACACGCTTCTCGGGATGAGCGGTCAAAAAGACCCCCAGACCCAACGCCGGCACCCATTGCCCGGAAAAATAATGAAAAAGAGGCACCCTGCGGTAAACGCCATCCGTATCCGGATCGATATGCACATTGGCAAGGGAGAAAACATGACGGGCTATTTCGGGAACGGGATAAGAGGCACGCTGATAGGTCATTTTCTCTTGAAAAGCGGGATATCGCTCTGCGTTTACAGGATGGACGGAAAAGGGATTCTTCGGGGCGAACGGCGGCCATGCTGAAAACTCTCCCGTTTTTTCACCCAGAAATATGGCGCCGGTGTACCTTTGGAAATCCCGAATCGACCCTCCAAATGCCAGGTCATCTTCAACCCCGTATTTCGACGGCTCCGTAAAAAGAACATCAAAACCAACGGCTTTCACACCGCTGCGCCGGCAAAAATCGATAATCTTGCCATAAACCTCTCGAGGCCATGGCCATGCAAGATCATTGACCTGTTTTCCCCAATCCAGGCTGTCCTGGTCGAGAAGAATAACGCGAATTTTATTATCGGAAACCCGTGCCGGAAATACATCCGCCAGTAAATTCACACGCCAATCCCAACTTTTGAGTTCCCAGAGATCCAGCCAACCGGGTAACCACAGGGACAGGGTCAATACCAAGCCGACGAAAGCAGCCAGGATGCCCTGGATCAGACGGCGCATACCCGGCCATTTCATGATGGTTTGCATGAATGATTTCATCAAAGGTTATTCTTTGCCTGCTCCAAAAATCTTTTCTGCCGGGCCGAGTTGATCGTATACAGACCACTCACTGAATAGGATCTCGATATTTCGGCAATTCTGCGCTCCGGTTTCGGATGCGTTTTATTAAAGTCGTGTTTATCCGGCGTAAATCGCTGCCGCATGCTCTGCAGAACACTGATCAAAGCTCCCTGACTGTAACCGAGCTTTCCCAGAATGACCATGGCCCCCTGATCGGCTCTGAATTCCTGGCTTTGCGAATAGCCGTTGGTAATAAGGGTCGTGGTAATATCCTTGATTGACCCTTCAAATAGATCTGTCAGCTCTTGATTGTCCCGCAGTTGATCTTGCAGCGCCTCCTCAAGAATTGCCGTCAAGAAATGATTCACCCTCTCTTGACGAATGGCTTGCAGACCGTGTTTGAATTGGACGTGGGCAATTTCATGGGCAATGACCGCGGCAATTTCATCTTCCGTTTTACAGCAGCGCAGCAGTCCCTTCGTCAGAAAAATTAATCCTCCCGGTGCGGCAAAAGCATTGATTTCGTCCGAATCAAGAACAAGGACGTGGTAACCGCCAAAAGTCTCGGGGCGCGTGGAAACCAAGGAACAGGCTTTCCCAATTAAATTGAGGTAATATGTTAACTGCTGATTATCATAAGGCTTATACTGCGACAGGATATTTGCGGCGACCGATCGGCCCAGATAATATTCCTGTTCCGGTGTTATATCCTCAAATGTTTTGGATAGGCTATCCACGGTCTTTTTAATATTTCCGGCCTCTTGTTCGTCAATTTTGCCCGACATGACGCCAATCTGTGTTGCCACTTCCGCGACAGGCTGTACCGTTTCACAGGAAAAAAGGTACAGGCATAAGACAATCAGCAGTGCCGAAATAAAAGCGTTTCTATTCCATATCAGCTTGTGTTTATTCATCTGTACCTCCATTTTCGAGGGACAAACTTCCATTGATCACGAATTTCTCCAATTCCTCGATGTCGGGAGATATTTTTTCCATTTTATCCACCCATGCATAATCCAAATTCTGATGATCTAAAGCGTATTCCCCCTCGATTTTCTGGTTAAATCCTTTGCCGGCAAGGGCAACCTCTTGGGCTGAAGACTGCCCTGACTTCGCTCGACCGCCGGATTTCAGGATTACTCTTACCGGCGACAGGGCTGACCCGTGCATCCAACCCTCGGTCTTGTCGGCAATGTTTCTCTTGACCTTCATCCATCCCTTTTTTTCAGTCAGGACGGTTACTTTTTCGCCGTATGCAGGCCTTGCCATAATTTTAGCCAGAAATGAAGGCGCGGAGCGAATCTGCGCCTGTTTGACCTGAACGATCATGTTTTTCTGGGCCTGAACCGGGGTTATCAGCATCAGGGTCGCCGTGCACAGAACAAATACAAAAACCATTAAAATAGACTTGGCAGGTATCATAATTTTTACTCCTGAATTCTCATCATAGACTTCTATTTCTCTTGACGAACCACCACAAAAAGATTAACTAGTCGCTATATTGTTTGCCGGAGTGAATGAAGACCAATACCATTACATTACTATAAATCATGCCGTATTTTTTCTATACTACCACATCTTACTCATGATTCAACTTTTCCTTCATCCTTGCCTGTGATGATTATATGATCGATAAAAAATTGAAAGACCGAATATTTCACCGCATCGATAGCTATATCGATGACATGATCGATTTGCAGATCAGTTTAACCGCGATTCCCGCCCTTTCTCCAGATAACCAGGGCACCGGCGAAAAGGAAAAGGCCGATTTTCTACGTCAATACCTCATTCAAGCCGGTTTTCCTGAGGTGTTAGAAATCAACGCTCCCGATCATCGGGTGCCCAGCGGCTATCGCCCCAACCTCCTTGTCCGTTGCCCCGGCAGGAATGCACATTGCAAGGTCTGGATCCTGACCCATACGGACATCGTTCCACCCGGCGAAATCGGTCTTTGGTGCGACGATCCCTATCGGGGCTATGTCAAGGATGGTTGTGTTTACGGCCGCGGGACGGAAGACAATCAACAGGACTTGGTCGCCTCGCTTTTTGCCGCCAAAGCTTTTCTGGATGAGGGAATTGTACCTGAGAAGTCTATAGGTTTGGTCTTCGTTGCCGACGAAGAAACGTCAAGTCGCTGGGGGCTGGATTATGTCCTCCAGCATCCTCAAAATCCTTTTACGAAAGAAGATTGGATTGTCGTCCCGGATTCAGGCGAACCGGACGGCAGCGCCATTGAAATCGCGGAAAAGAGTATCCTCTGGCTTCGCTTCACCACAAAAGGTGTTCAGTGTCACGGCAGTCGACCCGCCCTGGGGAAAAACGCCTTTCTCGCCTCATCACACCTGATCGTCGCATTGCAGTCGCTTTATAAAAAATATCCTCGCCGGAACCGTCTTTTTAACCCACCGGAGAGCACGTTTCAACCGACCAGAAAGGAAACCAATTGCGCCAGCGTGAACACAATTCCTGGTGAAGATATTTTTTTCATGGATTGCCGTGTCCTGCCAGAATACGATTTGGTTGACGTGATGCAGGAAATTCGCCGTCTTGCCGATTCTATCGCCGAACGCTTTCAGGTTACAATAGATATCCAACCCGTGCAGCATGTACAAGCACCCTCGCCGACACCCAAAAATGCGGCAATTGTTCAGGCCCTCACCAAAGCGATTAAAGATGTCTACCACGTCCGCGGGAAAGTCATTGGTGTCGGCGCCGGAACGGTGGCCGCTGTTTTTCGGAAGTATGGTTATGAAGCCGCTGTCTGGAGTAAGTTGCGATACAAAGCGCACCAGCCGGATGAATCCTGTCTGATCAGCAACATGGTCGGCAATGCAAAGGTCTTTGCCCATCTGATGCTCCAAGGATCTACCCCATAGGCCACCGAAAAATCGATCGGAATAACACAATAAAACATAAGAATGATTGCAAACCACAAAACGCTGTTATAAAATTCGCACTTAAATATTTGATACAAAAAGATTTATATATCTTCACAGAAGGAGACCATCACCATCACGCCCATAAATGTCGCTGGATCGACAGCAACCGAGACCATCGATTTCAACAACAATCAAGACTTAAAACTTCTGCTCGGTGAACACGACGCCAATATCAAGCTTGTGGAAAAACTTTTACAGGCAAAAATTGCCGTCCGGGGTAATCATGTATCCATTCAGGGGGACGGGGAAGCAGTCAAGAGATCCTCCTCTCTGTTGAGACAACTTTATGTGATTATCCAAAAGGGATATCCTGTATTTCCGGCAGATATCGATTTCGCCCATCGCATGCTGCAAAAAGACAGTTCATTGAATCTGGAAAAGATTTTCCTTGATACGGTGTTTATTTCCGCCAAAAAGCGGCTGATCACACCTAAAACGATCAATCAGAAACGGTATATCGACGCCATCAGAAATCATGATATGGTCTTTTCAATCGGCCCGGCGGGAACCGGCAAGACCTACCTGGCCATGGCAGTCGCCATCTCTTATCTTCTAGACAAAAAATTTAGTCGCATCGTCTTGGCAAGGCCGGCTGTGGAGGCAGGTGAAAAATTGGGTTTCTTACCCGGCGACCTCTCCGAAAAGGTTAATCCCTATCTGCGGCCTCTTTATGACGCCCTCTTTGATATGATGGAATTTGATAAGGCAACAAATCTGATCAGCAAAGGGATTATCGAAGTGGCCCCCCTGGCTTTTATGCGGGGGCGGACCCTGAATGATTCGTTTGTCATTCTGGATGAGGCACAGAATACCACTTCCGAACAGATGAAAATGTTTCTGACGCGTCTGGGGTTTGGTTCGAAAGCCGTTATCACCGGCGATGTAACGCAGATCGATTTACCCTTTGACAAGATATCCGGCCTTGTCGAAGCGGAACACATTCTCAGGCGCATCAGTGAAATAAAATTTATCCATTTTTCGGATCTTGATGTGGTCCGCCACCCATTGGTACAGGAAGTCATCCGCGCTTACAACCACCTTGACCAGTCACGGAAGCATAATGGTTTAAAAGGAAATGAAAAAGTACGAACTGACTCCTAAAAAGTTCAATAGTAACGTTCTCCAGAATATCAACGACTATTTCCGAGAAAAAACGGCGCGGGAATTATTGAGAGATTTTCTCGTTCTCTTTTTACTTACTCTGATTTTCGGTACACTGATTTCACCTTCTTTCTTTTTTGCGCAATCAGAACATCGCGCAGGCACCATAGCGGTAGAAGACATCAAGGCGGATCGTGATTTTCTCGTCGAAGAAAAACTGTCCACCGAAACCAAGCAGTCGGCAATCATTAAAATTACCCCCGCGATATTTGACTATAAACCGGATCTTTCTCTGTCACTCCAGTCTCAGATCATCCAGCTTTTTGCGATGATATCTGACGAGATAAGTCGCGCCTCAACAAAGAAAAGCAAATCACTGGAAAGTGCTGTTATTGAAAAGCAATCTCATTTCGGCATCGCCCGCAAATATTTGAATACTTACTTTGATATCGACATGACAGATGCAGAGTTCAATGTGTTTTACAGAGATAAATTTTCCAACCATTCTGCGCGTGCGATCTGCAAACTGATTGATAAAATCTACTTCGACAACTACATCATCGGTGACATCCTATCGAAAACTGACCACGAACGCGGTATCATCGTTCGAAACATGAAAAACCAGGAAGAGTTCCTGATTACTAATTTCAATAATATCAAAGATATCCGCGTCTTAAAGGATGGGCTCACCGCAAAAGCTGCAGATATCCTGGCCCACCAGAGCAAAGATTTCAGATGGGCCGCCACGTCCCTGGTAAAAAAAATTATCACGCCCAATCTCATACTTAACATCAAAGCAACCGATGCCAAGAGAGAGTCCGCCTTAAAAACCATTAAGCCTTCTTACTTTCAGGTGCTTAAAAACGAGATGATTGTCCGGGAAGGCGAAAAAATTACGCGATCCATACAGGACAAGCTGGATGCCTACTATGCAATTAAAGGCGGGAAAAGCAGAATGAAGGATGTTGCTGCTTTTGTGGGTGTTGCCCTGATTGTGTTGCTGATGGGTATCGCTTGCCTTTCACCGATCAGAAAATGGAATCCGAAATCACATGACTTAAAAACTACGATCGTCTTTCTGGCCACTTTGGTGTTGCTGCAATTTATTCTGATACGCTTTGGTTTAATCATTTCCGATGCCGTTGCGCGTGCATTTCCCGGGTTGGACGCTCAGGACTGTTTTTACGCGATTCCCTATGTCATGGGGTCGATGTTGGTCACCGTATTAATTAATGATCGGATCGCCGTCATTTATAGTGTTTTCGTCTCGCTCTTGCTCGGATTTATCTTTGACGCCAAGGTCCTGATGCCGATTTTCTCTCTCGCGGGATCAATTTTCGTCATTTATCAGATCTACTTCACCCGACAGCGCTCCGCTTTTTTTATGGCGGGATTTCTGCTGGGATTCGTAAACTGCATCATCATTTTTGCCATCGCCCTCATTGCGGAAACAGTTCTGGACTGGATATTTTTGATCAAATTATTTATGGGCTTTATCGGCGGCTTGGCTTCCGGCATTATCGCAGCCGGCCTTTTGCCTCTGTGCGAATCGCTGTTCAAGTTTACCACAGACATCAGACTGCTTGAACTGGGCAATCTGAATCAGCCGATTTTTCAGCGCATGATTATCGAAACACCCGGCACCTATCACCATAGTATCATCGTGGCGTCCCTTGCAGAGTCAGCGGCTGAAGCAATCGGCGCGAATGCGCTTCTGGCGAAAGTTAGCGCCTATTATCACGATGTCGGAAAATTGGTGAAACCTCATTACTTTATCGAAAACCAGCCGGTGGGAGAAAACAAGCATGACAAACTCTCGCCCAAAATGAGCAGTCTGGTGATCATTTCACACGTTAAAGATGGCTGTGATTTTGCGCAGCAGTTAAAACTGGGTAACCGCATCACCAATATTATTCGCCAGCACCATGGTACGAGCTTGGTAACCTTTTTCTACGATAAAGCCAAAAAGGACCCGGATTCGACTTTCAACAGCCTTTCCGATTCCGATTTTCGTTATCCGGGACCTAAACCGCAAACCAAAGAGGCTGGTCTGGTTATGCTGAGTGATGTGATCGAGGCCAGTTCCCGTACGCTCGATGAACCCACACCGTCCCGTATCAGCAACCTTGTTCATGAGCGAATAGAAAAGGTCTTTTTGGATGGTCAGCTGGATGAATGTGAATTGACATTAAAAGATTTGCATAAAATCGCAGACAGTTTTATCAGGATACTGGCCGGGATATTTCACCATCGTATCAATTATCCGGAACAGATTAACGCAAAAGACACCATGGGTTTTAAGGAAGTATAGTGCCGTTACTGATTGATAACCGACAGAAATTTATCAAGCTGAATATCCGACAGATCAGATCCGATCTGTTAATAGTTCTGAAATACCTCCAATGCCAGGATCGTGAAATCAGTTTGAGCCTTGTTGACGACATAGCCATTCAAGCCATAAATCTTGAATATCTCGGCCGGGATAAACCAACCAATGTGATATCGTTCGGCATGCAAGAGGGAGAATGGGAGGCTATTCAACCGACGGTTCTGGGGGACATTGTGATATCCGTCGAAACAGCCTGCCGTGACGCTCTTGCTGGTGATATTAACATTGACGACGAAATCCTTTTTCTTTTTATCCATGGCTTACTGCATTTGCTTGGTTTTGACCATGAAAGGGGTGGAGAAGAGGAGGCAGTCGTGATGAGGCATAAGGAAAAAGAGATTTTTGAAAAACTGAGGAGTTATACCCTGGATCGAAGCTGAGTAAATAATCAGGTGAATGAATAACAAACCTTTTTCCCCCAATCGCTGCCTGAATAACTGAATGCGAGGAGTTTTTATCATTTCTTTGCTTTAGAATTTGCAGTTCGTTTTGACCTCCAACGTGCATTAGGAGTCAATGTCTAATCCACATGTTATCCCAAAGCATGCACATATTATTTCACCTCTCAGAATTTTGGGGATTTCCGGACGTTTGATCGGCAGCTTTCCTTTGTTACATTCCTTTACC
Source organism: uncultured Syntrophales bacterium (assembly GCA_964494155.1). Taxonomy (GTDB): domain Bacteria; phylum Desulfobacterota; class Syntrophia; order Syntrophales; family JAAYKM01; genus JAAYKM01. Next base: position 81,666 of record CAZBQX010000001.1, read on the forward strand.
TCTTTCATCAAAACACACTTACCAACCAACACTCCTTCAATCCAACGTCCATAATTTCCAGATAAGCCCACCTGAACCTAACGGACAAAAAAGAAGGGACAGTTTTTTCATTCTGTAGTATCATTAACGCGCTGATTTTATGTGTTTATATCATACCGGCGCAAAGGAGTAGACAATCCGAACAACACACTGACGCACGGAAATGGAGACCGGAAAATGAAAAAGACACCGGGAAGAAACGGCGGCGACATGCTCTTGGAACTTTTTCAGATGAAGGGTTTCGAACATATTTTCTGCTCCCCCCTGTCTGTCTGGGCGCCTCTTTGGGAAGCTCTGGCCCGACACAGAAAAAACACGGGTGCGGAATCCCCCCGATATATCAACTGCCGCCACGAAGTGCTTGCAGTCGGCATGGCCTCCGGCTATTACAAGGCGACAGGACGGCCCCAGATTGTTCTGCTCCCCACAGGCATGGGTGTATTAAATGCCGCGATGGCGATTCGGGGCGCCTGGCAGGAAAGAATTCCCATGATTATCCTTGCCCCGGATTCCTTTGGCCTGGGGGAAAATCCCCATCTAGATCCGGGGCCGGAATGGCCTTACCTGCTTTCGGACCTCGGCGGGCCTGTCCGGTTTTCAGAAAACATCGTGAAATGGGGAAAAGAAATTAAAAACCCCCGAGATCTGATCTCGGATTTTATGCGGGCCTGCTACTTTGCGGAAATGGTCCCCCGGGGTCCGACGCTCTTGAGCATTCCCTTCGAACTCCTGATGGCACCGATGGATTTTGCACTTCCCCCAGACATCACCCCCCAGCCCCTGGTAACCGCCGAAGCGTCATTGAGAAGCCTTGCGTCAACGCTCCTTCAGTGTAAAAATCCTATTATCATCACCGAGCACGCCGGCCGCAACCGGGAAGAGATCGATTTGCTGACCCGATTCGCGGAGTTGATGGGTGCGCCGGTGTTTGAATATCCCTACCCCATGTACAAAAATTTCCCCAGAATGCACCCCCTGCATGGCAGTTATGCGGGAGAAGACATGTTGCAGCATGCCGACTGCATCCTGCTCGTCGGCTGCAACGCTCCCTGGCATCCGCCACGGGTCGGTTTGCCTGAAGCCACAAAAGTCATCGTCATGGAAGAAGATCCCCTCCGGCCCCGGGCACCCTACTGGGGCTATAAGACGGATGTTTGCATTGCGGGGGATATTCGGGCGAATCTGGAACGTCTTTGTCGATATATTGAAGATGAAATGAGGATAATGTCCGGTAAAGCCGAAGAGATCGAAGGGCGCGCAAAACATTGGCATGAGTTTAACGCCAAGAGCCGACAACCGGTAAATTCATCAGAAACGTCCTCGGGGATAGTCGCCGCGGCTTCCCTTTTCCGTATGCTTGCCGAAATTCTTCCCGATGATACCGTCATTGTTGATGAAATCATCGCCCAGGGTGTGCTGATGATGCAGTTTCTTTTCACCAACGATTCCTTCTACCACTATCGCGGCGCGGCAGGCGGACTGGGGACTGCAGTCCCGACGGCACTTGGAATCAAGCTGGCCGATCCGTTGAAGCCGGTCATCTGCATTATCGGCGACGGATCGTTCAACTATGAGCCCGTCCTTGCCTGTCTGGGCTGTTCGCAGCAGTATGACTTGCCGATTCTGATCGTGATTTGCAACAACCAGGGATTCGTCTCCCAGACCTGGAACACCAGAAAGTATTTTCCTGAAGGATTCGCGCTCAGGACCGGCTCTTTCTACGGAGATGTCATCGCACCCACGCCGGATTACTGGAAGATAGCAGCGGCATTCGATGCATATGGAGAACGGGTAGCAGAACCGGAAAACTTAAAACCCGCTCTCAAACGGGGCATGGCCGCCATCAGCCAAGGGCGTACAGCCGTCATTGACATTATTTTGGAACCGTAAAGATGAAGGGCCGAATTTATAACATGAATAAATCCGGCCCTTTTTGTCTTTTGCCGCTACACCCGAATATCCAGATAAGGTTTGGCCTCGGGTTCACTCATCCATTGAGCTCGTTGATATGCCATAAGCGCTTCCTGATACGGGCTGCCCCGGATGTCCTTCGCCCGAGATTGAAGCACATATATTTTAGGAGAATTCGAGGACTTACGGACGGACAGGTCGCCGGTTTCCTCCGTTATATTCCTTTTTTCCCCTTCATCATAAACCAGGGTCAGCCGGTCTCCCGGCGGAGCACGCTCACCCCGGCGGTTCGAACGATCCGCAAGGTCCGTCTGAACCGTCCTGGGTTCGATCAACCGGATGACGGACTCAGCCGGATATGAGTGTGCAAGATATTCCATGCGGCCCCTGCGCCATGGGAAATTTCTGCCTACCTGTGGTGTAAAAAAAACGAACCGGCTCGTCTATCCGACATCCATCGGACAATCCGTACGGTTCATCATTCATGGTTCAGATATGTCTTTGCCTAACGGATTCACCGAACCATAACAAATCGATATCTTGATAGATTTTTATCATACACGACAAAACGAAACAGCGGTTTCCGCTTTTAATTCTTCCCGAAATCGGCCCGTCGCCACGACCAAAACAGATTCTCTTTTGATTCCCCTCCCCGGTTGCGGACAGGAATCCTTTTTTAAGAGGCAAAATGCAGGCCAATGGCTGAGCTTTGGTCAAGTTCCGGCATCTTTTGCATTTATACAATGATTATGGATCGTTAAGAAAAGATGTGATTAAGAACACTTGGCGGGGAAAATTTTTCGGGCATAGGTTACCTGCCAGGGAAATACTCCTGTCCTTACAGACTGTTCGCATCACGTGAAGGACGAATCCTTACAGCGCCACCTTTTTCGGATGGATCATAGGCGGTTTTCAGGAAGGTTCTCTCCGGCCGGGAAGGAACCTCGCAGGTGCCCATGGCAGTCAGATAGCCGTCCATCCGATCCCGGAGGGAACAAAAAGCGGCCAGTTGTATGCGCGGTACGGGCCAGCCCTTGGGGATTTTCAGGGCCAGCGGATTCACACTTTTATTTCCGATTCGGACTTCATAGTGAAGGTGGGGTCCCGTTGCCAAACCGGTCGCGCCGACATTGCCGATGGTCTGCCCTTGTTCCACACTCCGACCCGGACGGATCCCTTTTGAAATTCTAGATAAATGACCGTAATAGGTTTGCCAACCGTTGGGATGTTTGATGATAATCAGATTCCCGTATGCGCCCTTTCGTCCGGAAAACACAACTTTGCCGTCTCCAATGGCGGAAACGGGCGTCCCCTTGGCCGCAGCATAGTCAAGTCCGTGATGTGGTCGGTAAATCTTCAATACAGGATGAAATCGGCCTTTGGAAAAATATGAACTGATCCTGCGGAAATTCAGCGGCGCTTTTAAAAAAGCCTTTTTTCGGGAATTTCCGTCTTCGTCATAATAATCGGTTTTCCCGTCGTGTTCGAAACGGTAGGCCTTAAACGTCTCTCCGTTATTTGTAAACTCAGCAGCCACAATTTTCCCATATTTCCGGAACTGGCCGTTATAAAAATAGCCTTCGGTAATGATCCGGAAGGTATCCCCTTTGCGCAGGTCGCTCGCAAAATCAATGTCCCAGGCAAAAATATCGGATAGATCAAGAGCCAAAAGGAGGTGTTCCCGATCTTCGCCAATGGAAGCGATCAAGTTGTCTTCAATGGCCCCTGAAAGGGTCAGGAGCTTCTTTTCATAGTCCAGATCATTTTTTTCCGCGTGGAAACCGCTGGCGATCCGCTTTATTTTCAGATACGAGTCCCGGTTGATCCAATAGACAAAAGAACTGACCCGGCTCTGACAATCCACGGTCAGGGTATAGGGCTGACCGGCATGGAGGGATTTTAAGGGGTGTATATTGGCCGCCACATCGCGCATGGCGAAGAGTTCCTTGATGTCCAGTCCGTATTTTTCAAAGATCGCCAGGAGGGTTTCCCCTTTCATCACCGTATCATGAATGGCCCGATATTGGGATTGTACCGGCGGCGTCTTGGTTTCGGTGCGATGACCAAACCATTGCACTGTTGTCAGGCCCAGGCACGTCAGTAAAACAACACCCAAGGTAAACAACAAGATCCTCTTTCCGATCAAATCTTACCCTCCATCAAAGAAACGCTTAAGATATGTACTTTTTACCCCCCGGACACACCGACGCAGGCAACAATAAAAAACCCTGGCATCTTTCCATGACAGGGTCCGGTTGCTTATAGTGTATTACGTGATACCTTTGCTTTCATAACGAGCACTTCCTCTTGTCTCTCTTCGGGATTCAAGGATTGAACGTAACGTGCCATCGATTTAGACTAAAGTCAAGTAGAATTCATCAAAATGAGACCTTTTTCTACCAATACACCTTTTTTCTCTAAATTTTCCGACTGAACAGGCGGTCAAAAATTGGGAACAGATAAACCAGGGGTTGTAGGAAATTGACAATCCGCGGGATCACCCCCGCCACCGGGACCCCCGAAGCCTTCGTGATGGCCTCACGGTTCTCTTCGATCATCCGGCTGTCCGTCTGAGGCTTTTCCGCATCGATCATGATGATCCCCAGGGGTTCAATACCCCGATGCTTCAATGCTTCAACAGTCAAAAGGGTATGATTGATGGTCCCCAGACCCGCCCGGGCGGCTATCACCGGCGGCGCTCCTGTCTTCGCGACCAGATCAATCATCATCATATTTTCCGTCAGTGGAACCATGAGTCCGCCCGCCGCCTCAATGACGAGAGGGAAACACCCCTCTCCTCTGCGCTTGATCTCCTGCAGCAGGAAATCCGGATCGATACTTTTTTGTTCATTCCGGGCGGCAAAATACGGGGCCTTCGGTTCCTTGAAGCAGTAAATGACGGCATCGGCGCAGTCCTTTCCCTTAAGTTCATTGACATATCGGTAAACGAGCTGGGCGTCGCTGTCTGTATCGTAGGGGTCCCGGCAGCCTGTCTGGGCCGGTTTGAGGTAGCAGGGTTTACGATTCCGGGCGTAAAGATACTGCATGAGGGCCAGTGATAAAACCGTTTTCCCGACACCTGTATCGGTTCCAACGATAAACAGATTATCCATGATTCTTGACCTCTTTCTGATAGATTTCATACAAACATCGAATAAATAATGTCACATCCGCCGCATCATGTAAAGCCGACATGCCGATCCGCAGGATGGCATGATGGAGCGCCACAGTCGGATAACGTGCCGGAAAAACCAGAATGCCCCTTTCTTTAAGAGCCAAGGATACCCGAACGGCCAGATCTTCATTTCCAACTTCAACCCCCAGTATGTGTGCATCGCCGAAGGCATAAAATCCTGCCTGGGATAGAACCTTTTTCATGCTGTGACTGATTGCGGCCAGTTTTTCCCTTTCCGGATCCGCCTGCCCGACGATCTTGAGAATTTCTACGGCGGCCGCGGCATGGGACGGGGGAAGGGTCGTCGTGAACATCAGGGGGACGGAAAAATTGATCAGGTATTCTTTGATCATGCCCGGTAAAAGGAGAAAGGCGCCGAAAAAGCCGAAAGCCTTGCCGAAAGTACCTACTGCAATATCGGCGACGTCCCTGGCGATGCCACGACCTCCGGAACCGATGGCGCCGAAGGAATGGGCTTCATCGACGATAGACAGGAAAGCGTATTGTTTTTTCAGCCGGGCCAGGTTATTCACATCCAGGAGGTCTCCGTCCATGCTAAAAAGTGCTTCTGTCACCACCGCCGTCTGGGACATACCGTTTTTATTGAGCTTTTTTTCCAAATGATCGAGGTTCCCATGGCGAAAACCGATAACGTCGGCACCGCTTAGGGCCATTCCTTTCACACTGCTGGCATGAATATGCTGATCCACAAGGACCTGGTCACCCGGTTCAAAGAGGGCGGACAAAAGGCCCAGATTCGCCTGAAAACCGCTGGGAAAAAAGAGGGCTGCTTCATAGCCGAAATATTCGGCATAGGCCGCCTCCGCCTCCCGGATGAGTTGATAATTCCCCGTCACCAGACGGGATGAGGACGACGACGTACCATGACGTTCGATATTTCGGATGAGAATGTCCTTCAAAACTGGAGAATCAGCCAACCCCAGGTAGTCGTTGGAGGCGAAACTCAGGTAGGGTTTCCCGTCCAGATAGACATATTTACCCTCTTTTTTTTCGATGACCGGGGGATTTCGGTACAATCCCGTTTTTTTCTGAAGGCTCAGTCGGTCCCGGATGCGTTGGTTAAACATGCAAATACCTGTTCATAATGTTCTTTTAGTCTCGCCGCCTCGAATTTCCCGTCATAATCCATCGTGGAAAACCAGAACTCGCCCTTTATAACGGTTTGCCCCTCCCGTTCTGCCCATATCCGGTAAATGAAACTGCGGTCACTCTGTCCCGTCAATTCTCCTTTCAGTTTTAAATGACCGGCCTCCGGCAACGGGTCCGGCAGAATGCATCGTCTCACCTTCATGAGAAACGCATGCTTATTGAAATCATGACACCGTCGAATATGGAATGCTCCGAGTTGTGCCAGGGCTTCGATAAGCTTAAAAACAGCCTTCCCATCAAAGGCGGCGCTCCCCCTTATTTCATCGGACCCGATGGCGACAATCCGATCCAGGAGAAGAACGGATTTTAGACCGGAGTTCATTATCTTTTCTTCCGACATCTCCTGCCGCCTTATATCTTGATGACCAGGGCCGCGTTTTGGCCGCCGAAACCGAAATTTTCGATGATAAATGTCTTGCCCCGGACATGGCGACCCGTATGGACAAAGTCGATCCCAGGTACACAGGGTTTCTCCAGATTCCTGATCTTGGGAAGGTATCCCATACCCTGAGCGGTTATGGCAACAGCCAGTTCGACGGCGCCGCAGGCCGTGGATAGATGACCGATCCAGGACTTCAGGGCGATCACAGCAGGCGTCCGGCCGGGGCAAACTTCTCTGATGATCTTCGCCTCCACCTGATCGTTCAAGATCGTACCCGTACCGTGGGCAACAACGAAGTCGATTTCCTCCGGTGAGACATCTGCTTCCGCCAGGGCTTTCCAGACAGCCTGGGCCGCCGTTTTCCCGTCAGGCGACGGCGCGGTCATGCGGTATCCGTCAATGGTATTGCCGTAACCCGAGATTTCTCCAAGAATGGATGCACCACGATCCAGCGCATGGTTGCGCTCTTCAAGAACAAAAAACGCCCCCCCTTCCCCGGAAACAAAACCGCCACGATTCTCGTCGAAGGGACGGCTCGCCTGATCCGGATCGCCTTCGCCTCTGAAAAGGGCCCCCGCCGTCTTGTATGCGAGGATGCCTCCGGGATAGGCCCGGGAATCACCCCCCCCGGCCAGGGCACAGTCCAGGTATCCGTCCCGGATGCGCCGGAAAGCTTCACCAATTGCCGAAAGAGCGGCGGCACAGGCTGTGCCGACCGTCAGATTTTCACCCCGGATGCCACAGGACTTGGCAATGACCGATGCCGCCGTATTGGGCAGAAACCGGAGAATCCACAGGGCATCGACTTTACTGCGCTCCATTTCACCGCCGGTGATATGGGGAAATTCGGTACCGATGTCAAGGTGAGGTCCCACCCCGACAAAAAGCCCCGCTTCGGCCAACACTTCACGTGTCAAACCAGCCCCCCGAACTGCATCCAGGGCGGCCGCCAAAGCGAAAGCGGCGCCACGGTTCAGATAACGCCGTTCCTTGAATGCCCCCGTGTAACGCCGGAGTTCAAAATCCCGAACGGGCGAAACGACAACTTCCGGTTCGAAATCAGGCCTTTCAAAAATAACACGGCCTTCCAGAAGCGATGATCGGATCTCTTCCGGAGATTTGCCGAGGGACGAAATGACCCCCATTGAAGTGAGAACAACGCGTCTTTTCATCTATTTGCAACAGTATATTTCATCGATGGTTTTTCTCTTGATGGGCTTGGCCGTCTCGGCGGGATATCCCGAGGTAATGAAACAGATCAGTTCCATATCCTCAAGGCCCAGCAATTTTTCCGCCTCTTCGAGAAAAATCAGCGGTGCCGACATGATGCAGGACCCGAGGCCGACTTCCTCGCCTTTCAGGAGATAGCTCATCACCGAAAGCCCCGCCGTCATGTGGAGGTTCATGACCCGGATGGCTTCCAGTTTGTTTCCGAACAGCTTTTCCGGTCCCACCAGCAGTTCTTTCGGGCGCACAGTGACCACCGCCATCAGAACCGGCGCATCGAACATGAAGGCCATATAGCGGTTGTAGAACTTGATGCGATTTTTCATCCATTTCGGTCGTCCTGCCTCGGCGGCTACCTGCATGAGGTGTTCCTGGACCGCGTTCATCCCCTGCCGGATCTGCTCCCGAAAATGGGGCGATTTGAGACGGATAAAACGAATGGGCTGTATGTTTGAGGGCGAGGGCGCTACGAGGGCAGCACAAACCATCCGTTCGATCATGTCATCGGCGGGAATATCGGGTTTGTATTTCCGAATGCTGCGACGCCGGGTCACCAGTTCGTCAAAGCTCATCAACTTTTCACGCTTCATGGTTTAACCTTTGCTTCGGAAGGCGATGTAACTGACCAGATCCTTGATCTTCAAAGCCGGCCCGGCCTCAAGATCGGCAAGAATTTCTCCGATCCGCTCCGCCGACAAGAAAGGAAAACGCGCCCCCAAGTAATCTGCCGGCGCTTCTCCCAGACGCTCCGCCTCAACCAGAAAGAGACGGAAATTCCGAAGAAAGATGTCGTCGTCTTTCACCGTGATGTGAAAATGCTGATTGATGGAAACCGACAACTCCAACAGATCAATGGACTCTGCGCCCAGTTCCCGGACGAGGTAGGTTTCCGCTGTGATCGTCTGTCCTTCCACATCCATAATATCCATGATAATATCGCGCAATATCTTAAGAATATCCATCCATTCCCCACCTTGAATTAATGTTTTATGATGCCCGTTTTTCCGGCGGACAATCCGCCGTCCAGCGTCAGAATCGATGCGTTGATTCCGACTGCGGCCGGTGATAAAAGAAAAAGAATCGCCTCCGCCACTTCGTCCGCCTCCAGGGCTCGCTGGAGGGGAACCTGCCGGATAATTTCCGGATTCTCTTCCAGAAAGGCGCGACCGCGGCCGGCCTGGACATAACCGGCGCGCAGAATCACGCTGGTGATACCCTTTCCCGCCAATTCAAGGCCACAACTCCGGTAAAGGGCTTCGGCGGCGAGTTTCGCCGCAGCATAAACCCCCTGCCCCGGCGCGGGTCTCTCCGCGGCGGATGAGGAAACATAAATCAGCCGCCCTCGCTTCTTCCGAAGCATGCCTCTGGCCACACATTTCAATAGGATGGCCCGGGCGGCGACATTCTCCGAAAAGTAGGCCCGTATGCTATCTTCATCGGCTGCGGCGATTAGCGTTTCATAATCACCCTGGGCAAAATCGACGAGAAAATCAAAGCCGGAATACTTTGCAAAAAGCGTCTCCAGCGACAGCGGGTCGCCGAGGTCGAACCGGACAGTCTCATAACGACCGGAATAGTCCGCAAGAGCGGCATTGATCTTTCCGCACCCATCCGAATCTCGCCAGGACAGGATGGGGAAAAATCCCTTTTCGATCAGTCCGGGAGCCAGGGCAAGGGCCAGTTCACATGTTCCGCCTAAAATCAACCCTTTAGGCCGGTCACCGGGTCCGTTCATGTCTTCAGTTTCCCCCTGACCATCATCGCATCTCCCTGCATGAGCAAACACTCCCACCGATCGGCCCGGCGTTCCATGCGATAAGCATAAGACCCGGGAATGACAAAGCTCCGGAATTGAAAACCCTCTATTTCACGTACGGTTCCTGCCAGATCGAGAAAAGCCTGGATGATAAGGCTTCCCGGCACAACAGGGTAACCGGGGAAATGGTCGGTATAAATCCCGTCGGATGGATCGAAGCGGATCGTGCCTTCTTTAACGATATGCGGCGTATCCATGTTTCAGTTCCGCTCTGTCACCAATCGGATTGATTCATAGGTGACCCGGCACAGCAAATCCAGTTCCTCAATCGACATCGCCAGGTGAGGCATCAGGACGATGACGTCCCCCAAGGGACGGATCATGACGCCCTGCTTCCTCGCTTCCATGATCACCTGATGACCCGTGCGATCTCCGACGGGCAGGCTTTCCCGGGTTTCCTTGTCTGCGACCAGTTCGATGCCTACCATCATTCCCCGCTGACGAATGTCGCCGACCTGCTTCAGTTCCCGGAACGCCTCCAGCCTTTCATTTAAAAAGGCGATTTTCGGCTGGAGTTTCTCGATGATCCGCTCATTTTCAAACAGCTCCAAACTGGCGATGGCCACGGCGCAGGCCAGGGGGTTGCCCGTGTAGGTATGGCCGTGGAAAAAGGTTTTGCTCTCTACAAACTCCCCCAGAAATCCCTCGAAAATCTCCTCGCTGGTCACCGTCGCCGCCAGGGGCAGATACCCCCCGGAAATACCTTTTGCCAGGCACAGGATGTCGGGACTCACCCCTTCATGCTGGCAGGCGAACAGTTTTCCTGTACGTCCGAAGCCGACCGCCACCTCGTCTGCGATCATGAACACCCCGTAATGGCTGCATAATTCCCGGACTCCCCGGAGAAAACCCTCAGGCTGCAGCAGCATGCCCGCCGCACCCTGGACCAGAGGTTCCAGGACCAACGCGGCGATTTCTTCATGATGTTCGTCCAGCATCTTTTCAACAGCCAAAAGACAATCCAGTTTGCATCCGGGAAATTCCCGGCCGTAGGGGCAGCGATAGCAGTAGGGAGAGGCAACTTTATACGTTTCAAAAAGGAGGTCCCGGTACATATCATGGAACAGATCGATTCCACCCAGGCTGACCGAACCGATCGTGTCACCGTGATAGGCGTTTACAAAAGATAGAAACTTTTTTTTCGTCCGTATCCCCTTCGGTGCCTGACGATGGTACTGAAAAGCCATTTTCAAGGCGATTTCCACGGCAGTGGAGCCGCTGTCGGAATAAAATACCTTGGTGAGCCCAGGAGGCGCCACGTCAAGCAGTTTCTGCGCGAACCTTACTGCCGGCACATTTGTGATCCCCAGCATGGTCGAATGGGCGATCAGATCAGTCTGCGCCTTGAGGGCAGCGTCGAGTTCCGCCTTACCATGACCGTGGACGTTGGTCCAGAGGGAGGATATGCCGTCCAGGTAGGCGTTGCCTTCGATATCGTACAGATAGGACCCCTTTCCCTTTTCGATGATGATGGGCTTTTCCCGGCGATAAATCTGCATTTGCGTGAAAGGATGCCAGACGCATTCCAAATCCGCCTGTTCCAGGGCTCTGATTTCCTCTTCCCTGACTGCCATGTTCGACTCCTTTATATAAAATCTGAATTTTGTGATGAAAAACCAGCCATGTTAATACTTATGCCGTTGAACTCCTTGAGGAAATAACTGGGCGGACTATTGATACAGGACGTCTCCCGCCACAATCCGCTGCAGCGCTCCCGTAGGTAAGCGAAGGACCAGAAATCCATCCTGATCGATGTCCACAACCTCACCCTCATAGGCGTGGTCCAGGTTCTCGATTTTCACGCGACGCCCGATGATTCCGGAGAGTTCCTTCCAACGGTTACGAATGACTTCAAACTGCCGCCCCTGGAATAGGGCGTAGTAATCTTCCAGCTTCTTCAGAAAATGCTGCAGGATCTCGAGCCGGGAAAAGGTTTTCCCCGTGAGTATTTTCAGCGAGGTGGCGATCTCATGGATTTCTTCCGCCATCGCCTCCTCCGAAGTGTTGACGTTCACCCCCAGACCGACTACGACGTAATCGACCCGATCCATCTCCATCGCCATTTCCGTCAGGATGCCCGAGATCTTCTTGCCCTGGATCAGGATGTCGTTGGGCCACTTGATTGTAAACGGCAAATCGACGAACCCCAGTAGCGTCTCCACCATCGCCACCGCCGTGAGCAGGGTCAGTTGCGGCGCCTCGTGAGGCTGGACAAGAGGGCGTAAAATGATGGACATGTAAATGCCGCAAGCTGGGGGAGAAAACCAGGTTCGGCCCCGGCGTCCCCGGCCCTGAGTCTGGGTTTCAGCCACGACCAAGGTACCTTCGGGTGCACCTTCGTGGGCAAGCATCCGGGCCCGGACATTCGTCGAATCCGTTTCACGGTAATATTCGATATTTTTCCTGGCAAAGCGGATCGTCTTCAAGCCTTCACGAATCTCCGCCGGCAAAAGTCGATCCGGAATCGCCTTCAGAGTGTACCCCCGGTTGGTTGACGATTCGATCTGATATCCCTCTTCCTGCAGGGCTTTAATATGTTTCCAGATAGCGGTGCGGGAAATCGCCAGAGCGGACGCCAATGTCTCACCGGAAATCCAAACACCGTCGGAATGTTTGAGATATTTTAACAGTTCATCTTTGGTTGACATGGAGGGCTCATACACCGCAGACGATCAATTGTCAACTTGTTTTGCAAATCAGGTTGACGATGTCTATGATTTTTGATAAAGGACTTTCCTGTCTACGCAAAAAGCTGAAAATTAAAGCAAGGATTGATATGTCATGTTCAATAAGCAAATCGCCCGCCTGGCGGAAAGAATAATCGATGAAGGCTATCTACCCCCATACCAAGAGGCCTGTGCACTCGCCCGCCTTCCGGAAAGGTACACCCTAGATCTTCTCACATTTGCCCAGAAAATTACCCAAAATTTCAAGGGAAACCGGATCACGCTGTGCGCCATCCTTAACGCTAAGTCGGGATTCTGCACCGAAGACTGCGCCTTTTGCGCCCAGTCCTCCCATCATCAGACCGGCATTGCCACTTACGATCTGAAAGCGGAAGATTTCATGGTGGCCGATGCGATCGGCCGTCGAAAAGCCGGTGCAACCCGATTTTCCATGGTGACCAGCGGCTTGTTGCTCACGGAGGAGGAAATTGCCACGGTCTGTCGGTCAGCACAGCGGATCACACATGACACGGACATCACCGTCTGCGGATCCCTTGGCACCCTTACGCCGGATCGGGCACGGGCACTTAAGCAAAGCGGCGTGACCGTCTACCACCACAACCTGGAAACGGCCCGCAGCTTTTTCGATCAGATCTGCACCACCCACGAATACGATGATGATGTGAACACCTTGAAACTCGTGAAAGCAGAGGGTTTTCGGGTCTGCTCCGGCGGCATTCTGGGCCTCGGCGAATCTTGGGAACAGCGGGTTGAACTGGCATGTACCCTGCGGGACCTCGGCGTAGACGGCATCCCCTTGAACTTCCTGAATCCCGTAGCCGGTACACGGATGGAAAACCGGCCCCTGATGGCGCCCATGGAGGCCCTGAAGAGTATCGCCCTGTTCAGGTTCATCAATCCGGAGCGGGACATCTTCATCTGCGGCGGCCGGGAGGTGACCCTGAAAGATTTTCAGTCCTGGATCTTCCTGGCCGGTGCGAACGGCCTCATGGTGGGAAATTATCTGACCACCCAGGGGCGCAGTGCGGAAATGGACATGGAGATGATCCGGGAACTGGGACTGGTGCCGACCCTGCTCGGGCAGGAATAAGAAGGAATGAGGCCGGTCCGTCCGGCAATTCCGGTTTTACGGACCAGGCCACTGAAAACAACACATCAGATGCCGGAATCGGGACGTATTTTGGGTCGTCCCGATTCCGAACATATTCCGAAGCATGCCGGCGATTGCATTTCCGGGCATTTTTTCGGAGGTCTTTCCATTATTTCTTTTTGCCCTTGTATTTTGCGTCGTATCTCATGATCACTTCCTGGGTAAGATCGTTTTCGGGCGGAAAGACGATAATGCCGCTTTGTCCCTTGTCGAAGATATAGGTCAAATGTTTTGCCGTCTTCAGATCGTTGCAGATGAGATACACATCTTCCAAAATGCCGTGGGTCAGTTCCCGGTCTCTTTTCCTTACGGCCGCCTCGTTCTCCGCAAGCAGCTTATTGTATTCCTGTACGGCATCCTGATAATCTTTCTGCAATTTCGCCAATCCGGCGTCCTTAGCGTTCAATGCTGCTTTCTGACTGATTTGACTCTTTAGCGTCTGAATATTTTTTTCTTTGGCCGCCATATTTCTGTTCTTGAGTTCCTTGAATGCCGCCAGGTCGTTCATCGACGCAGCTCCGGCAGAAGATTGCTGAATGATCTGATTCACATCCACAAACCCGATCCGGGATTCTGCCAGGGCAATGCCGGTGAAGCACAGGCAAACGACACACAGGGTCACCGCTGTATACAATCTGTTCATCGTCCCACCTCCCTTGGTAAACCCTAGAAACGGATCGGTAAGCGGATTTCTACGGTCGTATCCGCCGCATCGTTGGTCAGTCCGATACCGATGGATACGCTGCAGGAAACCCGATCCGTAATGGCATAGTTGACACCGAAATTCATTGACGCAACATTGAAATCCGTATCCGCCAGATCATCCCCATTCTGCTCGGTTTTGAAATAATAGCGCTGCTGATAGCTGAGACTCGTGGAAAGCTTTTCATTGAGAGCATAGGCCATTCCCAGGCTGACTTCAATACTGTCACCCGGTTTCACATCGCCGTAACCGCTGCCGACATCCCTTTCAAAATTGTAGTAATAGGCCAAGGTCCCGAACAAAACCGCCGGATCGCTCGTCTTGGCCAAGGTCACTCCCGCGGAAAGTCCATAATGGCCGCTGCCGGTGGGCAATTCTTTCAATCGTGTCCCGCCATCTGCACCCAGATATTCCGTATCCAAATCATAGGGATCCTTGCCCGTTCGCGACTTGCCCTTGAGATTGATCACCACGTCGGGAATGTTTTCTCTTTCCTGGACCAGATGATAATAAATTCCGGCTTCGATGTCGCCGATATCGCTGTCCCGGACCGTATACTCGTTTGTTTCGTTGTTGCTTTCGTATGCCTGCCGGTCCCGGCGGAAGAGATAGGGCACCTTCAGTTCGAACTGCAGATTATCCGTTACACCGTAACGGAGGTTGATGAAGGGCATGATGACGTCTTTTTTGACGTCTTCCGATAAAATCTTCCCCAGTACAATGGCCTGGAGGATTGTAAAACCGTTAATCGCCAAACGCGCCCTGGAAGTATGGGAATACTGCACGCCGGGTTCGATGATCAACTTCCGCTTTTCAACCAGGACACCGCCTTTTTCCACATCAATCGTCTCCTGCCTGGCTGTCGGCGTTTTGGCTTTTTCCACGGTTTCCTGCGTTGCCGTCGGCGTTTGGGCTGTTTCGTCCGCTTCCTGCGTTGCCGTAGGTGTTTGGGCTGTTTCATCCTCCTCGCCATACGCAACGGTAACCGCCATACACACTACAAGAAATGAAATTGCCAGTTTTCTTCCCAGATTCATGAGCCTCATTTTCGTTTCCTCCCTATGTAATTTGTTTGCTGTAAATTACGGCCGCAATCGGCCCCCTTCACACGATCCAAACGCACAGGAAAAACCGCATCAATGAACAAAGAGCATCATCTGAAAAAAAACGGTCTCTTGAAAAAGAACAATGACTTGTACTTTTTGTACAAAACCCGCTCTTTAAAAAAGAAAAGATCAGACAGTCACCCGTCCATCGTTATTTTATGATATATAACTGTAATTACTGTACAATTTGAAACGCCGGACACAGGGCGTCAAAACGCAAGAATGCTTCACCCCTTTTTGAAAAAGGGATGAAGCATTTCCCCCTGTTACCGGCTGAGGCTCAAAAAGCCGGCGCGAGAGACTTCAGCGTCTCCATCACTGCAGGCGCCTGGGATTCAGCGACATTGTAGACGGTCAGATTCACAATCAGGCCATTGGTAACAATGTTATTCGACCCGGGGACCTGATTCACTTGAAACACACCTTCTCCTCCGTTGAAACTGCCCAGAACAGCGGTGGTCTGAAACTGGAGGTTGTCATCGGATGAGCCGTCGCCTGTCGACGTTAATGTAACCTGCCCTGATTGAGTATCTCCATCGAATCCTGCATCATAATCGACTTGCGCCCACTTGTTTCCCTGCGTATCCCAGAAGCCCTTGAAGGTAATCGCAAAATAGAAACCCAGGTAGCCTCCCCGCATATCTTCCAACTGCGACTCCCCGAGTGCGACAAGCTCCTGATCTTCGAGTCCCGTCCATTGCTCCGATCCATATACCGGTGTGTACAACGCAAAGTAACCGGCGATACACATAAGGAATACGACAATGGATCGGTTGGTAAACTTTCGACGGTTACACATAGTCGTTCTCCTTAATTCTTCATTTCAAAGGGTACGCTCAACATCGGTGCCCCGACGTAGAGGTCCCTGATTCGCCATATTTCTTCCTTTGATATACTCAATTGCTTCAGATCTTCATGGGGGCGATTTGCCTGTTGCGGATTCTTTTCCAGCACAAGCAGGAGAATGCCGTTCCATCCCTCCGTGAATTCCCTGACCGGCAGGGCGCGTCGGCCGATAATCGGGTCGCTGATATAAACCCGGTCGCCCAATACCCCCCGCAGCACCACGAAATGTTTGAACCCCTTGATGTCGAGGAGGACAATGGACGGCAGTTGCAGCTTCCTCAAGGTCTCGAAGGGCACCCTGAACCCCTCGGCCCTGAATTCCCCGGTTCTTTCCGCGTAGAGCTTCAGATCGAGCATGGAGAACCCCTTTTGGGCAATCAACTCCCGGTCGCCATGGTTCAGGATGTCTGCGATGACATCGGACTCGGAAATATCCCGGGCGTAATAGTACTTCAGAATCGTCGCCAGGGCGGCGGTGCCGCAACTGATATCGAGTTTCTGCCGGACAATGCCCGTGTAGCGCATTTCTTTCATGCTCTTGACGGGTTTTTTCAGGATTGTGCCCTGCGTGCCGGTCCGGAATTCAACCATACCCGCAAACGCAAAACTCACTCCGAAGAGAAAGCCCATGATTCCGAGAACGATCACTTTTCCGAAAGTCGCCATCGCGCCTCCCCTGCAACGGAAAACAGGGGAGGAGGTGTTGCACACCTCCTTCCCCTAAATTTTAAATTGAACAAATGTACTCTTAACGCTCACTACTCGCCCGGAGTCGGCGTCACCTCGCCACCGTTCGCGGTCGGCACATAGCAGGCGGCAAAGGCATTGGCCTGCATGTTGTTGTTGCCGGCAGCCACGTTGATGCCGAAGTTGCCCGTCATGTTGTTCAGGCTGTCCGCGGAAATCGTCGCGGTATTCGTACTCCATTTGTACACCGTGGTGACAACTGGAGCCGTCCCCGAAACCGTGCCGCTCAGAACCGCATCAGGCAGAAGCGTCTCAAAGGCAATGCCGCCGACGCCGGTCTTCCACGGATTGTCAACCGCACCCTGGATATCAGAATCCATGTCAAGGTGACCGGTCGATGTTCCATTCGGATGTGGTAAACCTCCTGACCAAGTATCCAGGTAGAAGTTGTCCGCCTGGTAACTCGTGACAGGGGTGTTCGGGAAGTCAACCGTACCGCTGAATGTCAGACTCACCGGGGCTTGCTCCACGACTTCTTTCACCGTCGGCGCATTGCAGGTCATGTTGTCCATGGACTTCTGCTGCACGTAGGCTACGGCCATCCCGACTCTCGCCGGCGCCGTGGCGATGGCGGTGAGATTGGTCTGGGCGTTGTTGTTGCCGGCAACCACATTCAGCCCGACATTACCCGTGGAGTTGTTCAGCACGCCATCCGCGATCGTCGCATTGTTGGCTGCTCCGTCATTCTTCGTCATGTTGAGCATGGCCTTCTGGACACTGAAAATCTGTGCCCGGGTCAGGGACATGTCCGCTTCACCGGCAGCATACGAGGCGACATTGCTCTGGGTGTTGCTGTTTCCGGCAGCCACGTTCAGGCCCAAATTGCCCGAAAAGTTCTTCAGCGAGTCTCCCGCAATGGTCGCATTGTTGTCGGATTCGTAGTTGAAGGTAAAGTTCTTCTCGGGGAACTGGTCATTCTTGGCTACTGCTTCGACCAGACCGCCGACGGTCATGTAATCACCCTGCTCTTCAATATCGATATCCACTGTCACACTGTAGAGTTCGAGGGCCAGGTTGGCATAGGCCATGAACTGAAGCGTGGCGTCTGCATTCAGACTTAACTGGATATCCTTGTTGATATCTCCGCAACAGCCCCCATTATTATTATCAATTGCTGCAACCGAAACGGGAACCAACATGAGCATTAAAGCTGCACATACGACCCATAATTTTCGACTCATAATCCTGTACCTCCTTCTTTTTCATTGCATGTTCACGTTAATTACCAGGTTGTTTGAAACAGCGTTGGCCACCCCCGCCGACTGGTTCACCTGGACGATGCCCTTACTGTTTTCGAAGGCGTGTTCACCAATGATGTCGCTTCGGATACTGTTACCGTTTTCTCCATTGAATTCCTGTGATGCAGAACCGACCACCTGTTGCAGAACGGTGGTATCGAGCGGAACGTTCACGCCGTATCCGATCCGGACCAGATTGGCCTCCGCCGATCCGGAACCGGCGGCTTGATTGATGGACACGATCCCCACAGAAGATTGAAAAGCGTAATCCCCGATTAAATCCATCGCTTCACCGGATATACAAATCCCGGGTTGAGTAAACTGATCAATCACCCCCGACTGCAGCGTATTGCCGACGCCGATAAGATGCAAATTCGCCTGGGCATGGTTGTCGCCGGCCGCCATGTTGATTCCGATCAACCCCTGGAAATCGGAGACGGCATTATTTTCAATCACCGCCTGGTTAGCAAAGGTTTCCAACCCGCTGCCATTGGCCACGTTGCAGAATATCAATCCCATCGCCAGGAATAAAAAGGATTGCCGCTTTACCGTGGGCCCCCAAGTCATCTATCCTCCCCTCCTTCCTTATTGGATTTGACTTTAATCTATCTGTAGCCAACCACCGTTAGTGTTGAATATGATTGATTATTTAAATTTGCCGGACTCATCGGGGGCTCTGCCGTTCTATTCGGCTCATCCCACAAAATGATACGGTTTTCTCCCTCAGGCGCGTTTGTGGGTATTAGAGCAACCCCGTTGGTATACCCTCCCCTCACGTCATCGAGTTGTTTTGCGCCAAGCCCTTCGAGGCAGAGAATCGGGAAATCGGGTATACCTTCTTGCAGACTATACCCCGGAGAGGATGAATTACTCTGTACTGCCCAATCCTCTGCCTGAAGTCCGGGAACGCGGATGACGGCAATCAAAACCAGAAGAAAGATGAGAATAGAGAATTGTTTTTTCATGCCCTCATTTGAGCAAAGGCCGTACCATTTCATATCTATATGTTATTATTAATATTATAATGAACTAAAGGCCGGATGTGTCCGCGTTGGTTTACAGTTTTCGTAAAGGGATGGTCCGTTTGGTTTACACTGGGAAAATGGCGGAAATAAGGAAGAAAAAAACCGGAATGCCGTCTTCGCTGTTGCTAACGCTGCGCAGAAAGTCCTTTTGTCATCCCGAAAAGAATGTCAACTCAGAAGCGCATTAAAAAATGAGAAAAATGCTGCCGTAGCCGCTAACTGCCTTTTAGAGATGATACCTTTTCTTTAATTTGTGCATCGTCGTTCGGCTGATATGGAGCTCACGGGCGGCACGGGAAAGATTTCCCCCGCAAGCATTGAGCACCTCCAGAAGTTTTTTTCTTTCAAAACTGGACCGGATATCCTCCAATGATGAAGGCTCAGCGTTTTCCAAACGGGGTAGGTGCGCCAAGTCCAGATCAACGGCGGTGATTTCCTCACCCTCCGATACGACGATGCCCTTTCTGATTTTGTTGATCAATTCTCGCACGTTACCCGGCCAATCATAGTGATTGATGGCCTCCAGGGCATCCTTGGATAATCTTTTTTGCGGGGAGTTTTGGTCCTCACGGCAGAATTTCCCCAGAAAATATTTGGCCAAAATGACCTTGTCCGGTCCTCTGTCTCGCAATGGCGTCAAACGAATGGGGAAAACACTGAGGCGGTAATAAAGATCATCCCGGAATTTACCTTCATGGACGGCCTTTTCGAGATTGCTGTTCGTTGCGGCAATGATGCGGGCGTCGACTTTTCTCGGTTTCAGGCAACCGATGCGTTCGATGATCTTATCTTCCAGAAAACGCAGCAGCTTTGCCTGAAGCGACCAGGGCATTTCTCCGATTTCATCGAGAAACAGCGTTCCGCCCTCGGCCAGTTCGAATTTCCCTTTCCGAGCCTGATACGCGCCGGTGAAAGCACCTCTTTCATGACCGAAAAGTTCCGCTTCCAGGAGTGCTTCCGGGATGGCCGCGCAATTGATGATATACAGCGGATGGTTTGCTCTCGGGCTCCGCTCATGGATCGCCCTGGCGGCAAGCTCTTTTCCCGTGCCGCTTTCCCCGAGCAGCAGGACGGGGATTTCCGTCGGAGCGACCTTTCTGATCAGGGAAAACAAAACCAGCATCTGTCGGCACGTTCCGACATATTCTTCGATGATTTCGCCATCGTTATGTTTCAAAATTTCGCGGTCAATCAGATTCAGCAGGTGCAAATGAACGTCGCCGTTCAAACCTGCAAGGTGGCGGGTCAACCTCTGGAAAAAGGTTTTTCTCGTGTGGGCGGCAAGATAATCATCCGAAAATTTAAGACTGAGATGGCAGAATATACATTCTTCAATTCCATCCGGTATGGAGCGACCACAATACGGACAGACATCCCACCTGACATTTCCCGCACTGTTGCGGATGAAAGACCACAGGCGATTCATGGTCTCTTCATCGTCGTAGTAAAAACCCAGATGAGATCTGTTGTTTTCCTTGCAGATGACCCACGCAGGCAAATCCAGATCATGCCGGCCACCGATCAGCAAACGAAGCCGCGTCTGATCATCAACGCCGTCGGTTTTTCCTTCGACCAGGGCGCCTCCCAAACTGATATTGGTAATGGTGACGGGACATGGCCTTTCTTCTCCCGACGTGATGCCTGAAGTGACGATTTCACCGCTGATTGATCGGTTGATTCTAAAATCTATTCTTGGCATAAGCTCCCCCCTTATTGCTTTCATGTGTCATTCTGAAAGAGCAACGATTATTTGACACCCCCCCGAAAAGCATCTCAAGCCTTGATATCGGTTTAAAAAATCCCCCTCACCAACCTTACTGCTAAGAAAGTAAATGTAAATAATGAATGATTAAGCCCAAAAAAACGACCATCAGGGATGTTCAATCTTCCCTGATTCTTCGAAAATCCGTTTATGGTTGTTTTTTGATGAACTGGGTTGCCGAAAACTGCCGTCAGACGTCTTGCTTTAGAAAAGGATACAACAGCAACATAAACCTGTGCGTGTTAGTGTACCAATATTGTTTTATTTACGAGAAAGCAATACGTAATTATTTGTTACTTTATCTCAGGTTAAAACTGTTATTATGATACGGCAAACAAAATCTTTTCCTTTATCCGACGTTTACCGGACGTTTTTCAGAGACACCGTGCAGCAAGGTATTGCATCTCTCCCCAGCGATATGATCCGGCAGACGTGTTTCTCCTCGTGATTTATATCAAAATCCAGTATGCTGCGGTGAAACAATAGAAAGGACAGAGTTGTAAACATATGCGCTATCCCTTTTTCATCATACTCCATGCTGAACCGACCGCGGCAGCGACCAACGGTTGGGGTCTCGACGGAGCCAATGTAAACGTCTGGGTGATGGAATCCAACATTGAAGCCGCTGTCGCGGCTGCGAAATCGCACATCCTGGGTTACGCCTGGATTCCCGGGGATGTGCGCTACGCCGGCGAAGTGACGGGAGAATTAATCAAAGCCGTGGATGATGTTGAGACGGGCAATTACGAAGAGGCGCTGCAAAGCGGTATTGCTGCGGCTTTTTATGGATGGACGAAAGAAAACAGATCTCCCGAATTTTTTGAATATCGTTCCCTGGACCCGTACCCGAAAGCAGTAAATCATCTTTTTCACTAAAAGAGGTTAAATAAATGGACATTTACGGATCTTTCAAATTTCTGAAGCGAAAAATTGTTATTCGTTTACGGGACAGAGTGTGCAGCACACCGGAGGAACTCTTGTCGAGCGATCTCTTCTTCGAAGTCATGACCCGTTTCATCAATGACCTCAAGCGCCGCGAAGCCCCCCTGCTTCATATTTTCAACAAGCCTGTCGGAGAAATTGATGAAGGGGATGTCAAGCAACTCATCGAGGCTTTTCATATTTTGAGCAAAATGAAAGCCGACGCAGTACCGAAACTCATGGCCGACGGAACACGTTTCGTCCGGGATCCCTCTTTGCTGAACATGTTTGTGGAGCGTCTGTACAACTTCTGGCGTGATTTTGATCGTTTTATTATATGCGATTCGACGGGGGACCGTCTGGATCAGCGCCCATACCGTACCTTCAATGCAACAATCGAATCCCTCATGCACCTGGTCCGCCAGGTCTATCGGGAGATTCAGGAGAATATCACCGGGAACCACCCCAGCGTTTACCGCCAGATCCGGGCCGGCGCCGAAGTTGCTGTCATCGCGTTGCCCAAAGATCTGGCCTTGCCCATTGGAAGTTATCGTAAACTGATGGACGTTCCGGTAATTCGTCAAATTCTTCTTTATCCGCCCCTGCTGCTCAACCCACCGATGAACAAAAGGACCGGGAAATTCGAGCGTATCAACCAGAATCCACTCAACCTGATTGAAGTCGATCCTGATGAGTGGCTGTGTTATCCCGCGCGGATCGGTTCCCTCCTGATCCTGATCTATGTCCATGAAAAATTTTATGAACTGGGTTTTTCTCTTTGCAACCTCTTCGAACTGGCGGACGATGAAAGTCTGAACAAACCCGCCGACGCTGTTTATCTGTTCGGCGCCCCCGGATCGGAACTAGATGTTCTGGCACCAATGCCGACAGTATTCTATGATGACGAAGCCGTCGGCATGATCATCGCCGCCTGCCCAAATGACGATCAGTACGGATACTTCGGGTATCTGAAAAAGATGGCGCTGACCCTGCATAATGTAAAAGTCATGAAACAGGGGAAGATGCCCTTCCATGGTGCCCTGGTCAGAATTGTCTTAAAAGGAGATCAGGCTCTGACCCTTCTCATAATCGGCGATACGGGGGCAGGCAAATCGGAAACCCTCGAAGCATTCCGGATCATCGGTGAAAACCAAATCGAAGATATAACCATCATCGCCGACGACATGGGCTCTCTGGAAATCTCTTCGGAAGGCCGGATCATCGGATACGGAACCGAAATCGGCGCTTTTGTGCGCCTGGATGATCTGCAGCCTGGTTACGCGTTCGGACAGCTCGACCGGGCAATCATTATGAATCCAAATCAGGTCAATGCCCGGGTGGTTTTACCGGTGACAACCTATGAAAACGTCGTCAGGGGCATCCCGGTGGATATGGTGCTTTACGCCAATAACTATGAAGAAATCGATGAGGACCATCCCATTATCGAGCCCCTACCCTCGGCGGAAACGGCCCTGCGTGTTTTTCGTGAAGGGACCGCCATGAGCAAGGGAACAACCACCGCAACCGGTTTGGTGCATACCTATTTTGTGAATGTATTTGGGGCGGTTCAGTATAAGGCCCTGCACGATGAAATCGCTAACAGGTTTTTCCATGCTTTCTTCGCAGAAAAAATATTCGTAGGTCAGCTCCGAACGAAGCTGGGTATCGCCGGGTGTGAAAGAAAAGCGCCCGAAGAGGCCGCACAGGCTTTGTTGCAGATGATCAGCCCGGGCAAGTGAGAAGAACTTCTTTTAATCGCTGCCCGGAGCTTTTGGCGGATTCAGCTAATGCATGATTAACAAAAAATACCTTCCGGTAACGAAATAAGCATTCGTTTCTCCGGAAGGTAATATTTTGATAAAGATATTTTCCGGCGCAACGCAACTCGAACGGGACGTGTGGCGCCGCTTTCCAATCTAGTACCGGCCTCTGCCGGGACCGCCGGATCGACCGGGACCGCCCGGCCTGCCGCCCCCGGGACCGCGATTATGCGAATAGGACCCGCCCGGCCTTCCGCCTGATCCCATGTCTTTCTTGGGCCTGGCTTCATTCACGACAATCGTTTTCCCATCCAATTCCCCCCCGTTAAATTTCCTGATCGCCTCTTCGGCGCCTTGATCCGTAGCCATTTCCACAAAACCGAAACCCTTGGAAACACCTGTAAATTTATCCTTAATGATACTGACCGACTGCACATCCCCTACCGAGGAGAAGTTTGCTCTGAGATCGTCTTCACTGACCCCCTGGGAAAGATTGCCAATATATAGTTTCTTGTTCATTACTCACCTCCATGTCTCGAAATCCGCCTGGGATTCCTGCTGTGTCGTCTTGAGATCGGCATGGTGGTCACTTCGCACCAAAAACGCTCTGACCTACCATTAAAATCATTTTGACCTTTATCACCGACAGATTCCTCTGCCCCCCTGCAACCCAAACTGACCTACCGGCCGTTAATCTACCATCAGATCACTGGCCCATGTCGTTTCGAAAGGAACAAAAAACCCGAACGACCGACTTTTATATTCATCCGCAGACCTTTGCGTTGCATCACTTTCTTCTCTCCCGGCACACAGAACCTCCTCGCCTGGGAGAACCGACACAGACCTTCTATGACGAATCGGAAAGAAAAAACGCCATGACTCTTGAGAGCATGGCGGCCTAACTTGTGCGACAAAACGCCTCTACCCAGCCTGGGTCCTTCCCGGAGATGATTTCTTTTCTATCATACCATGAGAATTGTTTTCACCATTATTACGGAGCAGCGAAAAAGTCAAGGAAAGACCAGGATTTCTTTACCGTCAATTTTGAGATGAGAAATTATTTCATGCAGTAAAGTGTTTTTCACAAGCAAATACTTCATGAAATATGTTAAACATGCCGGGAAAGGAATTGAATCATGTGGCTGATGACAAAATTCGGTTTTTATTCAATCACCCGGAAAGAGCCGGGAACATACCATGTCCGATCCCGTGAAATGCACGACATCGAGAATCTCATCCGGCAAGTACCCCTCCCCGATGTGCAAATCGTCGATACAACGGGAAGCGACTACTCCGCCAGAATTGTCGTCGGCGGAAATGAGTTACTGACCATTCTGAATTTCCTTGGCACGAATATCGATTATGACAATTTTTCAGATACCATTGAAAAAACGCCCGACCAGGCGCATAAGCCCTATGACCGTATCGGAAACATCCTGGCCTGTTCCCTGGGTGCCTACGGTAGAAAAGGGTCATGTACCGGTGAGGGAACCGGCTCTTTTTAGAAGTGATAACGGAGGCCTGACATGTTTCAATACTTGAACGAGAGAATCCGATGTCTTACCGTCATCGATATCGCGTTGACCAAATTCGCTGTTTTTTTCTCAACCCTGATTATTATTAAACTTTTTCCACAACTCCTGATGATCAATTTTACCGTTCTGATCGTCTTAGCCCTGCTTTGTGCAAGTAAACCGTTCCACACGTTTTGGTTTAAGTCTTAATGTAATCGTTACGGAACCATGAGAAAACGACCCCTCGCCCTCACAATAATCGGCTGGATGCTGATCGCAATGGGCATCTTCGCCATGTTTGGCACGTCGGCCAACCTTAAAAACCCGCAGGTCATTGAATACATGCGTCAATCTCCCCTGCCGCTTTCTTTCCAATACGCTATTTTGGCTGTGGGCGTCATGATCATGACCTTCAGTGGTCTGGGAATTCTAAAGGGGAAAAACTGGGCGCGATTGCTCTATGTGGGCTGGGGGCTTTTCAGCTTCCTTATGTCTCAGGCCATCGGTACAATGCAAGCATCGATGATCCCCGGTTTAATCTTTTTTCTCGTCATCGCCTATTTTCTTTTCCGACAAGATGCCCATTCATATTTTTCGCCGCCGGAAAACGATAGGACACACCTATAAAGATCCATCCTGCCTCGGATAATCGCCGCTTCTTTTAAACGCCGGTTTTACTTTTCCCATTCCTGTTGTACAAACCGTTTATTTT
>CAZBQX010000001.1:107656-109800 GCA_964494155.1 uncultured Syntrophales bacterium
TCTTTTAAACGCCGGTTTTACTTTTCCCATTCCTGTTGTACAAACCGTTTATTTTCTTTCTCGCCCCCAAAATGCTGGCGTTCAGTTCAAACCCGATGATCACCGCCAGGGCATTGAAGTTTAACCAGATCATGATGATCATGAGCGTGCCGATAGAGCCGTATAAACTGTTGTACCGGGAGAAATTGTTAACGTAATAGTTAAAAGCCACAAACGTTGCAACGGTCAGAAGGGTCGAAAGCATGGACCCGGCCGACATGAAGCGGAATTTGTTTTCTCCTGCCGGCGCCAGATAATACAGGAAAGAAAAGGCAAACAAGAGCATGAAGACAATGATCAGCCAGCGCAGGGCGGAAATAAGATAAACCGTGACGGCGCTTTTTAAAATCCCCTGTTCTGCCAGAAAATGCAGGACGTGAGGCCCGAGGGTAATCAGCACGATGGCAATGCCGGCGATAATCGAAACGATGAGGACCAGCACCACAGAGATAAGCTTCTGCTTTAAGAAACTTCGCGTTTCGATTTCATGAACGGTCTGATTGAAAGCATCGATCAGGCTGTCCATGCCGCTTGTGGAGAAATACAAGGCGAGAAAAAACCCCAGGGACAGCAAGCCGCCGCGGGGACGATTGACAATATCCAAAAGCGTCGCTTCCACGGCATGATATACTTGATCCGGCATGAGATCCCGGATTAGAAGCAGAAGCGCATCCTGAAAATGGGGCACCGGAATATAGGGAATCAAGGTAAAAACGAAAATGAGGGTCGGAAACAGGGAGAGGAAGAAATTAAAAGAAAAGGCCGAAGCCCTCAGGTTTATGGAACCATTCGACAGACCATGCCAGAAAAAAACCGCCACCTCGTAAAGGGGGATGCCATCAAAGCCGGGCAAAACAAGGTACTTGACCTGTTTGAAACCATCGGACAACGATCTTTTCCGGATTCTTCGCATCAACTCAACGGCCCTTTCATCACCCGTGCCGACTAGCAATCATAACTTTGTTCTTTCTCCCTGATCTGCGCCAAACCGACCAGGGCATTGAACTCGTGAAAAGTAATCATCCTGTTCAAATACGCCTCCGTCGTCCCCCGGACTCTGATCTCAGCCAGAACGGCCCTTGCCGCCCAGGCCGCGGCATAGAGCGTTGAAAGACCGTAAAAAACGCCTTTGAATCCCATTTCTTCCAGCACCGCCGGGGTAAAGACAGGCGTTTTACCTCCCTCCAGCATGCTGGCAAAAAGAGGCGCCTCAATTTCCCGGGCCAACTGCCTCATTTCCGCTTCAGTGCGGGGCGCCTCGACAAAGACTGCATCAGCCCCGGCCTCAACGTAACGATTTGCCCGGTCAATGGTCTCCTCCAAACCCCAAATCGCGAGGGCATCGGTACGGGCCATGACAATGAAATCCAAATCTTCCCGGGCGTCAACGGCGCTTTTAATTTTTGCAGTCATTTCCATTACGGGAATGACTTCTTTCCCCTCCATGTGACCGCAGCGTTTTGGAAAGACCTGATCCTCGATAAACAGGCCCGCCACACCGGCCCGTTCATATTCATGAATGGTGCGCTGCACATTCGTGACATTGCCGTAACCCGTATCGGCGTCGGCAAAAACGGGAATCTCGACGGCGCCGGCGATATACCGGGCATGGTTCAGCATCTCGGAGAAACCGAGGAGTCCCACATCCGGTTTGCCGAGCAGGGCGGCGGTTGTGGCATATCCGCCGATGACGACCGAGTTGAATCCGCTTTGCTCAACTATCCTCGCGGACAGGGCGTCATACGCGCCAGGCATGATTAAGATTTCTGGAGATACAATCAATTGCTTCAACAGACTCGTCTTTTTCATCACTTTTATGACCTCGTCAAATCTATGTACCCCTATAAAGGTTTTCCGGCAGACTACAGGTATGACGAAAAAAGCCAGGCAAAGGCGTCTCGCAGCCGCTGCGAAATGGGGCGTCCATCCAGTTCCGCCAGAGTGATTTTTCTGCACCGATCCCTCAGGGATACAAAATAGGTTTTCAGCGCGGACGCCAATTGCTGATCAAATATTTCGACATTCAGTTCAAAATTCAGCCGTAGACTCCGGGAATCGATATTGGCAGAACCCACCTGTACG
Organism: uncultured Syntrophales bacterium; assembly: GCA_964494155.1. GTDB lineage: Bacteria > Desulfobacterota > Syntrophia > Syntrophales > JAAYKM01 > JAAYKM01. Next base: position 109,778 of record CAZBQX010000001.1, read on the forward strand.
TAATGATCATCTACCAGAATCAG
>CAZBQX010000001.1:109900-121806 GCA_964494155.1 uncultured Syntrophales bacterium
AAGAGCCAGTCATCCATAAATACCTGTTCAATCTGCCGGGCCACCCGGCCCCGAATCATGAAATGGATATCCGTCGTCTGTCGTCCCGACGTTGCATCATCTGCCACCAAGTGGCGGTCCCCAATATTCATGCCCCCCGTAAAGGCCGTTTCACCGTCTATCACGAGGATTTTTCGGTGATTGCGCAGATTAATGTAAAGAGTCGGCGGAATAAGAGTTGGAGGAATAAACCGGGCGACAGGCAGGCCCCGTTGCCGGATGCGCTTGCTCGCAAGGGCGCCCCAGCTGATTTCTCCGACGCCGTCAATGAGAATCCGTACCAGGACACCGCGACGGTGCGCCCGCTCCAAGGCCTCAATAAAACGGCCGCCCGTTTGATCCACATCGAAGATATAGGTGGTCAAAAAAACGGAAAACGTGGCCTGATCAATTGCCTTCAGCATGGCCGGATAGGCTTCTTCTCCGTTGTGGAGCAGGGTGACATGATTTCCCGGACAAATCGGATACCGGCTGACGCGATTGGAAATCCGTGCCTGGGGCAAATACTCGGCCGGCAGGTCGGGAAATGAATCCGGGCCGGTATCTTTTCCGGTTCCTTTCAGGTGCTCCTTGTAAACCGAAAAAGGGAGGCTGTAGTGAAGTTTCTTTGCGCGTCGCTGGACCCGGTTGATTCCGAAAAGGTAATAAATGAAGGGACCGATAAAGGGGAATACGATACAAACGGTAATCCAGCCGAAGGCTCCCTTGGGGTCGCGTTTTGTAATCAGGGCGTGGCCGGCGGTAACAATTCCGAACAGAGTCATCAGGACGGTCACCACCGCCGTCGTCGTATCCCAGATAAATTTGAACTCCATGGAGCATTTCTAAAGCAAAATGCATCAAATATCCAGAAAAATGCCTTTCCGGGGTCAAAGGACCGATTTGCATGAAAAAGAGAGATGGATTTCGCAGACAATTATGGCTAATATAAAATCAAAAAGGAGGGAATCGACATGCCGACAGCCAAAGATATCATGACAACCAAAGTGATTACCGTCAAACCCGACACAGATATCCTGCAGGCTGCGAAACTGCTCCTGGATAATCACATTAACGGCCTTCCCGTCGTTGACGACAAGGGGCAACTGCACGGCATCATCTGTCAGGCCGACCTGATCACACAGCAGGAAAAGCTTCCGCTGCCTTCGTTTTTTGTACTCCTGGATACACCCATTCCCCTGCATCTGCCCAGAACGATTGAGAAAGAAATCCACAAAATCACCGCCACCCGGGTGCGCGACGCCATGACACCGCACCCCATCACCGTCGCACCGGAAACATCCTTGGAAGAACTCGCGACCCTGATGGTAAAACACAACATCCACACCCTGATTGTCATGGATCATGACAAACTGGTCGGCATTATCGGCAAGGAAGACATCTTGCGGACCCTCATGGCCCCGTCAGTTGAAGGGTCAAACTGAATCAGCAACCCCCTGTAAATGTCCGGTGCCGCAGCAGACTCTTTTTCCGGTCTATATAACAGAGGCTCTGCCATTTAAATCAGTCCGGACAGGAATAAATGATCATCACAACAAGCTGTTCACAGATACCATAACCGAAATGGTTTTTCAGACTTCCTCATATCTGAGGTTTTCCGCATGAAAATCATGCAATCCTGGGATGACGGCATTGTTTCGGACATCCGGCTGACTGGAATCCTGCGGCGGTATCAGGTCAAAGCAAGTTTTTGTCTTACTCCTGGCCTGTATCAAAAAAACCGCTCATGGGGCTGGATGGATGATGACCGGGAGGTGTGGAGATTGGCTCGGCACGAACTGATCGACGTCTATCAGGGCTTTGAAATCTGCAGTCATTCCATGACTCACCCGTATCTGACCGACCTGCCTGCCGACCGGCTGGATTGGGAATTGCAGACGAGCAAGCATATCCTGGAAGAGATATTTCAGAGGCCGGTCCGGGGATTTTGTTACCCGTTTCATGCCTGCAATGATTTCGTCAAAGAGGCCGTCCATCGGGCAGGCTACCAATGGGCGAGAGGTCGGGAGCTGCCGGATGGCCTCTATTCTTGTGCTGACCCGCTTGAGCTTCACCCCTGCTGCCATGTTCTGGACGATGATTTCTGGGGAAAATACGAACGTTGTAAGAGCAGAAACGGCCTGTTCTTCTTCTGGGGGCACAGTTATGAGATGAAAGATGAAGCCATGTGGGCCGGTTTTGAGGCTATGATCGAACGCATATCTTTGGACTTCGATGCAGAATGGGTGTTTGCCGGGGATTTATTTTTCTGAACGCCTCCGTCTTTTGGATATTTCACCATCGTCAACAGTCGCGGAAAGCAAAATATAGCCCTTTATATGAACCAACTCATTAAAAGGAAAACCAACCTATCATTCCCCTAAAGGCAATATCCGCATATCCAATTTCCACTCTGAAACGCGTTTTAAACATGCTTCGATATTTTAAAAAACAGCGCATCAATCTCTTCCCGAGAGAAGTATGCATCATCCTCCTCCTCACTGTTGAAAGCAATGGGACGATGCAACTTGGAGATCGTCGTATTGTCCTCGGTCTCGTCTTTCTGAGCCGAAGGACGGGTTTCGACGGGTAGAAATTTCATGAGGATGTGCGCCAGCCGTTCATGAATGGTATCGAGAAGGTGATTGACGGCCGCGATCTGCTGTGAAGTAATATCCTGGACTTGAAGCGACATGATGATTGAGTTTGCGTCCGCATTGATGCCGTCCAACAACTCACGTGTCGAATCGAACAGTTTTTTGCGGGTATCGCGTTTTATCATCTTCAATTTTTCAATCGCGTCACACAACGGCACTTCATAGCTGCTTACATCCTTCTTTTCGGTAACAGCCTCATGAACTTTTTCCAGAATGTTAAGCGCCGTATCGAACTTCATCGAGTCGAGTTCATTTAAGCGATCCAAGTTGGTCGAAATGCTTGAGGACTTATTGACTAATTCATTTATGATATTAATAATTTCTGTTGTTGCCATCTCAGTCGCTTCCGTCACTTTTGAGAGCTTTTTGGCGGCAATCTGAGTTTTGTTCATATTTTCTTCCATCGACAAATTGATGTCGTCCAGCAGGGGTTTGACTTCCTTAACGAAACTGAAAATATCTTCCAGGAAAGGAACCAGCCTTTGCCCGAGTACAAAAATCGCGCCTAACTCTTCAGCTTTCTGAGACATCAGCTCAAAGTTAATTTCTTTCATTTAGGTTTCCTCACTCGTCTTCACATCTGAGGCCAGTTCCTTGGCAACCATCAAAACCGTGTCGATTTTATCTTTTAATATCTCAGGGGTAAAGGGTTTGATAATATAGTTATTGATCTGAGCTTCGAATGCCTGCATGATATCCTGCTTCTGATCACGAGTCGTAACCATGATAATTGGAAGGTGCTTAATCCGACCATCGCTTCGGACTGCTTTTGCCAGCTCAAGACCGGTCATTTTCGGCATATTCCAATCCGTGATGACGAAATCGATATTTTCGGCATGAATCTTGGTCAAAGCCTCTTCACCATCTCCGGCTTCGACAACGTCGTTAAATCCCCCTGTCCGAAGTGCGGCAATTAATATTTTTCTCATGGTCGGCGAATCATCTATCACCAGAAAACGCATAGCACAGCCCCTTTTGTTTTTTTAACATAATATTTCGTCACAAATTACTTTGATACCATAACTATTCAAGAACATGTAAAGATATTAAAATTGAATGCTTTTAAATACACCTTTTGCCTTAACTGTCAACCCTAAATACAACCCAAAATACAGGCGCGAAAGTCAGTTGATATCACCTTGAAAGATGCGCTCTCTGTCTGGCCATAACGTCGTTTTTTTGCCTCAGGTTAATGACCTTGACACTCGGGATGCATTCTTTTTATACTTCCACGTCCCACATATCGGATCGAAAGCGGATAAAAGTTGGTAACACATAGTTTCGGAATGTAATACTCAACAAACAGGAGGTTGGTGATGGAGTTCAATGAAATCTTGGTCAACCGGCGGGCCATCAGGGATTACGACGACAGAGAGGTGCCCCTTTCAACCATTGAAGATATCTTGCAGGAAGCCTGTTTTGCCCCGACAGCACGCAATCTGCAACCCTGTCGCTTCATCATCATCCGGGATCGGTCATTCATGAAACAGATCTCCGATGAATGCAAGAAAAACCTCCTCGGTGACGTGATCATCGACCCAAAATCACCCATGAAGGACTATGAAGACCGGTTTTGCGATCCCGGCTATAACATCTTTTATAACGCGCCCTGCGTTGTCTACATCATCGGTCCGGTGGATGCACGACTCATCGACGTGGATTGCGCCCTGACTGCCGCCTACATGATGTTTTCGGCCACGGCCCGCAACCTCGGCACCTGCTGGATCGGTCTGGGCACCCACATCCGGGATCAGAATATCATCGAAGCAATGGGTATTCCCAAAGACTGCCGCATCATCGCCCCGGTCATCATCGGTCATCCGTCAGAAATTCCACTGGCTGCCGAGCGCCATGACCCGGTCATCGTCAAAATCATCTGACAGGTATTAACCATGCTGCCCACAAAAATCATCTCGGGCGGACAAACAGGTGCTGACCGAGCCGCCCTGGATTTTGCCATCCGTCACGGCATCCCTTACGGCGGCTGGGTGCCTAAGGGACGTCTGACCGAAACAGGCACACTTCCCGCACGATACAACCTTCAGGAAATGCCTCACAGAAGTTATGCAGAAAGGACCGAACAGAACGTCATCGACTCGGACGCGACACTCATCATTTCACACGGCAAACTTTCGGGAGGTTCCCTCCTGACACGACAGTATGCCAAGCGCCACCGGCACCCCTGGCTCCATATCGACCTGAACCGGCAGCCTCTGTCCGAAGCTGCCACGCTGCTCTCCCACTGGATCGACGCACAGGCCGTTTCGGTATTGAACGTGGCCGGCCCCCGAGCCAGTAAAGACCCCCATATTTACCGGGGCGTCATGCGTCTTCTGGACACATCCTTCTGTGTAAAAAAGCGGATTGCGATAATTTTGTTCGATTTTGGCGGTGTGCTCGCCGAGGAAGGCTGGAGAAAAGGACTTGCTGTCATTGCGAAAGCAAACCGACTGGATCCTGCGGCTTTCCTCAAAACAGCCTCCGATGTGATTTACGAAACCGGCTATATCTTAGGCCAATGCACCGCCCATTCCTTCTGGACTGCTTTGCGGAAAAAGACGGGGATCCAGGAAGACGACGCCGCGCTCATGCAAGAAATCCTCTCCCGGTTCATTCCACGGGACTGGATGCTCGACCTGGTCAAAAAATTGAAAGCCGCAAAGTTTACAGTCGGTATCCTCAGCGACCAGACGGACATGCTGGACACCCTGAACGCCCGTTATGATTTCTTCCGGTGGTTCGATCACGTCTTCAACAGCTATCACATCGGCAAGGGAAAGCGCGATGTGAGTCTCTTTGACGACATCGCCGTATTTCTTCAAACCCCGCCGCACCAAATTCTTTTCATTGACGACGACCCGGGGCACGTGGAAAGGGCGAGACAACAAGGTTGGAAGGCAATCCTGTACGAGGGCCGTGATTTGTTTTAGAATGAACTGGCACGTCACCTGTCAAGAAATGGCGTCGATTGCGGATACGGATCCGCCAGGCGTAAGACAAAGACGGACACAACTGTCTAAGCCTGACTCTCCGAAACCCTGCCATTGAACCAGTGATCTCCCGGTTGTCGTCCTTGGCATTTTCCTGTTCTGCCCAAACGTCAAATTAACCGTATTTGACCTTTTTCTTCTTCTATCGTGAGTATTTCTATTGTATATGTACGTCAATTTACCCATGGCGGAGGAAATCATGCGCGTCATCATTATCGGCGCCGGTGAGGTCGGATACCACATCGCAAAAAAACTCTCCGACGAGAAGAAAGACGTCGTTCTGATCGACACCGATCCGGCAAAAATACGGCGGATCGGTGAGCACCTGGATATCCAGGCATTGCTGGGTTCCGGAACAAGTCCGCAGATGCTGCGAACCGCAGGTATTCAGGAGGCAAAGCTTCTGGTTGCTGCAACCGACAGCGACGAAGTCAATCTGATCGCGTGCCTGTTGGCCCGGAGCCTCAACCGTTATGCCGTCAAGATAGCCCGGGTCAGAAATCAGGAATATCTTCAGGAACAATCCCTCTTCAGCCAGGATATTCTGGGGGTCGATTTGATTATCAACACCCAGAATATGATGGTCAAAACGATTCTTGATCTGATAGACATTCCCGGCGCTTCCGAGGTGATTGATTTTGTCGACGGCGCGGTGAAACTGGTCAGCGTTCTGATTTCCCAGGATTCTCCTCTTGCCGGAAAAACACTCAGGGAACTTGGGACTCACGGCCGGAATCTGCTGATCGGGGCAATCGTGCGGGGGCACAGAATCATTATTCCCAGCGGGAAGGATACCATCCATCCGTTGGATCTTATTTACCTGGTGGTTAAAAAGTCGGATGTAAGCACCACCCTTGCCCATCTGAACATGCCGACCCGACCGGTGAAAAACATTATCATCGTCGGAGCCGGCGGCACAGGTATAGCCGTTGCCCAGGCTCTCGACAAGCCAAGCTTGAATGTCCGGCTGATCGACCAGGATGGAGAAAAATGTAAAACAGCCGCCGCACTGCTTAATCATGTGATCACCATTAAGGGAGACGGTACCGACCGCGATCTGCTCCAAGAAGAAAATGCAGGCGATATGGATCTGATCATTGCCTTGACCGGGGATGAAGAGTGCAACGTTCTCATTTCGCTGCTAGGAAAAGAGTTGGGAACCCAGCGGACCATCACCCGGGTCAGCAAACTCAGTTATATGCATATCGTTTCGGCCATCGGCCTGGACACGGTCATCAATCCCCGCATGTCAGCGGCACGGGCCATTCTGCAGCACCTCCGTCAGGGCAGGATACTTTCCGTGGCGCCCTTACGTGAAGAACAGGCGGAGGCCATCGAAGCGGAAGCACTGGAGACATCGGACATCATCAATACACCTCTGTCGGAATTAAACTTTCCTTCAGGTGCAATTTTGGGCGCTATTGTGCGGGGGGATGAAATTATCATCCCCCGGGGAAACACCGTTGTTCTTCCCCATGATCATCTGATCATATTCGCCATGCAGCAGGTTGTCAGCCAGATAGAAAGTTTGCTGACCGTCAAACTGGAGTATTTTTGATGAATTTCCGCCTTGTCGCATACCTGATAGGCGCATTAGTTTTTTATCTTGGCCTGTCCATGAGTCTGCCGCTGGTCGTGGCTCTCTACTATCAGGACGGAAGCGCGGGCGCGATTATGTTTTCCCTTCTGATGTCGTGCAGTGCAGGTGGTGGAATTTTTCTTTTAACCCGCGGCCACCGGGACTTACACCTGGGTCATCGGGAGGGTGTACTCATTGTTACCCTGGGATGGACGGCCGCCGTACTTGCTGCGACCTTACCCTACCTTTTCTCGGGAGCCATTCCCGGCTTTACGGACGCCTATTTCGAATGCATGTCCGGATTTACGACAACCGGCGCCAGCATTCTGAAAAATATCGAGAACATTCCTCCGGCAATCCTCCTCTGGCGCGCCCAGACCCAGTGGATGGGCGGCATGGGCATTATCGTCTTCTCCATTGCCATACTTCCTTTTCTCGGCATTGGAGGAATGGAACTGTATAAGGCAGAGACGCCAAGTCCCGTCGTCGATAAGCTGACGCCCCGTATTTCCGACACCGCAAAGGCACTCTGGAAGATTTATGTCGCCATGACCGTTGTTCAAATCCTGCTGCTGATGTTCGGCGGCATGTCTTTGTATGATGCCGTCTGCCATACCTTCACCACCATGTCCACCGGCGGCTTTTCCACCAAGAACGACAGTGTGGGACACTATCAGAGTATCTATATCGACTTTATCATTCTGATTTTCATGTTTCTGGCGGGCGTCAACTTTTCTCTTTATTACAAGCTTGTTACGGGTAACGTGCGACCGTTTATGCGTGATCCGGAGCTGCGCGGCTATTTTGGCATCACCGCCACCCTGATCGTCCTGTTGACCCTGGATGTCTTCGGAACCATTTATCCCAACATTGTGGATGCTTTCCGTTATGCTTCTTTCCAGGTGGTTTCACTTATCACCACGACCGGATTTTTTACGGCAGATTATGAAAAATGGCCGGTTTTTTCACAGCAGATCCTTTTTCTCTGTCTTTTTTTGGGCACCATGGCCGGTTCGACAGGCGGTGCCATCAAGATTGTCCGCATTATTCTGCTGGTCAAATCATGCTACCTGGAGATTCTCCGGATCATCCATCCCCATGCCATCACGGTGGTCAAACTGGGTAAAACTCCTGTGCCCCAAACCATCATGCGCAGTATCTGGGGATTTTTCCTGCTCTATGCAGGCATCTATGTTATTGGGGTCACGGCTCTGACTGCCCTCAACCTGGACATGATTTCCGCGGCTTCCGGCATGGCGGCCTGCCTGGGTAATGTCGGACCCGGTCTCGGCAGTCTCGGCCCTTTCGATAATTATGCCGGTGTTCACGCGATTGGGAAATGGCTGCTGATTATGGCGATGCTCCTGGGACGTCTGGAAATTTACACGGTTATTGTTTTATTGATGCCGATATTCTGGCGAAAATAGGTAAAAAACAGGATCAGCACCGACATCGGCGGCGTACGCACCTTGAACGTTACAGAAATCGATGCTCCCGCTTTTCCCGGGAAAAAAGCATCATGTGTGCGATCATGGCCGTCCATCCGGTCTGATGTGCGGCGCCCAGACCGGCGCCGTTGTCGCCGTTGAAATATTCGTAAAAAAGCATGTGGTCACGCCATTGGGGATCGTCCTGAAATTTCGCGGTCGCCCCATAAACCGGTCTTCGCCCGTCCCGGCCGCGAAGGAAGATTTTCTTCAGGCGATTGATTATCTCTTCTGCCACTTCCGATAAATCCATATAAAGACCCGATCCGGTAGGACACGCCACCTTGAAATCAGGACCGTAATACTGATGAAAAATCAGCAAGGATCTTAAAATAAGCGCATTAATCGGTATCCAGATTGGCCCCCGCCAGTTTGAGTTTCCCCCAAATACACCGCTGTCGGATTCGGCAGGAAGATAACAGACCCGGTATTCGGTGTTTGCCGTGGTGAAAACGTAAGGTTGATTATGGTGGCTCCGGGAAAGGGAGCGGATACCGTAAGGACTGAGAAACTCCTCCTCATCCAGCAGACGCCGGAGAATGAGGCGAAGTTTATTCTCGTTCAGTATGGCCAGAAGCCGTCTGCAGCCAGCACCGGTTTTAGTCGGCGCTTCCAGGTTGACGATCAATTCCGTGTAGTAGCCCAGGAAACGCATCAGGCGTTCCTGTATCTGCGGGAAACGGTCCAGAAAGGATTTTTCGAAGATGACAGCAGCACACATGGGGATCAGACCCACCATGGACCGGACTCTTAACCGAACAGCCTGTCCGTCCGGCAGCCTGAGCAGATCGTAAAAGAACCCGTCTGCTTCATCCCACAATTCATCGTTGTGATTGCCGATGCGGTCCATGGCGGAGGCGATCCACAGGAAATGTTCCACAAACTTCAGCAGCATGTCTTCGTAGGTTGGATCCTGTTCAGCTAATTCTGATATAATATCAATCATGTTTGTACAAAAAAAGGCCATCCAGGCGGTCCCGTCGGCCTGATCCAGAAAACCACCGGTGGGCAGGGGGGCGCTGCGATCGAACACACCGATATTATCCAGCCCGAGGAAGCCGCCCTCGAACACATTGCTTCCGTCCTGATCCTTGCGGTTCACCCACCAGGTGAAATTGAGCAACAGCTTATGGAAGGCGCGCCGCAAAAACGCCAGATCGCCCCGGCCGCATTGTTCTTTTTCCCGGCAGTAGAGATACCATGCAGCCCAGGCGTGTACGGGCGGATTGACATCGCTGAAATTCCATTCGTAAGCCGGAATCTGTCCACTGGGATGCAGATAGTAATCCCGAAAAATCAAATCCATCTGTTCCTTGGCATAATCGATGTCAACCAGGGGAAAAGCGACGGCATGAAAAGCTAGGTCCCAGGCGGCAAACCAGGGGTATTCCCATTTGTCCGGCATGGAAATGATGTCATCGTTAACCATATGGAACCACGCCTTGTTCCGAATGGTTTTTCCCAGATGAGTCGTAATCAACGGGGAAGCCCCATGTTCCTCCAGCCATTTATCCACTTCGAAAAAGTAATATTGTTTTGTCCACAACAACCCCGAAAGCGCCTGGCGTGTAACCCGACGGGAGTCCTCGTCAAGTGAAGACGGCAGTATGGCGTCATAGAAGAGATCGGCTTCTTTCCGGCGCGTCTCGAAAAGGGCAGCAAAGTCCTCTCCAAAGGGAGTCTTTGTCAATTCTTCCCGGCAGAGGCGCAGATTCAAAGTCCGGGTTTCTCCGGCAGCCACATCCATTTTCAGGTGTGCGGCGACTTTGGTTCCACAGAGCTGTGGATTGACGGCGCCGGTTTTACCCCCAACGAGGTAGTCGTTGATTCCATCCTTGACATAGGGTGATGGATTGGGTTTTTCGAACAGACGTTCCTGATTGGTTTCGTTCTCGGTAAAGAGTAACTCAACGTTGCCCGGGCAATACAGAAAGCAGGTGTCCCCCCGCGGATCGCATGCCAGAATGACCCGGAAGGTTTTTCCTCCCGAGGTCATTTCTGCCAGGGAAGGCTTGGGGATATCCGGCCACCAGGACCAGGTATTGCGGTACCATAGTGTCGGCAGGAGGTGGATTGCGGATGTCTGCGCGCCGCGATTGGTCACGCTGATGCGGATGAGCATATCTTCGGGCGCCGCCTTGGCATATTCGACGGTGATGTCGAAATAGCGGTCATCAGCAAAGACGCCGGTATCGAGCAACTCGTATTCCAGATCGTTTCTGGAATGGTTGCGATTGGTCTTGACCAGATCGTCATATGGATAGGCGGATTGGGGGTATTTGTAGAGATAACGCATGTAACTGTGGGTGGGGGTGTTGTCGAGATAGAAGTAATATTCTTTGACGTCTTCCCCGTGATTCCCCTCGCTGTTCGTCAGACCAAACAGACGTTCCTTCAGAATGGGGTCCCGGCCGTTCCAGAGGGCAAGGGCAAAACAGAGCCGTTGTTTTTCATCAGAAATACCCGCCAGACCATCCTCCCCCCAGTGATAAGCCCGTGAACGGGCATGATCGTGCGGAAAATAATCCCAGGCATTGCCGTTTTCACTGTAGTCCTCGCGGACGGTTCCCCATTGACGCTCGCTTAAGTAGGGTCCCCATTTTTTCCAGGGCGTGCCCGAATCCCGAATTTCCTGCAGACGTTTCTTTTCCGCATCCATACTGTTCAGCCTTTCCCGATCACTTAGCATATGCCTGACCGGCCATGATTTTATATCAGTTTATCCCGACTCTCCAGTCCATTATTGCCATAAAGCCTTTCCATCATATGCCCTCCATACATCTGTTTTGATATCGCCGCTGTGGGGCAAATGAAAGTCCTGGCTCACCACACAGATAATTAAAGTCGGTTGATACATCCATTTTAAAGTGGTAAAAAATACCTATCCGTTCGCAAGTAAACATTCCTTCTTCCATTTTTATTCTTTAACCAACCATTTTTCCAAAAGGATCATGCGTTATGAAGAACCTGACAAAATTAATCATTTTTCTATCTATTGGATGTCTGATAACTTTTTGGGGTTGCCAACCCTCCCAAGACCCCTGGGTTGAATTGGACAAGCCGGATACGCTGGGGGGAATCAGTTCATACAATAAAGACGAGATAAAAAAATCAGGCAGCCGCATACAGGTCAACGTCAGAACCGTTTATTACGGTGAAAGCCGGGATTACATCA
>CAZBQX010000001.1:121906-131159 GCA_964494155.1 uncultured Syntrophales bacterium
GCCGCAGCGGCAAGACCTACGAAGAGCCGAAGCTTGTTCTTTTTACCGGCGCCGTAGATTCCGCCTGCGGATATGCCCAGGCGGTCATGGGCCCCTTCTACTGCCCCGGGGATCACAAAGTATACATCGATCTGAGTTTTTATGAGGACATGAAGAAGCGTTTTCAGGCGCCGGGCGATTTTGCCCAGGCCTATGTGATTGCCCATGAAGTCGGTCATCACGTGCAGAATCTGCTCGGCATTTTAGGCAAGAATCATGAAACCATGCAGCGTGTAAGCCAGTCGGAAGCAAATCGCCTGTCCGTGAAATTGGAATTGCAGGCTGACTGTTTTGCCGGCGTCTGGGGATATCACGCCGACACGGCGCGCAACATTCTCGAGTCGGGAGATTTGGAGGAAGCACTGGGCGCAGCGAGTGCCATAGGTGACGACCGTATTATGAAACAAAGCAGCGGTACGATCGTACCCGATGCCTTCACCCACGGCACATCTGAACAGCGGGTCCGGTGGTTCAGGCGGGGATTTGAGTCGGGAGATCCAGGTCGGTGTGACACCTTTCATGAAGATAACCTTTGACCGTCGTTTGGATGAAAATTACACAAGGGCTGCATTATTAAACAGTCAATATAAAAGAAAACCGGGCCTACGGGGCCATTTTATCTCGAGAAGCGAAAGGAGGTGACGGTTTTCCAAATCGCGTACTAAAAAAGCGTAACACGCGAAATAGACGCTTGACAGCTCTTCGGACCTGTAAAAGTATGTCATGAACGGTAGGCAATTAACAAAGAACAAAAAAATATGTGGAGATCTTATATAGATAAATCCACAAAAAATACGGAGGTAAAGAAGATATGAAGCGGAATTCTATTTTATTGGTCATCGCCCTGTTTGTCGGCGCGCTGGTGTTCGTGTCTTGTAGCGGCCAAAAAGGCCCTGCGGAACTGGCAATCAAATCAGCCGAAGAGGCAATCAATGCAACGAAAGTTGAGGCCGAAAAATACGTGCCGGATCAGATGGCTGAACTGGATAATGCGCTGGCTGCGGTAAAAGATAAATTGGCGAAGGGTGAATACGGCGCCGTCATTCCAGAAGCACAATCGCTTGTCACCAAGGCGAAAGGGGTTCTTGACGCTGCAATGGCCAAAAAAGACGAATTGATGAAAAATTGGACGGACCTCAGCCAGGGCGTTCCCGGTATGCTGGAAGCGATCCAGGGCAAGGTGGACGGTCTTGCGAAGTCTGTCAAGCTGCCGGCCGGTCTAACCGCCGAAAAATTCGAAGAGGTCAAAACCACCTTCACGGCCGCCAAGGATGACTGGGCCAAGGCGCTTGAAAGCTTCAAAGCCGGCAATTATGCCGATGCCGTTTCCGTGGCTGGTTCAGTGAAAGAAAAAGCCATGCAGACTATGCAGACGCTGGGAATTACAACAGCGACGGCGGAGAGCAAGTCTTAAAAATACCGGCTTCCGGATCAGGGGGGCGTATTCCTTTCATAGTGGATATGCCCCTTTTTTATTTTAGTTTATTTTAAAATAATCTTCCCGATACCGCTCAAGTATGCTTTCTGCCCAAAAGTAACCGGCCCGTCTTCCTCATGGCGAAAAACAAGAGCAGACCGATTAAAAAAATTGCCACAACCGGGACAAAGATGGCCAAAAGGGCCGTTGTTGCAGCTCCGAACAGCTCCATGGTTGAAATCACGGGATTACCAAACCCCGTGGTGACAAGCGATGATTTTGCCCGGAGGGCCAGGGTCGCCCCTTGCACCAGACCCGCGATGCCGCCTCCGGCAATCAGCGCCAGCGTCCACCTGAGAAAGGGTGAAACGTCGGTCACTGTGGATGCTGTGGCCACCACACCCGCGATCACCGCAGCCGGTGTGGTGATCGTATCCATTAAATGATCCACCCATGGTATGTAATAGGCAAGCACTTCGAGTATGGTCGCGGTACCGAAAGCCACCGTCGCGTTCTGACTGCCGAGCCAGACAAAATCTGGAGACAATTGCAGATGTCCGGGCAGGGATGCGAGGTTAATCGCCAGAAGCGGAACAAATACCCGAAAACCACATGCGGCGCTCAGGCCGATACCGATCGCAATTTCAATGACTGCTTCCATCTGATCACCATCAGACGCAAAGTTTTAGCCTTCCGAACAGGTAAACACGGATGCCGGTATTGCCTGTAAAACGGCTAAAAATCGATCATGTCCGTTCTTGACAGGGTCATTGCAGCGGAAACACGGGGTGCATTGACCAGATGCCATACTGTATACTGTTCGGCATAAAGTGTTTCCGCGGAGATTCCATCAACCGGAACAACCACCGTCATCCCCCTTAATGCGGCGCCGCTGGCCGTATAAAGAACTGCTCCATGGGCTGCTGTTCCCGCCACAATGACGATTTTAATTCCCTTCTCACGCAGTATCTTTTCCAGGTTTGTTCCCAGAAATTTATCCGGACCGGATGTAACAATGGGTTCACCGGGCATAGGAGCAACGGCGGAGGCAATATCGGCAGCACTTGCCCCCGCGGAAAGGCTGTAGACAACGGTCATTTTTCTAGCCCTGGCCAGCAAAAGTATTTTCTTTATCTTAGGGATTGAATCGATGCAGCGCGGGCGGCGTTCGGCATTACAGGTCTGCTTGTTGAAATCCAGAAGCAACAGCGCTGTTGTCGCGGGGTCCAGAGAGATCTGCTTGATTTCAGGCGGCAGGGGTGCCGTAACCTTAGCCCACTCGTCGATGATGGTCTGTGCAAATAAATCTGACGGTATAAGCGACAAACCTGATAAAACCATGCAGAACCATAATAGAATTATTGACCCCTTTCCTAACCTGGCGAGACTTTCCATGACAGTCCTCCTTTTCCGCAAAGAAAAAACCAGACAAATAACTGTTTCCTTCAAGAAGTTGGTGACGTGTGACGACCTTTATATACGCTCTAGCTGAGCCGAAGTCTGCCCTACTCTATTCCGATGTGCGCTTTCGCTGTTCGGAGCGCCAGGGCTTCGTCCTTTGTCCAAAGCCACCATGGCGGCAGGGTGGTATGGGGACCAGCCTCCTTGTCACGGCCCCGGGCATAATACCAGTCACCGAACCGTTCGACCGTGGAAAAGGGATGGTCTTCGGGACAGAGAATACTGCATGATCGGATCTCCATGAAAAAAATCGTCTCTTCGGGGGCTTCGTCGTTCAGCATCCCTTCTGGCAATTCAATATGGGAAACGTCCGCGCCTTCGGAAACCTTCTTATCAAGCCATTTGGAAATCGTCATAAGCTGCTATTCTTCTGCATGATGGCTGAAGGAGCCGGTGGGTCACCGGACTGTTTACCACCAGTAAGGATGACGGTACCACGGATGGCGGTACCAGGGGTAGGGTCCCCAGGGATAGGGACCCCAGGGATACCAGGGATCATAGTAATAGGGGTACTCAACCCGCTTTTCCCACAGTCTGAGGTCCTTCGCGTCAATTAACGGATGGGGATAGCGATAATCGCCGATGGGACGTTCCTCCTTTCCGGCGATTTTTCCAACCACCGTCACCTCACGATTTTTGGTGTAAATGGCCGGATCGAGAAAACCCTGATAACGAATGATGAAGCGGCCCGCCGACGTATCCAGATTGATCGGCCGCTTCTGAAAATCGAGATCCGTCTGGCGGACAATGATAAGGGTGTCATCTCTCCTGGCTATGGTTTCAATGATGACACCCCCCCAGACAACGGCTTCTCCCTTAAAGGTATCGGGCTCCTTGATCACTTGATTGAACGCAATATCCCTTGTCACTTCCTGCATCACCTCGTTTGAAAAAGGTGCGCAGGAAGAAAGGAGGATGAAAAGGATGGCAACATAAAGTCGTACACGCATTTAGAACCCCACGCCGACTCCCACGCCGCCGCCGCTGCCGCGACTGCCTACGCCGCCCCCGACACCGATGCCAAAACGTGGTCTGCTGGCGGTGTCTTCCGGCTTCCAGAGATAGTGTTCTTTTGCAACAAGCAACGGGAAGGTATATTTCGTCTCGTTAATCGGGCGAATCACTTTTCCCTCCACCTGGCCCGCTACGGTCAGGTATCGACCGGGCGAGTAGATGGCAGGATCGAGGAAACCCTGAAATTTAATCAGGAAACGTCCACCTGACTGATCGGTGTTCTCCGGTTTTTGCCCCGAGTCGAGTTTCTTTTCCAGCATTTCGATCCATGTCTCATTATCCTTAACCGTCGTGGCTATAATCTGCCCACCCAGCAACACGACCTTGCCTTTGTAGGCATCAGGCTTCTGTTGAAGCGCCGCGAATGAGACGCTTTGATCCACACTGTTCATGGTTGTCTCAGACATCACGGAAGCGCAAGCCGTAATTAAAAGCATTAAACTTACAACAGAAAAGATTTTCTTGATCATCGCTGACCTCCCTTTCAAACTGTTTTTGCGGCATGATGCATCGATCCCGCTCGATTTTTAATAATGTTAACGGATATTAACCTCAAAATAAAGCCATAAATTTTGGGCAATTCGCATGCCGATTCCGATATTGACTTCTATGCAAAATTACTGATAATAGTTCCGGATTTTGTGCTGCTGGGTATCACACTAACGATACATAAAGCCTTTTGGGTCATTCAAATAAAATTCTGGAATAGCATATTTATGGCTTCTTTTTCGGACATCAAAAACAACTCGCAAAACAATTCGAGGCTTAGTTTGTTCAAATTCTTGTTTGAACCCTTCGCTTTTACGGGTCGATTAACGATACTCTGGATAAAAAGCCTGGGGGCCGCAGCTATTTTTCTTACGCTGGCCGTCTTGAAAATATTCCAGAATAAACAGCTCGTCAAAATTATTCAGCAGCTTTATTACATCGGCGCAAAATCCACCATGATCATTCTTCTGGTCGGCCTCTTTACGGGCATGGTGCTGGGCCTTCAGTCCTACTATGCCCTGGTGAAGTTCGGCGCCGAAGGCGCCCTCGGTACCCTGGTCGCCCTTTCCCTGGTGCGGGAGCTGGGACCCGTTTTAACGGCCATCATGATTACCGCCCGCGCCGGCTCGGCCATCACGGCGGAAATCGGCATTCAACGCATTTCCGAGCAGATCGACGCCCTGGATACCATGCGGATTGATCCGCTCAAATACCTGATCAGTCCGCGTATTGCCGCCTCGATCATCAGCTTCCCGATTTTGACCGCTCTGTTCGACTTGATCGGTATCGTGGGCGGGTATGTCTCCGTGGTCATTGTGCTCGGGGTCACCTCGAACACCTATTTTTATCGGGTGCAATCCAGTCTGGAATTGAAAGATATCACCGATGGATTTATTAAATCCATTGTTTTTGCTGTGATCGTTTCCACGGTTTGCTGTTTTCAAGGTTATTTCGCCCATATGCGTGCGGACAGTCACGGCGCCAAAGCAGTCGGACTTGCCACCACCTCGGCCGTCGTGCTTTCCTGCGTGTTGATCCTTCTTTCCGACTACGTCGTGACATCTCTGTTGATTCAATAAACCCATGGATACGCCCTTAATAGAATTCCAAAATGTGACCAAACGCTTCGGGACAAAGACTGTTCTCGATCAGGTGAATTTGAAAATCTATGAAGGACAGGTGACAACCATCATCGGCCTCAGCGGCGGGGGAAAGAGCGTCCTGCTTAAACATATTATTGGTCTGCTGCAACCGGATGAAGGAACGATCCTTTTTCGCGGCAGCCCGTTGCGTCACGGCAAGGGGCGTCATACCTCTTTCGCCAAAGGCGAGATCAGTTACATGTTCCAGGACAACGCTCTTTTCGATTCCATGAACATCTTCGAAAACGTTGCCCTACCCCTTCTGGAAACATCAAATCTAAGTAAAGACGAAATTAATAAGCGCGTTATGGCACGGCTGGAACAGACCGAACTGGTCGACGCAAGATACAAATACCCCTCCGAACTTTCAGGCGGTATGCAGAAGCGTGCGGCCTTAGCGCGGGCGCTGATCACGGATCCCAAGATCGTCCTCTTCGACGAACCCACATCCGGGCAGGATCCGGTCCGGAAAAACGCGATCTTGAGCATGATCGCCCAGTACCAGAGGAAATTCGGGTTTACGGCCATTCTTGTCAGCCACGAAATACCCGACGTTTACTTTATTTCCAACCGTATCCTTGCCCTCTATAATAAAAAGATTGTCTTCGAGGGAACACCTGAGGAACTGGAAGATTTCGAACATCCGTTCAACGACGAAGTTATTCGCAGTCTTGAAGGGTTGCAGGCGGAACTGACTGGTCTGCCTTCTCGACGCCGCTTTAAGGTCTTGTATCACGCTCAGATGAAACGAGGCCAGCAGGGTGAGATTTATTCGGTGGCTCTCTTTACTCTGGACTCGCTGGAATCAGTCATTAACCGCCTGGGTTACGATGTCGCCCAGGAAATCGTACAGCGGCTGGGCTCCTTTATCAACAGACAGTTCGCTCCCATCGGTGGCTTTTCGACACGTCACAGCGCCAATCAGTTCGTGACCGTGCTGCCTTACACCGATCTTCAGGAAGCAAAAGATATTTTGAAAAATTTCATCGCAGATTTTACAGAATATGGTATCCATAACATCGTCAATGGTAACGTTGAAAAACGGCCTCAGAATACATGCGCCGAATTTTCCATTCTTGTTGGCCTTGCACAGGGGCAACCATTTATGAATATTGAATCGGTTATCGAATCGGCCGAAACAAATCAAAGAGAAATCGGCCGTGTAAATTGTTTGTAAAAGGAGTCTTCTGATGAGAAAATTTGCCATGGAAACAACCGTCGGCATCTTCGTTTTTCTGGGGCTCATTTTGATCGGTTATATGACCGTTAAACTGGGCCATGTCACCTTTTTCGGCGGCGATACATATCCCCTGTATGCCAAATTTACTTCCGTGTCCGGTCTTAGGGCCGGTAATCCGGTGAAGATGCTTGGCATGGAAATCGGACGTGTCGAATCTCTGCACATCGACCAGGAAGACTTGAAAGCGGTGGTTGAATTCAGAATTAATAACGGGATCAAGGTCTATGATGACGCCATTGCTTCAATCAAGACCGAAGGCCTGATCGGTGACTGTTATTTAAGCATTGATCCCGGAGGCGGTGGAGCGGTGCTTGCAACCGGAGGCACGATCACGGAAACACAGCCGGCCGTCGAAATTTCGGACCTCATCGGCAAATACGCCTTCGGTGATGTTCAAAATAATACCCAGCCGACAGAATAGATAAAATTGAAAAGACAGAGGTTATTATGAAAAAAAATGTTGTTTTATCCATTATCTTGTCCGTTATGTTGTTTTGCGCGCCCGCATATGCCGGAATTCCGCTCGAGACAGTCAAAATCAATGTGAATAAAGTGCTGGATGTCCTGCGTGATCCCGCTTTGAAAAGCCCGGCAAAACAGGATATCAAGAAAGAAAAATTACGCCAACTCTACTTCGATATGTTCGATGAACTGGAACTGGCAAAACGATCGCTTTCTCGCAACTGGAAAAAACTGAACGCGGTACAACAGAAAGAATTTATTCATCTTTTTCATCAGATTCTCGAAAATACCTATGCGGAACGCATTCTTTCCTACCAGAATGAGAAGATATCTTTTGACAAGGAATCGATGCTGACGCCCACTACGGCAGAAGTCTATACGCGCATCAACAGACCCGCAGGGGAAGTTCCGATCAATTACCGGTTGCTCCTTGTGAACGGCAATTGGAAAGTCTATGACGTGGTGATTGAAAATGTCAGCCTCGTTCAGAATTACCGCACCCAGTTCAACGATATCCTCTCTAAACAAACACCGGATAAGTTACTGGAAATTCTCCGAAAAAAGGTGAAATCCCAAAAATAATCCGCTGTTCCATTATTTTTAACTGGAGCTATTGCCATGAAATTATGCCTGCAACGTCCATCGCCCGGTTTTTATATCCTGATGATTTGGGTGTTTCTTGCGACCGGCTTTTCAATTTCCCTTTTGCCTGCAACACTGTCGGCTGCGGAATTGTCCGCTTCAACGTCCCTTGCGGATGTTGCCGTTACGGGAAACGAAGCTGCCTCCTCATCTTTGGAAGCTGCTTCTCAGAATGAGCCAAACTCCGAACCGTCTGCCGTCTCGGACACAACCGGCAACGAACCCAGCCCGATTGACGCCGATAGTCCATCTATAGATGATCTCGAGGCAGAAGATGAATTGGATGCGACGGATGAGACACAGACTAACGGCAATGGTCCACAAATCGCCGATCCGATTGAACCCTTCAACCGGGCAATGTACCAGTTCAACGATAAACTTTATTTCTGGGTTTTAAAACCCGTCGCCACCGGTTATAACAAAGTGCTGCCGAAAGTGGTACGTGTCAGCGTAAAGAATTTCTTCACCAATCTCGCTTTTCCCATCCGTTTCGTCAGCTCGATGCTGCAGGCGGATATCGAAGGTGGCGCTACAGAAGCAGGACGTTTCTTCATCAACTCGATTTGGGGCATTGCCGGATTCCTCGATCTCGCCTCAATGGAAGGTGTCAATCTGCCGAAGCAGGATGCCGATCTGGGCCAGACTTTCGGTCTCTGGGGAGTCGGGCAGGGCTTCTATATCGTTTGGCCGTTCTGGGGACCGTCCAGTCCGCGTGACACTTTTGGATCCGTAGGCGAATATTTTCTCTATCCTGTCTCTTATCTCAATCCCTGGTATGCCTCCACGGGCGTCAAGACGTATGAAATCATTAACGATACGTCCCTACGGATTGGTGATTACGAGGCCCTCATCGGAGCAGCAATTGATCCCTATATTGCAATCCGAGACGCTTATGTCCAATACCGGCACCAAAAAATTGAAAAGAAACGACAGAAACTTTGGTCATCGGGTACGGAAGAAAAGAAAACCATAGAATAATGAAATAATATGTATATGGGATTCTTGTATTGCTCACATCACACAAGAGTACCTCTCTGAAAGGGATGAGACCGTTATCCTTAGCTTACCCCGTCCGGTCGGCAGCTTGGATTACTGGGTACACTGGGTCATTTCTTTGAGGATGTTTTTTCCGGCCTGTCATTTGGTGCTTACGTACCGGAAGGAGAAAAGACGCCGGACGGCATAAGGCCTTCCGTCGGTCACTTTTTGAAAAAAATTCTCTATGATGCACCGATTCGGGATCTCCTCATCGGCATTCCTCATGCGGCGGTCAATATCTTGAAGGATGCCGCCTTGGCGTCTCTGAATCTTCTGGAAGTGATACCTGACGCGACGGTCGGAAATTTC
>CAZBQX010000001.1:131259-142675 GCA_964494155.1 uncultured Syntrophales bacterium
CTTGGCGTCTCTGAATCTTCTGGAAGTGATACCTGACGCGACGGTCGGAAATTTCGAATGGGGGCAAAAGTTAACCACAACCCTGTTCGATAACGGCCAAGTCGTGGTGCATTATCCGACGGACATTCTTCCCGGCGGCAACGCTTGGCTGCGTGTCCATGCCGCCGGTCCCCGGGGAGACATCGAGCCGCCGGTCTTCTTTAATCTGATGACGGACGCACAGGGGATCTCCGATTCAAGATGGGCTGCGGTCCGCAACACCCCTTTTCGCAAAACGATTGAAACCCTCGGCAGCCTCCTTTCCAATGCAGCGGTGGTTGCACTTAGCACCCACAGTTACATTGCCTCGTCGGATCAAAGGCAGACGTAAGGAAATAACGATTCACACAAAATCCGTTTTCTCCCGATCAGGATCTTATTTGCCTTCCATCCCCTCAAGGAGCGCCACAACATTTTTTCCGAGGACACGGTGGTTATAGCCGCCCTCAAGAACAGCAAAATAGCCGGCGCCGATTCTTGCGGCGGCGTCTTTCACCATTCTGCCCATCTCGTGATAATCCTCCGTGAAGAGGAGACCTCCCCAGTCCTCGGCGTGGTTGTCAAACCCGGCTGAGATGCCGATAATATCCGTCTGCTGTTCCCTCAGGAAATCTTCGACCGTTCTCAGATAATCATTACGATTGCCGGCACCGGGATTATATATGGTGACATGATCGAGGCCGTCCAGGATATTAACCGTCCCGTCACCGTAGTGAAGATCAAAATCCAGAACCGTCGCCTTTTTGATCATCCCTTTTCGCATCAGGCGGGTCAGGGCGACGGCCATGTTATTGAAGTAGCAGAACCCCCAGGCACTGTCTTCCGAGGCATGATGTCCAGGAGGCCGGATTGCGGCAAAGGCCGGTTCCTTAAGACCCAGGGTTGCCGCCTGAATGGCGCCCCCTGCGGCCAGGGCCGCGATGTTATAGACCCCTTCCTGTTTTACCCGCTCGATATGGCGTTGCGTGTGCACAGCGGCAATGTCTTCTTCATCAGCGGCACAGGCTTTTATGATTTCATGATTGTTCCCGATGGCCCGGATGATGGCTTCCATTCTGCCCGGCGCCGACGCAGGATCGGATGAATAGACCTGGTAGAAGTCCTGATGAAATATGACTTTCATGGCATGCCTCCCGGTGAAAGCTAATCAAGAAAGTGAACAAATTTCAGAAGCTTTAAAGTGTTTTTACCAAGCGGCAGGGTTTTTATCCCGTCTTTACCGACCCACCTGGCCTCCAGCGCATCATCCCGGCCGACCGGTTCGCCGCTGACATAATCCGCCCAGAGATCGACGATGACAAAATGAAATTTAATATTGCCATCGTCATCCCGCTCGATGTAATCGAAGGCATAGACCGGTTTTTTTACCGAGACTTTTACCCCTGTTTCTTCCAGCGTTTCCCTTTCGGCGCCGGCCTGCAATGTTTCTCCCAATTCGAGCGATCCGCCCGGCACTGCCCACAGTCCTTCACTCGGCGCCACGCCCCGCTTGATCAGGAGTACCTTATTCTCATGAATAACCAGGGCTCCGACGCCGACACGGGGACTCTCGGGATAGGTTCTTTTTACCATGCCTTACCCTCCCATGGCATAACGGATGGCCTGCATCACCTGCTTCATGACCACCCCGGCCTGCCCTGAAATAACCAAATCCGCCTCCTCATCACATGGCGTTTCCACCATATTGATAATCGCGAGCCTGGCCTCGGCCGCCTTCGCATAGATGGGCATATAAGCTGCAGGATAGACCACCAGGGAAGATCCGACAACGATAAACAGCTCACAGGTACTGGAAGATATCGCTGCTGATTCCAGTGTTTTCTTCGGCAGCGGTTCCCCGAAAAAGATAACGTCCGGTTTCAGAATGCCGCCGCAATATTCACAATCCGGCACCTCCTTTACACCTCTGTTTCTTTCGATAACCCAGTCCGTGCGATATCGGTTCTTACAGCCCAGACAATAGACCCAGTCCAGATTTCCGTGAAGTTCGTAAACACGATCGGGATTAGATCCGGCCTTCTGATGGAGGCCGTCGATGTTCTGTGTGATGACACATGCCACATGACCCATTTTTTCCAGTTCGGCAATGGCCAGGTGAGCGTCGTTCGGCTTGGCCGATCGGATTGTTTCCGTACCCAGCAGAAATTGCCACTGTTTCTTCCGGCTCTCATAACTGTTCAGAAAGCTATTCAGCGTAAAGTCGGCTGGATCGAACTTGGTCCAGATCCCTCCGGGACTCCGAAAATCGGGTATGCCCGATTCCGTACTCGCCCCGGCGCCGGTGAAAAATACGGCCTTCCGGGTCGCCATCAGCATTTCTGCCAGTTCTTTTATTTTCGCTGCTTGATCTTCCATCTTTATGGGTTGTCTAAATGATATTCAAGATCTTGGGCTAATCGGCCAACCGCTTCATATTCCAGCGGACCATACCGACGTCTTGTTTCGTCACGGCTTGGGCCAGAGTTTTTCCTTAGTACGACCTATGAGATTGATAATCTCGCTCGACTCTTTTGTTCTGACTGTTTTTTCCAGCAATTCAAACGTGTCGCGATAGATTGTGCAAATCCGCTCCAGGTGGGCGTTTCTGGCCAGGATTTCCGCATACATGTCCGGCTGGTCCTGAAAAATCTTCCGGATCATCTCCAGTTTCTGCTCAAAAACCGGCGTGGACCAAGGCTGTAATGCCGGGATGCTTCGCTCTTCCTGTCCGAGTAATATCCCCAGATGAATCGTGTGCAGATGATTCAGCACCTGGATAACGGCCATCATCCGGTCATGCTCCTCCGGAGATGTGACGGTCACGACAGCCCGATGCCTCTCAAATATCGCTTTCAGCCAGGGAAACCAGGTCTTCGAACGGGCGGGACAGAGAATCACGTTATATCCTTCCACACATGCAACTGTTGGTCCGAAAAGGGGATGACACCCGATGACTTCGCAGCCGGACGCGTTCAGCATGGCCCTGACCGGTTCTTCCTTCAGCGACGTCAGATCCATCAGAAGGCTTTCCCCGGGCATATGCGGTCCCACTTTGGCAATTACCGCACCGGTCACATCAATGGGTACCGAGATCACCACGACGTTGCACACCCTTGCCATTTCTTCGGGTCTCATACCGTCGCGCCTTCCGGCACAGTGGACCGGATACCCTTCACCACGCATCAGTTCGGCAAACCAGCGCCCCATGCCGCCGGTTCCCCCGATGATGCCGATGACCACGTCTTTCATCATATCCGGGCCGTCCTGTTTCTCAAGAGATGATCCGCCAGCGTGATCCAGACCATGGCTTCACAAACCGGGATGATCCGGGGAATGACACAGATGTCGTGCCGACCCTTAATGGCATATTCGATTTCATGGCCATCGGCATCCAAACACGTCTGCGCTTTCGTAATGGACGGGATGGGTTTGCAGGCTACGCGGATCACGATTTCGTTGCCGTTGGTGATGCCGGCAAGAATGCCGCCGGCGTGATTAGACAGATATCCTTTGCTGACTTGGATATCATTATTCTCCGATCCCCGTTTTCCGGCTGTGTCAAAACCATCGCCGATTTCCACCCCCTTGACGCTGCCGACACTCATCAGGGCTTTGGCCAGGTCCGCATCGATTTTGTCGAATACAGGCTCACCTAAGCCTGTCGGGCACCCTCGAACAAGGATTTCCACAATGCCGCCAAGGGTATCGCCCTCTTTTCGGACCTCTTCGAGTTTTTCCACCATGTGTTTGGATGCTTCATGATCTTGACATTTCAACAGGTTTGCATTGATTTGTTCATGATTTACCTCAGATATTTCCTTGCGGTCAGCCCAGATTCCACCAAGCATGATTGTATAGGCCATGACATCCAAACCATATTGACGGCAAATTTTTTCTGCAACGGCACCGGCCGCGACGCGGGCCGCTGTTTCCCGACCGGAGGCACGTCCGCCTCCCCGATGATCGCGAAACCCGTATTTTTCCGTGTAGGTAAAATCGCCGTGGCCGGGACGGAAAAGCCCCCTGATCCGATCATAGTCGTGACTTTCATGGTCTCGATTGTAGATAATCAAAGCGATCGGTGTCCCGGTTGTCCGCTTTTCGAAAACACCTGAGAGAATTTCAACCTGGTCGGCTTCCCGCCTTGATGTTTCCGAAGGCAGGCCGCCCGGCTTTCTGCGGTCCAGGGTGCCCTGAATGTCTGCGACCGAAAGGGCCAATCCAGCGGGACAACCGTCTATGACGGCGCCGATCGCCGCCCCATGCGATTCACCCCACGTGGTAACACAAAATCTCTTGCCGATGGTATTGCCCGCCATATCGTTTCCTTTGAATCCTCTTGTCCGTTATGCTGCAACCTGCATTCGCTTTACAAAACGGAACTAACCCTTACCGGATGTGTTTTTTTTTATATGGATGATCCTGACGATTTCGTCAACACATTCCCCAATATCAAGATTAGATGTATCCACTTCAACCTCACTGACTCCTTTATAAAATGGCGTCCTTTCCTTCAGAACTGTCGCCGTTTCTTCCCAAAGATTTTTGTCCGAAAAAGGCGGCCGCTGTGCAGACCCTTCCTTGTCATGATGCAACCGTGCCACAATCGCATCAGGATCGGCTTTAAGCCAGATCACGATACCCATTTTCGACAAAGTTGTACGGTTTGCGGCGTCCAGTACCACGCCGCCTCCCGTGGCAATCACCTGTCCCGTCGCCTGCGCCAACCTGAGCAGAAGTCTTTTTTCCAATTCCCGGAAATGCGGCCAGCCATGCTCTTCAACAATCCGTGAAATGGAACAGCCGGCATCTCGGATCAAGATCCGATCCATATCTATAAATTTCATATCCAGAACATCCGCCAAACGTTTTCCCAAGGTGGATTTGCCTGTTCCCCGGTAGCCGACCAGAAGGATATTACCGCCCGGGTCAGTCATCCGGCAGCCCTCCCAGTTGTCCAAACACCTCCCAGAATGAGGGAAAGGATTTATCCACACAGTGCGGATTCTCAATGGTCATCCCCGGCACAGCGAGTCCCGCCACTGCAAAACTCATGGCTATCCGATGGTCGTTATACGTTTGGATGGCTGCCCCGCGAGGCTGCCCGCCTGTGACGATCAAGCGGTCTTCTTCTTCCCGGGCGGCGATACCCATTTTACCCAGTTCTGCGACGAGGGCAGCCAGGCGGTTGCTTTCCTTGATCCGCAGGTGGGCCACGCGGCTGAAATCGGTTACACCATGCCTGAACGCTGCCAGCACCGCCGCCGTGGGCACCATGTCCGGCATATCCCCCATATCGATGACCCAGTCACCCGTCATCATGTCATGGCCTTGGACCTCGATCCAGTTGTCTCCCCAAAGCACTTCCCCACCCCATGCTTTCAATAAATCCAGTAATTTTAAATCACCCTGCCGGCTCTGTGGATTCATGTTGTTGACCCTCACCACCCCTTTGCTTAACATGGCGGCCATAAAGAAATATGAGGCGCTGGATGCGTCTCCCTCGACGAGATAATCTCGCCCTTTATAGGTCATATTTCCAGATATTCGATAACATTCAGATTCTCCTGTTTCCACCGCCACGCCAAAATCGGCCATGACCTGAACTGTCATGTCGATGTAGGGCCGCGAGACAATCCCCCCTTCCAACAAGATCGAAACGGGCGCGTCAGCATAGGGTGCCGCTAAAAGAAGCGACGAAATATACTGACTGCTTTCGGTGTTTTTGATTTTCAGATAGCCTCCGCTCAATCCCGCGGCCTGTATTTCGACGGGAGGAAAACCGTCCTTGATGACATACCGGTAACGGACTCCCAGGTGACCGAGATACTCCATGAGCGGCTCGATCGGCCTTTCACAGAGCCTGTCATCACCGGTCAATATGATGGCTCCCCGGCTCAGGCAGACAATGGATGCCAGAAACCGCATGGCCGTTCCGTTATTGCCAAGATAAAGGGGGTTATTCGGTGTCGATAGTATCCCATTGACACCCTCGACGACAATATTGCCCCCATCACCAGTGATATTTGCTCCCAGTGCCTGCAGGGCCTCGATGAACCTTGCCGTGTCTTCCGACAGGAGGACATTCCGCAGGATTGATTGACCGTTTGCCAGAGATGCCGCCACGAGGGCCCGTTGGGAATAGCTCTTTGAACCGGGAACGGTTACTTGCGCCGCGAGATTTCTTACAGGATTAATGTGGATAGCCTGGGCGTATTCCATGTCCGTACATGCTCATCGGATTCTTTTTTTCAAGGCGGAAAGGACAACGGCTTTCATGGACCGCAGCGGGGGTTCCATGCCCGTCCACAGGCGGAGTTGTTCGCCCCCTTGAGCAACAAACATTTCAACGCCGGAAATGGTCACGGCCCCTGCTTCTCCGGCTTTTTGCAACAAACGTGTTTCCGGGGGATTGTACACGGCGTCCATCACATAATTAAACCGCTGAACAACATTTTCAGGAACAGGCATCGCTTCGACGTCAGGCGTCATACCCAGGGGTGTCGTATTGATGAGACAATGGCCTCTCAATTGCGAAAGGTCTTCAAGAGGCAACCAGGTGCATTCAAATGAAGCGGCCAGCGCCTTCCCTTTTTCCCGGTTCCGGCTCGACACAATCGCCTCGCCCCCATTTTTTTTAACCGCATAAAGCGCCGCCCGCGTTGTGCCGCCGGCGCCGATAAGGACAAAATTTTTACCCGAAATCTGCATCTTTTTGGTCAGGGCTGCTTCCACGCCTTTCCAGTCCGTATTGAATCCTGCAAGCTTTGAGCCGCTATTGAGGATGGTGTTCACCGAGCCGATGGCACGAGCATCATCATCTATCTCATCCAAAAGCGGCATGACGGCTTCTTTAAAGGGTATGGTCACGCTCACGCCACGAATATTCAGGGCGCGAATCGCCGCCACCGCTCCGGCCAGATCATTCACCAGAACGGGAATATAATGACCATCAACACCCAGGATGCGTAACGCCCGGTTATGCATGTGTGGTGAAAGACTCTGACGGACCGGATTGCCGAACAGGGCAAAAATCAAGCTGTCTTTCCAATTTTTTTTGTCTTTTCCCACCCTTCAGGCCCCTGTTATCCCAATTATGCCCAGGATTTTCACCATATCTTTGGCCCCAATTTGACCCGGGGCGGCGGCAGACTTCTCATCCAGGGCAGCAAAAGTGAATGCCGCGCCGAACAGGGGGGCCGCGATCCGGCTCAACCGTCCTTTTTCTCCCATGCAGAACGCAACAATCTCTTTTTCCTGCTTCGTCGCCCAGACCAACAACTGAAAAGCCCGGATATTATCCGCCGCTGACCGGGCATAAGGAACAATCTTCACCACATCGGCGCCTTTTTTGACGCAAGCCTGATAAAGACTTTTCAAACCTTTCAGCGAAGGTGTTTTTTGAAAGTCATGATGCGAACAGACGAGTTTGGTCCGGCAACCGTTTTTTTGGATCAGGTCTTTCAATAGCGCAATTTCTTCATCGCCATCCTCCAATTCTACATCCACATAAGCAGCACCTCGACGGACGGCATCCTGCAGAACCCCCCAGCGCTGCATCGACTTAGTATCTTCCTGCGCAAACGGATCCTTTCGGGTGACGACTCTCCGTGTTTTTGCTTTTGTCTTTCGGTGCGTCACCAAAACAAGCTTCCCTGGATCCAGTTTTGTAATGTATGCCATCAGTTCACCCAGACGGCCGTCAGTAATTTCATCCATCCGCAACTCCAGCATGTCACAAAGACCAACCGCCTGCGCGATGTCGTGGAGCGCCTGTTTTTGAGTCCCGGCACAGATGGAAACGCAGATCATAGGCTCCCTCCCGCTCTGGGGTACGATCCGAGGACCTTTACAAAAGTGGTCATCGTCTTTAAATGATTCAGACAGTTATCAATGCTCGGGTCGTTTTCGTGACCGCCGAAATCGGCAAAAAACAGGTATTCCCACAATCGATCCTTCAACGGGTAGGACTCGATTTTCATGAGGTTGATCTCCCGCTCGGCAAAGGCCCCCAGGGCGCGATACAATGCGCCGGGTGAATGGGGGGTCCCGAAAATGATGGAGGTCTTGTCGTTTCCCGTCGGAACCGGCGTCTTATTGCCCAGGACAATGAAACGTGTCGTGTTGAAGGAATGATCCTGGATTTCTTCCGCCAGCACATTGAGACCGTAAAACGAGGCGGCAAAGCTGCTGCCTATAGCAGCGGTCCCGCGCTCCGTCAAGGCCATTTTCGCGGCTGCGGCGGTGCTCGACATATCGAGGTATTCGGCATCCGGCATTTTGCGTCTCAGCCAGTCCTGGCACTGGGCAAACGCCTGGGGATGGGAATAGATCCGGCGGATTCCGTCTAAACCTGGCTCCGCTGACAGCAGGCAATGACTGATACGCTGGTAGATTTCGCCGATGACTTTTAAAGGCGTATAAATCAACCGATCCAGGGTAAAATTGACGGACCCCTCAAAGGTGTTCTCCACCGGAACCACGCCAAGATTGACCCGTCTTCTTTCCAGTTCATCGAAAACCTGGGATATCGTCGACTGGAAGGCAAATGTCGTACTCCCACCGAAATGCGATTTCGCCGCCAGGTGAGTAAACGATGCTTCAGGGCCTAAACAGGCTACCGTGACGGGCTTCTGCAGTTCCCGGCAGGCAGAAATGATTTCCCGGTAAATGGCCTTCAAGTACCCGGCGGGAAGGACGTCGTCCTGAACGTTTTTTTCAAACTCGGACATCATCGCCGCTTCCCGGGCCGGATCGTATACCTCCATACCACTGATTTCTTTGATCTTTCCAACTTCCCGTGCTAATTCCGCCCGCAGCTCCAGAAGCCGAATGATTTTCTCATCCGTTTCGGACATCTGACGACGAATTTGGTCCAGATTTTGATCCGTCATGGTCGCAACTCCTCAATGATACCCCGAAGGGTATTGTCGGCGATCCCGCCATTGACAAAAGGAAATCCTATTTTTTTGACTAGCACGAAATGAACCGTATCCCCCACCCTTTTCTTGTCCATTTTCAACCGCGCCAAAATGCCATCCGTTGACATGGATGCCGGGATAGTCGTCGGGTGTCCAATTGCGGCGATCAGGGCCTCGATCCTTTCCCGGTCGGCCATGGGCAGGTCATAAATTTTCTCTGCAATCCTGGCCGCTGCAACCATGCCAATCGAGACAGCCTCGCCATGACTCATGCCGTAGCCGGATTCCGCTTCCAGGGCGTGTCCCAGGGTATGGCCGAAATTAAGAATCCGACGGAGCCCCTTTTCACGCTCATCCAACTCCACAATGCCCTTTTTCACCCGCACGGCCTTCTCAACGATGGCGGCCAGAATGGGGCGATGCCGCTCCCGCACGCTTTGGGCTTCGGCCTCCAGGAGGTTGAACAGGGAGATGTCCTCGATAATACCTGCCTTGATGATTTCGGCCAAGCCGTTTTTCATTTCTTTGTCCGAAAGCGTCTCCAGAAACTTGAGGTCGATGTAGATTGCCTGGGGCTGATTGAAGGTACCAACCAGGTTTTTCCCCTCCGGCAGATCGACGGCGGTCTTCCCGCCGATGCTGCTGTCCACCTGAGCCATGAGCGTCGTCGGAATCTGGATGTAGGGAATGCCCCGCATGTAAACCGAAGCCACGAAGCCGGCCAGGTCACCGATTACACCGCCGCCCAGGGCGATAATCACACTGGTCCGATCCGCCCCCAGAGCAAGCATCTCCTTCATGACCGAGAGGGCTGTATCCATCGTTTTGGACGCTTCTCCAGCCGGAATGGCGATCATCGTCAGTTCCAGTCCCATGTTGCGAAACCGTGTGGAGACCTCTTCGCCGTAAAGGGAAGCAACCTGATTATCCGTAATCATGATACAGCGCACCTTGCCATAATCCTTGGATAAAAGCAGGCCGACCCGATCCATGATGTCGTACCCGATCGTAATATCGCAGGTTACGGCGTCTTTTCTTTCAATATTGAGGGTGAGTTTTTTCATGACCGTTATCCTTACTGTGCTTTCAATGCGCTTTCCATACGCCGGAGTTCCTCCATCAGGGCATAAAATTTCTCCGGCTTCAGGGACTGCACACCATCGGAAACGGCCTTCGCCGGGTCAGGATGGACCTCGATGATAATGCCGTCGGCGCCGACGGCGAGAGCCGCACGGCTCAAGGGCCGCACGTAGTGCCAGTGACCGGCGGCGTGACTCGGATCAACGATAACCGGCAGGTGCGTCAGCGACTTAAGCACCGGAACGGCGGAAATATCAAGGGTGTTCCGGGTCGCCGTCTCGAAGGTGCGTATGCCCCTTTCACAAAGAATCACTTGCATATTCCCTGAAGAAAGAATGTATTCCGCCGACATAAGAAGCTCCTCGATGGTCGTCATCATGCCCCGCTTCAGGAGAACGGGTTTTTTGCACTGGCCGATACGTTTGAGAAGCGAAAAGTTTTGAACATTCCGGGCACCGATCTGCAGCACATCCGTGTATTCCTCGACCAAATCGACTTCCATCGTGCTCATGACTTCCGTCACGACCGGCAGGCCTGTTTTCTCGCGGGCTTTCTTCAGAAGCTTCAAACCTTCTTCTTCCATCCCCTGGAAACTGTAGGGTGAAGTGCGGGGCTTGTAGGCACCCCCACGGAGAATATCCGCCCCGCCCTTCTTGGCGATATAAGCGCTCTCCATCATCTGCGCCTCGCTCTCAATGGAGCACGGTCCTGCCATGACGACGAAGCCGCCTCCACCGATCTTGAGATCGCCGACATTGACGACCGTTTCCCCCTCCCGAGATTCCCGGCTCGCCAGTTTGTAGGGTTTCAGAATAGGGACGGTTTTTTCCACGCCGGAAAAAGATTCGGCGTAGGTAAGCTGGGCCTTCCCCCGGTCATCCCCCACGCAGCCGATGATTGTCCTTTCCACCCCCCGGGACGGATGGGCCTTATACCCCACGGATTCGATCCATTTGATGACATGATCGATTTGATCCTCTGTGGCACCCATTTTCATGACGATGATCATTTGACATTCCTCCTTGCTGAAATAAAAAAGCCATGGTGCTTTTTCACCATGGCCCAAAAAAACTAAAAAGCCATGGTAAGCGCCTTCCGGTCTGACCATGGCTTAAGGTTATATGTGTTTGCTTTTACTCCTTAAGCGACGGGCAGACCTCGCCGTAAAAATAAAAGCTAAAATAATAAACCTGATTTGCGATTTGATTGTTTCTGTCCATCGAAATATCCTTCAAAAAAAAGTGTGAAGACTTAAACACAGGTACAATACTTTGTCAAGGCGATTTTTTTGTAAAGAAATATAAAGGGCATTTTTGTTGATACTATCATTTCATATTTATCGGTTTCACCTACCTATACGTAACATATTCCATATTTACTATTGATATTATCATGTT
>CAZBQX010000002.1:0-21226 GCA_964494155.1 uncultured Syntrophales bacterium
TTTCTTAAATCAAAGCATCTCAGATCAGAGGGGTGCCTGCATCCGTTGGAATCCGGCGCTGATCTGCCCTTACCAGTGAGGTTGGTTGCCGATACGGTGCCCCATGACTTCCCGGGTATCACTGATGACGACGAAGGCGTGCGGGTCGATGCGGTTGATCA
Source organism: uncultured Syntrophales bacterium (assembly GCA_964494155.1). Lineage (GTDB taxonomy): Bacteria > Desulfobacterota > Syntrophia > Syntrophales > JAAYKM01 > JAAYKM01. Next base: position 162 of record CAZBQX010000002.1, read on the forward strand.
TTCGTTTCAGGCGGGACAGTTCACGAAATGTGATCACGGTGTAGAGGATATTGTTTTCCTGCCCCGAATAGCCGCCCCGGGCCTCGATGAACGTGACCCCACGGTCCAGCTTGCGCATGATGGTTTCGGCGATTTCTTCCCGACGTGCAGAGATGATCAGGACGGCTTTCCGCTGACTGAGTCCCGTGACCACCAGGTCCATGAAATGGGCGGTGACGTAAATGAAAATCAGGGTATAAAGGGCGCTTTCTAGGGAAAACAGGAGGGCGGCTATTGTCAGAACCGCGCCGTTGAAGGCCAGGATGGTGCTCCCCAGTCGGATGGAGAAACGCTTCAGAAGTATCACCGATAAAATGTCCGTGCCTCCGGCGGAACCCGCTGAACGCAGGATAATGCCCGACCCGATGCCGGTGATGATACCCGCGAAGAGCGCGCCGAGGAGTTTGTCATGAATCGGAATGGGATAATGGGTCCATTCCAGGGCTGCCGAGAAAATAAAGGTGCCGGCAATGCTGTAATACAGGAACCGGGGTCCGACCTGCCGCCACCCAATCAGATAAAGGGGGATGTTGAGGAGCAAGTACAATGTCCCAACCGACAACAGGGGAACAAGGTAATGAATGATCAAGGCCAGTCCCGTCAGCCCGCCGCTGACAAATCCCATGGGAATCAGGACTCCGTTGACCGCAACAGCGCAGATGATACTGCCGACGGTGATCAACCCGAGATTTCTGAGGATCTCGCCGATGCGGTATCCTGCCACAACGCCCCGGAATTCTGAAGACATGATTTTTCTCCTATCCAGATCTGTGACGCATAACCGACCGCTGGTTCCGGCGAGGGGGTTAGAGAATTTGAGTGTCTATTGCCGGGCAAAGAACTTTGCCTGTTCCAGCAATATCCTTTCGGGAACATGGACCGTCGAGGTCGGGAAGGCGACTTCCGCGCCATGGAAGACAATAATCTGGTAAGCCTTCATAAGCACATCTTCCTTGACCTGATGATATTCCATCCAAACCTTCGTTTTTGTATAGGCGTAGATGAAAAAGTCCAGCGAGGAGGCGCCGAAGGTATTGAAATTCACGATCAGGGTCTGCCCATGGTCGATACCGGGATGGTCGATCAGCATTTGCCTGATATCGTTCACGATTACGCGAATTTTGTCGGCATCGTCGTACCGCACACCTATGGTTTCCAGAATCCGGCGATGGGTCATGCGCGAGGGATTTTCCAGGGCAATGGTGGTGAAGGTGGAATTGGGCACGTAAAGCGGCCGGTTTTCGAAGGTCCGGATTCGGGTGAGGCGCCAGCCGATGTACTCCACCACGCCTTCGATATTGCGGTCCGGCGAACGGATCCAGTCGCCGACGGCGAAGGGGCGATCCAGAAAGATCGTCAGCCCGCCGAAAAAATTGGAGAGGATGTCCTTCGCGGCGAAGCCCACGGCAATCCCGCCGATACCGCCGAAGGCGAGTACGCCGGAAATACTGAATCCCAGGGTCTGCAGGACCACCAAGGCCGTCGTGATAAAAATTGATATTCTTAATAGCTTGCCGATCGCATCCGCCGTTGTTGCATCGATGGGATCCCCTTTTATGCGGTGAATTTCCAGCACATTGTCATGGACCTGTCTGACGAGATTCACACAGAACCATGCCAGAGATAGGATGATGCCGACCCGGAAGGCGACGCGGGCGAATTTCAGAAAAGCCGCTTCCGGCGCCATGTAATTCACAGCCACGGAAATGCCTATGATCCAGATGACTGCGCTCAGCGGTTTTCTCAGGGAGATGAGGATGGAGTCATCCCAGGGATTGTCAGTTTGAAGCGTTTTTTTCTGCAGTCTGGATAAGATTTTCTTTTGCGTAAAATCAATCAGCAATGCGGAGAATACGATGAGAAAAACGACCAGCCAGTGGTATTCGTGATATCCTCCCAAACCATTTTCAATATAACCTTTCAAATCCATTCATCATCCCCTGTGCAATCAGCGTTACAAGGATTTATACCATACGTTCATACTTTCAATGCAACCGCTAATATTGGTGTTGTTGACCAGGCGGCCGCCAAACCGATAACCCCGCCGGGCAAAGATAATATTGATTCCTGCTGAAGCGGCACGTGCGATTGTGTAGGCGGTTTGGATACCCCTTTGCCTTACGGCGGTTTCCATTACGGCAAGCAGATGCCGGCCAAGACCCCGGCCCTCCCATTCGGGGAGCGTTGCAAAATCGGTCATTTCGACGTTTTTTTCTTCCCGGTCCATCTCCGCCGATGACAGGGCAATGAGATTCCCACGGTATTCCACACCGAAATAATCGATATGGCTGATCATGGTTTCGAGAATGTAATCAGGACAGTCTATAGGGAAGGGGTAGGAAGGAAAGACCCGGGCGTAGAGTTCACTCATCTCCAGCACATCGTCAGGCCCGCAGGGTCGGACGTTATAGAGAACGGCCGATGCCTCCTTGCTGCCGTCCGGTTTTGTCTGCAGGGCGAGATTCTGAATGAGATTCAATGTTGCCGGTTGGTTTTCCTGACGGCGGCTGTCATGGAAATATTTGCAGAGGAAAAGTGCGTCTTCCCTTCCTCTGAAAAATCTGGGTACGGATGCTTCCTGTACATATCCCACGTTGAAAAATGCATCCGATTTTGTTGCCGGGACCTTGGCAAAAATCTTCGTGTATGCCTGTTCCGCAGCAAGACGTTCCATGCGGGAGATCAGCCTTCCCAGGTCGGATGACCCCACTTGCATCAGGTAAATTCTCTGATTTAAGGGGCCGTGCTGAATCCGGGCGTCTTCAATTCGATCGATCTTATCGGGGGGTAACATCATTTTTGTAGTACATCTAAATATCCCGGCGAGCATGGCGCTCATTGTCGGCCGGAATGAGGGATATGGTTTTGTCATGATCTGCCAGGAGCTTGCCGATACCGAGAACTTCATAATCCTCCGCATCGTCGTTTCCATGTTGTAGGATACAGGAATCGCAGTCGCGGTTGCAGACCACGGGCTCATAATTATCGGGTTCCTTATAAGTGGTGATAACGCCTTCATAGTTGCGTAAGACAACCTTGGTCGGTGACCAGGAAATGAGATAGTTCGGCATGACGGGGACTTTCCCGCCTCCGCCGGGGGCGTCGATGACATAGGTGGGTACACATAATCCGCTGGTGTGACCGATTAGACTCTCCAGAATTTCGATACCCTTGCCGACCGGTGTACGGAAATGGGACAGCCCCTCCGAAAGATCGCACTGGTAGAGATAGTAGGGGCGAACACGGTTGGCTACCAGGGCGTTGACCAAGGCACGCATGATGAGGGTACAATCATTTATTCCCGCGAGCAAAACCGACTGGTTTCCCAGCGGGATGCCCGCATTGGCCAGCCGGGCGAGGGCGTCCCGGGAAGAACCTGTCAATTCACGCGGATGATTGAAATGGGTGTTGAGCCAAAGGGGATGATATTTCTTAAGAATATCGGTTAGATTTTCCGTGATGCGGTACGGCAGTACCACAGGGGTCCGCGTGCCGATTCGGATAATTTCAACATGGGGGATCGCCCGCAGCTCCGAGAGAATCCAGTCAAGGTAGTCGTCGGCGAGCATCAGGGGATCACCGCCGCTTAGCAGAACGTCACGCACCCGTGGGGTATTGCGGATGTAGTCAATGCCTGCCATAATCTCGGAGCGGGAAGGAACGGAATCGATATCGCCGACACGACGCTTGCGTGTGCAATGGCGGCAATACATGGCGCACATGTTGCTTACCAGAAGCAGCACCCGGTCCGGATAGCGGTGCGTCAATCCCGGTACGGGACTGTCCTGATCTTCATGCAGCGGGTCCGCCATATCGTCGTGCAGGATATTCAGTTCTAGAGGTGAAGGAAAACACTGGCGGAAAACCGGATCATTGAAGATTTCCTCCTCTTTGTTACTGATCAGCGACAGGTAATAGGGGGTGATCGACATGGGGAATTTTTCTTCCGTCAAATGGTATTCACGGCGCTTTTCGGTACTGAAAGATAGATTCATCAATCTTTCGAAGGTCTCGATATCGCGAATGCCGTTGCGCATCTGCCATTTCCAGTTCCGCCAGTCGAAAACGGTGGCATGCGGGTCGATGCCCTTCATAATTTGTACCTGTCTTTGGGATAAGATCATGATGCTCCCCTTTCGTTAATGACATTTTTCGAAATGCCCAACAATGAATAAATCCAGTATACCGCCTTGTTTCAGAAGATCTGTTTTATGTTATCGATGATCTGGATTTGGAAGTTCTCTGCTTGGCCTTCTTTTGTCACTGAACCGCGATGCTAATACTGCCTGTCTTTTTAAGATACAAATCCGATGGTATGTCTAGAATCAAAACAAAGGCGACCTGGTAGGAATGTTAAAATGTCATCGGTCCGCCCGGTTTCATTTTCAAAAGGCAGGCCATCTAGCATAGGGTAATCTTTTTTTGTTGTCCTTTAACGAGACTTAATTGTGTAAATATGTATACAAATGCTTTGTATAGAAACGCTGATATCATAACGGGGGACATATTTCAATAAAAAAAGTGATTAATTATGATAACATATTAATATATCATGCAATTTATGTTTAATGATGTTCTGGTTTTCAGCTGTTCACACATAGCAGCCTTTTCAAGGTGTTCTTGATCTGCAGATCTTGACTTTGTCATGATCACGACATGGTTCTCTCAGTCGGTTCATCGGTAAATAATTTCCGATCAATGCGGTTGACAGATAAAGGAGCATGTAAAGAGCCCGGGAGATTTGCGATACTCTCCTTTAGATTTGAGATGGTTGGTGCGTTGCGGCATAAGGTAGGAATAAACCCGGCGGTTTGATATCTTAAAATATGGCTAAGTAGCTGTCCGATATGGATTGGGCTGTTAGAATGAATTTGATTCAGCTCAATGTGACGTTTTTTTAAGGTGTCAGTTTCTTTAACGGAACAGGACTTAACCCGTGCAAATACAGGCTGAAAAAGACCCATTTAAAAGGATGTGAACTGTTATATTTTAATAAATAAGCAGCTTGTTTCATATTTTTCTGTGCTTGCTTTTTCTCTCCTATCATGATTAATGGTCGTTAAGTTTTATGAGGGCAGCACTATAGCAGGATGTAACAGGTAAGTTTGGAAAATCAGCATGCAATTCAATTTTACACGGAAGTATATCAAGCCCGTACATAAATTGATTATCTGGCTTGAAGGTCTCAATCCGAAGTCAAGACCCGTAAACCCGACATCGGGCCATTCCGTGATCCCGCCGCCGTCTCAAGGTTTGAATCTTACGGTCATGAGTTTCAATATCCGGCGTGGTACGCGTGAAGATGGTCAGAATCACTGGATTTTCCGCCGTCCTCTGGTCCGGGAGATTCTGGAACGCTATCGTCCCGAGGTGTTGGGGCTTCAGGAAGCGCTCGATTTTCAAATTTCCGCCATTCGCACCATGCTGCCCGGTTACGAGAAGGTCGGTGTCGGAAACCTTGGCGACAGCAAGGGATTGCATACAGCCATCTTTTACGATGCACAGCGGTTTTCCGTATCCGAGGCGGGAACCCTCTGGTTTTCGAAAACGCCCCATATCCCGCGATCAAGGGGTTGGGGTAACATCATTCCGCGAACCTGCACCTGGGTCAGGTTGATTGATCGCAATACCCACCAGGCATTTTATTGCTTCAATGTCCACTTGGATCACCTTTCCCGCCGTTCACGGAAAAGAAGCGTGATGTTGTTATCCCGGCTGATTCAAAACCGGCGCTTTCCAGACCCTTTTGTTTTAACAGGAGATTTTAATGCCGGCGAAAAAAACATCTCGATTGATTTTCTGAAGGGCAAGCGACACTTGAAGGGCCAAAACGGTGGATATGTTGTGAATCCCGAACCGCTCATCGATACCTTTCGGTATTGTTTCCCCGATCACCCCCGAGCGGCGACCTATCACGGATTCCGGCGTTATTTCTTCCGGTTCCGGTTCGATTATATTTTCGTTCCCCCGTCCGTTCAGGTCAAGGAGACCCGTATTATCAAGCTGCAGAGAGAAAACTGCTTTCCCTCCGATCATTTCCCCCTGTTGAGTCGTCTTGTCTTATCGGCTGGATAGCCTTTGGCGCCGAGCCAACTTTTTTGAAAAACCGTAATCATGTTGAAGGCATATCTTTAAAGATCTGTACCCTCTTCGAAAAGCTTTTGCTGGCCGTAAATCTGAATGTTACCGCCGCCGGTTTTTTTGGCCTCGCGAATCATTTCCTGAGCGACGGATATCATCTGTTCTGCTGCGCACGGACCGATGCGATTGTAATGAACCGCGGCGATACTGGCGGTCATCCTCTTTTGGGCAAACTTTTCCACCCCGGGGAAATGATAACTTTCGATAAAGGAGAGGAGGCGTTGTGCGACGATGTGCGTGCCCTCCTCGGTCGTGCTGGAAAGCAGCATGGCGAATTCACCGACACCGTAACGGACAAGAATATCGGAGCCACGGGTGGTCTGGCGCAGAAAATCGGCAACTTTCCGGATACAGATGTTTGCATTGTGCACGCCGTTGGCCTGCGTGTATTCGATGAAATCGTCAATGTCGACCATCATAATCGAGAACATGGTGTAATATCGGTCGGCACGGTAAATTTCCTGGGCCAGACGAATCTGGAAGTAGGACCGGTCGAAAAGACCGCTTACCTTATCCAGAAGCCCCATCCGGACGGGATAGGTGGCTTCGAGATCCCGGATATGTGCAAGGAGATCTTCTTTGGAGAAGCAGCTTTTCTGCATGATGCTTTCGGTGTTACCGACGAGCCGCAACCGCTCCTCGACGGTGATGTCTTTTGCCGTCAGGACAATGATCGGGATGTCCGCCGTCGCTGCATTGCTTTTCAAGGCCTGGGACAATTCGAAGCCGTCCATGTCCGGTATCAGGAGATCAAGGATAACCAGGTCGGGCCGGTAGTGAAGGGCTTTCGTGACGCCGTCTTTTCCGGTTGTTGCGCTGATGACGTCATATCCCTCCGTTTCCAGGATTTCTTTAAGCAATTCCCGGACGCCTTCATTATCGTCGATACAGAGAATATTAACGGGGCGCCGTCCCTTACTTTTTACAAGATTGAGTTCATGGAGTTTTTCCAGGAGCGTTTCTTTCTTCACCGGTTTGATCAGGTAATCTGTAGCGCCCAGGGCGAACCCCAGGTCTCGATTATCGATGATGGACAAAATAATAACGGGGATGTCCTGGGTGGTGTCGTCGGATTGTAACTCCTGCAGAATCTGCCAGCCGTTTTTACCCGGGAGCATGATGTCCAGAATCACAGCAAAGGGTTCCAGTTCCCGCACATGTTTCACGGCGTCTGCACCGTTAAAAACATGGGCAACGCGATAGCCGCCCTCGGTCAGGTAATGGCTCATCAGTTCGGCGGTGGCCGCGTCGTCTTCGACCAGGAGCACCAGGGCGCCCCGTCTCTCCGTTTCCGGGCGCAGATCTTCTTCCTCTTCCTCCTCCAGGTCTTCGGAGAGTTCATCGGCCGACACCACAGTTTGAGGCAACGTTTCCATGGTTTGGGGAATGACCACCGTAAAGACGCTGCCTTGGCCTTCCTGACTTGCGACGGCAATCCGTCCGCCGTGGTGTTCCACGAGTTTTTTAGTCAGCGCCAGACCCAGCCCTGTTCCTTCGCGGTTGCCGCCGACCTGCTCAAACTCGCTGAATATGCGATCCTGATCTTCCGGTCGGATGCCGATACCTGTGTCTCGAACACGCAATACCAGATATGTTTCGGCGATTTCCATACCGGAGGATGTGAAGGCGCTGAAATCCGGAGAGGATAGGTCCGTGCGGATTTCCGCTTCCAAGGTGATCTGTCCTTCCGGAGCGGTGAATTTCATTGCATTGGACAGAAGGTTGTAAAGAATCTGGGTGAATTTCATCCGGTCCACGCGAATGAAATGAATGGCATCATCCAGACGGACTTCGAGGAGTTGGGCTTTCTTGTCCACCAGGGGACGAATAACTGCATCCACCTCGGTGACAATTTTACGCAGGGGGATGCTCTCGTATTGCAGATTAAATTTACCGGATTCGATTTTGGCCAGATCCAGGAGATTGTTGATCAGTTGGAGCAGATGGTTGCCCGAGTTATGGATATTGACGGCGTAATGCTTTTGCTTGTCTGTCAGAGGATTATTGTTGTCGTCCCGCAGGAGCTCGGAAAATCCGAGGATGGAATTCAAGGGGGTGCGGAGTTCATGGCTCATGGTGGCAATGAATTCACTCTTCACCTTGTTTAACCGCGTCAGTTCCTGATTGGTTTCGCGAAGTTCCCTTATCTGATCCATAACCCGACGGTCCGGTTCTGCCTGGCGTTTCCCAGATTCCTGGTGCATCATGTGCAGAAAAAAACGGACACCCTGTGATGCGATAATTTCCGCTTCAGGTGGTTTGTGTTCCTTGATCCGGGAAGCAACCACGTCGCTGCCGGTCAAATCGATAATTACATCCGGTGTGGTTTGCATGGCTGCAGCGATTTCTGTGAACAGGGGTACGTTTTCCCGGCAGGCCGGCTCGTTCTGCGATGATTCAATGTTTTCGATGACAATACCTGTCAGTACGACGCCGGATTCATCGGTGATTGCATCACACAACGTCTCTGCCATTTCGCCGGCGCCGATGATCACCGCCTTGATTTTTCCGCCTTCAGTCAAGGTTCCTTCCTTTCTTCTACAATAAACAATGAAGATTAAGCTTACGTTTTGTATCGGTTGTTGCCGATAAATTCTTTAATGGGATATGAAGGGAGATTATTATGCCATATTTGTGTGTTAAGAGAAAATAAATTAAAACCGTATCATTGAGTGATATTGCTTTAATTTCGATGAACAAAAAGAATTGTAGTTCACCGGTCACACGTGGTGCTGAAAAGCGTTTCCCGAAGAACCCGTGATTGACTCGGGGGACGATGCCTCCGTTGATTGGAGGTGCAAAACCCCCTTCGTTTATGGGAGAAACAGATGCTGGCGGTAGAAGGCCAACTCGGCAATGGAGGCCTGGATATCGTAATAGGCGTCATGCCGGGTTTCAGATTTGAAGAAATAGGCCTCCGGGAAATAACGCCTGATATTTTGGGGATCTTCCTTGTTAAAGTCGCGATCCGGGTAGCGATTCTGCCATTCGATCTTCAATGTGGTGACATCCAGATGGCGATAATGCAGTCGATTGACAAAGCGGTGCAGGAATTTTTGCGCCAGACGCCAGTCGGCGTGAACACTATTCCCGGCCAGGATAGGCCGATGGTTTTCCCGCTCGGCCGGCGGCCCCGCGACACTGTCGATATAATCGGCCAAAAGACGATCCGTTTCTTCCAACTCGACGGCCAGAGAAGACCGGCAGGCCGCAACCAAATCCGGAAGATTTTCCGCCACCCATGGACTGACGGCTACTTCCGGCGGCAGATGAACTGTTAAGTGAATGTCCTTTTCAGCGGGGAGGATACGCTTGAGAGACCGATCGGTTATCAGAGCCGCGACTTGGAGCAGATGCGCGTCTTCCAATTCCAGTCCGGAGTATTCCGTATCAAACCATACCAGATATTGATCGCCGCGCTCTTCTTCCCATGGTGTTTGAGGCATGTCCTGTGCTCTCCCGCTTTCAAAAGTAATCAAAACGAACGGTTATGCTTATCATCCTGGTATGACAAAGGGAAAAGCCGGGCAAGAAGATCCGGTAGATGCCGGTCTCATGAACTGCGACGGTCGCTGATCCGTCAATTTTGATTGAAGTATGGGTAATTTGATTGACTGGCGGGATCATAACGTGGATGAATGGATCTGCGTGCCGATGATATCGCCGATTTTTTTCGCCAGTTCTTTAATTTTAAAGGGCTTCTGGATGAACCCGTTGCATCCTCTGGCCAGGATTTCTCTCGCTTCCCCTTCAATGCTGTAACCGGAAATCAGAAGAACCTTAACCTGAGGATTCATCGTCTTGATCCGGTCGTATATTTTGCCGCCGTTCATGCCGGGCATGATCATATCCAGCAAAACGAGTTTGATCCGGTCTTTGTGGGTTTCGTAGCAGGAAAGAGCCTCTTCCGCCGTGCGGCTCGTCAGAACCTGGTAACCCAGATTTTCCAGCATGGATTTACCGATTTCAAGAATTCCTTCTTCATCATCCACCAGCAGGATGGTTCCCTCACCCCGGAGAATGATTTCCGAAGCACCGGTCGCCATTTCGGGAAGCGCCGCTTCGGAGGCGGGGATGTAAATATAAAATGTGGTTCCTCCGGACACGGCGGATTCGACTTCGATAAAGCCATGATGTCCCTTGATGATTCCATAAACAGACGCCAAGCCCAGGCCTGTTCCTCTCCCCATTTCCTTGGTGGTGAAGAAGGGTTCGAAGATTCGTTCCTTGGTCTTTTCGTCCATACCCATTCCCGTGTCCCTTATCGACATCAGCACGTAGCGGCCGGGTTTGGGTTTGTAGAACCCGGATTTAATCATGCTGTGATCAACGGTCGTCGATTTGACGGTGATATTTCCCCCTCCCGGCATGGCGTCCGCAGCATTAAGAAACAGATTCATCAGGACCTGTTCGATCTGACTGGAGTCGGCTTCGATCGGCGCCAAATCCGGCGCAAGGGCCAGATAAAAGCGAATTTCCTTTTTCATCCGGCCGAATGTCTGTGCCGTATCCTCAATGGTGCGGTTGAGATCGATGGGTTTGACCTCGTATTTTCCTTTTCTGGCATATCCCAGCAGTTGGGAGGTGAGTTTGGAACCGTTTTCGATATGCCTTTCGATTTTTTTCAGCCGTTCATGATGGGGGTGATCTGCATCGCAGTGCATCAGCAGCATGGAAATATTTCCCTGAATGGCCATCAACAGATTATTAAAATCGTGGGCAATGCCGCCGGCGAGCGTGCCGATCGCCTCCATTTTTTGGGCCTGCCGCAACTGGCTTTCCAGGGCTCTTTTTTCTTCCTCATCCCGCCGTCTCTGAGTAATGTCCCGGATGATGCCGTATATCTCCGACGGGTGGTCCCCTGCGCCTGCAGCGGATCCATTGGTCATGGTGACGGCTTTAAGTTCCATCTCCGGGTGGGGCCCCGCACAGGGGGAACCGTTGTGACCGCAGGACTCGCATTTAAAACGAAGTTCGAGAAGATCCTTGGTGACTTTTCCGGAACGTACTTCCCGGAAGTATTTCGTCGCCTTATCGACATCCTGGTGATAAACGATGGAAGTAAAGTTTCTGCCCAGCAGGTCCTGACTGCTCATGCTGGTGCAGTTTTTGATTTTGTCCGTGATAAAAACGAATTTATTCTGGCTGCCCAGGGTGAAAATGATGTCCGGAGAATTATGCACGAGGTATTGATAGCGGGCTTCCGTCGATTGGAGCTGATGATGGATCAGGTTCTTTTCCCGTGACAATCTCCGGTGGCCGAGGGCGTTTTCCACCTTTTTGATCAGTTCATCATACTCGAAGGGTTTGCACAGGTAATCATACGCACCGCCGCGCAAAGCCCGGATGGCAGAATCAATGGAAGCCTGGCCCGTCATGATGATGACGGTTACTTCGGGATGGTGATTTCTGATATGCGAGAGGGCCTCGAAACCATTCATGATGGGCATCATGACGTCCATTAAAACCAAATCGCATTCCTGTGTTCCTAAAAAATTGAGGGCGTCATGACCGTTTTGGAAAGTTTCGATATCATAGCCTTTATCCCCCAGAAGGATTTTAAGGCTTTCCGTCATGCGTATCTCATCATCCGTTATGACGATTCTCGGTCGGTAAGACATGCTTCTATCCCTGTTTATGAACTGGTTATTTCAATTTAGTAAACTTTTTTTATGCCTTTGTGAACGGTGTGTTTCAATATGCATAAACTTTCCATAACATGAAAAAGTCTGTTCAGGCGGTATGCACGGGAAGCATGATGGTAAAACTGGCCCCTTTGTTCGGGGTGCTGTTTGCCGTTATCGTCCCTCCGAGTTCCTTTATCATGTTGTAAACAACGGAGAGGCCGAGGCCCGAGTGGCCGTTCCCTTTGGTGCTCGAATAGGGTTCAAACAGCCGTGCGTTCACCTCCGGCGGTATCCCCGGGCCGTCGTCACGAATCACAATTTTAACATGACCACGGTCAGGCGAATCGGGCCTTTTTGCTTTCATATCGGCGGCAACCGTCTCATAAGAGGTCTCGATAAAAATGTTGCCTCGCCCGGTCAGAGCTTCCACGGCATTTTTGATCAAATTGATAAAGATCTGCTTGAGCGCATCCCGGTCCGAACGAATTTGAGGAACCGATGAAGCGAGATCTGCATGAAACTGAATATTGAATGTTGCCGGCAGAGATTGGCTGATGATTTGAATGATATTGTTCAAAAGGCCGTTGAGATCGAGGACTATTCTGTTCAGAGCCCTTGATTTGGAGAAATCGGACAATTCCTTTAAAATGCGGGTGACGCGGTCGATTTCCTCCTCGATGACATGAATTTCATTCTGTGCCGGGTTTTCCTCGTCAAGATGTGATGAAAGAATTTTAAGGTAGTTTTTCATGATGCTGAGCGGATTGTTCGCTTCGTGAATCACTTTACGGGCCAGTTCCGTCGTCGCCGCCAGGCGCTCCGTGGCGATTTTTTTAGCCTGAAGCTGCTTCATGTGTTCAATATAGAGTGCTGCAGCCGCCTGACCGGCATAAAGCCGAAGCAGTTTTTCTTCCGCCGGGGGGACTCTTTGCTGATCCGCCAAGCCCAGAACAATCACGCCGACAGTTTCTCCCGCACGCACAAGGGGTAAGCATAAAAATCCCTTACAGTCGAACAGGTGGAGGATCTGTTCATCCAGAATCGATAACGCGGTTGAACTGTTGCCATTGGGGGAAATGAGCGGCACATTTTTCTGGATGGACTGGGTGATGAGGCTCTCTCGGTTGTGTAAAGAGAGAATGAGTCCGGCAGGGGTGTCGGTCTGGCCCTGATCGTTGATCATTTTTGCCTTGAGGAGTCCGTCTTCAGGGTCGACGAGGAAAAAAATGACATGGTGCACATCAAACAGGATATTGAGGCCATCTTGAAGGACTTTCAAAATCGCATTTTCATCCTGGCATGAAACCAGATTCTGCAGGACTCCCACCAGAAGTGACAAATCCTTGACTTCGCTGACGAATTCCGTTGTTTGAATCGCGATAGATTCGGTACGGGGGCGAGCCTCTTCCCTCTCGCCGATGGCAAAGCCCAGAAAATCAGCCAATTCCAGCACTTCTTCTTCTGCCTGCATGACCATTTCAACCGTATCGGGAAAAGGGCATGAGAAAAGGCTCTTCAGCACGCAGAAGGCTGCATCGCTGGGGTCGGTAATGCGTGACATGTCGTTTGCCGCATAGACAATTCTCACCAGGGGGAAAGAATTCTTAATTCTGACGATAGGTTCGTGGTGGTAACGGGAAGCGTCGATGATCATGGAATCAAAATTCCAGCGGCTCAGAAGCCATGCCCCGATTTCCGTGTGGGGAGCGCCTATCTGGTTTTCCCGTTCGATCAAGGACTCGGTCATGTTTTCCGAATCGGTTAAGATCATTTTATATTCTTCGGGGAAATTCACGGCCAGGATCAGGCGTCCGATGTCATGAATCATACCGGCCAGGAAAGCCTGCTCCGGCAGATTAAAGCTGGTTTTTTCAGCGATCATTCTGGATAAAACCGCTGATGTCAACGAATGTCGCCAGAAACGTTTCAGGTCGAACCCTTCCGCGACGGTGTCCGATTTACTGAAAACCTGTTGAACAGCGGAGCTGATGGCCAAATTTTTTATGGCGCTCCGTCCCAGTCTGATCAGTGCTTGATCAATCTGGGATATTTTCACCGTGGATCGGAAATAAGATGAGTTGGCCAGCTTAAGAATTCTGGCGGAGATGGAGGCGTCGGCGCAGATGATTTTTGCAATATCTTTGATGCTGCCGTTTTCATCCTGACAGGCATGGATCAGTTTTACAAGAATGTGAGGCAGGGTGGGAAGATTTTTTGAGGTCTCTATACGGGATATGTAATGCTGAAGGTTTACATTCATGTGTGAAATATTTCCGTAAAAGTACCCCCGCAAGATGCGACATCATTTAAAAAAACGTAAGGTCATAATTACGATAGGTTTTCTACGCCAAAAAAAATGTCCTGTCAACGAAAATGTCTATAATTACGCCTTTTATCCGGGAGAGGATAAGGATGTTGAACAATATGGCGTGGTATCAAGTGAATGTGTAAAGAGAGCCGGTGAAAAGGCGACCCCGAATCGATCCGCCATGAAATATATCTGTCGGATAGAATCGGGGCCGCAATAAGGAGGGTTAGTAATCGTAATCGCCCATGTCAGGGGGCATGCCGCCTCCCGGCATGGCGGGTGCCGCCGACTTCTTTTTCGGTTTCTCCGCGACCATTGCTTCGGTGGTGATGAGCACGGACGAAACGGAAGCGGCGTTCTGGAGCGCCAAACGCGCCACCTTGGTGGGGTCGATGATCCCGGCCTTCATCAGATCGCCGTAAACGCCCTTGTCGGCGTCAAAGCCGAAGTCCCCCTTGCCGCCTTTCACTTTTTCGACGACGATAGAGCCTTCGTAACCGGCATTAAGAGCAATTTGACGCAGGGGTTCTTCCAGGGACCGCCTGATGATGTTCAGCCCCTGTTTTTCATCCTCGTCGGCCAGCTTGACTTTTTGCAGGGCTGGCAGGCTCCGGAGCAGGGCCACCCCGCCGCCGGGAACGATGCCTTCTTCAACGGCGGCCCGTGTCGCATGCAGGGCGTCCTCAACGCGGGCTTTCTTTTCTTTCATTTCCAGTTCCGTGGCCGCGCCGACCTTGATGACCGCCACGCCACCGACCAGCTTGGCCAAACGTTCCTGAAGTTTTTCCCGATCATAGTCGGAAGTCGTCTCTTCGATCAAGGCGCGAATCTGCTTCACCCGGCCTTCAATATCGGCCCGGGAACCGGCACCGTCCACGATGGTCGTATTGTCTTTATCGATGGAAACCTGCTTGCAGCGGCCAAGATCGTCCAGACCTACGTTTTCCAGTTTCAATCCGAGATCCTCTGAAATAACCTTGCCGCCGGTCAGGACGGCGATATCTTCCAGCATGGCCTTGCGGCGGTCACCAAAGCCGGGCGCCTTGACGGCGGCGCACTTGAGGGTGCCGCGGATTTTATTGACGACGAGCGTTGCCAGAGCCTCACCCTCGATATCTTCGGCGATAATGAGCAGGGGGCGACCCATGCGGGCAATCTGCTCCAAGAGCGGTACCATGTCCTTCATCATACTGATTTTCTTTTCATTGAGAAGGATGTAGGGATCTTCCAGATGAATTTCCATCTTTTCCGGGTCGGTCACAAAATAAGGGGAAACGTAGCCCCGGTCGAACTGCATACCCTCAACGATGTCCAGGGTCGTTTCCATCCCCTTGGCTTCCTCGACGGTGATGACGCCTTCCTTGCCGACTTTGGCCATGGCTTCGGATATGATGTCGCCGATGGTGGTGTCGTTATTGGCGGATATGGTACCGACCTGGGCGATTTCCTTCTTGTCCTTGACGGTCTTGGAGATCTTCTTCAGTTCTTCGGAAACCACGCCGACGGCCTTATCGATGCCCCGCTTCAGGGACATGGGGTTCATCCCGGCGGCGACCAGTTTCGAGCCTTCACGGTAAATTGCCTGGGCGAGGATTGTGGCGGTGGTCGTGCCGTCGCCGGCCGTATCGGAGGTCTTGGAAGCCACTTCCTTCACCATCTGGGCGCCCATGTTTTCAAAGCGGTCTTCCAGTTCGATTTCCTTGGCGACGGTAACGCCGTCCTTGGTGATAACGGGCCCGCCCCAGGACTTGTCCAGGACAACGTTGCGCCCGCGGGGACCGAGGGTAACCTTCACGGCGTTGGCCAATGTGTCGACGCCCTTCATGATCTTTTCCCGGGCGACCATATCGTATTTAATTTCTTTTGCGGCCATGTCTTCCCTCCTTTTGTTACTCGATAATGGCTAAAATGTCGTCTTCGCGCATCATCAGATGTTCGACACCGTTGATCTTGATTTCCGTTCCCGCATAACGGCTGAATAAAATTCTGTTGCCCTTTTTGACCTCGATGGGGATCCGTTTGCCGTCCTTGTCGAATTTTCCGGGGCCGACAGCCACCACCTTGCCCTCCAGGGGCTTTTCCTTGGCCGTGTCCGGAATGATGATTCCGCCGGCGGTTTTCTGTTCCCCTTCCTCACGCAAAACCAGAATCCTGTCCTGTAGTGGTTTTACATTCATACAGCCTACCTCCTAATTAGTTTTATGATCATGGTTTGATGGTTCTGGAATAGACGAAATTAGGTCATTTCCGAGTCGGGCGATAAAATATGCACCATCAAAAAATTGTCAAGGTGAATTCCCGGAGAAAAAAACTTGACAGGAAATAGAGGAAGGTTTAATTACTACGAATAAGATAGTAATAGTAGTCAATGTGGGGAACGCAATTATGAAACTTTCGACACGCGCCCGTTACGGTGTCCGCCTGATGCTGGCTTTGGCGATCAATTATGGAAAAGGCCCGGTTTATCTCAAGGATATCGCCCGGGGGGAGGAGATTTCGGAGAAGTACCTGAGTCTGATCATCATTCCTCTCCGAACCGCGGGCTTAGTCAATTCAACCCGTGGCGCTTACGGGGGGTATAATCTGGCCAGGGAGCCGTCCCAGATCAACCTGAAGGAAATTCTAAATGTTCTGGAAGGCGAACCCTGTCTGGTCGATTGCGTACGGGACCCGTCTCTCTGTAACCGTGTATCGACCTGCGTCAGTCGTGAAATCTGGTCTCTTTTGGGCGGAAAAATATCTGCGGTCCTGGATTCCATCAACCTGCAGGATCTGGTGCGGATGAATACGGAAAAACATGGTAACGAAGCCGCATCGGGGATTTAATCAGGCAGGATCGGAATGAAGATGATGAATAAAAAAGTGCTGGTTGCCATGAGCGGCGGGGTTGACTCGTCCGTCGCGGCTCTTCTGCTGCAGGAGGCGGGTTACGAGGTTGCGGGCGTGACCATGTGCCTGGGTGTGAGGGGTGCGCAAGGTGAACGTCCCCGGTGCTGCGGTCCCGATGCGGTTCAGGATGCGAAATGGGTTTGCGACAAACTGGGGATACGGCACCATGTTCTGGATTATGCGGACGAACTGGAGAGCAGGGTAATTGACCCTTTTGTTGATGCGTATGCCCATGGTCGGACGCCCAATCCCTGTGTGGCCTGCAACCGTTACCTGAAATTCGGATCGCTTATTGCACGTACCGTCGCCTTGGGATTCGATGCCCTGGCAACCGGTCATTACGCAACTGTCGAAAAGCAAAAAGACGGGTATCACCTGAGCCGCCCCCGTGACAAAAGGAAAGATCAGACTTATTTTCTTTATCATATTGACGCGAAAATCCTGCCGAGGGTTCTTTTCCCCCTTGGTCCTTACACCAAGGAAGAGGTGAGGGCGCTGGCTGTGCGGGCAGGTCTCCCGGTGGCGGCCAAGGCGGAAAGTCAGGATGTGTGTTTCGTAACCCAGGGCACCTATCAGGCGTTTCTGCGGGAACGGCTGGGGGAACAGAAAGACGGTCACATTGTTGATCGATCCGGACGTGTTCTGGGGAGCCATAAGGGAATCCCTTACTATACTGTGGGGCAACGGGGAGGGCTCGGCATCAGCCATCCCGTTCCGCTTTATGTGCTGGAAATCGACAGGGAGAAAAACGAAATTGTTGTGGGCGAGAAAAAAGACCTGTTAGGACGGACTCTGGTTGCCGGAGACCTGAACCTGTTCCGACGGGATTGGCCGGACGTGGTTCAGGCGAAGATCCGTTACCGCAAAAAAGAGAGCCCCTGTCGGGTTAGTTTTGAGCATGGTCGTTTGCGGGTGGTCTTTATGGAAGATCAGGAGGCTATTACGCCGGGTCAGTCGGTGGTTTTTTATGAGGGAGAAGAAGTCCTGGGGGGCGGTGTCATCGAGGAGGTTGTTCATGGAGCTTGTTGAAAAGATTGTGCAATTGAAGCGGGAGCGCAACGCCGTTATCCTGGTTCACAATTATCAGTTACCGGAAGTGCAGGATATCGGGGATTTCGTGGGGGATTCCCTGGGGTTGAGTATGGAAGCAGCCAAGACCGATGCTGACGTTATCGTTTTCTGCGGTGTTTACTTCATGGCCGAGACGGCAAAAATTCTGTCTCCGGAAAAAACCGTCCTCATTCCCGATCCCAAGGCGGGATGTCCCATGGCGGACATGATCACCGCCGATGAACTGCGGGTGCTGAAGGCGCAACACCCCCGGGCAGCCGTTTTATGTTACGTGAACACGACGGCGGAGGTCAAGGCCGAGTGCGACCTCTGCTGTACGTCGGCCAATGCGGTGCGCATGGTCCGGGAGGTTCTGGCCGATCGTGACGAAATCATCTTCGTTCCCGACAAGCATCTGGGCGATTTCGTGATTGAGAAGACAGGGAAGAACATGATCCTTTGGCAAGGTTTCTGCCCGACCCACGCTAAAATTCTGCCGGAAGATATTACCGAACAGAAGCGCCTCCATCCGAACGCGGCAGTGATTTCTCACCCCGAGTGTCCCCGGGCGGTGCGGCACCTGTCCGATCAGGTCCTGTCCACGGAAGGGATGTGCCGATTTGTGAAACAAAGCGATGTCCGGGAGGTGATTGTGGCAACAGAACTCGGCATTATTCACCGGCTTCAGAAGGAAAATCCGGGGAAGGTGTTCTATCCCGTTTCGAGCCACGCCGTTTGCCCGAACATGAAGCGGATCAATCTGGAAAAGGTGCTCTGGGCTCTCGAAGATATGACCCACCGGGTGGAAGTGCCCCGCGACGTGATGATCCGGGCACGGGCGAGTATCGATCGCATGTTGATGTACAGCGGGTAAATTGAGACGGGAACCCTCTTTCCCAGATTATTGTTGTTTATCCCTGGGAGTATAAAGAACATGTGGTAGACAAAAAGGATAGAAATATGAGTGGGATACAAAAATCATTAAGAATAGAAACCCTAACCCTCCACGGCGGCCAGGAGCCGGACCCGACAACAGGGTCAAGAGCCGTACCGATTTACCAGACCACATCCTACCAGTTTCGGGATACGGAACATGCGGCGAACCTGTTCGCCCTGAAGGAATTCGGGAATATCTATACACGGCTCATGAACCCGACAACGGACGTTCTGGAGAAACGCATGGCCCTTCTGGACGGCGGGATCGGCGCCCTGGCGGTGGCAAGCGGCCAGTCGGCCATTACGCTTGCTCTGTTGAATCTTGCCCAGGCCGGGGACGAAATTGTGTCCGCGGACAACCTCTACGGTGGGACCTACAATCTTTTCCGTCACACCTTTGCCCGGTTCGGCGTCACCGTCCGTTTCGTGCCGTCCAATGATCTGGCGGCCATGGAGCAGGCGATCAACGACAGGACGAAAGCCGTTTACGCCGAATCGGTCGGCAATCCTAAACTGGATGTGGCCGATCTGGAAGGGATTTCCGCCCTTGCCCACCGCCACGGCATTCCTTTTGTCCTGGATAATACCGTAACCCCCTATACATTGCGGCCCATCGATCACGGCGTGGATATCGTCGTCTATTCGGCAACGAAATTTATCGGCGGCCACGGGACGTCTTTGGGCGGGTTGATCGTCGATTCGGGTAAATTTAACTGGACCGGAGGCAAATTTCCTCTCATCGCCGATCCTGATCCAAGTTATCACGGCTTGAATTTCGTGGATTACCTGGCCCCGCTGGGGAACTTGGCCTATATCATCAAGGCGAGGGTGACGCTCCTGCGAGATCTGGGACCGGCGCTCTCACCCTTCAACGCCTTCCTGCTCCTCCAAGGGCTGGAAACCCTCCATCTGCGGATTCCCCGCCATGGGCAAAACGCCTTGGCCGTGGCGGCATTTCTGGAGAAGCATCCGCGGGTCGGCTGGGTGAACTATCCCGGCCTGGCGTCAAGCCCGGCAAAAGCCAGGGCGGACAGGTATTTGAAGCATGGCGCCGGTGCGATGATCGGCTTTGGGATCAAAGGAGGCTTGGAAGCCGGGAAGAAATTTATTGAAGCGCTGAAACTGATATCGCATCTGGCCAATGTGGGCGATGCCAAAACTCTGGCGATTCACCCGGCGACGACGACCCATCAGCAGCTTTCACCGGAAGAACAGCAGGCAACCGGCGTAACCCCTGATTTCATTCGTCTTTCCATCGGTATTGAGCATATTGATGATATTATGGAAGACATTGCACAGGCCCTCGATCAGGCCGGGAGATAAACCATGGGAAAGATCTATGACGATATTACGAAAACGGTAGGCGGGACACCCCTGGTGCGGATCAACCGCTTAAATGGCAATAACAGCGTCACCGTGCTGGTGAAGCTCGAGTCTTTCAACCCTCTGTCGAGTGTAAAGGACCGCATCGGTGTTGCCATGATCGAGGCGGCGGAACAGGCGGGCCGGATCGGCCCCGACACGGTTGTCATCGAACCGACGAGCGGCAACACGGGCATCGCCCTGGCCTTTGTCTGTGCGGCAAAGGGATACAAACTGATCCTGACCATGCCGGAGACGATGAGCATGGAACGGCGCCAGCTCCTGGCGATTCTGGGGGCGGAGGTCGTCCTCACGGAAGGCCCCAAAGGGATGAAAGGGGCTGTGGAGAAGGCCGAGGAACTGGCAAAGGTGACGCCTCATAGTTTCGTTCCCCAGCAGTTTCAGAATACGGCCAATCCGGAAATTCACCGCCGGACAACGGCGGAGGAAATCTGGGCGGATACGGACGGCCGCCTTGATTATTTCGTGGCTGGTATCGGAACAGGAGGAACCATTACGGGCGTCGGAGAGGTACTCAAAAAACGGAACCCGGCGCTCCGGATCATTGCCGTGGAGCCCGCCGATTCGCCGGTTCTTTCGGGCGGCAAACCCGGGCCGCACAAAATACAGGGCATCGGGGCCGGTTTTGTTCCGGACGTGTTGAACCGGGACGTGATCGACGAGATCATCACGGTCCGGCATGAAGACGCCGG
>CAZBQX010000002.1:21326-24089 GCA_964494155.1 uncultured Syntrophales bacterium
TGTTGAACCGGGACGTGATCGACGAGATCATCACGGTCCGGCATGAAGACGCCGGAGAAATGGCGAAGCGGATGGCGAAGGAAGAAGGAATTCTGGCGGGGATTTCCTCAGGGGCGAACCTGTGGGCGGCTCTACAGGTGGCGAGGCGTCCCGAGGCGGCCGGAAAGGTCATTGTGACGCTTCTTCCCGACACAGGGGAGCGGTATCTGTCCACATGGCTATTTCAATAAAAACAGAGAGATACCATGCCGAATCTCCGGTGTGGAGGAGCATATGACGAAAAAAGGTCACCCTATCGGGGTGGTGGAAACACAATATTTGACTTTTGCCGAGGGCATGGACCCCTTGCGTCTGGAGTCCGGGAAGATGCTGGGGCCCGTGAGACTGGCCTACGAAACTTACGGTCATCTGAACGAGGAACGATCCAACGCCATTTTGGTGCTCCATGCGTTGTCGGCGGACGCGCATGCCGCGGGCCATCATAAGGGCAGCCGGGATCCGGGCTGGTGGGACGCCATGATCGGTCCGGGCAAGGCGTTCGATACCGATCTGTACTTCGTAATCTGCTCCAACGTCATTGGTGGCTGCAAAGGCAGCACGGGCCCGTCATCGCTTAATCTGAAGACGGGCAAGCCCTACGGCCTGGCGTTTCCGATCATTACCATCGGTGACATGGTTGAAGCCCAGCTGCGTCTGATCGATTTTCTAGGCATCGATCAGCTCCTGTGTGTTGTCGGCGGGTCCATGGGAGGCATGCAGGCCCTTCAGTGGTCGGCCAGTTATCCGGGGCGGCTACGGTCGGTCATCCCGATCGCCACAGCCCTGAAAAATTCGCCCCAGCAGATCGCATTTAACGAGGTGGTACGCCAGTCCATCATGGCGGATCCCACCTGGCGGGATGGGAATTACTACGATTACGGCCAGCCGGAGAAGGGCCTGGCCATCGCCCGGATGCTCGGCCATATCACGTTCATGAGCGATCAGTCCATGGAGGAGAAGTTCTCCCGGCGGTTGAAGAACGGCAACTACAGCTTCAAATTCGGCGCCGATTTCGAGGTGGAAAGTTATCTCCGTTACCGGGGCGACAATTTCGTCAAGCGTTTCGACGCCAATTCGTATCTTTATGTGACAAAGGCCCTCGATTATTTCGACGTATCCAATGGCCGGCTTATCGGTGCGAACCGCTGCGAACGAATCCGGTTTCTGGTCATTTCCTTCAAGTCGGACTGGCTGTATCCGCCCTATCAGTCCCAGGAGATCGTCAAGGAACTGAAACGGAAGGCCTGCGACGTGACCTACTGCGAAATTGCCTCGACATACGGTCACGATGCGTTTCTTCTGGAGGTGAAGGAGCAGACGAATCTGATTCGCCCCTTCCTGGATAAGACCTTCCATGGTTACGAGGTCGCCGAGTATGCCATCTGAAGACGTAAGACTCGATCACCGGATTATTGCCGGAGTTGTGGAAGCGGGCTCCAAGATTCTCGACCTGGGGTGCGGGAACGGAGACCTGATGTACCTGCTGGCCCGGGAGAAAAACGCCCGGGTCCAGGGGATCGAACTGGACGAGGCGGCCATCTACGAATGTGTGAAAAAGGGATTGAGTGTCATTCATGGCGATATTGAAGAGGGCCTTAAAGAATATCCCGATGCCTCCTTCGACGATGTGATCCTCAACCAGAGCATCCAGCAGGTGCGGAAAGTGGACGAGGTTTTTGAACAGGCCCTGCGCATCGGACGTCGCATTATCGTCGGCTTCCCCAATTTTGCCCATCTGGGGGCGCGCTCAATGCTTTTTTTTCGAGGGGCGTCGCCGGTAACGGAATCGCTGCCCTATCACTGGAACGATACGCCGAATGTCCGTTTTTTGAGCGTAACCGATTTTAAACAATTTTGCACCGAACGCGCCCTCCGCATTTTGGAGAGTCATTATCTGGGAGGAACGAAAGAAATTCATCTTTGGCCGAATCTCCTGGCCAAGGATGCCCTGTTTGTATTAGTGAAGGCTTAAAGTAAGGAGGATAAAATGAAAATCAAACTGCAGACCATGGACCCCCAGATGAAGCGCGTGCTGGGCTGGGAAAGGAAAACGGAGGACGAGATCGAAACGGAGGCCCGGACTCTGGCCGATTTTTTCCGGCAGGTGAAGGACAAGGATGGGCGGTCGCTTTATGAACGCTTCATGGACAACAGCGACGTCATCATCGCCAACAGTTATGTTTTTTTCAACTGTATGGCTTTTCTGAAGCGGGAGGATTTTGAACGCACAATCAAGGACGGTGATAAGGTCATCCTCATGCGGGCATTGGCCGGCTGCGGCGCCGGATAAAGGATGAAACATATAATATAAGGATAAGAAGCCATGCTGACAGAATATGATCTCTTGCGGTACAGGCGGCAGATTTATTACCCCTATCTGGGAGAGGAAGGGCAGGACAAACTGAAACGCTCCCATGTGGTCGTGGCCGGAGTGGGTGGCCTGGGATCACCAAACGCCATTTATCTGGCCGCAGCGGGGATCGGCTGTCTGACCATCATCGATTACGACGTGGTTTCTCTCTCCAATCTGAACCGGCAGATTCTCCATTATGATCAGGATGTCGGGCGGGGAAAAGTTGTTTCCGCCTCTGAAAAACTGGGCCGGCTCAACCCGACTGTAACGGTTCTCCCTTTAAATGAGCGTATCAATGAGGACAATGCCGCCACCCTGATTGCCGGGGCGGATCTCGTCATCGACGGTCTCGATAATTTCGAAACGCGTCT
>CAZBQX010000002.1:24189-67679 GCA_964494155.1 uncultured Syntrophales bacterium
TGATTGCCGGGGCGGATCTCGTCATCGACGGTCTCGATAATTTCGAAACGCGTCTCATTGTAAACAAAACCTGTGTCGATCTGGGCATACCTTTCATCCACGGGGGCATCCACAGCCTGATGGGAGAGGTGACCACGATTATTCCAGGCAAAACGCCCTGTTACGCCTGCCTGTGTCAGGAAATTCCGGAGCAGGAGGAAGAAATTCCCGTCCTGGGGCCTCTGGCGGGTATGATCGCCTGTGTGCAGGTCATGGAGGCGATCAAGTACCTGGCCGATTTTGGAACACTTCTGGCGGGGCGGATGCTGTTCATTGACGGATCGGACATGACCTTCAGCACGATCAGTTTCGAAAAGGCAAAAAACTGTCCGGTCTGTGGCGGAAAATCTGAATAGACCAAAAAGAGGAGTGTATTCGATGTCAGGTTCAGTGAAAGGCAAGGTGTTGTCGGTCAATGTCAGTGATAAGAAAGGCGAAAAAAAACATAACGTGGACCGATGTCTGTTGGTGGCGCAGCTTGGATTGCAGGACGACGCCCACGCGGGGTTTCAGCATCGGCAGGTGAGCCTTCTGGCACAGGCGAGCGTCCAGAAAATACGCGATAAGGGCCTCGATGTCCAGTTCGGTGATTTTGCCGAGAATTTAACGATTTCCGGTATCGAACTCTTCACCCTGCCTCTCGGCACAAGACTGAAGGTGGGAAAGGATGTCGTTCTGGAAATTACCCAGATCGGAAAGCTCTGCCACGAACGCTGTCATATCTTCCATCAGGTGGGTGACTGTGTCATGCCCCGGGAGGGCGTTTTCGCCGCCGTGATCACCGGCGGAGAAGTCCGGGTCGGCGACGAGGTGGCGGTCATTTAGTCCGGACATTTCCCGGCGGAATTTATATTGATCAATTCACCATCATACTTGACATTTAAGCGGATTATTTACCAAGTTTGGTGGCATGATTGGCGGACCTTTCTGTCGGATGAATGGAATGATAGGATTTAGGTATACTTCCGCATTTTTCCTGTTTCTTTTCCCATCAATGGTTTTCTCCTCGTTATTTATTGCAGTGTTTTTCAGGGATGCCCAGGCGCCGGACCGTGTCCCTTTCGAAGTCGAATTCGATAAACACACAGGTTTCGTCACCTATGACCCAGGTGTCATGACCGGGGGGGACGGCAAGAACACAGGGTGCGATGTGGTCTTCCACACAGCCGTCGTTGAAGAGGATGCGGATGCTGCCTTTTACGAGAAAACCCACATGGGCGTGCATACAGTATTCCGTCTGAGCCACGGGTTTCATCTGGCTCGACCAGCGGAAACCGGGGGGGTAGATCATGCGTTTCACCCGGGCGGCGCCGGTCGTGACGATATCCAGTTCAATGCCGCCGATCTCGCGGTGATCGGCGCCGGGAATGGGGGCGAAAAGGGGATCGATACTCATTTAAGGTTCCTCCTGCTTGACGGTTTTTTATAGTCGTTTGCAATCGCTGTTGTCCAAACCGTGTGCGGCTCAGCGGTAACCGCTTTCTTTCGCATTGTGAATGATCGTGATCAGGTTTCCCGAATTGTAATCGCCGGAGGGATCACTCGCGAAGATCAGGCGGCCCTGGTTTTTGTAAACCAGTTCGTGGCGGTAAACGTCACTCCCATGATAAAAGGGAATCCAAGCCTTCCCGGTGATATAAGCCCCTTGATCGCTCGGCTGGCCGATCAGTTTGGTCACCTGCTTCATCGTCATGCCGATCTTCAGCTTCGTGAACTTACTGCCCTTGGCCGGCTTACCGACAATTTCGCCTTCCCAGCCGTTGATGCCCTTGACGACCTGCGTGTTCTGCTGTGTGTTCGTGGGTGTTTCCTTCGGCGTTTCCTTGGGCGAAGCGGCTTGTGGTTGGGGAGCCGGGCTTCCCGTGCTTTCGGTTTTTTGCGCCGTCTGACAGGCGGTTAACAGAAAAACGGCGGCAGTCAAGGCAAGCAGAAACGTGCAAAGCTCTTTCATCATCGGGCAACCTCCAAAAGTAATGGATAGAAGAGAATTTTCTTATGGTTGAATGCTACGAGGGTGTGTGCCGCCTGTCAAGGAGAAATCATCACGAACAGCCGCCTTTTACGCCTGTATGTCGGAAAGATTTGACCACACCCGGCGGTTAGGCAATCCCGCAAGGTATGTCACCGTACGTCATAGGTTGATCAAAAAAAGGCTGCCGATCCCTTCAGATCAGCAGCCTTATCAGGCGCAGCTGGGAATGTCAGTTAATGAACATGACTTTTTCGGGCAGGACACCCTGAATGCTATGCATAAACAGAGGTCGAATTTTCTTTCGTCGTGTAACCGGCGATCATACTCTTCAACAGGGCAGTGAAGATGCGGTTCTGCCAATCCTGATCCAAACCGGCAATGCTATCCGTGTCTGCGCCGGAAGATCCAGTCTTCGCTGTATGGTCCGTCATCTGGGCACGAAAAGCCTCGTCCTCGGTTTTCGAGATGAGACCATCGCCGTCCGTATCAACTTCGTTGAATAAACGGCTGATGTCGGTGCCTTCCGCCCCCATAACGGCCGCCAGTTCGTCTTCGCTGACCATGCCGTCACCGTCGGTGTCTGCCGTTTCAAAGACGTCTTCCGGCGGCGGTGGTCCCTGCGTGCCGCGCATGCCGGGACCATGCTGCTGCATCTGTTCCGTCATTTGAGCGCGAAAAGCCTCGTCCTCGGTTTTCGAGATGAGACCATCGCCGTCCGTATCAACTTCGTTGAATAAACGGCTGATGTCGGTGCCTTCCGCCCCCATAACGGCCGCCAGTTCGTCTTCGCTGACCATGCCGTCACCGTCGGTGTCTGCCGTTTCAAAGACGTCTTCTGGCGGCGGTGGTCCTTGTGTACCTTGCATGCCGGGTCCTCTCCCCTTCATTTCATGTCCCAGCTTAGACATTTCGGCATTTGATTCGATCCGGCTGATCGCACTATCCCCGTCGGTATCCATCTGAGCGAAGATATTGTCCACCATGCTGGATGTGTTCTGCTCGATCAGTGCCGTAATCTCGCTTTTATCGAGAGATCCGTCGCCGTTGGTGTCAATCTGATCAAACATTTTTTGCCTCATTTCCGTTAGGGAAGAGGTGCTCATACCGCTGATTCCACTTACCATGTTAATCTCCTTTCTTTTTGTATGGCTGCCATCCATCGGCCTCGCCTGTGTCAGCCAAAACGCAACGGATGTGCCAGGTAACTCACCAAAACCACTGCCAAACCAAAAGTTTACACAAGTTTACTTTTCTCTGAAGATGAAAAAAGGTGGGTTAACAACGGGTTACTCTGATCGAGACGGTGGGCGGTGATTGCGCCTGAGGCGACATCGTAGTGCTGCTGAGTCCATTCGATGGATCCTTTACAATTCTTAACGGAAAACAATGGCGATCCATGTTATGAAGGATTGCTCATTGCGGCTGGGTGCGGCAGATTGTTTCCATATGAAGCGCACGTGACGGCAAAAACTACCGGGTGGAGATGTAACATGACCAAACAAGAACACGTTCTGGTGATTGATGATGACCGTGTGCTTTGTGAATTGCTTCATGAATACCTGATGAGTGAGGGTTTCCAGGTGGGAACGGTCTATGACGGGGAACAGGGTATTGATGCTGCATTGACCGGACATTACGGGGTGATCGTTCTTGATGTCATGCTTCCGGGGAAATATGATGGATTTGCCGTGCTTAAACAGTTGAGTTCTCAAACGCACATTCCGGTTCTGATGCTTACCGCCAGGGGTGATGATGTCGATCGTATCGTGGGTCTGGAAATGGGGGCGGATGACTACCTTCCCAAACCGTTTAATCCGAGGGAACTGGTGGCACGTCTCCGGGCGATTCTGCGCCGTTCAAACCGAGGCCTGGAGAATGTATCGGTCAGTGTGACATCGGTGCGGCATCGCGTGGCTGATGTAGAAATGAACGTGGGTATGCGCACGGTATTCAAATCCGGCGAGCCGGTGGAACTCACGTCCGTTGAGTTTTCCCTTCTGGAAATGCTGCTGTTTAAAGCGGGGCGCGTTGTGACTCGGGACGAATTGACCCAAACCGTCCTGGGGCGTCCTCTCCTGCCCTACGACCGAAGTATCGATGTGCATATCAGCAAGCTCCGTAAAAAACTCGGGCAGGACGGCAGCGGTGCCGAACGGATCAAGTCCGTTCGCGGCAGCGGATATATCTATGTTTTGCCTCGCATTCCCATCGAAGGATACGCACAGCACCGGAGGGCAGGTGAAGAATCTCTTCAGGAATAATCTTTTTATTAAGATCTGTCTGTCCTTCTGGGTGACCACGCTTTTCATGATCGGTGCGGTCCTGACAGTAGACTGGTTGACCGATACCGGCCCATTTCGTACACCCAAACCCTTTATGCCTGGTCCGCCATTCCCGGCCTATGGGCAGACCTTGGTTTGGATTCTCGAGCATGAAGGGAGAGCTTCTCTGAATGCATTTGCCCGGCGCATTCAAAAGGAAACGGGGTTTCAGGTGTCTCTTGCCGATGAGAACGGTGTTGCTCTCATTGATAGGCCGGAACAGACCGATTTTAAAACCCGCACCGGGATTTCCGTCAAGGTGGGAAATAATGGCGGGGAACCATGGCGCGAAGAAGGCCGGGCGGCGTTAAGAGTCATTGGGCCCACTGGTAAAGCGTATACCATGACCGTCCATGCACCCCTGAAACCGCCCCCACCCCCGGGAGAGAATCAGCCATGGGGCATGATCCTGTTCCGGTTGTTGGTGGTACTCGCTGTCTCGGGCTTTATCTGTTATCTCCTGGCGAGATATCTCACCGCACCGATTCTGAAACTTGGAGCCGCCGTGCGTCAGATGGCCACTGGTGATCTATCAGTGCGGATCAGCCATGCGCTTGGAAACCGAAAAGATGAAATTGCCCGGCTGGCACTTGATTTCGATCGCATGGCGGAACGCATTGAGTCCCTGGTTAATAACAAACGTATCCTGCTCCGTGATATTTCTCATGAATTACGTTCTCCCCTGGCCCGTCTCAATGTTGCGCTGGAATTGTGCCGGAAGGAATCCGATACAATCCATGAAAAAGCACTCCATCGAATAGAACGGGAATCGGCCAAATTAAATGAATTGATCGAATCTCTTTTAATTTTGAACCGTGTCGAATCAGGAATCTCTACGACGCAACCAACGACTATAGATTTGGCTAAGCTGATACAGGAAAGGGTCGATGACGCCGATTTTGAGGCAAAAAGCCTGAACCGGGGTGTCAAGACGACCAATATGGAGACGTGCTTCACAGAAGGTTATGAAGATTTATTGTGCCGGGCCATCGACAACGTAGCTCGGAATGCCGTTCGTTATACGGCCGACGGCACCATTGTGGAGGTTGCGCTTCGTCGTTGCGAGAAGAATGGGGCTGGCACAGGGGTGATAACCATCCGAGATCACGGCCAGGGTGTTCCGGAAGAATTGCTTCCCTGTCTTTTTCAGGCTTTTTACCGTGTGGGTGAAGGCCGGGAGAGAGAAACCGGTGGAACCGGTTTGGGGCTTGCCATCACCGAGGCGGCGATTCGACTGCACGGCGGTCAAGTCCATGCTGCCAATGCCGATGGTGGAGGACTGATCGTCGAGATATCTCTGCCGGTTTTGAGTAAAAAAGAATGAGAAAAAGAAAAGATGAACGGTTAGGGAGAAGCAAAACCCCTTGAAGATTTCCAAGGGGTTTTGCTTCCACGGTAACGAGTGCAGATTATGGATTGGCTATGCTGACCATCATGTCAAAGGTTTGAGACAGAAGATTGTTGTTAAGGTTGCAATCAAGGCCCTTTGGCTGGCTGACGGTTCCCAGCGTCCCTTTGGCATCACGGACGAAAAACTCGAAGAGCAGCTTCATCTGCTTTTCATTCGGTTTTGGGTCCTTAAATCCCCACTGGAGCACTTTTTCGCGCGTAAAGACCTGCGTAAAGGCGATACACTGCCCTTTTTTCAGGACCGGTCCCACGTTTTGGGTAAAAAACTTGACTTCCCCGGCGGCGGGGTAGCTGAACATCGGACCATAGGCGGCATAGACATTGAAATGCGCTTCCAGGGGATTCGCCGGTTGATTGTAATCCCCTGGACCGTTGTTGCAGACTTTGCCGGTCATGGTGAAAGTCGCAGTATTGTTGGCTAAGTTCTTGTTAATGTTGAAATTACTGACAGAAGGATCCTTGCAGAGAGCGGGCGGTTTCACCACAAGGATATCTTTTGCACTGGTAACGGGTTGGGCATTTCCGGCCATGGAAACGGATACAAGGGCAACAATGAGAAAAAAGGTTGTTAAAATGATCGATAAGGCTTTGCGTGATTTTTTCATTTTCACACTCCATTAGACCCCTTGGGATTTTGCCGGAAAACGAACGCTTATGTGAAAGATATCGCTTTCTTGCGGGTCAAATGTAGGGGAGTTCCCTTTGTATGTCAATTATTTTTTAGCCGATATAGAACAATAACGAAATATGGTCGGAATGAAACATGTTTTTTATGCTGAGGGAAATCAACTTGGTGTTAAAGAGGTCGTACTTGCGAGTCAGAACCGGTATTCCGGATTATCCGGGCTGAAGTCCAGGTCGGTCAGGCCGGTGTTGAGTCTGAGGTTTTTGTTAACATAATACTCGATCAATTCACCCGACGCATTGCGGTTTTCCACGACCACCGGGAGGTGGTTGCGGTCATCCATGCAGACAGTGGTATCGGCCGCATAATATTTGCCTTGGACGGCGCAATACGTGTTGTCGGGTTTAGCCTCGGATTTCGGAAACACGGCACGGTAACAGCGCACATTGAATCCTTCGTAGTTTTTCCGGCCCAGATCTGTGAAAACCCCGTTCTTTCGAACCCTTGCCAGTTGCAGACCGTCCCGGAGAAGGCCAATGGTGTGGCCGATGCCGGCTTCGAAAACGGTGTGCCGACAACTTTTCTTGGCCATGCGGCCGAGCGGGTTCAGATTGATGTTGATGCTGCCCATCAGGCCGCCTTGATGGACTTTGATCTTGTTATTGTTCCTGCCGCTCACAAACAGCGTTTCGCGCCCCTGGTGCGGGTCCGCCATCCACTTCATGTAGAGCGAGTGTGGCGTTTTACGGAATTTGACCAGAATGGTTTCCTTTTCCCGCAGATGTCCATCGACCCACTCCTGACGATAAAAGAGGCAGGTGTAGTCCTTGACCCCCTGCCAGGTCTGCCAGGCCGACTCCATCACCCCGGCAAGTTCATCCAGGGTAATCGTGGTTTGGCCAAAACTGCAGGTGGGGACAAACAGAACCAGGGCGGCAAACCCGATCAAAAATTGGAAGGTCTTTAGGAACTGCCGGCTGGATGTGATGCGGATGGGACGGCGGATTGAGTGGGGATAACGGCTTGCCAATATCGCTTTCATGGAAAATTATTAATCACACCAGCTGGATGACGGACAGACGGCAAGCTGTGGCATACCGATGTCGTGTTTTTCAATGGAGGCGGCGTGCATGCGTTTCAGGAAGGCAATGGCATAGGCGTTGAATTTCCGCGGCTGATCGACGTTGCATACATGACCGGAGTTTTCGATAACCTCGAGCCAGGAGTTGGTATGCCGGTTGACAATCTGGCGTACAGCCGGCAGGAACATGTGGTCTTCATCGCCCATGAGGTATAGCGTCGGAATACCGGTATCCTTTTCATTGAAGTATTTCAGCAGAGGGGTCACCTCATAGGTCAGCCGAAACCAGCGCATGAACTCCTTCTGGGCCACCTTTTTCGCCTCGTTGACAAACAGCAGCCGCGATTTCTTGTGCCGCTCGCGGGGCATGATAATCCAGGCAAAGAACCGATACAGCCACATATAAGGAACAAACCGCTTGAACCCGTTTCCGATCGCCACCAGCACCTTGGCCCGGATATTGAGCCGAATGATGGCCCCTCCCATGATCATCGAACTGACCCGTTCGGATGCGATCTCGCTTAGATTGCGGATCAGGATCGTGCCGAGTGAAATCCCTACAAAGTGAGCTTTTTTTATTTTCAATGTATCGAGAACCTCAATGATGTCGCGTGTAATATCCTCAAAATTATAATGACAGTCCTCCTTGAGGTTGACGAGATGTCTGGATTCGCCATGGCCTCTCAAATCGATCAGGAGCACGTTGAAATGACGCATGAAAGCCCTGATCTGGAGAAACCAGATCGACGAACTGCCGCCGGCGCCGTGGACAAATACCACCCAGGGGGCCTGGGTATCAGCGGTTTCATATGTCTTATAGTGAAGCATTAGTAAACACATCCCAATAAGTTGCTAAACATCTTTTGTTTCGGAGGTGAGTATAGGAAGAAGCCGGTTGTCCGTCAATGGAAAAATGGCACGTCTTCCTCGTGGCCTTGTTCAATCTTGTTGGAGCGCGTATCCGACAGAAAAAACAACGACGTGTCTCATATTGACAGCCGATTTTTGAACATGTTAGAAATCATTGGTAATGACGGTGTATTGATTATGCTGGGGTAAGCTGTTGATGGTTTCAGATGATTATACAATATACCGGAAAATCTGCGGTTCATCATGACAAGGAGGATTCAGCATGTATAAAAACACGGTTACGCGGTATGTCTTAACGGGGGTGGCGGCAATCGGGTTATGCCTGGCAACCGGGTGTGCCACAACGGATACGGTCAGTTCACGTTTTCCCAAGCTTGAGGAAAATATCAATGCCGCCAGGGCGTTGGACGCCGAATTGTATGCGGCGGCGCCCCTTAGGTCCGCGGAGGCCAAACTCGCGGAGGCCAGGGCGGCGGTGCAGGCCGGGGACATGGTTGCTGCCAATAAACTTGTGGACGAGGCCATGGCGGATGCGGATTATGCAAGGGCATTGGCTCCGACGGAAAAGGCCAAGGGAGATGCGATAAGGCTTCGCGAATCTATCGAAACCATCCGCGAAGAAATCTCAAAGATGCCGCCCGTAAAATAAACAGCCATCCACTTTACAAGGAGGATCCGATATGACTTCGCATGATATTTTAGGCCATTTAATTAAATTAGCGATTCCCACCATGGTAACCGGAATATTACTTTGGGGCTGCGGCGCGCCCGATCTCAGTGAGCAGATTGCCAAGGATCGTCTGGAACAGGCACAAGCGGCAGTCGCTCAGGCCAAAGCCGATCCGAATGTGGAATTGTATGCTTATAAGACCCTGCTTGAGGCGGAAAAGACATTGAAGGGTGCAGAAGACGTGAAGACGAAGGTTTATTCCCCCAATCCGGCTGATCCCTCCAAAGGATACGATGCGCGGGAGAAGAAACTTTTCTTCCAGGATATTGCCCGACTTTCCTATATGGCGGAGCGCAAGGCGCAGACCTCTGTCGCCCTGGCGGAAGGCGCGGTCACACGTAATGAAGTTGCCAAGCTGGGTCGGGAAAAGGCGGAGGTGGCATTGCGCAAGAGCCAGATCGAACAGAAAATGCTCCAGCAGGATCTGGACGAAAAAGCGGCGGCCCTGAAACTGGCCCGGGAACAGTTGACTACGGCCACCAGTGAGGTCGAGCGAGCAAGAATTCTGGCCGACATCCAGGCGAAGGAAGCCGCTTTGGCGAAAGCCCAGGCCGATGCCAAAGCCAGAGAAGCCGAGAAAGCCCGGGAGGAACTTGCCCAGTTGATGAAGGAATTGTCCCAATTGCAGGGTCAATTGACGGAACGCGGCATCGTTCTGACGATTGGTGATGTGCTGTTTGCCACCGGTAAGTCCGATCTGAACACCAGCGCCCAGATCAGCATGGATAAAATCGCCGTGTTTCTTCAGGAAAAGCAGAACCGGAATTTGCTGGTGGAAGGACATACCGATAACGTCGGCAGTGAAGCATACAACCAGGGTCTTTCCGAACAGCGGGCCGATGCGGTGAAGAACGCCCTGGTCAAACGCGGCGTCGCCGCCGATCGCATTGTCACCGTTGGATACAGCAAAAGGTATCCCGTAGCCGGCAACGACACCGCACTGGGCCGGCAGCAGAACAGGAGAGTTGAGGTCATCATTCTCAACGAAGGCGTGAAGCCGGAAAGTCAATTCCGGAATTAAGTCGTAATTAAAATACGCTGGATGTGCCGAAGGTGGCATTCCTTGGATTTGTTCTATTTTTTATATGCATACCATGAAGACAGCAGAACCTTGAGAAGATCGGGATCTGCTGTTTTTTTGTCTCCGGAGATCAGGAAGAGGGATCATGTTGCGGGAAGGAAGAGATACTTTTTTCAGCATTTTTTGCGATAAAGCACTATTATATGAGTCATAATCATGGGAAAGCTAATTCTTACGGTTACTTGTCTTGTTGTCATCAACAGGCGTCCTGTGGCGTTTCATGGAAGGTTTACCATTGACAGAGGGGGTGTCCATGATCTAGTTGATTGACCTTTTGTTTTTACTCCGGCGATTCATGATGTAATGAGGGAGTTTACATGATCGAGATTATCAGCTACCTGCACAGGCGCGAACTTTGCGATCTCATCCGCCGGTGGATGTACGACAAACCGTCGGCGTCCGACCCGGATCACCTGGTCCGTATGGTCCTGTTCAACCACGAGTATGTCTCCCGCTATTTGGATGACTTCGCCGCTGGCCTTTTCCATAGGCTTCATGGGGCAGATCTGGTGAACAGAACCATCACCCGGAAGGGAGAATTGAAGGATCTGATCGTAATCAATCCGCCCTACCGGAACGCCCGGATTGAAACCCTGATCAGAGAGTATCAAGCTCAACCGGGACGTTATTATCGGGAAACCCCTTTTCAAGCCAATCTGTTTCTTAAAAGTGATCAAGGCCGGGAATCCTATCTGGGGTCGACGCGTATCAAACGAATCCGGCGTCTGGCGGAAAAGAGCGCCCGCGTGATTACCGATCAGATATTTCATTCCATTCAGCATCAAGCCGAGGTTTTCGCCGATGAACGTGCCCGGCGCCTGGGTTTATCCCGGGTGCAACTGGTCACGCCGCCGGAGCTGATGATCGAGGAATTCCTCAAAGCGGAAAATCGCATTCTCGAAAAGCTTGCCGGTTCCGGGCCGCTGGAAGATATGCCGCTGCTGAAAATCAACGATGTGGCCGGGATGAAGGTGATCGTAGAAGACGATGACTATGCCGCCTTTCTGAATGTCCTTACCAGGCTGGACCATTGCAAAGTTGTCGAGGAGGAACGCCACCAGGGAATCTACAACGCCACCAACCTGATCGTAAGAATCGAGCCGTCTCCCGACAGGCTTCTTGCAGAGGATCTGTCCGATGGACGGATGTTGAATATCCTGATGAAAAGAGGTCTCTCTCGCCCCCGGGCAAGCGCGGCTTTTCGGGACTTTGTCCTGACGGGTGAACACGATGTGTATCTCGAGATCATCGTCATCAACTACCAGGAAAACCTGGAAAGTGAAATCGGCCGTTGTATCCACGAAGATCGGATCATCGAGCAGCGTCAGGGGAAACAGTATCGCGGATATCTGGCGAAGAACATTGAATATCTCATGGAATACCTCTTTACCTTTCCCACATCCGGACAGGTCGAACTGGGAGAATTACCGATCAAACTGTGGAATCGCTACCTGCCGGATTACTTTGATGAGGTAATGAAGCAGCTCTTTCATATTACGAACCAGATTGAGAACACGCCATAACCCTTTGTTTTTTCTATTGCATGACCCTTTTAAGAGCCGGAGGAAGCATGCCAAAAACCCGTTGAGTATGGTGCGGGAAAATGGTATCAGTCACAAAATTTCCTGTTGAAAGATAAGCATGTTGCATCGATCAATCCGTTTAATCCTGGCGTTCGTCGTTTTAAGCATCATTGTTTTATATAACCCTCGTAGCACTTCTCTCCCGGGAACGTTACCGGATGATCCGGCCATGGAGGATCTGGGACGGGTCGTCTATCCCAGCGTGAAAAAAATTCCCTGGCGGTCTCATTTCATTTTACCCGACGAAAACCTGGAGCGTCTGTTCGGCGACCGTTGGGTCTGGGTGGCGCGATTTAATCGGGTCGACCGGCGTCACGCCTATCCGGGGATGACGATCAAGGTACCCCTCAATCTGGAAGATATCTCTGATTACAAACCCCTTGCGGATTTATATGAAAAAGCCAAACCGTATCGGAAGTACATTCTGGTCGATGTAACGGAACAGTGGATTGGGGCATACGAATACGGGAAACTGAAATTTTCCATGCCCGCCGCCACAGGAAAGCCGAAATATGAGACGCCGACGGGCATGTTTCGTGTCGATGCCCGCGACAGGCAACACTTATCCTCGCTTTACGACACGGATGACGGCAAGTCCAAGTATCCCATGGATTATGCCATTCGCTTTCATATCGGTTCCGATGATATCGCCTACTGGATTCACGCTCGGGACATGCCGGGCCGGCCGGCTTCTCATGGCTGTATCGGTGTGTTCGACGAAGGGATGCAAAAACGGGTCTATGAAATGCCGTTTGAGCCGGTGCTGGAGGATGCAAAAAAGCTCTATGAATGGGCAGTTGGTGGCGAGGAAAATGGTTTCGATACGGGGGGGGCGCAACTTGTGCAGAACGGGCCGGTGGTGGAGGTCTCCGGCACCCTGCCTGTTTATTTGAGAAATCCTGTAAATCGTAACATACTAAATACAAAGAATAAATCATTATTGATGTCATTACTTTCGAGATAATTCCAATTGACTTCAGGGGGCAAAACTGATAGGACGTGGGCCATCAATTCGCATACCGAATCGATGGCAACCAGAACAGGAGGAAACTGACGATGAACGATCAGCTAATTTTATGGTTTGATGAATTAGAGTTGAAAGATATTCCCCAGGTGGGCGGGAAAAATGCCTCCCTGGGTGAAATGCGACGAGAACTGGCTTCCAAGGGCGTAAATGTTCCCGACGGTTACGCCGTGACGGCTGCCGCCTATCGCTATCTGCTGGATTCTGCAGGCATTGGAAAAGAGATTAAAGCAATTCTTGCGGACCTGAATACACATGATATGGATAATCTGCGCGTGAAAGGTCAGCAAATCCGGGCTCTGATCTACAACGCCAAGTTTCCCGATGACCTTCATCAAGCGATCCTCAAGGGATATGCCCGCCTCTGTGAAGAATACGGCGAGAATACGGATGTGGCCGTCCGAAGTTCCGCCACGGCGGAAGATTTGCCCGATGCCAGTTTTGCCGGCCAGCAGGAAACGTTTTTGAATGTACGAGGCGAGGAAGCCCTCATCGAGGCCTGTAAAAAGTGCTTTGCTTCTCTCTTCACGGACCGGGCGATATCTTATCGGGTGGACAAGGGTTTTGATCACCTGTCCATTGCCCTTTCTATCGGTGTCCAGAAGATGGTTCGCTCCGATCAGGGTTCTGCAGGCGTTATTTTCTCCATCGATACCGAATCAGGTTTCAAAGAAGCCGTCTTAATTACCGGCTCTTACGGTCTTGGCGAAACAATTGTGCAGGGCATAGTCAATCCCGATGAATTCTATGTCTTTAAACCGACCCTGAGAAAAGGATTCCGGTCCATCGTCCAGAAGAAACTGGGGACCAAGGAAATCAAGATGGTCTATTCCGAGCCCGGCAAGGCGAAGGCAACGGAAATCATTCCCGTACCGGAGTCGGATCGACATCAATTCTGCCTGACGGACGATGAGGTGCTCCGCCTGGCCCAGTGGACGACCATCATTGAAGATCACTATTCCCAGCAGGCAGGCTATTTCAAGCCTATGGATATCGAATGGGGAAAGGACGGTCTCACCAAGGAACTCTTCATCCTTCAGGCAAGACCTGAGACCGTACAATCCCAGAAAGATGGAAGTGTTCTCGAGAATTACGTCTTACGTGAAGAAAAAAAACCCATTCTGGTCGGTACCAGTGTAGGCGCCCGTATCGGGGCCGGGCCGGTTCACGTCATTGAATCGGTGAAGGAGATCAAGAATTTCCAGGCTGGTGAAGTTCTCGTGACGGAAATGACCGATCCTGACTGGGAACCGATTATGAAAATCGCTGCGGCCATTGTGACCAATCGGGGCGGTCGGACGTGCCACGCCGCCATTATCAGCCGCGAACTTGGGGTTCCCTGCATCGTCGGTACGGAAAACGGTACGCAGGTGCTGAAAGATGTCAAGGAAGTAACTGTTTCCTGCGCCGAGGGCGAGATTGGGAAAGTTTATGAAGGTATTCTCAAATATGATGTCAACCGCGTCAATGTGACGACTCTGAAACGTCCCATTACGAAGATCATGATGAACGTGGGCAATCCGGAAAATGCTTTTTCCCTGGCATCGATTCCCAACGACGGCATTGGTTTGGCGAGACTGGAATTTATCATCAGCCATTTCATCAGTGTCCATCCCATGGCCCTGATCCAGTCCGACCGGGTAACCGATGAGGCGGTTCGTGAAGAAATCGAAAAAATTACAAGGGGATATACAGACAGGAAGGAATTCTTCATCGACCGTTTGGCCCAGGGGGTGGCCAAAATCGGCGCGGCATTTTATCCCAATGATGTGATCGTCCGCATGAGCGATTTCAAAAGCAACGAGTATTATAACTTGGTGGGGGGGTCCTTCTTTGAACCGGTCGAGGAAAATCCGATGATTGGTTTCCGGGGCGCTTCCCGTTACTACGATGACCGTTACCGCGATGGTTTCGCCATGGAGTGTGACGCCATGAAGCGGGTCCGGGATGTCATGGGCCTAACCAATGTGAAACTGATGATCCCCTTCTGCCGGACGCTGACCGAAGCCAGGAAGGTCGTCAAGACCATGTCCGAACGAGGTTTGGTTCAGGGGCAAAACGGTCTTGAAATCTACATGATGGTGGAAATCCCAAGTAATGTCATTATGTTGGAGGAATTCGGCAAGATTTTTGACGGCTTTTCCATTGGGTCCAACGACTTGACCCAGTTGACCTTGGGTCTTGATCGCGATTCCGCTGAAGTCGCTCATATCTTTGATGAACGTGATCCGGCCGTTCAGGAACTTATCAAGATGGCCATCAGCAAAGCACGAAAGATCGGCAAGAAGATCGGTATTTGCGGCCAGGCCCCCAGCGATTATCCGGAAGTGGCGAGGCTGCTTGTCGAATACGGAATCACCAGCATCTCCCTCAATTCCGATACGGTATTGAAAACCACGGCGGAGATTTTAGACACGGAGAGAAAGCTGGACAGATCGTAGCAGAACATATTGCGATTGTCATATTCATTGAAATCAGAAAGGCCGGGATGATAGACCCCGGCCTTTCTGATTTCGGGGATACGATAGAAATGCTCTGATCATTCCGCTTTGAGTATATTCCCCCGACATCAAAACATTTGAAAAAAATGATGTTTGTGCCATACTGCAATCGCTTATGTCTGTAAGCGGCCATGTTTCATTTTCCAAAAAAATAACCGTGGGGTGGAGGGAAATCATGTCGGACAGCCTGGATGTCATCATCGTCGACGACGAATCTTGGATTTGTGATGTCCTTACGGAAATCGTCAAGCAGTTCTATGCCTGGGGTGAAGTTCTGTCTTTTACGGACGCGGATGAGGCGATTGCCTATTGCCGGAATCAGCGAACGGGTGTGGCCATATTTATTCTGGACGTTTTCATGGGCAACAAGACGGGTTTCGAATTTCTCGATGCCATTGTCGACCGGTATCCGATGGCTTATGACGATTCGATTATTATAACCGGTAATGCCAGCGACGATATTGTCAACATGTGCATTGCCTCGGACATAACCTGCCTGATCGAGAAACCGATCCGACCTTATGCCCTCCAGTTCGCCATACGGGCGATCGTATCAAAATATGTCAAATTTGCCCGTAAGCTTATGGATGATCCGATGTTTGCAGAAACCGTTTCCATTTTCAACTATGATACGGAATAGGTTTTTGCGAGATCATTATCAATGACGTCAATGACGATGCCTTTGATTACCTGTTAAGGGAATTGTCCGAATTGTTCACACGTTACTTATAGACAATGAATAAAAAAAGCCGGGAGCTTTCACTCACTCCCGGCTTTGAAAAATCTAAAACTTAAAATCAAACCTTACTTGTCGTCTTCGTCCTCATCACTGTAATAGTGACCCGGTCCCTGAGATCCGGCAGGCACTTCCGAGGCGATCGAGCGGGAAATACCCCGCGAAAGCAGATAGAGAATGAAGAACAAAAGAACCATGGACACGATCATGATCAGGATGATGGTCGAGGTCCAGGACTTGGCTTCCTTCTCGATGGTCTGCGCCGCTTTCAATGCCATGGCATTGTAGGCGTCCACATCGATACCCATGCCGATCCAACCGAAACCGCCCGGCAGAGGATAATCCTTCGTTGTGAATTTAATCGGCGCATAGGCCACGAACTTCGTTCGGCCTCCGAATTTGTAGATTTTCATCCCCGACTGGCCCTGGGCTGCTTCACCGGCGATCTGAGGAAGGTTGGGGTCCATGAACCCAAGCAGGTTCAGATTCAAAACTTCTTCGCCCTTCTTGCTCAATTCACCGGATGTTTTCTCTTCCAGAGGCGGCACCTGGGTTCCGTCTTCCCGCTGTCCGGCAATATGATAATCGCTGGGGTGGGAGATAACAAAACCCCGGTTGTCTACCATATAGGCATAGTTACCCGTTGCCGTATCCGCTTCGTAAACCGGTTCGGCCTGGGTGGGGATGATATGGTCCGTGAATTCTGCCAGATGCTTTACATCCAGAGCGAATTCCAAAACGCCGGCAAAACCGCTCTGGTCAAAGACAGGAGTCGCGAAGCGAATCACACCGGCAAAGCGCTTACCTTTGTCAAAGTCCGCCCGACTGACGTACATGCCTGTGACGTTGGAGACATAAACCTCCCCTTTGCTCAGAGACTTTGCCTTGGCGAAGTAGTCTTCGATTTTGTACGTCGTGTTGGCCGGATTGGCGACATTAACTAGCTTATCTTTCGGAACTGCTTCTCCATTGACAATCTTAATCAGTTCCATCCCGTTTTTGTCCACCAGGGACATTTCGGGATAGAGCAGGGCGGAAGCTTTGACGATATTGCCATCCGCCTTCGTCCAGATATCTTTTTTGTTTTCGTTTACAAACTGCTTATAGGACTGCTCGGTCTGAGGAAGAATCGTCGCGATCAGAAGATCCTTCTTTCTTTCCATGAGAAATCCGGCAACCTCATCTGCCACGTTCGTAGCAAGGATCTTGATGCCTTCCTGGGATTTCGGGTCCAGGGCCGTAACTGCCTTTTCCTTTACTGTAACCCCTAATTTAAAAATGCCGTTGGCAATAAGAATGGCCATCAGTGACAAGGGGATTACGATAAGCAGGAAGAAGACTCTTGCTACTGTGAAAAACTGCTTATCTTTTTTGGTATTTGACATTCCCTTTTCCCCCTAACTGTCTATAGTTAGAATTGAAGTGTTATTATTATCCAACAAACAGAACCTTATAGGGGTTTGCATACAGCAGAACAAGGGAGACGACCAAAGCGTAAATCGCAACGGATTCGGCCATGGCCATACCGACCAGCATGACGGTCATGATTTTGCCCTGCACGCCGGGATTTCTACCGACAGCCTGGCAGGCCCCATTCGCTGCATTACCGATACCGGCACCGGCTCCGATGGCGCCCAGACCGATTGCCAGACCCGCACCGACCATGGCTCCAACCGCGAACAAAACCTTCACATACGACTCGCCCGTGGGAAGAGCCTCAGCCGCGAAAACCGCCGGCGACATGACCAACAATGCTGCTGCTGATGTGAGTAGAGTGAACAACCCTTTCCAAACTTTCCTTAACATCTTTTTCTCTCCTTTCTTAGAAAGTAAACTATGTAGTTTCTGATCTCCCATTAGCACAAATGAACACATTGATGAAGGGAAAAGTTGAAACTCGGCGGGGATAATTGCAATCGATATGCCACGGTTGGATATGATGAAAATATTGCTTATAAGCCTTGGCAATCATTCTTTATTAACTGGCGAGATGAAATATTCTTAATGCATCATCACGCAGATTTTTTTAATAATATATTAAACGGGAAATTAAAATTGAACGAAAAGTAAAAAAAGATTTTTTAGGTGCACACCACTGGATAGCGCATATTTTTCTCAGTCGGCCGATCAATACATGATGGAGGTATTAATGAAGGCAAGACATTAGGAATAAGAATATTATCGTTGACAATTTTCCGCTTATCCAAGTAGTATGCTACCAATGATGAAAAGCCATTTAAAATAACGGGACGGGATTCATTCCATGTTTCCGCTTGTGTTGGCATGGTAATCATCTATTCTCAAAGCTTTCCACTGAGGTCATTGCGATGCAGGAAATTCTGACCGGAGTTACCTATCTTGTCGTGTGGTTGATCTGTGAAAGGGTACTTCAGATTGAGAGTGGTTTGACGAAACTGCTCATTTCGCTGGGATGCGCGGTCGGCGTCTATGTTGCCATTGCCATCAAAGATTATCGGGAGAAAAAAAAACAGGATGAGTCATAGAGGGGATGAGGTGCGCAGGATCACCGAAAGTCTTTTTTTATGACACCCGCAGGGGATTGCATGTCGTGGGCCCTCTTTCTTAAACGTTGAGGAAAGGGGGTCTTTTTTGTGTCCTGACAATCGATGTGATATCAAATTGGATTCAGCATGATTGAAAGTTACGCAAGAAAAAAACATGGATTGCGCATGATCGTCTCCATCTGGATCACGACGGTGATGGTCATCTTTCTGATCATGGTTCTGGCGATCACCATTCACAATAAGATTGAGAAAGACATGATCGGCCAGTCCGGGCGGCAACAGACAGCCATCGCACAGGAAAAAGCCGAACGGATGGAGGAACTGCTTCAGAACATTGAAAGACGCTTGGTCATTCTATCGAAACTTCCCACGGTAAAAAAAGTCCGTCCTGACGATACCATCAAAAGCATCCGGGTCATTTTCAATGATCTGGAGGGCAAGGTGAAGTTTATTGCGCGCTTGGATGAAAAAGGCAACGTTTTGGCCGTTTATCCCGAAGGGGTGATTGAAGGTCCTTTTGGGCACGGGTTCCAGTATTTTCGGTATTTTGAAGAGATCGAACAAACGGGAAAACCGTATATCAGTGATTTGATTGTGCTGGAGCTGGCCAATAAACAGGGCAAAATGGAGATGGTCAAATCCATCATCATTGGTGTACCAAAATATAATGATGATTTCCAGTTTTCCGGTGTCATTTTAGCGGCCCTTCCCCTGTCGACCCTGACGGATGAGTACTTTAAGAAGGGCGATGACCAGGTTTTGCATGATACCTGGATGCTCGACCAGAACGGTACAATCCTCGTCCACCCCAAGGATACGGAAGCTGGCAGGGATATAAGTGTTCTTGAGCAGGACAAAAGGCCGAGTAAATTTTCCCTTAAGGAAAAAATTTTTAAAGAACAGGCGGGTTACGGCGAATTCGTCCTTCAGGGTAAAGCCCGTTCGGGTGATAAATACGTTGTGGCCTATGCGCCTATTCATTTAAGCCGCGGTGTTTGGTTTCTGGCAGTCACGTCTCCCTATGACGCTATTATTTCTGTTATCAGGCGGGCGTTTATTAATACCATGATGGGAACAGTCGGTTTGATTGTTGTCATCCTGTTTGCCGGTTCCTACATGACTTATGAAAGCAGAAAGAAACTGCAACTCCGGGAGGAATTGAAACGGATCACCGAACGCAGTGAGTGGCAGGAAAAGCTTCTGCGGGAAAAGAAAACCATCGAAGGCATCATCGAAGGATTTCCCATTCCGACGTTCGTTATTAATAAAGATCATCAGGTCATCCTCTGGAACCGGGCTTGTACGGAGCTGACCGGATACGAAGCCCGGGATATGATTGGGACGGACAGACATTATCTGCCGTTTTATGCGGAAAAGCGGCCTGTGATTGCGGACATGATCATTGATCAGGACATGGCCGGAATGGAACGCTATTACAGGGAGAAAAAACTCCGAAAATCGGAGAAAATCGAAGGTGCATATGAGGGCAGGGATTTCTTTGAAAACCTCGGGGGCAAGGCCAGGCATCTCTATTTTTTGGCGGCGCCCATCTATGATGAAAAAGGTGTAATCATCGAAGCGATCGAAACGCTTCAGGATATATCCAAAGAAATATCCATGTCCAAAAAGATCAAGGCCTACGCATATAACCTGCAAGAAGAGCTGGATGCAAACATCCGCCTGCGGGAAGAGGTCGAGTCCCTCTATTCCTATTTGCAGTCAATCATTGACAGTTCCCCGGACCGTCTTTATGAGCTGGATCCGGACGGCATGGTCAACTATGTAAGCGGCGACCTGAAGCGGGGGGCTCATCTCGTGTCACCCCAGTTTAAAGGGAAGCACTTTATGGAGTTTGTTGCACCGGAACACAGGGACCTGACCATGCAGATCTGGATGGGCGTGAAGAAAGGCGTATTTCAACCCTACGAAATCGAGGCCCGGGCCAAAGATGGCACCAAACGCAATCTCTTGATTACACCGACCCGTGTGAAAGGCACGGACC
Organism: uncultured Syntrophales bacterium; assembly: GCA_964494155.1. Taxonomy (GTDB): domain Bacteria; phylum Desulfobacterota; class Syntrophia; order Syntrophales; family JAAYKM01; genus JAAYKM01. The sequence continues at coordinate 44,690 of CAZBQX010000002.1, forward strand.
GGTATCTCTTTGTGCAGCGGGATATCACGGAATTTAAAAATCTGGAAAAGAAGTTTTACGAGAGCCAGAAACTGGCGGCGATCGGTCAGCTTTCTGCCGGGATTGCCCATGAGGTAAGAAATCCCCTGTCTTCTATCAAGATGAGTCTTCAAATTCTCGAAAAACGTATGAATCCCGAGGGCAATGATCTCAAACGATTCAGAATCGCCCAGAAGGAGGTTGAGCATCTGGAGAGTCTGGTCAATGATGTGCTCATCTATGCCAAACCGATGGCTCCGAAAAAGGAAATGGCCGATCTACAGAGGATCTTGGAACGCTCGCTGTCACTTTGCGAACAGTACATTAAGGAAAAACAGATTCAGGTTAAAACGAACTATGATACGGAATTTCCGCTCCTGGCCATTGATGCGGCTATGGTGGAGCAGGCTTTAATCAACTTGTATCGTAACGCCATCGACGCCATGGAGGTGGGTGGGACCCTGTCCATTTCCGCACGTCTGTTAAGCCGGGAGCACCGGGAGGCGCTGATTGAAATCGGGGACGACGGATCCGGTATTGCCGAGGAAGACATGGTGCACCTGTTCAATCCCTTCTTTACCAAAAAACAGTACGGAACAGGGCTGGGGCTGACTCAGGTAAAGAAGATTATTGAACTGCATGAAGGGACCATTGATGTGATCAGTGAAAAAGGGAAAGGTACGGAAGTAAGAATCACCCTGCCGGTTAGTGAGAATTATTGATGCTCATAAGGATTGTCTTGTACAAGAAAGAAAAGGGAAGGGGAAGATCATGCTTCCAACCTGGTATAAGAGGGTGATAAAGTCAGGACAAAACGCATTGACGATTAGCGGAGCCATAGAACCATGATAAAGATCCTGGTGATAGACGACGACCTGTCTATCTGCGAAACGCTGGAGATGTATTTAACCGAAGAGGGTTATTCGGTCTATACGGCTAATACGGGAACGGACGGCTTAAACAAGTTCGTCGAAACCAATCCGGATGTCGTCATCCTGGATATTCGCCTCCCCGATATCAGCGGTTTTATGGTTTTGGAAGATCTGCGGGAAGAAAATGAAAATGTCAAGGTCATCATGATTACGGCCCACCATGATATGGAATCGACGATTAATGCCATGAAAGGCGGCGCATTCGACTATATTCACAAACCGATCCATATTGATGAACTGGATATGGCCATCAAGAAGGCCCTCAAAACCCAGGAAATGGAGAAGAAAATCGATGGGTTGCTGATGGAGCCGTCCCGCAGCTTTAAGGTTGGTGATATCATCGGATCGGGTCGTGAGATGCGGGAAATCTTCAAAATAATCGGTGTCGTTTCCCAGAGCCGGACGACAGTCTTAATCCAGGGCGAAAGCGGAACAGGGAAGGAACTCATTGCCAAGGTCATCCACCACAATACGTCGCCCAATGAACCCTACATTGCCGTCAACTGTTCGGCCATTGTTGAAACGCTTTTAGAGTCGGAGTTGTTCGGACATGAGAAGGGGTCATTTACGGGAGCGGTCAACCGGAAACTTGGTAAATTTGAGTTGGCCCGTTATGGGACTGTTTTTCTGGATGAAATCAGTGAAATGTCTTTGAATCTCCAGGCAAAACTGCTTCGTGTCCTGCAGGAAATGGAGTTCGAAAGGGTCGGCGGTAAGGATCGTGTTAAGGTGAATGCAAGAATTATCGCGGCGACCAATAAGGATCTCAAAGCCATGGTCAAGGATGGAAAATTCAGGGATGATCTCTTCTATCGTTTGAACATCGTGGCGATCTTTATCCCGCCGCTTAGGGAAAGACGGGATGATATTCCGACTCTTGTGGATTACCTGCTTGCGAAGATCAATCGGGACCTCCATAAGAAGGTGATGGGCGTTTCTCAAGAGATGATGGACCTCTTCATGCAATATTCCTGGCCCGGTAATATCCGGGAACTGGAAAACCTGCTGGTGCGGGCGGTGGTGGTCGCCAAAGGGCAGATCCTCGGCAAAAGCGATTTTCCGGACCTCATGGAAAATTATGCCCGGGAAACGCCATCTTCAAAGGCTTACGCTGAAGATCTTCCCCGTTCTGAAAAAACGATGACCCTGGATCAGATGGAAGAGGTTTATATCAAGAAGATTCTGGCGGAAAACAGCCATAAAAATAAAGGAGAGATCTGTGAAATCCTGGGCATTTCAAGACCGACCCTCGAACGCAAGCTCGAAAAGTACGGGATTTCCTTCGAAAGAGATTAGAAGGCCGGTTCTCAGATGAAAGTGACCTCCGCTGAATTTGTTAAAAGTGCCGCAAAAGCGGCTCATTACGCACCGGATACCTTGCCTGAAGTGGCCTTTGCCGGACGATCCAACTCCGGCAAATCCACCCTCATCAATACCTTAACGGGTTACCACCGCCTGGCCAAAGCCAGTACCAGTCCCGGGCGGACCCAGCTTATCCAGTTTTTCTTGATCAACAAAACATTTTCCTTTGCCGATCTGCCGGGTTATGGGTATGCGAAAGTACCTGCCGCCGTCAAGGCGTCCTGGCGTCCCATGATTGAGACTTACCTCCGGGAACGGGGGAATCTGCGTCTGGTCGTCTTGGTTGCCGATATTCGCCGGGACATCAGCGACGACGAGCGGCTCTTGATCGACTGGCTGACTCTGTACGACCGACCGGTTATGCTCGTTCTGTCCAAGATCGATAAACTCTCTCGCAATCAGCAGTTCTTACGGCTAAAACAGATCCGGTCATCCCTGAATGCCCTCCCGACGGAAGCGATCTTTCCCTATTCCGGCCATACCGGTGAAGGAAAAGAAAAAATCTGGTTTCATATCGAGCATACTTTAGAATCAAAAACAAACATTTTACAGCAGGTCCGGGACAGTTCTGATTTTCTCGATTAAATCCTCTTTTATTCTATGACATGCGGGTTGTATTCAGGTATTTATACGGTAATAATCCAGTATTGTCTTGTGTACTCCCATTTTAACATAATATGAAGCTTGTTTGATAAGGGAGCCGTTTTGTGTGCAACCCATTCATGACGATCCGATTGTCGTCTATGTGCTTTTTCATTCATGCAGACTGCCTAAAAAATTCTTGATTTATTGGATGTTTTATATGAAGGCAAAACATCATTGTTGTAAATCCGAAAACAGATGTAGCGGGAGAGAATCATGCATTACGTCGTTTGTGTGAAGATGGTACCTGATACGACACAGGTGGTTATAGACCCGGTGACGAACACCCTGGTACGTGAGGGGGTGCCGTTCATCACGAATCCGTTCGACAATCATGCGGTGGAAGAGGCGTTGCGGTTGAAGGAGAAGTACGGTGGTCACATTACGGCGATCTCGATGGGTCCCCCGGCGGCAGACGCGGTGTTGAAGAAGGCGATGTCCCTGGGTGTGGACGAGGCGGTTCTGTTGAGCGACCGGGTATTTGGCGGTGCGGACACGTTGGCGACGAGCCTGGTGTTATCGGAGGCGATCCGGAAATTGGACAAGCAAGACCCGGTGGACATCGTGTTATGCGGGAAGCAGACGATCGACGGAGACACGGCCCAAGTAGGTCCGGGGATTGCGTGCCGGTTGAAGTATTCGCAGTTGACTTTGGTGGACCGGGTATTGGAGATCCACAAAGAGAAGCGGATCATCGTGGTGCGCCGTGCACTGGAGGAGATGCACGAGATCGTGGAGTCGCGGATGCCGGCGTTAATGACGATTGTGCGGGAGGCGAATGTTCCGCGTTATCCGACGGTACCGGGACGGCTGGATGCGATTGAGGCGAAGGTGCCGGTCTGGACGAATGATGTGCTGAAGCTGGATGTGAACAAGATTGGTTTGAAGGGATCGCCGACCCAGGTGAGGCGAATTTTTGCTCCAAAGCGGGACAAGGGTGAGATCGTGGAAGGCGTCGGGGAGAGAATGGGCAACGCAGTGGACGCAGTATTCAAGAAACTGATGGATTGGGATTTCATCTCTCTGGAGAAGTAGGGAAAGAAACGGGGCGGCAGCGCCCCTGATGGATATTTTTCTTTCTTAGGAGACACAATGGAGAAAAAGGTAAAGAAACCCCGCGGGAAAGCAGAGCTGATACCGGGGAAGTGTATCGCCTGCGGTGCACGTTGCCAGACGGCGTGTAAGGTGGATGCCATCGAGATGAACGAGAAGGAAGAGCCGATCATCCTGGCGGACAAGTGTATCGGTTGCCAGAAGTGCGTGAAGGTCTGTCCGGCGGAGGCGTTGAAGATGGTGTTTACGCCGGAGGAGCAGGCGATTCTGGATGAGCTGGCAAAGCAGGGTACGGCCGGTGGCGCCGCGGAGGAAGAGGTGGACGAGACGCCGGTAGTCGCGATTGAGAAGGGACCGTATCCGTTGGACGCGTGGAGGGGGGTCTGGGTCTTCGTTGAGCAGACGGAGGGGAAGGCGCATTCGGTATCGTGGGAGTTGCTGGGTGTCGGCCGGACGTTGGCGATCGACCTTCAGGTACCTCTGTCGGCGTTTGTGCTGGGTTCGAACGTGAAGCACATGGCGGATGAGGCCTTTGCATACGGAGCGGAAACGGTTTATGCAATCGACGACATGTTGCTGGAGCATTACCGGACGGAGACGTATCTGCACGGGGCGCTGAGTTTGATTCGGAAGTATAAGCCGGAGATTGTTCTGATCGGTGCGACGGGTCTGGGTCGCGACCTGGCGGGAGCGATTGCGACGGAACTGGGAACGGGTTTGACGGCAGACTGTACGGGTCTGGCGATCGACAAGACCCGGCGGTTGCTGGAGCAGACACGTCCGGCATTTGGCGGGAACATTATGGCGACGATTTTGACGGAGACGGCGCGTCCCCAAATGGCGTCGGTCCGTCCGCATGTGATGCCGAAACCGGATCTGAAACCGGGCTTGACGGGCCCGATGGTAATAGAGCCGTTCGGACTTTCGGCGGATCAGATCAACAGTGCGGTATTGGAGATCATCTCCCTGAAGACGGAGGGGGCAATTGATATCGCAGCAGCGAACATTATCGTGAGCGGTGGCCGAGGGATGCGAGCGGCGGAGAACTTCAAGATGCTGTACGACTTGGCGGACATTTTGGGGGGCGTGGTGGGCTCATCGCGCAGTGCGGTGGATGCGGGCTGGATGCCCCATGTGCGTCAGGTGGGGCAGACGGGAAAGACGGTACGGCCAAAGCTTTACATTGCCTGCGGGATATCGGGGGCGATTCAGCACCTGGTTGGGATGCAGGATTCGGATTATATTATTGCCATCAACACGGACCGAAACGCCCCGATATTCGAGGTGGCGCATCTGGGGATTGTGGGTGACGTTCTGGAGGTTATTCCGGCGTTGATCGACAAACTCCATACGAGTTGGGCCCATCCGGTTTCATCGGATATTTCAAACCTGTTCTGGCTTGATCTGGAGAAGAAGAAGGGCTCCGGACAGGCGGCGAATACATAGCAGTTGAGCGGGTTAAGTGGAGAGGTTATAAAGTAATATCGGTGAGATAGAAAGGAGTTCCCTTGAGTCCTGTAGAATCTTTACTATTTTTGTTTATTGCAGTTGGGGCGGTGGGTTTTCTCTTCCGGAACCTGTACCGTTTGTTTGCGATGATATGCCTCGGGGAAGGAGAGAACCGGTTTGACCGGTTGTGGTCCCGGTTCCGCGGGATGCTGGTCTATGCTTTCGCGCAGGTCCGGGTGGTAAGCGAAGGGTTCGGCGTGAATCACCTGCTTCTGTTCTGGGGCTTCATGTTCCTCTTGCTCATGAATCTGGAATTTCTGGTTTCAGGGGTTTTCCCGCGGTTTTCCTTCTGGTTTCTGGGCGACATTCCGTACGGGGCAATGCTGTTCATGGCGGACGTCATGTCTGTGGTGGTTCTGGTATGCGTGGCTAATGCAGTGATCCGGCGGGTGTTTTTTAGACCGGCCCACATCGATCCGACGGTGGACGCCTTTGTGATCTTGGGTCTGGTTGCAGCGTTGATGATTGCCTATTTCGGTTATCACGCGAGTGAGATTCGCTTGGGCGAGAAAGAGATCGCCCCTTGGACGATGCCGGTGTCGTTTTTGCTGGCGCCGCTTTTCGAGGGGATGACGCCGGAAGACGCTCATTTGACGGCGCGGGTGTTCTGGTGGATTCACGCTTTGGTTTTGCTGTTCTTCATGAACTATCTTCCCTACAGCAAGCATATGCATATCCTGACGGCGATTCCGAATATCTTTTTTCGGAGCGTGTCGTTTGTGAATACGGTGCCACGGATGATCTTCCGGCGCGGTGAACGATTCGGCGTGTCGAAGATCGTGCAGTACACGTGGAAGGACCTTTTGGATTTTCTGTCCTGCACGGAGTGTGGGCGCTGCCAGGCGGCGTGTCCGGCACATAACACACAGAAGCCCTTAAATCCGCGTATGGTGATTCACGCGGGGAAAATGAACCTGCTGGCGAACGGCCGGGATATTTTGGCGTCCCGTCCCTATGATACAATTGCCCAAGCGTCGGACAAGGTGGAGATGTCAGTGGCGTTGATCGACAACCGGGATGAGAGCATTGCGGTGGACGCGATCTGGGCTTGTACCACATGCGGGGCCTGCATGCAGAAGTGTCCTGTGTTCATCGAGCACGTGCCGAAACTGATCGGTCTGCGCCGCCACCTGGTGATGGAAAAGGCGGCTTTTCCGGAAGAGCTGATTGCCTTTTTCGAAAACTCGGAGCAGCGCTTCAATCCCTGGGGGATTGCACCGAATGAGCGTGATAAATGGGTTCAGGATCGGGATATAAAGATTCTCTCTCACGGTGCCCAGGTGGAGTATCTGTTCTATGTGGGCTGTTCAGGTTCTTTCGACCCGCGAGGCCGGATGGTGACGCAGGCGGTCGGGAAGATTCTCAATGCGGCCCGGCTCTCCTGGGGTGTTCTCGGTAATGAGGAAAAGTGCTGCGGTGATTCCCTGCGGCGGCTGGGTAATGAATATGCCTTCGATATCCTGGTGAAGGACAATATCGAAATGTTCAGAAAATACGGAATTAAAAAGATCATTACGTACTGTCCCCACTGTTTCAGCACCCTGAAAAATGATTATAAGCAGTACGGTGTTGATTTTGAAGTGATGCACCATTCTCAGTTGATTCACAAACTGCTGCAGAGTGGGGTGATCAAGCTGAAAACCCATGAGGATTGCAGCATTACCTATCACGATTCCTGTTATCTGGGGCGGTACAACAACATTTACAAAGAACCGCGGGAAATCATTGCGCGGGTATGTGCAGGCAAATCGCCGGTCGAGATGGCGCGGCACCATGCCGAAAGCTTCTGTTGCGGCGCGGGCGGCGGCCGGATGTGGCTGGAGGAGAACCTGGGCAGCCGTATTTATGCGGAGCGGACGAAGGAGGCGTTGAAGACAAATGCTTCGGTGATCGGGGTAGCGTGTCCGTACTGTATGACGATGTTCGAGGACGGTCTGAAGGACGAGAAGGCGGCGGATAAGGTGATGGTGAAGGATATTGCGGAGATCGTGGCGGAGCGTTTGGGCTAGGTCCGAGAAATCCGTTTGAATCAAGTGAGTTACGGCCCGGCGAGATAGGGTTGCTTATCCGCCGGGCCGGGCTTTTTCCCCTTGACCTTCATCTCCCTTTTTAGTATATGTCGCCGCGGTTGTAAGGAATTCGCCTCATTGAAAAAACAGGTAACTGTCCGTCATGATAGGTGAATAGCCTTTTTTACATAAGAATGCCGGGTGGTTCCGAATTCAGATATCCTTCCCGGCAATGGCGGTCATGTGACATGCCGTTAAATCTTTCAATAAGCGTTTTCGAGAAAACACCCTGATATGGAAGTGACTGTGCATTCATCGGTGGGTGCATGGTCAGGGGTGGTTTTTTCCCCCGTTGTAGGGAACGGAAACGTAAAGTATTGTTCTTGCAAGGAGTTAAAAAAATGGAACAACCGGATTTAAGCTATGTTGATGAAGTGCTGAATCGTTATAAGGGTCACAAGGGGACTCTGATTACAGTGCTCCAGCAGGTTCAGGCCCATAAAGGGTACCTGGAAAAAGAGGCCTTGGAACGGGTGGCCCGCAGCATGGGCGTTCCCACGGCGCGGATATACGGTGTGGTCACCTTTTACGCCCAGTTCCGTCTGACGCCGGTGGGGAAACATCTGATACGCGTCTGTCACGGTACCGCCTGCCATGTCCAGAATGCCGATGGCCTGACCGAAGCCGTTGAAGGTGAACTGGGACTCAAAACAGGAGAGACTACGCCGGACATGCTCTTCACCGTCGAGTCGGTGGCCTGCCTTGGCTGCTGCAGTCTCGCTCCGGTGATCATGGTCGGAGAAAAGGTCTACGGCAAGCTTTCTACGGATAAGGTTCGAAAAGTGATCAAAGAGTACAAGAAGATGGAAAAGGAGGTTGTGCAATGAAAACCCTCCGTGTCGGATACAATTCCTGCGGCATTGCTGCAGGGGCAGAGGAAACACTGAACAAACTGCATGCCCTCCTCGACGGCAACAGCAACTTCGAGATCAAAAAGACGGGCTGCAACGGCATGTGCTATCTGGAACCCATTGTCGATGTCATCGAAAATGGTAAAATTTATACCTACGGCGGACTGACGTCGGACAAGGTTGAAAAATTCATCGAAGCCCTGGAGAAGGGTAGGCATATTGACGATTGGATCATTCTTCATCCCGATCATTCCACGGCACAGTTATCCTACCAGGAAAAGCAGGTCAAACTGGCTACCAAGAATATCGGTGTCATCGATCCCGAGAATATCGAAGATTATATTGCGGCCGGTGGTTATCAGGCTCTGGAAAAGGTACTGAAAACCATGAACCGCCAGCAGGTGATCGATCAGGTCCGGGCGTCCGGTTTGCGCGGACGCGGCGGTGCCGGGTTTTCCTGCGGCATGAAGTGGCAGTTTGCGAAGGATGCACCGGGTGAGGAAAAATACATGATCTGCAACGGGGATGAGGGCGATCCCGGAGCTTTCATGGACCGTTCCACTCTGGAAGGCGATCCACACGGCGTCATCGAGGGCATGACCATCGGTGCTTACGCGGTAGGCGCTCAGGCCGGTTTCTTCTATGTCCGGGCGGAATACCCCCTGGCGGTAAAGCGGCTGCGTCTGGCCATCAAGCAGGCGGAAGCCAAAGGCTACTCGGGGAATAACATTCTGGGCACCGGGTTCAATTTTACCCTCCATGTCATTGAAGGCGCCGGCGCCTTTGTCTGTGGTGAAGAAACGGCATTGATCGCCTCCATCGAAGGTAAACGCGGTATGCCCCGTACCCGTCCGCCTTTCCCGGCAACGCATGGTATCTGGGGAAAGCCCACCAACAACAACAATGTCGAGACCTATGCCAACATCCCCTACATCATCCGGGAGGGTGGCGCGGCCTTTTCGAAATACGGCACCGACATGTCCAAGGGAACCAAGGTGTTTGCCCTGGCCGGTAAAATCAAGCGGGGCGGCATGATTGAAGTCCCCATGGGTATTACGATCAATGAAATCGTCAATGATATCGGCGGTGGGATCATCAACGACGGCAAGTGCAAAGCTGTGCAGATGGGTGGTCCCTCGGGCGGCTGTATCCCGGCGCATCTGCATGATACGCCGATCGATTATGAGAAGATCATGGCCACCGGGGCCATCGTCGGTTCGGGCGGCATGGTTTTCATGGATCAGGATACCTGCATGGTCGATATTGCCCGCTATTTCCTCTCATTTACTGTTGAGGAATCCTGTGGCAAATGCACTTTCTGCCGTGTCGGTACGAAGCGGATGCTTGAAATTCTGGAGCGGATTACGGCAGGGGAGGGAACCGAAGAGGACATCCCCCTGCTCCAGAAGCTCTGTGATTCCATCATTAAAGGTTCTCTTTGCGGCCTGGGTCAGACGGCACCCAATCCGGTCCTGACAACCCTGCGCTACTTCCGCGATGAATACGAAGTCCATATCCGGGAAAAGAAATGTCCGGCTAAAAAATGCAAGGCATTGATTACCTACCGGGTGGTGGCTGACAAATGTACGGGCTGTACGCTCTGTGCGAGGACGTGTCCCGTCGGCGCCGCGTCCGGTGAGCGTAAGCAGGTTCACCAGATCGACGATCAAAAATGCACCCGCTGCGGCTTCTGCAAGGATGCATGTAAGTTCGACGCAATTGTGGTCGAATAGGAGGAATTATGGCAATCAAAGTAACGATAAACGGTAAAGAATACGAAGGAAAACATGGTGAAACCATTCGCGACGTCGCCAAGCGTAACGGGATCGGTATCCCCGTTCTCTGTGAGCGCGCGCAGATTGATCCTTTCGGCAGCTGCCGGATTTGTCTCGTTGAACAGGATAAAGCAAGATATCCTGTGGTGGCCTGCGCGGCCCCCGTTTTCGACGGGATCGTGGTCAATACGGAGACCGAACTGATCAAGGGGCTCCGAAAACTCGACATAGAACTGCTCTTTTCCAACCATTTTGCCGATTGTGTGGCCCCCTGTAACCTGACCTGCCCGGCGGGCATCGATATCCAGGGTTATGTGGGTCTGGCGGCCAACGGTGAATATACCGACGCGGAAAAGCTCATCAAACAGAAGGTGCCGTTTCCCGGTATTCTGGGGCGAGTCTGCCCCGCGCCCTGTCAGAAGGAGTGCCGACGTAATCTGGTGGATGAAACGGTTTCGATCAAGTTCATCAAACGCTTCATTTCGGATAAGAATTTCGAGAAGGGTACCCGTTACACGCCCCCGGTAGCCCCGTCAAGCGGCAAGACCGTGGCCATTATCGGCGCCGGGCCGGCCGGTATGTCCTGTGCCTATTATCTGGCTCAGCAGGGGCATCAGTGTACGATCATCGAAAAGCTGCCGAAAGCGGGCGGCATGACCCGGTACGGCATTCCCGATTACCGGCTGCCCCAGAAGGAACTGGATGCAGAAATCGCGGAAATCGAGTCCCTGGGTGTGGAATTCCTCTACAACACGGAATTGGGCAAGGATGTCACCATCGACGGCCTGCGGCGATCGTTTGACGCGGTCTTCCTGGCCATTGGCGCCCATGTGAGCAAGTCCATGGGGATTCCAGGCGAGGAACTGGATGGAGTTTATCAGGGCATCGACTTCCTGCGGGAGGTGAAACTCGGCAAGAAGTTTGACCTGGGCGAGACCGTGGTTGTCGTTGGCGGCGGGAATACAGCCATCGACGCCGTCCGGACGTCAATGCGCCTGGGGGCGAAAAACTGCTATATCGTTTATCGGAGAAGCCGTGCGGAAATGCCGGCTGATCCCATCGAAGTTCATGATGCGGAAGAGGAAGGGGTACAGTTTCATTTCCTGACCAATCCCGTCAAGATTCACGGAAAAAAGAGAATGGAATCCATCGAGTCGGTCCGCATGGAACTGGGTGAACCAGATGCATCGGGCCGTCGCAGTCCGGTCGTGATTAAAGGTTCGGAGTTCATGATCAAGGCGGATACGATCATTATGGCCATCGGCCAGGAACCGGATGTCGCCTGTATCGGTGCCGACTGCAAAGTTCGCACGACGAAGTGGTCGACCTTCCTGGTCAACGAGGCGACTTTCCAGACGGATATTCCCGAAGTGTTTGCGGGCGGGGATGCCATGCGTGGGCCCTGTACGGTCGTCGAGTGCATCGCCGACGGACGCAACGCCGCCACCCAGATCGACCGTTTCCTGAAAGGTCAGGAAATGACGCCTATCCCCGGTGTCTATTCGGTGCAGCGCGGAAAATCCCTGAAGGCGCTGAAAGCCCTGGAAGAAGAATGGAAGAATCGCTTCCCTACCGAACCTCGTGCCGAGATGCCCATGCTTGATCCGAAGAAGCGTATCAAGAGTTTCGTCGAATGCGAACTGGGGTTCACGGAGCGGGAATTACGTCGGGAAGCCGGGCGATGCCTTGAGTGTGGCTGCTTCTCCCAGTATGACTGCGAATTGCGCCAGATCGGTAAAGTGGTCGGTGCGGAACCGACAGCCCTGAAAACGAAAGGGGAGGTCCGATTCGAATCGGATTTGAGACATCCTTTCATTATGAAAGACCAGAACAAGTGCATTCTATGCGGGGCCTGTGTACGGGCCTGTGACGAACTGCGCCATGTCGGGGCCTGGGGGTTTGTGGATCGCGGTTACGTGACGACGGTTCAGCCTTCGTTCGGTGTTGCATTACAGGAGACGGATTGTGAATCATGCGGGACCTGTGTTCAGAACTGCCCCACGGGATCTCTCGATGAACGGTTCCCCGGTATCAAAACTGTTCCGGAGGACGCGGTCGAACTGCCCGGAGTTTGCACCTTCGGCGGATTCGGTTGTCATCTCAACCTGGCAACGGTGAACGGACGTCTGGTTTCCGTCAAAGGACAGGATGGCGATCCGAACCAGGGGCTCCTGTGCAAGTACGGACGTTACGGTACCCGTTACATCAATAATCTGCCCCGGATTACGGAACCCATGAAGCGAGATAACGATATACTGAAGCCCATTTCCTGGGCGGAAGCACACAAGATCCTCGTGGGCGCCGTCAGCCGGATACCCGGCAAGGACTGGGGGGTTTATGCGGGCGGTCGCCTGAGCCTGGAGGAACTTAACCAGATCGATGCGTTCATCGACAAGAATATGAGCGGAGCTCTCAAAACATCCTTTTCCGCCGACTCCCTGATGGCCGGAAAGGTGCTCGCCAAAACTTTTGGGGTCATGGGGTCGCCATGGAGCTATGATACAGTTGATAACGCGGATATGATTCTGACGGTCGGGTTCGACGATGACGACATGATGACCGTATTAGGCGTGAAGATCAGGGGTGCCAAATCAAGGGGTGCCACGCTTTACGGTGTCGGTCGGGAAATTATGAATAAATTGGGTTTTGTCTTCGACGAGTTTGATGTGAGTGACTCCATCGCAGCAACCTTGGCGGGTGTTTGTAAGACGGTATCCAAATCGATCAAGACGGCAGACGTGAAAGCCTTGTTCAAGGGCCTCAAGGTTGAGGCCTGCGATGAGGATGACAGCATGCCGGCGGCTTTGAGCAAGGCAAAGAATCCTGTCATCGTGGTTTCCTGTAAAGCCGGCGCCGCCGCAGCCCAGTGGGCAGCCAACCTGGCTCTCCTTAAGAAATGCCCGATCCTGGAACTGCCGCTGACCGCGAATGCTCAGGGCCTTGCGGAAATGGGCTTTATCGATGAGATGGCGGCCCGGAAAGGTCTGTTCATTCTGGCGGAAGACCCAACAGGTTGTGCCGTCAACGAGATGGTGGCGAATGAGATCGTGGGGAAAGCGGATTTCATTGTTGTGGCGGATGCATTCATGACGCCGACTGCGGAAAAGGCAGATCTGATTTTGCCGCTCAAGGTTTCCGGCGAGCGAGCGGGAACGTTTTTGTCCGGTGAACGTCGCATGAACCGTTTCACCGAAGTCTTGAAGGCGAATTATCCGACGATATTCGATAAAATTCCCGAAGCCGAGATTTCGGAGAAACTGAAAGCGGCAACCCGTCCTCAGTTTACAGAATTGACCGCCGGGAAAGGGACGCTCCGGACGGCGGAGATTGCTGATTCGGAGATCCGTTATACCAACGGTGCCGATTACCTGAGCGCCCAGGTGAGCTGGGAATTCGAACAGCTTGAATTGTAAGAAGATTTAAATGCTTGAATCATTAAGCCCCCCGGCGGTTCTCCCTCCGGGGGGCTTTTTTGTGGGGATTTTGCTAACGGCGAAATCAGCCGCGGCTGAGCTGGGCTGTTGCGACGCCGGGTGCAAACCGAAGGTTTGCTAACCTTTGAAGAGGAGACAGTTCCAGCTTTTTTGGGGGGCTTCTATGCAGCCCTTTACTATTTCACTGGGAAGCACGTTTCATGATAATGCATCGGAACTGCCCACATCAGTTACCTGAGGCAGCTTCATCTGGAAATTTTGATAACCTGAAGCACTCGTCAGTTGTTCGAAATAATGTACACCTACATTCTCTCCTAATTCCCGGTAAGCCTCGAACTGTTGTTCATCGAAAAATTGATCCCCAGTACCCTGATCCGGGAAAGAAGGATTGGTTCTCTGATATGCATAAATACTTTCCGGGAGACCAGCGATAAGTGTGGTGTTGATATAAATAAGCTTCCCCATCTTACCGTCTTCATAGATAATATCGCCAACGACACAGGCTTCTCGTGAAATCTTCTTTTCTTTGTTGATCGGATGCATCGGCCGGGTATCCAGATTGATTTCAGCCTTGAAATCCACCCAGACCCTTTCAATAGCTTTACCCAGGTCATCAAAGAAATAATTTGGATCCGCCGAAGCGTCGGAAACAATGATGTATTTGCATTTTCGCTTGATCAATTCGTATAAGGCAAGATTTTCAAAATGTCCGCCATCGGAAAGGTGAATGCTGCTGCATTTCTCATTCAATCCCCGTCCAAACATCTCCAGAAAGATGGTGTACCAGAAGGGATTACACCAAAGAACTTTCCCAAGCAGGTTGCCTTTCGGGTTTCTTATCCAATACCCTAGACGGACATTCAGCAGCGTCATCAAAAAAGTAAGGGGCCTTGAACGCGTGGCATAAGTATTTGGATCAACTGCCGCACCGGATATCGCCATGGCTGTGGCCAGGTTTACTTTACCCCGGATATACCGATCCGTGCTGATATATCGGGTGGATTCGGCGCCGCAAAACAGCGGACTGAAAATGAAGTTGTCTCCGCCTCTTTCCCGCAACTTAGGCAGGCGCGACCCCACGGTTTGCATATTGGCATTGATGATGTGATACGGGGCTGAGGTTTGGCCAATTTGAGCGAGGTAACATAAATCGGAATCTTTTTCCGTTGCATCTTTAGATGGAGATACACTCCTATCGGGGATGCTCACGATCTCATCCTCATTGTGTGCGTTTCTTAATCTTGACGGCATAAATGTTTCCATAAGCCGGTTGCGATAAAATCTGTGCATTGAAACATGGTTGATATCAGCCAGAAACGCAATGATTACAGAGCCTGACAACCCCAGTAAATATATATATGCAGGAAAGTTGCATTGGATGATTATGTAATAAAACCATAAAAATAGGCCGTAAATCAGCAGGCTCAAACCAACGGAGAACAAAATGGACCGGATACCTCTGACGTCGCTTCCCTTCTTTATGCCCAAAAGGCCGGAGCAAAGGGATACAATTCCGGCTAGGGATATACTCGACATTGCGGCGTGAACCCAATTGGGCAGATGCGTGATGAGAAATCCATCGATGGCCGGAACGCTACCTATCACCATAAAAAGAACCCCAAAGATGAGCAATTTCCCAAAAGAGTTATTCACCATTCGTTGAAAATTGGATCTTCGACAGAAATCAAATCGCGTCGTCAACGAAAAGCAGACACCCGACAGTACAAAAAGCGCAATAAAAAAGCATCCCGTGAGAAATAAAGCTGCAAAGCCATCCACCTTGAAGGAATGCGTAAAAGGCAGGGCCGCAAAAAACGACGGAATAGGAATTTCCTGACTGAGAATCCACAAAGTGCAGAAGAATATAGGCAATAAGACGAAAAGGTTAACAAGAATTCCGGTGAGGACGGTAGCAATGAGCGCCCACCATGTAAGACCATCGCCCGGTGTAAGATATTTTCCCCTGGCACGGAACTGCGCAAGTACCTTGTCAGCAAATTCACTTGATTGGCGGTTGACGGTGTCAAAAGGAAACGCTTTACAATTCAATCGAGACATGAACCATGTCAAAGATGTGCCGATGTAGCCTCCACCGGAGACGGTAGAAAGATAGTCAATGTATTGAAACAGTTCGCAACGATTTAATGCCTGAAGAATACCCAGGTTAAACGCCGCAGACCTGATTCCGCCGCCGGAAAGCGAAAGACCGATTGCATCAGCCTCCGGATCACCGCCTGCTTCATATCCGCTTAGGTTGCGACGTGCTTTTATTCTCTTGTGTTCTTCTTTTAAAACGCCGTCAAACCCTGACATTTTTTCTTTCTTTGTCTCCATGGTATGTGCCTTCTGTATCAAAAGAAATAAGTGTGTCTGCTAAATTTATGAACGATGCCGATTGTTTCCAGATCAATTACGGATGTCCCCGGAACTTCCGCGATCTCTTTCTGCCATTGATTACAGGGCAGGGCATGCATCACGCCGAGAGAGAAAGGTGCAGAGCGAATACCGCCACCGTAAAAGGGCAAGACCACGAAGTTGTCCGGTGTTCAGGTCCCGCCATCGGAAGGTCCGTATCACTTATGCCGCTTGCGGATGGAAGCCTGTTCAGGCTTAATGATGCATTCGGCGCCAAAGTCTTCCACATGCTTGCTTTCAGTCGACAGTATATTGTCTTATCTTTTTGGGATCTTGCCTGAACTGTATCCATACCTCTCTCCTGAAACCCGAAGTTACATCATCCACAACCACTGCTGCCGTTTTGCTCGTGAAATCAGATGTTTTGAGGGACAAAACCACCTTTCAAGGTAACGTAAACATTTATTATTTCATGGTGAAAAGTGAAGCCCCCGTGCAGGTGCGATGAAGAGTAAGACGCTCCGAAAGGAATGTCAATAACAAATTATGAATCAGATTGATGGATTGGTTTAAGAATATGTAAGGGAAGCCATGTCCTCCCACCCTGGGTATCACATTCAGGGAAAAGCAGGATTTTACCCCCGGCAGAGATGACAAAGACTCATAATGATAGGGGTTATCTTGTAAATCTGGAAATGAATCTGCCTCACGCGACCCGCACAAAAAAAGAGACCGGTCGCAGGGACCGGTCTCCGGAACGTTCTATGATTTGAACGATTAGTGGTGCTCTTCCATGGCGCCCGCTATGTACATCATGGACAGAAGCATGAAAACCAGGGTCTGGATGAAACAGATCAAGAGTTTCAGCACCAGAATCGGCAGGGGTACCAGAAGCGGAACAAGAATAAGCAGAACGCCCAGCACGATGTGACCGCCTTCAATGTTTCCGAACAGACGGAAGGTCAGGGATACGGGACGTGCCAGATGACCGACGAGTTCGATGGGGAGAATCAGGGGGGCCAGCCAGGGGCTGGGACCGATGAACTGTTTGACGTACTTCCAGCCGTGGATTTTCACGCCAACGACATGGGTCAGGACAAAAACGACCAGGGCCATGCTGAGGTTTGTATTTAGATTTGCCGTCGGTGACTCAAAGCCCGGAATGAGTCCCATGAGATTTGACGTCAGGATGAAAAGGCCGATCGTCGCGATGAGGGGAAAGAACTTCTTGCCGTGTTCTCCCATCGTGTCGAGCAGCAGCTTGTGCATGGCATCGATGATGACTTCCATGACGTTCTGGGTGCCCCCGGGATTAAGACTCAGGCGGCGGGTGGCCAGGAACGACAGCAGGGCCAGCAGCAGCATGATCAACCATGTATAGGCCACATGGGTCGGGATACCGGGAAACGCAAGTTGTAAAAAGGACAGGGCGTGCATCTTTTATTTAACCTCCTCCAGGCAGTTTTTTTTTGACAGGGTCATGATCGCGGTCAGCACCAGGTTGATCACCACCACGGAAAGACCGACCAGAAGCCCTACAATGTCTACTTTATTGCTTGTTACAATGAAAAAAAGTACCACGGCCGTTACAGCCAACCGGATATAGTATTTGAACATCATCGCCGATTTCGCGGAACCACTGATACGGGCGAAGACATCCTTCATGTTCTTGTAAAGCCAGTAAAAGTTGATGATACTGATCAGACCGCCCAGAAATACACCCAGAGCAAAGCGGGAAGACATGAAAAGGAGGCTGAGAAGAAGAAATATCCCCAACAGGATCCAATTAAAGATCTCAATTTTTCGCTGGAGGGGGTCTTTTTCTATGAGGTTCACTTTTTATACCCTTAATGAAGGGCGTATCATCCTTGATTTTCTTAATTAAAAGATAAACATTCCGGAATCCGGCAAACACACCCAGAATAAGCAGAACAATGGTGAAGTAAGGGGTGGTTCCGAACTTGCGATCCAGGTAGCTGCCCAGATAAATGCCACCAAAGATCACAATGACCATAAAGATGCCTACGGTGCTGGCGTAGGTCATCTGCACAAGAGATTTCTTTGCATCCTTATCCATTGGCGTGGGGCTAATAACACGAAAAAAGGGTCAAGTCAAACAAAAATTCCTCACCGGACACAAAGGGTTACCCCCGGTACGATGATCTCCGTACAGGACTCAGACCGTCCCGGAATGCTTCACATACCAGTCGATCGTTTCGCGTAAACCCTCCCGTAAAGAAGTATCGGCGCTAAAGCCGAATTCCCGGAACGCTCTTCCCGGATCAACGGCCCGACGGGGTTGCCCGTCCGGTCTGGTCTGATCCCAGAGGACCCGGCCTCTAAAACCGGTCAGCTCCACAATGAGCGCAACGAGATCGGCGATGGCAATCTCACTGTTGGTGCCGATATTGACCGGCTCGCTTTTGTCGTAGCGTTCGGCGGCGGTCGCAATGGCTCGGGCGGCGTCTTTGACGTAGAGGAACTCCCGGGTAGCCTGCCCGGTTCCCCAAACCGTGATTTCATTCTGCCCTTCCCGGATGGCCCGAACGCACTTCTCAATCAGGGCGGGAATCACATGTGATGAGCGGGGATCAAAATTGTCCCCCGGGCCGTAGAGGTTTGCCGGCAGCAGGAAAATCGAGTTGAAACCGTACTGCGCCCGGTAGGATTGGGATTGGACCAGCATCATCTTTTTGGCCAATCCATACGGGGCATTTGTCTCTTCCGGGTAGCCGATCCAGAGGTCCTCTTCCCGGAAGGGTACGGGCGTGAATTTGGGATAGGCGCAGATCGTACCGATGGCGACAAATTTATCGATCCGCCGGACCCATCCTTCGTGCAGAAGCTGCGTGCCCATCATCAGGTTCTCATAGAAAAGGGTCGCCGGGTTTTCCTGATTGAATCCGATCCCGCCGACTTTGGCCGCCAGATGGATGACGATATCCGGTTTTGTTTCATCATACATCCTGGCAATATGATCGCGATCGACCAGGTTATACTCCGGTAAATCCGCGACGGTGAGCTGTTCACAGTGATGTTGCCGGAGTTGATCAAGCAGGTGCCGACCGAGAAAACCCTTGCCGCCCGTCACCGTGATTCTTTTTTTATGGATTGGCAAAGTCATAGATCCCTCAATACATCGTTAATGATTTCAACTGTTTTAGTTATATCTGGAGTCGTATGGGCAAATGAGAGAAAGGAGGCTTCGAAGGCTGATGGGGCGAGATAGATACCCCGCTTCATCATGGCTTCGAAAAACCGGACGAAAAAGGCGCCGTCGGAACGTTGGGCTGACGCCAGATCGGTGACCGGTCCGGCGGAGAAAAAGAGGGTAAACATGGAACCGGCCTGATTGATCGTGACGGGGAGACCTTTTTGCTCAAAAAGACGGCGGATGTTCCGGCAAAACGCCTCCGTTTGTGCATTCAGAGAATCGTATTTCACGCTCATGTCCTTGAGCATGTTCAGGGTGGCGCATCCCGCTGCCATGGCCAGGGGATTCCCGGACAGGGTACCGGCCTGGTAAACCGGACCGGTTGGGGCCAGGCAGTCCATGATATCTTTTCTGCCCCCGAAGGCGCCGACGGGAAGTCCTCCGCCGATAATTTTCCCCAGGCAGGTCAGATCGGGCCGGATTCCTTTTAAAGTCTGGCAGCCGCCGTAAGTCAGCCGGAAACCCGTAATGACTTCATCGAATATTAAAATAATTCCGTGTTGCTGGGTCAGATTCCGAACGCATTCCAGAAAACCCGGTTCCGGAAGGATCACCCCCATGTTGCCCGGAACGGGTTCAATGATGACGCAGGCGACGTCTTGGCCATATTTTTCAATCGCTTCCGCGAAGGTTTCCGGCTTGTTGAAGGGCAGAGACAGGGTCAATGTGGCAAGGGCCGCCGGTACGCCGGGACTGCCGGGTATCCCCAGGGTGAGAACCCCTGAGCCGGCTTGGACAAGGAGTGAATCAGCATGGCCGTGGTAGCACCCGTCAAACTTGATGATCTTGTCTTTACCCGTAAATCCCCGGGCCAGACGAATTGCGCTCATGGTCGCTTCCGTACCCGAACTAACCATTCTGATCCGTTCGATCGCGGGGAAGGCCTCTTTGATCAGGATCCCCATGGCCGTTTCCGCTTCCGTTGGGGCGCCGTAACTGGTCCCCCGTTCGGCGGCCGCCCGAATGGCTTCGACGACCCGTGGGTGGCTGTGGCCGAGAATCATGGGCCCCCAGGACAGCACATAGTCGATATATTCATTGCCGTCGACATCGTAGATCTTCGATCCCGATGCGCGGTCAATGAAACGCGGCAAAGATTGAACGGCCTTGAAAGCACGGACGGGACTGTTGACACCCCCGGCAATAACCTCCCGGGCTTCCTGAACCAGGCGTTCAGATTTATTCGGCATATTAAAAATACTCCATGCTGGTTTTTTTCAGTTCCGCCAAGCTTTCCAGAACAACATAGTCCGTGATGGAAACAGCAGTCGACATGGTTTCCAAAAGTTTATCGAGGGGACCGTCTTTCAGGTGAATCATGGTGAAAAGATTGTATTTCCCTTCGAACAACGGGCTTCGTTGATAACAATGGGTGACCTCCGGGAAAGCGGCCAAGCGGTTGCCCACATCCGGACAACGTTCGTCCGGTACGGCCCAGATGATCATGGCATTACGGGTGAAACCCGCTTCCCGATGGCGAATCAGGGCGGACATTTTGCGTATAATCCCCTCTTTTTGCCAGTGCGTAAGCGTTGTCAAAACTTCGCTTTCCGGGATATTGTCCGTTTTCTCCAAGGATGCAAAGGGGCGGGACACCAGGGGCATGTCGTGCTGGAGGAAGCGGATGATCTTCTTATCACGGTCGGTCAGTTCCACATCATATCCTTAAAAACCAAATATCTAAGTTTTTCCTATTACGGGGACAAAATAAAATCAAGTCGATTGATGGTATGAATCGGCCGGGGCAATCGCAAAGATTTCCATGGGCAATTGGAGTCATGTGGAAAAAATCTTTTCCCCCTTGATTTCTGCTTGACATTTCCCGTGGCCTTCGGTACGAAATGCTAAAAAGGGAGGGAACTTCCGAATCGGTATTGTATCCGCACGCGAAAATCAGCAGAAGGAGGTGAAAAAATCAGTTTTTTTAAGGTATTTTACCTGGTAAAACAAAAAAAATTAAACAGGAGGAAAAGAATGAAAAACGTATTAAGGTACAGTTTCTGGACGGTAGTGGCATTTTTGGCATCAGCAACCATGGCTTTAGCGGCAGAGGCAGCTCCGGGTGCGGCGGTCGATTACACCAAGGCGATCGTACTGGGATGCAGTGTCATCGCGGCGGGTTTGGCGATGGGGTTGGGTGCAATCGGCGCCGGACAGGGCATGGGGCAGGCGACCAGTGGCGGCAGTGTTGCAGTGGGCAGAAACCCAGAAGCTCAGGGCAAGATCATGCTGACCATGATGGTAGGTTTGGCCATGACTGAGTCCATCGCGATTTACGCGCTGGTTATCTCTCTGGTTATTCTTTACGCGAATCCGATCATCAAGCTGCTCGGATAAAAGCGATCCGTTATCATTAAAGGGGGAAGGAAGCGACAATCAGAGTCTTTCTTCCCCCTTTTTTTTATTCTAAATCACCCACCTGCGGTCTGGCTCTCAGGGTTTTCTTTTCGGATACCTGCCTTTTGTCTTCCAGCATCTTTTCTTTGGCCCGTTTTGAGCGTTTCCGTTTCTGGCGTCGCATCTTTTCGATTCTTTCTTTCTCCGTACGAAGGATGCCCTCTTGGAGCCGCTCAATCCGGTCCAGAAGCAGACGCCGGGCGAGAAAGCGGTTGAGCGTCTGGGATCGTTCCTGCTGGCATTTGACGGACAGGCCTGTCGGAAGATGTACCAGTTGAACGCAGGTCGATGTCTTGTTGACTTTCTGGCCGCCGGGTCCGGAAGATCGGACAAAAGTTTCCCGGAGATGCTCTTCCCGGACCCCGAGTTTTTCCATGCGCGCCGACAATGCCTGCTCTTTTTCCGCCGATATCGTCATAAATCAAGTCCTTTCTCATACTTGCCTCTTTTCCTGCAAGGTTCGGAGAAAGTCAAGGTCAAGTTATGCCGACCCTGTTTTTCATAGATGTAAATTTTTCGAGGGCCTTGTCGCTCATGGAATAAAAAGTGAATGTCTGGTATTTTTATTTTCAATGGAGGCGTTTTCATGTTTGATGCCAGGCTGATCAACGATCCCTTCGACGATCCGGGGGTATTCGTGGAGCTGAAATACCGGCGGGAAGCCCTGCTCTTCGATCTGGGTGATCTGCGCACCCTATCGCCGCGCAATCTGCTCAAGGTCCGGGAGATCTATGTTTCCCACACCCACATGGATCATTTTATCGGTTTTGATCATCTGGTCCGGGTTTGTCTGGGGCGGGACCGAACGATCCGGCTTTTCGGTCCAACGGGCTTTATCCGTAACGTTGAAAACCGGCTGGGCAGTTACACCTGGAATCTGGTGGAGAATTACGAGAATGATTTCGACCTGGAAGCGACGGAGATTGTGGGTGAGGAAAAGCGAACCTGCCGTTTTTGCTGTCGGAATGCTTTCCGGCGAGAAGAGGGTGCATGCGGGATAATCAAGGGAGGGGTGCTCGTTGATCACCCTTTTTACCGGGTACGGACGGAAATCCTGGACCATCGCATTCCCAGCCTGGCCTTTGCCCTGGAAGAAAAGTTCCGGATCAACATCCGCAAGGATATGCTGCGTAAAATGGCCATTCCACCCGGACGGTGGTTGATGGAATTGAAAGATGGGATTGCCAGGAATGCGGATCCTTCCACACCCATAAAAGCCTTGTGGCGGGATGAAAACAGCGGGCAGATTATGAAACAGGGTTTCACCTTGGGAGAGCTGTGCGAAAAGCTCGTGTTGATCACCAAAGGCATGAAAATCGCTTACATCAGCGATGCCGTCTGCAGCCCGGAAAATGAGATGAAAATGATATCAATCGCCG
>CAZBQX010000002.1:67779-129941 GCA_964494155.1 uncultured Syntrophales bacterium
GAAAGCGAAGACAGTCATGCGTTACCAGGTAACGGGTCTTTCCCTTGGGCTTCAAGAGGATGAAGAAAGGTTAAAGATCGAAACGGCCAAGTCGCTAAAAATATCGGAGAACGCTTGGCAAAAGTTCCGTGTTGTCCGAAAATCGCTTGATGCCCGGCGTAACCGGCCGCCTCGTTTTGTTTACACCATCGAGATTGAGCTTCCGGACGACACGGGACTTTTACTGGGAACCGTTAAAGGTGTTACGGTGGCGAAAGCCCCCGAATCGATTAAACCTTTGTCCTGGACACGACGGAAAAAGCTGGAATATCAGCCGGTCATCATCGGAAGCGGCCCTGCCGGGCTCTTTGCCGCTCTGACATTGGCTATGCAGGGGGTTCCCGTGCGCCTGCTCGAACGAGGCGGGGAGGTCGGCAGCCGGGTCAAGGCCGTGAACCTTTTCTGGGAAAAAGGGATTTTCAGCCGGGAGAACAACGTCCAGTTCGGGGAGGGTGGAGCCGGCACCTTTTCCGACGGGAAACTGACCAGCCGGGCGAAAAACCCCCTGGCGGACTGGGTGAAGGGCGTACTGGCGGAAATGGGGGCGCCGTCGGCCATTCTGACCGATGCCAAACCGCATGTCGGAACGGACAACCTGCGGAAAGTTGTGATCAACTTACGAAAAAAGCTTACCGGTCTGGGTTGTGAAATCCTGTTTCACGCCCGGATGAGTGGGCTGGTTCTGCACCGAGGAAGAGTGAAGGGCGTCATCGTCAACGATGAAGAAGAGGTTCAGACTCACCATTTGATTCTTGCTCCGGGACAGAGTGCCGACGATACCTACCGGATGCTCCAGGAGCACGGCATTGCGCTCGAACCCAAACCTTTCGCCATGGGGTTGCGGGTAGAGCATCCCCAAGAATTAATTAATCGCATCCAGTACGGATCCTGGTGGACCGATCCCCTCCTGCCACCGGCGGAGTATGTGTTGACGGCCCAGGTGCCGGTGATGACTCGGGGTGTCTACAGTTTCTGCATGTGTCCCGGCGGCCGGGTGATCGGCTCCAGCGCCGACGCGGGGCGAATTGTTACCAACGGCATGAGCGATGCCCACCGGGACGGCCCTTTTGCCAACAGCGCCGTCGTCGTTACGGTGCGGACGGAGGATTTTGCCGCGGAAAAGGCTGATCCTCTGGGTGGGCTGGCTTTCCGTAAGCAATGGGAGGCGGCGGCGTTTGCCCTGGGTGGCCGAAATTATCATGCCCCGGCACAGGGGTTGCGAGACTTTCTGGCCAGCCGGGAAGGGGTGCTCCCGCAATCGACCAGTTTTTGCCCCGGCGTCCGAGCCGCCGCCCTCCGGGACGTTATCCCTCGGTTTGTGGCGGAGGCGATGAAAGCGGGACTCCAACTTTTTGAACGGAAGATGCCCGGTTTCATCTGCCGGGAGGCCGTTCTGATCGGCGTCGAGACACGCACCTCCTCCCCGGTTCGGATTAAACGGGCCGAGAACGGACAATGTCTTGGGATAGAGGGGATTTATCCCTGCGGGGAAGGCTCGGGCTACGCGGGGGGCATCATCAGCTCCGCTCTGGACGGCATCGCGGCGGCGAAACATCTTTTAGAATCAATCAAATAGAGCCCTTTACCGGAACAACCGGTTCATATCCGGCGGCAAAAAACTTTAAGAAAAACAGCTTGGTTCACCTGAGTTCCAGAATTTTAAAAGCCGCCTCAGACAAGTGAGGCGGCTTTATGGGAAAATATTCGGAAATATCAAGGTTTAATGAGCATAACCGCGCATTTGGCACCCTTGAGAACTTTACTGGAAACGCTGCCCATAAGTTGTTTCAAAACGCCCGTCTTTCCGTGAGACGCAATAACGATCAAATCGATCTTCTTGGCTTTCTGTTCACTCAAGATGATTTCCGAGGGATTGCCGGTTTTGACATCAAAAACAACATTTATTTTCTTCGCTTTGACAATCGCATCCACTTCTTTTTTCAGTTTGTCTTTGGATGCCTTGAGGCTACCCTTTTCAAGCTGTTTGACAACTTCTGTGCTGAGACAATAATCCGCAGCACACTGCTGGACGTGCTCGGCAATGACATGCAGGAGGTAAATCCTAGAGCCGTGCTGTTCGGCAATCTCCACAGCCCTCTTTAACGCCGCATCTGAATATTTGGAAAAATCTGTTGGAACGAGAATATTCTTTGGTGCAAACATGATAAATCCTCCTCTCTGAATTTTTACAGATTTTACATAATTCAAAATATATTTACTACATTTATTCCAAAGGCCTACGGCATGAGCTGTTTAAGGTAACAAATGTTTCGTCCATGAGAAAGGCTGTATTTTGCATAGATCTGTTAACTGGCACGGACTTGACATGCTTCAACAAGCCGTTCTCCGGAATGTCCCGTTTCTTTTTTAGCGGGATTCCGAAGCAACGATGCGAAGTCGTCGTGGGAGGTCAGTTTGATGCTCAGTAAAAAGATGGTCCTGATCGGCGGTGAATCGTCCGCTGGAATCGATCAAAGTGTTAGGTTTTTATTTAAGCCATCAAGCCCTGAATACAGGTAGAGTTCGGGAAACCGGTCAAGAAATCGGTTTTATGAAAATCTTTTCAATAATTACCTGACTGTCAGGCACGTCATCCATGAAACCCTTGGGTTGTGTCCTGACCGCCTCGATTTTATCCACTACATCCATGCCGCTTATGACTTTACCAAAGACGGTATAACCATATCCTCGGGTTGTCGGGGCGGTGTGGTTCAGGGGATAGTTATCCCGGGTATTGATGAAAAACTGGCACGTCGCCGAATGCGGGTTGCCGGTTCTGGCCATGGCGATCGTGCCCCGCTCGTTTTTGAGGCCGTTATTGGCTTCACTGGTGATGGGCTCCCGGGTCGCCTTCTGTTCCATCTCCTTGGTGAAACCGCCGCCCTGAATCATGAAGCCATAAATGACGCGATGAAAAATCGTTCCATCGTAGAAATGGTCGCTTACATACTGCAGGAAGTTTTTGACGGTGTTCGGCGCTTTTTCGGCATTTAGTTCCACTTCGATGTTTCCCATATTGGTCTGGATGACGACCACCGGTGCGACCGGTTGTTCGGCGGCCTGGGCCGGTACCGATAATGCCAGCAGAATCAGGGAAATCCACAAAGTTATCCGGCTGTTGACCGTGTAAACAGATCTGTGTTGATGTGTTCTTTTCATTGTCCTATTCCTTGGTTTAGTCTTGATGCCTTTAACCTGCTACGTTACCCTTCCGTCGAGGATTACATCGGGACCACTGCGGGAAATCTTTTTAAAAGACAGCTTTAAGGCCTGATTCATGTCGGTGATTCCCAGATTGCCCACTGTGTTCAATCCATCTCCGACGATCTTGGGGGCGACGATGGCCACGATCCGGTCGGCCAAGCCTTCTCTGAATACGGAGGTGATCATGCCGGCCCCACCTTCGACCAGCAGGGAGGAGATTTTTTTCTGCGCCAGGATCGTGAAAAGCGCTTTCAAGTCAAACAAATTGCCTTCACTCTGGTTGAAGGGGAGTATTTCCACGCCCAGGGCCTGAATGCGCTTTTGTTTGGCGGGGGCGACTTGCGGACGGGCTACGATCAACGTCCGGGCCTGGTCTTGGTCATGGAGCATTTTTGCATCCAGGGGGATCTCCAGGGTCGGATCGATGACGATCCGCAGGGGATTGCGGCCCTTGACATGCCGGACTGTCAATTCCGGGTCGTCTTTCAGGACCGTCCCCGCTCCGACCAGCACGGCGTCGTGGAGGCTCCGCAACTGATGGGCATAGCGGCGCGATTTTTCGCCGCTGATCCATTGGGAGTGCCCTGTTGCCGTGGCGATCCGGCCGTCCAGGGTCTGGGCGAACTTGACCGTTACGTAGGGCCTGCCCGTTTCCATGTACTTGATGAAAGTTTCGTTCAGTTCCCGGCAGTCTTTTTCGAGCACGCCTGTGGTGACGTAAATGCCGTGGTTTTTCATCGCGCTGATACTTTTCCCGGCAACAAGGGGATTGGGATCCACCATACCGATGACGACGCGCTCGAATTGGGCGGCGATGACGCTTTCGATACAGGGCGGGGTTTTTCCATGATGATGGCAGGGTTCCAGCGTGACATAAAGCGTGGCGCCTTCCAGGGGAACCTTGGCCGCCCGGATGGCGTTGATTTCAGCGTGGGCTTCTCCGTAGCGCTGATGCCAGCCTTCGGCGATAATCCGATTATATTTGACGATGACCGCACCCACCATGGGGTTGGGACTGACCCAGCCAGTGCCCTTCCGGGCAAGCGTAAGGGCTCGCTTCATGTAGAATTCGTCGGACATGGGGATGACCTCGCTGAAATTGATGATTGTAATGGCGGTTGATTTGAGGTAACTTATTACAACTTTTCGGGGCGTATAAAAAGTTTTTTTTCAGACAACCTTAATTTAATCCGTCGTAAATAAACAAATCAGTCTGCAGGGAGGTTTAAAAATGTTTAATGTGAGAGGCGTGTACAAAGAGGATCCGTTTGCAGATCTCTACAGGGTTAAATGTTGGTGGTCCCGGCGCATGATGTGGTCTCTGGCGCTTGTGTTCCTTCTCGGGATGATCTTACCCGGAATGGCCACGGCCCATCCACCCAAAGAAGTTAGCTTGAGCTATGACACGAAGGCGAAAATCCTAAAGGTAAAGATTCTGCACTCATCACCCGCACCGAGTTGGCATTACATCAAGACCGTTGCTGTTGAGAAAAACAAAAAGCCTGTGGCGACTTACCCTTATCAAAGCCAGCCGGGTAAGGAGTTTACTTATGAATACGAAGTTACCGCTCAACCGGGTGACACATTTGTGGTGACCGTCACCTGCAATATGTATGGGTCCCGCACGGAGAGCCTGACCATTCCGGCCGTGGCCAATCCGTAACGGCACAGAGTGGGGCTGGACCGGAGACCTGGAAGGTGAATTCAATGGAATTCTTTTACTATGTACATCTTTTTTTGATGCCCTTGGGTTTTCTCCTTTTGGCTGCCGGGGTTGTTACGGTACGGTATTTCCGAAAAAAGAAATGGTGGTTTCGCCTCCATAAAACGCTGGGCGTCCTGGCAACAATTTTTTTCGGGGCAGGAGGGATTGCAGCGGTCTTGATGGTCTATTCCGCAGGGGGAGCCCATTTTGCTGTTCCCCACACCTGGATGGGAGGGGCCGCGATCGTCCTCATGATGGGAACCCTGACTGCAGGTTTTGCCCAGACCCGGGTCGTGAACAAAAAACGCATGCGGCTCGTTCACCGCAGTTTGGGGCGAACCGTTGCGGTTCTGGCGCTGATTGCTGTGATTACGGGGGCGATGGCCGCCGGGATTATACCGGGTCCCTAAGAGAATATTAACCGGGCTTCTTACAAACACCGAAAACACTCGAAAACAGAGGAGGTTTAAGGAAATGAAGATTCTGGTCGTTTTTTATTCCGCCTATGGTCACATCTATCAGATGGCCGAGGCAGTGGTTTCCGGAGCAAAAGAAATACCCGGCGCCGAGGTTTCCCTAAGGCGTGTTCCGGAAACGCTTTCTGATGATTTGCTCAAGAAAATCGGCGCCTTCGAAGCACAAAAAGCATTCGCGCATGTACCGGTCTGTGCGGTGGAAGAACTGACGGAACCGGACGCGATTATCTTCGGCACCCCGACCCGGTTCGGCAACATGTGCGGACAGATGCGGCAGTTCCTGGACGGGACCGGCGGCCTCTGGGCGAAAGGGGCTCTGGTCGGCAAGGTGGGGAGCGTTTTCACAAGCTCCGGCACGCAGCACGGCGGCCAGGAATCGACAATCCTCAGCGTTCACACGACCCTTCTGCACCAAGGCATGATTATCGTCGGCCTGCCTTACACCTTTACAGAACAGACCCGGACGGATATCGTGGCGGGTTGTTCTCCCTATGGGGCTTCGACTATTGCGGGCAGCTCGGGTGAGCGGACGCCGAATGAGCCTGAACTGGCCGGGGCGCGCTACCAGGGACGCCATGTGGCCACCATCACGGCTAAACTGGTAAGGTAGTGGGCTTCACGCGTCTCATCAGGAGAGGCGGCGACCCTGAAAAGCAGAAAGACGGAGAAAGGCCGGTTCGTCCATGTTTCTTCCCACAACGCTGAAAGAGATGAAAGAGCGGGGCTGGGAAGAAGCGGATATCATCCTGGTGACAGGAGACGCCTATATCGACAGTCCCTTTGTGGGCGTTGCCGTTATCGGCCAAATTCTTATCAGTGCCGGATACCGGGTGGGGATGATCGCACAACCGGATATCAGAAATCCACAAGACATCGGTCGTCTGGGAAAACCTGCCCTTTTCTGGGGTGTCACCGGCGGCTGCCTGGATTCCATGGTTGCCAATTACACGGCGACAAAAAAAAACGGAACCGCGATGATTTTACTCCCGGCGGCCGCAATGTTAAGCGCCCCGACCGGGCGGTTATTACCTACACAAATTTGATCCGTTCACTGCCGGGCGAGAGGGCGTCGATTGTCTTGGGCGGCGTGGAGGCCAGTCTCCGGAGAATTGCGCACTACGATTACTGGACTGACCGGGTGCGCCGGTCGATCCTCTGTGACGCACCGGCGGATTACCTCCTCTACGGCATGGCCGATCAGAGCATTTTGGAACTTGCCGCGGCGTTAAGAACCCGTAGCGATCCCCACAACATCCGTGGGCTCTGCTATCTGTCCAAGGAGAAAAGGACGGATTACCTGGAGCTGCCTCCTTTTGAGACCGTGTCTTCAGACAAAGACGCCTTCATCCGGATGTTTCAACTCTTTTACGAGCATAGCGATCCTGTTACCGTCAAAGGCCTTTTGCAACGACAGGACAGCCGTTTCCTGGTTCAGAATCCGCCGGCTTTGCCTCTGAGGCAGGAGGAACTGGATGCCGTGCATGCCCTGCCGTTCATGAATGACGTTCATCCCTTTTATGGGAAGCAGGGACAGGTCAAGGCGCTGGAAACGATTCAATTTTCTATCTTGACGCATCGTGGCTGCTATGGAGAGTGCAGTTTCTGCTCCATCGCCGTCCACCAGGGGCGGATTGTACAGTGGCGGAGCGAAGCGTCCATTCTGGATGAGGCGAGACGTTTGGTCGTGCATCCGAAATTCAAGGGATACATCAGTGACGTCGGCGGTCCGACGGCAAACATGTACGGATTTGAGTGTTCAAGAAAGTTGGAGAAGGGTAGCTGCCGCCGCAAGCGGTGTCTTTTTCCAAAGGTTTGCAATCGGTTACCCGTCAATCATGGCCGACAGAGGTTGTTGCTTTCGAAATTAAGGCGTATTTCGGGTGTGAAGAAGGTCTTTGTCGCCTCCGGGTTGCGTTACGATCTGCTTCTGTACGACGGTCAGAACGGTCCGGCTTACCTTGAAGAGATCATCGACCATCACATATCGGGGCAGTTGAAGGTGGCCCCGGAGCACACGGTGGAACACATCCTCAACCTGATGAAAAAACCGGCGGGATGGCAACTGATCGATTTCAAAAACATTTTCGATCAGCTAAACCGAAAGAGCCGGAAAAAGCAGTTTTTAACCTACTATTTCATTGCTGCCCATCCGGGATGCCGGGAGCACGATATGGAAATCCTGCGATCTTTTGTCCATCGGGAGTTGAACATCCATCCGGAACAGGTTCAGATTTTCACACCTCTTCCTTTGACCTACTCCAGTGTCATGTACTACACGGAGAAGGACCCCTTTACGGGGAAAGAAATTTTTGTGGAAAAAAGCATGGCGGGAAAGGAAAGACAGAAACGATGTTTGACCGGGGAGGTGAGGCGTCATCGCAGAAGGGACTGAAAAACGACCGAATGGATTTCACAGAGAGATTTCCATATCCTGGCGGACCGCAAAGCACTCAAGAACGCGGTTCTGTCCAGAGATGATGCGGTGACATGCCTGGACCATGCGGTCGATTCCCCGATCCGGTCGATCCTGGTTATGATGGAACAGGCCGAAGCGGCGGGCATTCGCCTCCAAAGCCAGCCTCAGCGCATCCTTGTAAACCGAGTGTCCCCAGGCCTTCGTTTTCCTATAGTCCGTTTCCGTATATTCGGCGTCGTGAACCAGCAGGTCCGCATTCCGGGAAAACTCGAGGTAAGCGTTGTAATCGTGTCCTCCCCTATGTCGATAGGTGAGTTCATTGTCCGTGAGAAAAACGAAGGATTTTCCCTCTTCAGTCAGACGGTATCCCACGCCCTGATTGGGATGGCTGAGGGGGATACGGTCAATCGTAACCGAATTGACGGAAAAACGAGTGTTGGTGAATTCGTGGAAATCAATCTGCGCCCGGACATCGTCCACGTGAACAGGAAAATGCGGCGGCGCCATGATGCCGGCCAGCATATCCTTGGTTGACTTCCGCGTGTTGGGGCATCCGTATATGTTCATCCGGGTTGTTTTGAAATAGAGCGGTTTGAAAAAGGGAAATCCCATCACGTGGTCCCAATGGGCGTGCGTCAGGATCAAGGTGATGTCTTGGTTGCGTTCGGCGATCAGGCGCTGGCCGAGTCTTCGGATACCTGAGCCTGCGTCGATGATAATAATATCACCGTTTTTTGAGCGGACTTCAACGCAGGTTGTATCTCCTCCGTAGCGGAGATATTCCCTGCCGCTGACGGGAATGGATCCTCTGGCGCCCCAGCAGCGGATGATCATTGCAGAATCACTCTGATGTGATTTTTAAGACAGACGATCCAGTCGGTTATTTTCTCCAGCGAAATTCCTCTATACAATTCCAATCCTCATGATTATATTCGACATGGTAAAGACGGAGAGATCATAACAACACAACGCGCTCATTTCAATGCCTTTTTCGATGAAATAGTTCCTCTAAGACAGGAAGATTGAATAAATTCAAAAAAAATGAATCAAGGAGGTCATGATGAAGAGCATGATGATCAAAGGGATGTCATGTCAGCATTGCGTAATGGCTGTGACCAAAGCGCTGAACAGTGTGGCGGGCGTGACGGATGTCAAGGTGGATTTGGCAACGGGCCGGGCAACTTTTGAGGAAGCGGCGCCTGTCGATATGGCGGCTGCAGCCGCCGCGATCCGAAAGGCGGGTTATGACGTCGCCGAGTAAAGCGGTTTTCCATGTCGGGGGACTGAATTGTGCCGCGTGTGTTCACCGCCTTGAGCAAGGATTGGGCAACCAACCCGGGGTCAGGGAAGCGACCGTTAATTTGGTTACGGAACGGGCGACCGTGGTTTATGATCCGACGATAACGGATTCCGATCGACTGGCCAAGGCCGTGGCGGAGATTGGCTATAACGTTCGGATGGTGGAAGAATCGGACCGCGAAGACCGGCAAAAGCTCACCGTATCCGTGGGGGGAATGACCTGTGCCGCCTGTGTCCGCCGCGTCGAGCAGGCCATTCTTGCGGTGCCGGGTGTTCGGGACGTGAATGTGAATCTGGCCACGGCGCGAGCATCCTTAACGTATGATTCCCAAATGTGGGGTGGTCTGGAAGCGGTCCGGCGCGTGATAACCGACGCCGGCTACGAATATCTGGGCATTCCAGATGACATGGGGGACGATCCGATATCGCGGGCCAGGGAGCAGGAAGTCCGGGATTTGAAGAGACGGGTGGCCGTAGGGGCGGTGCTGAGCGTCATCATTTTCCTGGGCTCCATGCAGCACTGGTTTCCTTTCCTCAATGCGTTTCCCCGCTCTGCGGTGCTTTACACGCTTTTTATCCTGACGACGCCGGTCGTCTTCTGGGTCGGGGAGCGGTTTTTAGTCGGAGCTTACAAAGCGGCCCGTCAGAAAACGAGCGACATGAATACCCTGGTGGCTGTGGGCGCCCTGTCGGCCTATGGCTACTCCACGGCCGCGACGCTTTTCCCAGGGTTATTTACCCAGGCTGATTTAGTCCCCTATGTCTATTACGACGGGGCGGCCATGATCATTACCCTGATTCTCCTGGGACGCCTCCTGGAGGCCAAAGCGAAGGGGCGGACATCCCAGGCCATCCGGAAGCTTATGGATTTAAGACCAAAATTTGCCAGGGTGATCATTGATGGCGAGGATAAAGACGTCCCTGTGGAAAAGCTGGTTACAGGAGACCTGATTCTCATCCGTCCGGGAGAACAAATTCCCACGGATGGTGTGGTCACCGCCGGTGAATCTTCCGTTGATGAATCCATGTTGACCGGAGAAAGCGTCCCCGTGGAAAAAAACGTGGGGAGCAAGGTGTTTGCGGCAACATTGAACAAAACCGGGAGCTTTCAGTTCCGGACGACGGGAATCGGAGCCGATACGGTTTTTGGACAGATCGTCCATCTCGTCCAGGAGGCCCAGGGCTCGAAGGCCCCGGTCCAGCGTCTGGCGGACCGAATTGCTTCCATATTTGTGCCCGTCGTTTTTGTCGTGGCCTTGATAACTTTCCTTGTCTGGTATTTTCTTGTCCCGAACGCCGCCTTCAGCCGCGCGCTTTTGAATTTCGTCTCCGTTGTCGTCATTGCCTGTCCCTGTGCGCTGGGATTGGCCACGCCTACGGCGGTGATGGTGGGAACCGGAATTGGAGCTGAGCGGGGGATTCTGATCAAGGGTGGTGAAACCCTGGAAAAGGTCCATCATCTGACAACGGTGGTTTTTGATAAAACCGGGACGTTGACCCGGGGGGAGCCCGTCGTTCAGGATATCGTGCCGGCCGCAGATACTGCTGCGGAGGATATCCTGCAAATCGCCCTTTCTGTGGAAGCCGTGTCAGAACACCCTTTGGCGCAGGCGGTCGTTCGTGCGGGGCGCGCCCGGGGCTTAACGCCGCAGCCCCTGGGAAATTTTGAGGCCGTCTCCGGGAAGGGCGCAAAAGCCGTCATCGATGGAAAAATCTGTCTTGTGGGAAATCTGAGACTGATGGAGGAGATGAACATTTCCCTCCAAGGCCTGGAGCGCGAAGTCGATGCCCGCTCCGAACGAGGGGAGACCTGTGTTTTTGTGGCATTGTCTGACAGGATGCTGGGGATTGTATCTTTTGCCGATCAGCCGCGGGAATCCGCGTTGTCGGCGGTCAAGTCGCTCAAACAGATGGGACTGAAACTCATGATGATTACAGGAGACCATCCGGCGACCGCGCAGGCCGTCGGCCGATCTCTGGGTATAGCTCATATCATGGCCGGTGTTTTGCCCGGTGACAAAGCGAAGACCATACAAGGCCTTCAGGCACAGGGTCAGGTGGTGGCCATGGTTGGAGATGGAATCAACGATGCTCCGGCCCTTGCTGCAGCCGATATCGGCATTGCCTTAGGCGCCGGGACCGATGTGGCTATGGAAACCAGCGACATTACACTGATCCGGAATGATCTGGATATGGTTCCTGCGGCAATCCGATTATCCCTGAATACCTTGAAAGTCATCCGCCAGAACCTGTTCTGGGCGTTTATTTATAATATTGTGGGGATTCCCATTGCGGCAGGTGTTCTATATCCCTTTTGGGGGATACTTCTCAACCCGGAATTTGCCGCAGCGGCCATGGCCTTGAGTTCGGTTTCCGTGGTGACCAACTCCCTGCGTCTCAGGCGGTTTCCGGTTTAATAAGGAAAGCTTTCCCTTGACTTATCATGGTCAAAAAACTAAATTGAATGCCATATTGGACATATAAAGGTGGGTTTCCCTCAGCGGGCATTGTGGCTGAAAAGGTTTTCAAACGAAACTTACAATAAGGAGGCATATGATGAGTGACAGTAGATTGGATGCGTTGAAACGCGCACTGAAAATGGAAGAGGACGGAAAAAAATTCTACGAAAAATGTCTGCGGGAGACTAAAAACGACACCGGTCGCTGGATGTTCGAGTTCCTGATCCGGGCCGAAGAGTCTCATATAAGAAAATTCAATGAGTTGTACAAAACCCTCGAGAGTTCAGGTAACTGGCCGAAGCAGGAGACCTCCGAAGCCCGAGATGTGCCGGTCAATATCTTTGCCGAGGCACTGGTAAAAAGCAAGGATAAGGAAGCCGGAACCGCCGATGACATTGAGGCCATCAAAACGGCGGCCGGGTTTGAGGAAGACGGGATCAAGTATTACCAGTCGCTGGCGGCGGGCGCGACGGATCCCATGGAAAAGAAGTTTTATATGCTTTTGGTAAATGAAGAGACGGAACATTTTCTCAGCCTGATGGATTCCCTGGCTTTCATGGAAAATCCCCAGCTTTATTACCATCAGAAGGAAATGACGCGGGGACACTGGTAGAGTCGAATACGGCATATTTGTCCTTTTTTCAGCGCCCTTCGGCTCAACACCGGAGGCGCTGGCATTTTAAAAGGTTCTTGAATACAAGGGCAGGCGATTCCCTTTCTATTAGTGATTGCCGGAGTTCTCGAGATTATGGTATAGGCAAAGACCTTCTGAAGAATAAAAACGTTATATGTGCGAGAAGGCATAAACGGAGGGTTGGGCATGTTCAAATCCGCGATAACCGAAATGTTTGGTGTCAAGTACCCCATCATCTGCGGAGCCATGATGTGGTTGTGTAAACCCAAATTCTGTGCCGCAATTTCCAATGCCGGTGGCATGGGAAATCTCACGGCGGGCAATTATTCAACCGAAGAAGAATTCCGCAATGCCATCCATGAGACTCGGAAACTGACGGATAAGCCATTTATGGTCAATATAACCTTTGTACCTTCGTTTCGCGAGTATTACCGTTTACCGTCTCTGAAAGTCACAACGGCACAGCACGACGAGTTCATCCGGGTTTGTATCGAAGAGCAGGTTGCGGGAATCGAGTTTTCCGGGATGCCTCTGGATATCGCATCAGGGATGAAAACCGTTGAGATGCTGAAAAAGGCTAACGTCAAGATATTCCATAAGTTGGGATCGGTGAAACATGCCCTGCATGCTCAGAAGGTGGGTTATGACGGCGTGTATGCCGTGGGGTTTGAAGGCGGCGGCCATCCTCAGAAGGATGATGTGACCACCATGCTGCTCACGCCCCGGGTGGTTGATTCCATAGAGATGCCTGTGATCACCGCAGGCGGTATCGCCAACGGTCGTTCCATGGCGGCGGCCCTGGTGCTGGGTGCCCAGGGCGTCATGATGGCCACCCGTTTTATTGCCACACGGGAATGTGATGTCCATGAGAATATCAAGCATGAACTGCTTCGGCGGGGCGAATCCGAGACGACTATTTTTGGCCGTACGGTTGGCTTTCAGGGAAGAGCTTTGCGCTGCAAGCTGATTCAGGATATCGTGGATGTGGAACAGCGCCATGGCGGTCTGCGGGAACTCATTCCACTTCTTTCCGGTCAGAAAATCAAGCAGGCCTGGGATGCGGGCGATGTCGATCGGGCACCACTGATGATCGGTCAGTCCATCGGACTGATCCAGGATATTCCTTCCTGCCAGGAGCTTTTGGACCGCATGGCCAAAGAAGCGGTGCAGCACGTGAAAAAGGTCACAGCCATGATCCAGGCTTAGGTAAGGGGTGTTCTTTATCATGAAATTGTGCGGAACCTTACCCTGGGGGGTGATCCGGAGGTCGGATCGTCACCTCAAGG
Source organism: uncultured Syntrophales bacterium (assembly GCA_964494155.1). GTDB lineage: Bacteria > Desulfobacterota > Syntrophia > Syntrophales > JAAYKM01 > JAAYKM01. The sequence goes on from CAZBQX010000002.1 coordinate 81,298, forward strand.
AGTCATGAAAATGTTAGTCGATTCACATGCCCACCTGGAGATGGAGGATTTTGACGAAGACCGGGAACAGGTCATCGCCAGAGCCCGGGAAGCCGGTGTCAGCCGGATCATTACGGTGGGAATCAATCTTGCCGATTGCCGCCGGGCGGTTGCACTTGCGGAACAATTCGATGGAGTCTATGCTGCTGTCGGTATCCATCCTCACGATGTAAAGGAGATTGGTCAAGACACCTACGACCAATTGGGCGCCCTTGCCCGGCGGGAAAAGGTCGTGGCTTATGGGGAAATCGGGCTGGATTTTTTCCGGAATTATGCGCCACGGGAAATGCAGATCCGGTGTTTTGGAGAACAACTGGATTTTGCTCAGAGCCTTGATCTGCCTGTAATCATTCACGATCGCCAGGCGCATCGGGAAACCGTGGATATGCTGAAGGGGTGGAAAGGCCGCAATCGAGGTATCATTCATTGTTTTTCCGGTGATTACAATCTGGCCCGTCAGTGTCTCGATCTGGGTTTTTTTATCTCTATACCGGGAACGGTCACTTATCCCAAGGCTGAAGAGCTTCGCGATGTCGTGAAGCGGGTTCCCCTGAGTGATCTGCTGGTTGAAACGGATTGTCCCTTTCTGGCGCCCCAGACATACCGAGGTAAGCGGAATGAACCGGCTTATGTCGTCCAAGTTGTTAAAAAGATTGCCGAAATCAAAGGTATTTCCCTCCTGGAAGTCGAGGAGGCAACGACCGGTAATGCCCAGGAGGTTTTTGCTTTACATTAGAGACTCACTGTGTTAGGTCTCCGCCCGAGACGGGTTCTCTGAATTTACTGTTGTTTCGTAAAAGGGGTGCCGATTTGGCTGAGATAATACCCTTCGAACCTGATCTGGGTAATGCCAGCGTAGGGAGTGGCAAGATACATTGATTTGGTACTACAAAGGCCATGTTCCGGATGTCGGGAGTGGCCTTTTTTGTTGATGGCATGAATCAGGGGTGCTGATCATGATTCAGGGTCGTAGATCCGGGCGGGCAGCAGGCCGAAACATCGTTTTCATTGTCGCCGGTGGACCGCTGACGGATATCCTTTTTCTGCGACAGAGGATTTTGGAGGCAAATCCCGCGGAGGTGATCTGCGCGGACGGCGGGGCGCGTCATGTGCTGGCGCTGGGTATGATGCCCCGGACGATCATCGGCGATATGGATTCCCTGTCATCGGAAGTCCTGGGTAACCTTCGGAAATCGGGCTGCCGAATTCTGGAGTACCCGGTGCGTAAGGATGAAACGGACACAGAACTGGCCCTCCGGTATGCCCTGGAGTTAAAACCCTTGGAAATTGAGATTTACGGCGCCTTGGGCGGAAGAATCGACCACACGTTGGCCAACATTTCCCTCCTGGTCATGGCCGCCCGGAAGGGGATCAAAACAAGGATCGTCGATGCCGCGACGGAAATGTTTGTCTTATCTGGAGACTCAGAAATTACAGGAAATCCGGAAGACATCGTTTCCCTCTTTCCCCTAACAACAGAAGTATGCGGCATCACCCTTGAGGGATTTGAGTTTCCTTTGCAGCAGGCGACGATGGCAATCGGGAAACCCTATGGCATCAGCAATCGCTTACTGGCGCACAGGGGGACCATATCCATGACGTCCGGTTACCTGCTGGTGATTAAATCTCGGCCGGATGAGAAGCCCAAAATAGGAGGTGGTGAATCATGAAACCTGCCCGGGTTTTGACAATTGCCGGGTCCGACTCCGGGGGCGGCGCGGGTATTCAGGCGGACCTGAAAACGATTACCGTGCTGGGGGGGTTCGGGATGAGTGTCATTACGGCGCTGACGGCTCAGAATACCATGGGGGTGCACGGCATTTTCGATGTGCCGCCGGAATTTGTGGCCAGGCAGTTTGATGCCGTGCTGACGGATATCGGGGTTGACGCCGCCAAGACGGGGATGCTGGCTCAAGAGGATATCCTGCGGGTTGTGATCGATAAGATACGTGAATATCGCATCGCAAAACTGGTTGTGGACCCGGTCATGGTGGCCAAAGGCGGGGCTCTTTTGATTCGGGGAGATGTAATGACCCTCCTGAAAACAGAACTGATCCCCCTGGCTTTTGTGATTACGCCGAACATTCCCGAGGCGGAAGTGCTGGCGGCGATGCCCATTAAAACGCATGACGATATGAAAGAAGCGGCCAGGCGGATTTTCGCGCTGGGCGCCCGGCATGTCCTTGTCAAAGGGGGGCATCTGGAGGGGGCGGCTCTCGATATCTTTTATGATGGCGCGAACTTTCAGGAGTTCATGGCGGAGCGGATCGACACACCGAATACCCATGGTACGGGATGCACCTTTTCGGCTGCCCTGGCGACAGGGATTGCCCAGGGGAAGAATATTTTGGAAGCGGTGACGCAGGCAAAAGACTACATTACGGAGGCAATTCGCTATGCCTTTCCCCTCGGGTCGGGTCACGGCCCGACGAACCATCTCGCCCCCGTAGCCAGGAAGTGGGGCGCCCTGTAAAGCCTCAGGGCTTTTGGTCGCAATAAAGATTTTGTATAATACTCGTAGAGGCACGAAGATACAGATCCCGGATCTGTTGGAGGATGTTTATGACACAGTTGGACATGGCACGAAAAGGCATCGTTTCGGAAGAAATGCAGCATTGTGCCGACGTGGAGAAGGTCAGTCCCGAATACATCCGGAAGGGTGTTGAGGACGGGACGATTGTGGTGGTCAGAAACCGGAAACACCAGGGGTGCGTCCCGGTCGCCATCGGACGAGGGTTGAAGACGAAGATCAACGCCAATATCGGGACATCCCAAGATCACCATGATATCGCTTTTGAATTGGAAAAGGTGCGGATTTGTGTCGAAGCCGGCGCCGACGCGGTGATGGATTTATCGACGGGCGGTGATATCCGCTGCATTCGACGGGCTGTGATGGCTGCTTCGCCCCTGGTGGTGGGAACCGTGCCCATTTACCAGGCCGCTGCCGATACCCTGGCGGAAGGGCGTTCCATCGTCGAAATGACCGGTGATGACCTCTTTCGGGCCATTGAAGAACACGGAGAAAACGGCGTCGATTTCATTACCGTCCATTGCGGAGTGACCAAAAGAAGCATCGGTTGTATTGTGGAAGAAGGCCGTCTGCTGGGGATCGTCAGCCGGGGTGGTTCGATTCTCGCCCGCTGGATTGACTATAATGACTGTGAAAATCCGCTTTATGAAGAATATGACCGCCTTTTGGACATTGCCTATCGCTATGACATGGTTTTAAGTCTTGGGGACGGTTTGCGCCCGGGTTGTATTGCCGATGCAACGGACCGAGGGCAGGTCCAGGAACTGCTTTTGCTGGGAGAACTGACCGAAAAGGCCCGTCAGCACGGTGTCCAGGTCATGATTGAAGGACCGGGTCACGTGCCTATCGGACAAATTGAGGCGAATATGCTCCTTCAAAAAAGACTTTGTCATGGCGCCCCTTTCTATGTCCTGGGTCCCTTACCAACAGATATTGCTCCCGGCTATGATCACATCACGGCCGCCATCGGCGGAGCCATTGCCGGGGCTGCCGGGGCGGACTTCCTGTGCTATGTGACGCCTTCGGAGCATCTGCGCCTCCCCAATCTGGATGATGTCCGTGAAGGGATTATGGCCTCCAAACTGGCGGCCCATATTGCCGATCTGGCCAAGGGATTGCCCGGGGCGTTTGAACAGGATGCCCAGATGGCCCGCTACCGGAAGGAATTCAATTGGCAGGGGCAGATCGACTTGTCCATCGATCCTGTCCGGACTGCAGCGTGGCTTGAGAAAAGCGAGGCAGCCAAGGAAGAGGGTTGCACCATGTGTGGAGAATTGTGTGCCATTAAATTGGGTAAACGGGACAGCCACCGGATGTTCTAATCGATACGCCGGGCTCGACATCTTTGACACACCTCTCTCCACAGCGGGTTCGGTATGTTAAGATATCATTGATGTGCTAAAGTTTGAAACATACGGGGAAAAAGCCCTTTGACGGAACCGATGTCCAGTCATCAGCCGCCTCCTCGCGAGACGGCGACCCAGATTATCCGGCGCCTGAAAGAAGCGGGTTACGAAGGATTTCTTGTCGGGGGCTGTGTTCGGGATTTGCTTTTAGGGACGGAACCCGAGGATTTTGATATCGTGACCTCCGCCCGGCCCGAGCATGTACAGGCCTTGTTTTCCAAGACCGTTCCCATCGGTCTGGCCTTTGGAATTATTCTGGTGATTGAGGCGGATCATGCCTTTGAGGTGGCCACCTATCGCCGGGAAGGAGGCTATGCGGACGGGCGGAGACCCTCTGAGGTCAGCTTCGGCAGCGCCGAGGAAGATGTGCAGCGCCGCGATTTTACCGTGAACGGTCTTCTCATGGACCCCGAAACGGAGGTCGTCGTAGATTATGTCGGCGGTAAAAAAGATATAAAAAATCGCCTGATCCGCACCATCGGCTTTCCGGAAGAGCGGTTTGCCGAGGATCATCTCCGCATGCTAAGAGCCGTTCGGTTCGCCGTCAACCTCGATTTCGACCTCGATCCCCCTGTCTTTTCCGCCATCCGGGCTCATGCCGCCGCCATCGGCCGCATCAGCGCTGAACGTATCCGTGAAGAATTGAACAAAATCCTCCTCCGGGGTCATGCCCGGCGGGGGATGGAACTGCTTGAGCAGTCGGGTTTGCTGCAGGAAATCCTGCCGGAGGTCACCGCTTTGCAAGGGGTCATGCAACCGCATCAATATCACCCCGAGGGGGATGTCTGGTCGCATGTGCTGCGTATGCTGGATTTCTTTTCAGGGGGATTCGGCGTCGAAAAAGATCAGCGACTGGCTTGGGCCGTTTTATTGCACGACGTCGGAAAGGCGGAAACACGTTCCACAGACGACCGGGGCGTCCATTTTTACGGCCACGCCCAAAGAAGCGCGGAAATCGCCGAGAAGATACTTAACCGATTAAAATTCTCCACCGCGGATATGGAGTCTGTTCTTGCCCTCATCCGCCAGCACATGGTATTCATGTCTGTCAAGGAGATGCGGTGCCATCGTCTGAAGCGTTTTCTCCGCATGCCGGATTTCGATCTTCACTTGGAGCTGCACCGCCTGGATTGCCTGGGGAGCTTTGGTATGCTCGATGCTTATCTTTTTTGCCGGGATCAGTTGTCAGTTTTGTCCCGGGAAGCACTCCATCCACCCCGGTTGCTGACCGGCCATGATCTGAAGGCGATGGGATTCCGTCCGGGCCCCCTGTTTCAGGAAATTCTTGATGCCTTGGAAACGGCGCAACTGGAAGGAGAACTGACGACGGAAGAAGAAGCCCGCCGGATGGTACTTGACCGCTGGCATCCCCAGTGAGAGACCCATGATATCCCATTCGACATATCGAAAGATATTGCTCCAAGGAACAACTTTACTTTTAATTCTCATCCTGTTAGCCTGTGCGGGAAAAGGGACGGTACCGACATCACCTCCGGCGGTCAAAGCACACCGGGAACTACCCCCCACCCCGGTTGCTGACCGGCCATGATCTGAAGGCGATGGGATTCCGTCCGGGCCCCCTGTTTCAGGAAATTCTTGATGCCTTGGAAACGGCGCAACTGGAAGGAGAACTGACGACGGAAGAAGAAGCCCGCCGGATGGTACTTGACCGCTGGCATCCCCAGTGAGAGACCCATGATATCCCATTCGACATATCGAAAGATATTGCTCCAAGGAACAACTTTACTTTTAATTCTCATCCTGTTAGCCTGTGCGGGAAAAGGGACGGTACCGACATCACCTCCGGCGGTCAAAGCACACCGGGAACTACCCCGCATGGGATATACCATCCAGGTGGGGGCTTTCGCCAAGGTGGAAAATGCGGCCCGGTTGGCCGATGGATTACGAAGCCGCGGCTTGAACGCCATTTACTATGTGAGCCACCGGGATCTCTATAAAGTCCGGTTCGGCAACTATCCGACCCGGGAAGCGGCCAGACTGAGGGCGGAGAGACTTCAGGCAACAGGCATGATCGATGAGTTTTACATCGTCAGTCCCGATGCCTACGCAGTTGCAAATCAAGACAAGTACGGTACATCGTTCTTAAGAGGCGAACTTGTTAAGACGGCGGAAACGTTTATCGGGGTTCCTTATCTCTGGGGCGGCAATTCCGTGGACACGGGTTTTGATTGCAGCGGCCTGACCATGACGGTTTATCAGCTGAACGGTCTCGATTTACCCCGTCATTCGGGCGATCAATTTGAGATCGGATTGCCCGTCGAACGTGAAGAACTGCAACCGGGTGACCTGATTTTCTTTCACACCCGGGGAAACGGTAAAATTTCTCACGTGGGCATCTTCGTGGGTGGAGATCAATTTATCCACGCCCCGGGAACAGGAAAGACCATTCGCAGGGATTTCCTCTCCAGTGCATATTACCGCACGCGATATGTGGGAGGGAGAAGTTATCTCTAAGGATATATATTATGATTGTTGCGTCTAGTAATGTTCACAGGTTTAAATTTTTCTAATCCGCCAGAAAACTTGCATGTATGGTGAACCAGGATGGCTGAAGTATTGATTGTGGACGATAACGAAACGACCGTTGAAGTGTTGAAGAAAATCGTCCAGAAAATGGGTCATAATGTGAGCACCGCACTGACCCTGAATAAGGGGCTTTATCTCTCCACGATCAAGGAATTTGACGTGGTGATGCTCGATGTGCGCCTTCCCGATGGGAACGGCATTGCCTCGCTGACTGAATTTCAGAATGTCCCGTCATCGCCGGAAGTCATCATCATGACCGGTTACGGCGACGCGGACGGCGCGGAACTGGCGATCCGGAGCGGCGCCTGGGATTATATTGAAAAACCGGCTTCATTGCCGATGATGACCCTGCCGATTATTCGCGCGCTTCAATATCGGGAAACAAAAAAACAGAAGAACAATCTCAAATCCCTGAAACGTGAAGGCATTGTCGGAAGAAGTCCTCAATTGGACGCCTGTCTGGATTTTGTGGCAAAAGCGTCCGTTTCCGATGCCAATGTCCTGCTCAAGGGGGAATCGGGGACGGGAAAAGAACTGATTGCCAAGGCGATTCATGAAAACAGTGTCCGATCTCTCAAGAATTTTGTGATTGCCGACTGTTCATCGTTGCCGGTTACCATGCTGGAGAGTGTGCTGTTAGGTGACGTACGAGATGCCTACAGCATCGATGACAAAGTCAGAACCGGTCTGTTTCAGCAGGCCGATCGGGGTACAATTTTGCTGAAAGACGTCGAAGAAATGTCCCTTACCCTCCAGAAAACCTTCCTGCGGGTCTTGGAAGAGCGTCATGTCCGGCCTGTGGGAAGTCGCCAGGATATTAAAAGCGACTTCCGCCTGGTGGTGTCCACAAAACGGGATCTGGAAGAAATGACCAACACGGGACTCTTTCGCGGAGATCTTTATGAAAAACTGCAGTCCCTGACCTTGGAGATTCCTCCCCTGCGTGAACGTAGAGAGGATATCCTGGAAATCGCCCTCTTTCATTCTACAAAAATCTGCAAGCGTTTCGCTATGGGCGTCAAGGGTTTTGCTCCCGATTTCGTCGATGTCCTGATGGCCTATAACTGGCCCGGCAACATGCGGGAATTGATCCATGCCTTGGAGATGGCCCATAACGTTGCCCTGGATAGTCCGACTCTCTTTGGCCAACATCTTCCCCTGTATGTTCGGGTGAATGTAAAACGGTCCATGATTAAAAACGTTGACCCCACCGACATGTCCCCTGCGGAAGAGGCGCAAACTTTTCCCAGTTATAAAGAAATGCGAACGGAGACCATTGATAAGGCGGAGCGACAGTATGTCATCAATCTCCTGTCTTTTTCCGGAAACAGTATTAAAAAGGCCTGTGAGATTTCCGGCATGTCGCGGCCACGGCTCTATGAATTGATGAAAAAGCATCATATCGACCGGCACAATGTAACCGATGAAATGCCATAATCATAATAAGGAATAAGAGCGGACGGCGATGAAGGTCATTCTGTACATAGCTAAAGATCACCGGGAAGGGCAAAAACTGCAGTCCGCTGTCGAGAAGATAATACCGAAGCACTTGCTGGTCGTCTTCAATATGATTACGGCCCTGTCCCAAGGGCTCAGGGGCCCCCTGTCCGATACGGTGCTGGTGCTTTGCCCTTCCTGCAAAGAAGACGTCCGGGAACTCGTGGCCTTACGGGAATTGATCCAGGGTGTACGGACGATTATGGTGCTTCCCGACGACGAGCGGGAGACGGTGGCGATCGGACACCGTTTCCAGCCCCGTTTTCTGACCATGTCCACCCCGGATTTCAAGGATGTTTCCAAAGTGCTGGGGAAAATGCTCCATCTGCGGGATTGATGGTGCGGTTTTCTCCGTAGAATTTCTTTTTATGGTTTGGTGCGATATCTTTTCCGGCCAGCGTTTTCCTGAATGTCGCATGAAAGCAGACCCTGAAAAGAATTGGCAAAATCAAGCGGTTAACCTGTCATCTGTCATCATTTTTTATTAAAGTCCTGATTCGATCATTCCGATATACCATTCAAGTGTGTAACCAGATTTACATAAGAATCGGTTCTGCCGAAAGTGCATCAAACTGGGGGAGAAAGGAGGGAAAACGTGGATAGTGAAATCAGTGTGATAGATCAAACCGTTCGGGCGATTGCCGTCAAAGAGGGGAAATACTTGACTTTTACTCTCGCCGGAGAGGAGTACGGCATCGGGATTCTGAAAGTCAGGGAAATTGTCGGCATGATGAACATTACCCGAATTCCACAGACTCCATCGTATGTCAAGGGGGTCGTCAATCTGCGGGGAAAGGTCATCCCAGTTGTTGACCTGCGGTTAAAGTTCGGTATTGAGGCCATGGACTACACGGACCGGACCTGTATTATCGTCGTCGAGATTGTGGGGACGGGCAAAGACATACCCATGGGTGTTGTTGTTGATGCGGTTTCGGAAGTCATCAATATCCGCCAAAGTGATATTGAGGAAACGCCCAACTTCGGAACACGTATCGATACGGATTACATTTTAGGCATGGCCAAAACCAACGGGGGTGTAAAAATCCTCCTTGATATTGATCGGGTCCTGTCGGCAGCGGAAGTCACAGCATTGGAGCAAGTCATGTAACCTGATCCACACAAGTCTTAAATCTTATCTTGCCGGGGGGATAAATCATGAAAAATTGTGAGGTGAACATGAAGTCGGCAGGGCTTTTGCGCCATATCGTCCTGTTGGTTTGTCCGGTCAGGAGGGAAGGGGTGGTTCCATTTCTTTCCGATAATCATATCATATAATCTTCAATATCAAATCTTTCTGGGGGGAAAAAATCATGAAAAATATGAAGTTGAGTGTGAAGCTGGTGGGAAGCTTTGTTGCTGTTGCACTGCTGACCTGTCTGGTGGGACTGGTGGGAACCTTTTCCATTTATTCGATTGATAATGCGGATACCGAACTGTATGAGGTGAACACGCTTGCCTTAAACCATGTGGGAAAACTTAAAGAAGATTTTCAGAAGATGCGCAGTGTTTTTCGGGACGGCATGATGACCAAGTTCCTTTTTAATCGGGATGCTGCGGAGCATTTTTCCCAGGTCAAGGAACTGGACGGCACCATGCAGAAAACGTTGTCCGAGCTTGAAAAAATTATGAAGACGGATGATTTGAAACAGGCGTTGGCCGGGGTCAATGCGGCACTCAATGAATATTATCCGGTCCGTAACAGGCTGTCCGGTCTCGTGGAGGAGGGCAAACAGGAAGAATCGTTCAGCCTGCTTCAGGGAGATGTGGCGGTTTATGGAAAGAAGCTGGGCGAGGCCATTGTCCGGATAGATGAACTGGCGGTGGATCAGGCCAAGGCCAAGTCGGAAGGAAACACCCGGAAAGCAAATTGGGCGGTTCTCATGATGTGGTTTTTAACATTTGCGGGAACCTTGCTTGCCGTGGCCCTTGGCGCTCTGGCTTCGCGTTCTATTGTCCGGCCGATTCAACGGGTTGTGGACGGGCTGTCGGAAGGCGCCGCCCAGGTGTCGGCTGCATCGACGCAGGTTGCGTCATCCAGCCAGAATCTGGCGGAAGGGACTTCGCAACAGGCAGCATCCCTCGAGGAGACGTCTTCCTCCCTGGAGGAGATTGCTTCCATGACACGTCAGAATGCCGAGAATACAGCCCAGTGTGATCAGGTGCTAAAAAACGAAGCAGCGCCCAATTTCCAGATTATCAGTGACCGCATCGAGAAAATGAAGGTGGCCATTGAGGAAACGGTCCGGGCAAGCGATGAAACCTCCAAGATCATCAAGACCATTGACGAAATTGCCTTCCAGACGAATCTTTTGGCGCTCAATGCCGCGGTGGAAGCAGCCCGGGCAGGCGAAGCCGGGGCCGGATTTGCTGTCGTGGCGGATGAAGTGAGAAACCTGGCTATGCGGGCTGCCGAAGCGGCGAAAAACACCTCCGAACTCATCGAAGGGTCCAACAGACGGATCAAGGATGCTTCGACTTTGTCGGAACAGGTCATCGAAGCCATCGGCGAGAATGCGAGGATCGCCCAAAAAGTAACCCAGTTGACCGAGGAAATTGCCGCCGCAAGCCAGGAACAGTCCCATGGCTTAAATCAGGTGAATATTGCCGTCTCCGAAATGGATAAGGTAACCCAGCAGGCGGCGGCCAATGCGGAGGAATCGGCCAGCGCGGCGGAGGAAATGAACGCCCAGGCATCACAGATGCTGACCTACGTTCACGAACTTTTATCGATTGTCGGAGGTCATCAGGCCGATACCGTACAGCACAATACATATTCAACCGAACGGGCGATGCCGTTGCATCCGCTGTGCCATCGCTCTCGCACCTCCCGTTCCGTAACCAAACGGCCGGCACGTATCGCCGCGGTGGAAAAGAAGCAGGTGGTCAGACCTGAAGAAATTCTGCCTCTCGAAGAGACGGAATTCAGGGATTTCTAACACCCGGTGTTATCTTGTGCGGCAGGTTCCCTTCCGGTTTTGGAAGGGAACCTGCCGCGGTTCGGGAAACATGTTTAAGCGGGGTGTCTGGGCGCCGTTTGTCTGTTAAACGATGAAATAGGCCATCCGTGTCGAGACCTTCTGCATCAAATTGTTCAGCAGGGTGGTGTCTATTCCCGGCTGGTAGCGCGTGGCGGAAGGGTCACCGCAGTTGAGGCTTCCCATGACGGTGGCGTTGCAAGCCAAGGGGCAGATGGCAAAGGATTTGATGAAATATTTTGTGTTGCCGGGTAAAAGACGGTAAAAAGGGGCCACATTTTCATTGACGAGCACGGGGAGCGCCCCCTTCCCGACAATTTCAGAAAAGGCATCCCGACTGATTAAATTCAGTCGTTCTGAGAGATAAGCGGATGAAACGAGTTCCTTTTTCAGATAAGCCGTTGCCGGTTCATCGATGAGGGTCATCCAGACAAAGGGGATATTAAATTCCTGCCCCATCTCCAGCAAAAGCTTTTCGCAGAGTTCCGTGACGTTATCGCAGGTAAAAAGATCCGCCTGTATTTTTTGAAATTTTCTCAGCAGATCTTCGTTGACCTTCTGCACATTCCAAGTGTCCGGCATGATCTGTAACCCTCCTGTTTCTCAATGAAATTCGGCGACCAATATCGTATGGTCCGACGGTTTCTCCGCCCTTCTCGGTTCCAGGTCAATGGAGCATGACTGGGATTTTTCGGCCAGCGGCTTTGTCGCCAGGATATGATCGATACGCCAGCCCAGACCCCGCTCCAGAGTCTGGGGGACGCGATAATCAAAAAATGTGTACTGTTGGGGTTCGCCGGGATGGTGCTTGCGAAAAACATCCGCAAACCCCCATTCGCGGACGCGGGCATAGGCTGCCCAGACATCCGGATTAAAACAGACATGCCCCAACAGGCGTTTGGGGTCATAGACATCGATCGTTTCTGGAGCGACATTCAAATCCCCACACCAGATGAGACGGTCGTCGGATTGCCAGTGTTTATTGATGAAAGCCTGCAATCGGTCAAACCACTGCAGTTTATAGCGAAACTGTTCCGATTCCCGGTCACGTCCCTGGGGCACATAGGTGTTGAGAATATGGGTGTCCCCGATTTTCAAGGCTATCAGGCGGTCCATGTCTGCCGGCCCGCCGTCGTCCAGACCGTATTCAATATGATCCGGTTTTTTCCGCGAGACAATGGCGACGCCGTTATATTGCTTGCTGCCCCGGAAGGCGACATGGTAACCGGCATCGCTGAATGCCTGCAGGGGGAATTTTCCGTCTTCAACCTTGGTTTCCTGCATGCAGAATACATCCGGATGATGATCAACCAGCCAGGGAATGATGATGTGTAACCGAGACCGGATCGAATTGACATTATAGGTGGCAAGTTTGAAATGTTCCATCGAGGAACTCCTTTATCCTAAGGTGAGAAATTTTTCAATCCCATGGGCATATCAACCTTAAGCGCCCGATGATATTCCTGTTCCAGATACGATCGGTCGGTTGCCGTCGCAATGAAATCCCAGGGCAGAAACTCAGTAAAGGGCTTCTGCCGGTAGACAAAGAAATCGGCGTTCAGAGAGACCGCTTTGAGGGCCTGAGACCAGTTTCCTTCCAGACGATGAACTGTGGAAAGCATCTGTCCCACCCGTCGGTCTCCCAAAGACAGAAGGGCTTGGATATAATTCCATTTGGGCAGGTCGTGGAGAATTCGCACACCGGGTTCTCCCTTCAGCCCCTGGCTGATGCGCTTGATCCGTCGGTTCACCACGTGGATATCCTCCAGGGGATGCCATTGAAAGGGAGTTTGGGGTTTGGGGATGAACTGATTGATGCTCAGCGTCAGGCGCCGGAAGGTTTTCTTCCCTTCGGTGTGGGCCAAAGTATGGTGCCGCATCCGTTTCACAAGGCGAATCAGGTCGTCGATATCCGCATCGCTTTCCGTCGGAAGTCCGACAAGAAAGTACAGGCGAAGGTTCTGGACATCTTGGTCGATCAGGTATTCCAGAGCGTTGAAAATCTGCCGGTCCGTGATGTTTTTGCGGATGACTTCGCGCAAACGCTGTGACCCCGCCTCAGGGGCCAGGGCGATGGTGTCGATATGAGCCTCATGAATCAATTCGGCGATTTCGGGTGTGATGCGGTCGATGCGCAGCGAACTCAGAGAAAGGCGGCCGCCCTTGCCGAGGACCGTTCGGCAGATTTCCTCAAGATCTGGATGATCCGAGACGGCCGTCCCCAAAAGACCGATTTTCTTCCCCTGAGCCAAGCCTGCCTCTAAAGATGGAGATAGGGTCTCCTTGGTTCGGTAGCGCACGGGGCGGTAAATAAAACCCGCCGCACAGAATCGACATCCCCGTCGGCATCCCCGGCTGATTTCCGTAATGAACATATCGCCGAATTCCGTTTCATCTGTGGTCAGGATCTGGTCGGTGCTGAAAGTGTTGATGTCCGACATCCAGCGCCTTTGGATTTTTGCAGGGAAACAGTCTTCTTTGGGTCGGATATCGAGAACGGTTTGATCTTCCGTGTAGCGTACTTCATAAAACCGGGGGCAATAAACGCCCTCCACCGTCTGTTGGATATTTCGCAGTCTATCTTCTCTGTGCAGTCCCCTGTCAAAGGATTTTTTCATTTCCCCAAAGAACTCGGGGATCAGGGTTTCCCCCTCCCCGATCAGAAAGGCGTCCATAAACTCGGCCAGAGGTTCGGGATTCAAGGTAACGGAGATGCCGCCGGCCAGGCATAGAGGATCATCTTCACCCCGCTGGTCGCCTCGTACCGGAATTTTCCCCAACTCAAGTATTTTCAGAATGTTGGGGTAGTCATTTTCGAAGGGGATGGAGAAGGCGACAAAGTCGAATTCGTGCAGCGGTTTCTGGGATTCCATGCTGAAAAGAGGGCGAGAATGCTTCCGAAATTGTGCCTCGTCTTCCGCGGGAGGGAGAAAGACACGCTCGCACAGGCAGAAAGGAATGTCGTTGATAAGCTTGTAAACGGTTTGGAAGCCGAGGTTGGACATGCCCGTCTGATAAAAATGGGGGTAGGCAAGACAAATTGTCAAGCCTTCCCCCCATACTTTCTTCCGGGAGCCTGTTTCGCGATCCAGGAGCGCCTGGTTTTTCCTTGTCAGTTCCCAGGACATGACGGGTGCATATTATTGTTTTGCCTTTGTCGGTAGGTTGCCCTTTAGTCGGCCTGTCTTCTCAGAAACGCCGGAATCTCGAAATCGGTCTCGCCGCTTTCGTCAATCGTGCCGATCTTGACGCTGTTCATCGTTTCAAGGGATTTGTCCTTGCGCATAAAGGCCGGGATGTTCAGGTTTTCCTTCTTGTATCCACCCAGGGATGTGACATTGGAGAGGTTCTTCCCGCCCCGGCTGGTGTCTTCGAATCCCGTGGCGATGACCGTCACCCGGATTTCCTCAGACATCGTTTCGTCCACAACCGTACCGAAGATAATGTTGGCGTCCTCATGGGCTTCCGACTGGATCAGGGATGAGGCTTCGTTAATTTCGTAGAGCGTCATGTCGGGTCCGCCGGTAATGTTGAGGAGGACACCCCGGGCGCCTTGAATGCTATTGTCTTCAAGCAGGGGCGAAGAGATCGCCTTCTGGGCGGCCTCAACGGCGCGGTTTTCTCCGGTGGCGTTTCCGGTTCCCATCAGGGCCAGGCCCATCTCCGACATGATTGATTTCACGTCGGCGAAATCAAGATTGATCAAACCGGGAATGGTGATCAAATCCGAGATGCCCTTGACGGCATTATAAAGAATGTCGTCGACTTTCTTGAACGCTTCGGGGAAGGAGAGGTTCCGTCCGCCCAGACTGAGGAGTCTCTGGTTGGGAACGACGATCAGGGTATCGACGATTTTCCGCAGGGCGAGAATGCCTTCTTCAGCCTGCAGGATGCGTCTTTTTCCTTCAAAGGGGAAGGGCTTGGTTACAATCGCCACCGTTAATGCTCCGATTTCCTTGGCGATTTCCGCGACAACGGGCGCGCCGCCGGTTCCTGTACCCCCGCCTTCACCGGCAGTAATGAAAACCATGTCTGCGTCTTCCAGATAGCGGCGGATGACATCCCGGGATTCCTCGGCAGCCTGCTTCCCGATCTCCGGGTTGGAGCCGGCCCCAAGGCCTTTCGTCACTTCGCTTCCCAGTTGAATCTTGACGGGCGAAGTCGACGTTCTTAAGGATTGGGCATCCGTGTTGGCAGTAATGAACTCCACGCCCCGCAGATTGTAAGAAATCATCGTATTGATCGCGTTTCCGCCGCCGCCGCCGATACCAATGACCTTAATTCTTGCCGAGCAGAGTTCATTTCCTTCGTCTGTAAGTTCAAACATAGTTTCCTCCCTTAAAAGAATTCTAGACACCAGTTTTTTAATCGCTTGTATGTTCTTGTTAAGGCATTACCCGAGCCGCTTCTCATTTTCTTGGATACGTTTTGGCTGCCGTAGAGGACCAGGCCCACACCCGTTGCATGCATGGGGTGGTTTATCTTTTCGCTCAAGCCTCCCAGTTTCTGGGGGAAGGCGCGTCTCACCGGCATGTTCAGGGTCTGCTCCGCCAGTTCGGTGATGCCCGCCATCATCGATGTTCCGCCTGTGAGAACGGTACCGGCGGCCAACAGGTCTTCATAACCCGATTTGCTGATTTCCTTGTAGGCAAGGTTGAGGATCTCCTCCATGCGCGCCTCGATAATTCTCCCTAAAATCTGCCGGGAGACTTCCCGGGGTTCCCGGCCGCCCACACTGGGCACTTCAATGGTTTCTTCCCGGGGGATCATGGGACCGTAAGCGCAACCGTGCTGGATCTTGATGCGTTCCGCCTCAGCTATGGGGGTGCGGAGTCCCGTGGAAATATCGCTGGTAATATAGTTGCCGCCCACGGGAACGACGGCCGTCGCCCGGACGGTCCCTTCATAATAAACGACCATATTCGTGGTGCCGCCGCCGATATCCAACAGAACGACGCCCAGGTCTTTTTCATCCTGGCTGAGAACGGCTTCACCCGCCGCAATGTGCTCGAGGACGATCTCGTTGATTTCGAGCCCGACCCGGTTAACCGACTTGATGATATTTTGAATGGAGGTGACGCTCCCTGTCACAATGTGAACCTTGGATTCGAGACGGACACCGGTCATCCCGACGGGGTCTTTGATCCCGTCCTGGTCATCGACCATGAAGCTCTGGGGCAGGACGTGAAGAATTTCCCGATCTGTCGGAATACTGACTGCCTTGGCCGCTTCAACGGCACGCTGAACGTCTTCCCGGTCCACCTCTCCGCCTTTGATGCCGACTATTCCCAGGCTGTTCTGGCCCCGGATATGTCCACCGGATACGCCGACATAAACGGAACGAATGGCGCAGCCCGACATGTGTTCCGCTTCATCGACGGCTCCCTTGATGGAGTCGACGGTGTTTTCGATATTTACCACCACGCCTTTGCGCAGTCCGTCCGACGGGGTCGTGCCAATACCGATGATATCGATGCCGTTTTCCGTCACTTCACAGACCAATACCGATGTCTTGGTGGTCCCAATATCTAAACCGGCGATCAGATTAGTCTTTTTTGCCATTTTTCTGTTTACCTTTCCCTCGCGTCACTTTTTTCCGCTTTAAATCAATTTGTTTCGGCGCCGGTTAAGTCCGGTATTCTGTTCCCTCGACGGTGGATTTCGGAGGAACGCTTTTGACCTTGCTCTGAACAGTAATCTTTGCGGGATCCCGCAGATCAATGTGGAGCAGGGCCATATCAATATTCTTTTTTTCCAGGCCTTTGAGTACAGCCGGCAAGGCCTGAAGTTTATTTACATAATCGTCGACACCCAGGACCAGGCAAAGCCCGGTGTCGGTAATCAGAGACAGTCCGAATATTTCGTCCAGGTGGACCTCCGAGAGGTTCTGGTAGGCGATCGGCGCCTGTTTTGTATCGGATAAATACGTCAAGAGTTCAAGTGATTTTTTTAAAAGCTTTGTCTGCAGTACGCCGTTTTTATAACACCCCGTCAGTACGGGAAGATCGAGACTGTCGTTTTGCTCCAGGCCTTTGAAAATGATTCCTTCCCGATCCACAATCTGAAATCCCTGCTTTTTTTCCACCAGTGCCAGAGGTGTCCGCTCACGGACTTCCATGATCAGGCGATCCGGCAATTCCCGCCCGACATGGGCCTTCTTGATCCAGGGATTGCTTTCAATGCGCCGGGCAATTTTCTCAAGACTGACGGAAAAGAGATTCTGACCGGGACGCAATGCTGCAAGGGTGAGGACCTCCTGCTCGGTGACCTCACGACAACCCCGGACGACCGTTTCCTGGATACGAAAATGGGGGTCGCTCAAAATATAGCTATAGATAAAAATGAGGGTGGAAGTCACCAGAAGGGTCGCCAGGACGATCAGGCCGCAGGCCGCGAAATCCCGGAGGAAATGTCCGGAGTAACGCTGCAAACGGTTTTTCCTGACACGAAGCGTAGACTGGGATATTTTCCGCATCATAGGTTATCTCTCACCCAAAAGCTTGACTTCCAGCTCTAAAACCACACCCCTGTCGCGTTGAATGCGCTCCTGAACGTGGTGGATCAAAGCCAGGATGTCATCTGCCGTAGCATGGCCCCGGTTAATAATAAAATTCCCATGTTTTTCAGATATCATGGCATCGCCGATGACGTATCCTTTCAAGCCCGCTTCTTCGATGAGCCTCCCCGCAGGGATCTCCTTGGGGTTCTTGAAAATGGACCCGGCGTTTTTATACTGAAGCGGGTGTTTATTTCGCCTCTCTTCCATGATTTTTTTCACTTTTTCCCCAACTTGTCCTTCGGGATCCTTCCACAATCGAAAAACAGCCTCGACGATCATTGTGTCTTCCGGCAGGTGGAAATTTCGATAGTCAAATTGCAGTTCCTGTTTTTCCAGACGTTGCACGGCTCCCTGGGCGTCCATGAGTGTAACGGTTTCAAGGACTTCAGAAATGCTGTGGCCGTAAGCGCCGGCGTTCATCCGGACCCCACCGCCGACGCTGCCGGGAATCCCGGCGCAGAATTCAAAACCGGTCAGGTTTTCCCGGACCGCAAGGGCAACCACTTCGGATAAAGAGGCGCCGGCTTCAGCCCGGATCCACATGGAGGCTTCCCTTTGCTGCAGGGTGTCGATCCGGTTTAATCCCCTGGTGCAAATGAGGGCTCCCCGGTAACCTTTGTCGGTGATGATGAGATTGGTCCAGTTTCCGACGATGGCGTGTGCTGTGCCCTGACGGTTCAGCAGGCGGATCATTTCAGTCAGATCTTTGACCGACTTGGGATTCAGGAGCATGTCGATTCGACCTCCTACGCCCATGGACGTGTGATCCGCTCCTGCCTCGGTGAAATACACCGCATCGGGAAAAAGAGATTCCCAGGCAGGGCTTTCGACTGTTTTATCCATAACCGGCATGATTATCCTTTGGTTGTCCTTCTACTTTTTAGGCGTTTGCCCAGTGCTTCCCCGATTTTCCAGACGTTGCCCGCCCCAAGGGTGAGCACCGTATCCTTCGGACGCACCATGGATACGAGATGCTCCACAATGTTATCGAAAGCCTGGATATGCAATACGTTCTTCTGTCCACGGGCGATTAAGCTTTCCTGCAGTCCTCCTGAGGAAACCCCGGCAATGGGATCTTCGCCGGCGGGGTAGATGTCCATGAGGATCAGCTCATCCGCTTTTTCAAAACATTCGGTAAATTCCGGGAAGAGGGCCTGGGTGCGGCTGAAGCGATGGGGCTGAAAAACGACGATCAGACGATTCGGCCAGACCTGTTTTGCGGCAGCTAAGGTTTCCCGGATTTCGGTCGGGTGGTGACCGTAATCGTCGACGATGGTGACGCCTTTTACGCTTGCTTTCACTTCCAGTCTCCGCTGGGCGCCTGTAAACAGTCTGATTCCTTCACGAATCGCTTCAAACGACAGATCGAATTCCCTGGCCACGGCAATGGCCGCCAGAGCATTGGCAACGTTAAACCGGCCGGGGACATTCAGAACGATTTCACCAAGGGAGGCGTTCTTTTCGACAACTTCAAACCGGCTGCCCAGCTTTTCGGGACGGATGTACTCGGCACGGTAATCGGCCGGTTCATTGATTCCGTAGGTCAGTACCTTCCGCTTGATCTTCGGCAGGATTTCCCGGACGTGATCGTTGTCTGTGCAAAGGACCGTGATGCCGTAGAAGGGGACGCTGTTGGCGAAACGGAGGAAGGCATCCTTGATCTCGTCAATGTCTTGGTAGTGGTCCAGATGCTCACGGTCGATGTTGGTAATGACTGCCAGATTCGGGGAGAGCTTCAGGAAAGAGCCGTCGCTTTCATCCGCTTCGGCCACGATAATTGCGCCGTCGCCCAGCTTGGCATTGCTGCCGATGCTGCCGAGCTTGCCGCCGATGACCATCGTGGGATCAAGCCCGCTATGGGCAAGAATTGTCGAGATCATAGAGGTCGTCGTGGTCTTGCCGTGGCTGCCGGATATGGCGACGGAGAACTTCATTTTCAGAAGTTCCGCAAGCATTTCGGCGCGTGGAATGACAGGAATGCCGCGCAGGTGGGCTTCCTGTACCTCCGGATTGTTTGAACGCACAGCGGTCGAGGTAACCACCACATCGGCGTTTCCGATATGGTCTTCCCGATGGCCTTGAAAAATCCGGGCACCCAGTGCGCCAAGACGCTGGGTGGTGTCGGTCACGTTAAGATCGGAGCCGGTGACGGTATACTTGAGATTAAGCAGCACTTCGGCAATACCACTCATCCCGATTCCCCCGATTCCCACAAAATGGATGCATTTGATTTTTCGCTGCATACCATGGATGGGATCATATTTTTTCATAAGCAAATTACCTTTTATCTTTCCGGTCGAGGGAACGGATCTTGCCGCATGCCCCTCCTTTATATCATGAACCTCTCTTCTTATCGATCATCAATGCGCATTCGTTTACAATTTCCGACACCGCATGCGGGCGCGCGAGTCGGCGGGCGCAGGTCTCCATCCGGCTGATCCGAGTCGGGTCACGGTAAAGAGACAGAATCTCGTCCGCGAGTTTTTCTCCGGTCAACACCCTTTCGGGCAGCATGATTGACGCCCCGGCACGGACGAGGACCTCGGCGTTTTTCGTCTGGTGATCGTTGGCGGCATAGGGGTAGGGGATAAGAATAGAGGCTCGGCCGCTGGCTGTCATTTCTGCAATGGATGTCGCGCCCGCCCGGCAAACAAGCAAATCAACCTGGGCGTAAACGCGTGGCATGTCCATGATAAATGTATGTACCTCGGCATCAAATCCCCTGCTTTTATAGGCACTGTCGATCCATTCAAGTTCTTGGGCTCCGGTCTGATGAATAATATGAAGCCCCTGTCGTATTTCTTCCAGTTTATCCAACGCAGCAAGGACCGCCTGGTTGATGGCTCTGGCGCCCTGGCTGCCGCCGAAGACCAGCAGTTTGAATTTATGCTCTGCATCCAACGGTTTGTCCGGTGGCGACAGGAAGGCTGCCCGGATGGGGTTGCCTGTATGAAGGGTTTTCCTCTGTGGAAAGCGCTTTTCTGTGTCGGGGAAGGTCAGAAAGATCCTGTCCACAAAACGGGCCAGGATACGGTTCGTCACCCCCGGGTAAGCATTTTGTTCCGCGATGGCGGTTTTTATGCCCATGAGGTGGGCGGTCAATACGGCCGGCCCTGAGGCGTAGCCGCCGACACCCAGGACCAGATCCGGCTGGAAGGACCGGATAATCTGAACGGATTGCATAAAACTTCGGGGAAGTTTGGCCAAGGCGGAAAACATGCCGATTGGCCCCTTTCCCTTGATCCCCGCGACGTCGATCAGGGCCAGGTCATACCCCAACCCGGGAAGGACACGCTTTTCGATGCCCCGTTCCGTACCCACGAAGAGGACGCGGTTGTTTCCGTCACGAATCAAGATTTCCTCGGCGATGGCGATACCCGGAAAGAGGTGTCCTCCGGTGCCGCCGCCGGCAATGATGATTTTCATGGTCGGCTCACCTTAAGCCTCCTGTGATGAAATGTTCAGTAAGATTCCTATTGTAGCCAGGCTCATCATGAGCGAGGTTCCTCCATAACTTAAAAAGGGAAGGGTCAACCCTTTTAGGGGAATTAAACCCATCACGCCGGCGATATTAATAAATACCTGCATGAAAATCAGGATCGTCAGGCCTGCGGCCAGAAGCATGCCGAATAGATCGGGGGCCTTGAATGCAATGATGAAGCCCCGAATGATCAACACGGCGTAAAGCAGAATTACGACCGATACGCCGAGAAAACCACTTTCCTCGGCGATGACGGAGAGGATAAAGTCGGTGTGCGGTTCCGGCAGGTAAAAAAGCTTCTGCATGCCGTCGCCGATGCCGACGCCGAAGGGACCGCCGGACCCGAAGGCGATCATGGACTGGATGATCTGAAAACCGGTACCGTGAGGATCTTTCCAGGGATCAATAAATGCCGTCACGCGTTTCCAGCGGTAACCCTGACAGAGGGCCCAAATAACAAAAGGGGTGAACATCCCGATCAGCCCGAGCAGATGGACCAGCCTGGCCCCGGCAAGATAGAGCATGATCATGACCGTCACCGCCAGGATGGCTGTCGTGCCGAAATCGGGTTGGAGAATGATGAGTCCCATCAGGCAGGCCGTCACGATTAGAGGGGTAAGAATGCCTCGAATGATTTCCTTGACGTGCTGCCTTTTCCGGGTCAGGAAAAAGGCCAGAAATAAGACGATGGAAACCTTTACCCATTCGCCGACCTGGAAGGCGATGAAACCCAGGTTCAGCCAGCGGGTGGCGCCGCCGACCTTTTTCCCCAGGAAAGGCACAAATAAAAGCAGCAGCATGACAAAGGAGAGGGCGATCGCCGGATAGGCCACCACTTTCAGTTTTTGATAGGGCAAACGAGACATAAAGTACATAAGTCCCAGTCCGAATCCGACGAAAATGATCTGTCTTTTTAGAAAGTGCTGTCCGTCTTGGAAACGTTCCATGGCCATGATGGCACTGGAACTGTAGATCATGACCGTTCCGATTGTGACCAGCACCAGGGTAGCGATCATCAGAATAAAATCTTGTTTGTTCTGCGAGACAGACAGCGATTCCATGTCACAACTTTCTCACCAGGGTCTGAAAAAAGTTTCCCCGGTCTTTGTAGTCGGTAAACTCATCGAAACTGGCACAACCGGGCGACAGCAAGACCACATCTCCCGCTGTGGCCCGACGGTGGGCCTCCAGGGTTGCTTCCCGCAAGGTGGGGCGGACATCTGTTTCCACGAGCCCCCCTACCTTTTCCTTGATCCGTTCCCGGGCTTCTCCGAACAGGATGAGCGACTTCACCCGCTCCTTGATCAAGGGGCCCAGGGTTTCAAAATCGCCGTCTTTGTCCCTTCCACCCAGAAGCAGGATCACCGGATTGTGAAATGTTTCCAGAGCCCTGACGACGGCGCCGACATTGGTGCCCTTGGAGTCGTCATAATAGGCAACGCCCTGTCTTTTATCAATATATTCGATACGATGGGCGATGCCCCGGAACCTGGAAATGGTCTCGATGATCCTTTCCGGCGGACAGCCACACATCCGTGCGCTGATGATGGCTGCCATGACATTTTCAACGTTATGGAGGCCCGGGATTTTGATCATGTCCCGTGGATAAAATTCGTCTTGACCGCTGAAACCGGAAAGAACCAGTTGATCGCCGCAGATGGAAAAACCTTGCGTGACATGTCGTGTCGAACTGAAAAACAGGGTTTTGGCTTTCAGCCGTTTTGAGAGGCCTTGGGTGTAATCCTCATTGGCGTTGAGAATGGCGAGGTCGCTTTTGTCCTGGTTCAGGAAAACCCGCTCCTTGGCCTCCTGGTAAGCGGTAAAACTGCCGTGGTAATTCACATGATCACAGGTCGTATTCAGCAGGACGGCGCAACGGGCATGAAATGCCGTGACCCACTGGAGCTGGAAGCTGCTGACCTCGACGACCACAAAATCCTCGTTCTGGGGACCTTCGCAGTACTCAATAAGAGGGATGCCGATATTGCCGCCGACGAAAACCTTTTTACCTGCATCATTCAACAGTTGTCCCGTAAGGGTGGTCGTGGTGGTCTTCCCGTTGGTGCCGGTGATGGCGACCATGGGCGGCTTCAGAAAGCGGCAGGCGATTTCCAGTTCACTGTGGACGGGGATGTTTTTGCAAACCGCTTCCATCAGCAGGGGATCGTGCGGGGGGACGCCGGGGGATGGGATGACCATGTCGATGTGCTGCAAGGACATGGCATCATAAGCGGCAATGTCGATGGAGATCCCTGCATCCCTCAGTTCCGTAAGGGCGCTCTCGATTTCCTCCGGCGTTTTCTGGTCCGCGACGGTGATTCTGGCCTGTTGTTTGGCCAGAAAGCGGGCTGTGGCGAGGCCGGTCTTGCCCAGGCCGATAATAAAGATTTTTTGACCGCTTAAATCCATACACATTCCTTTAACGCAATTTTAATGTGCTGATGGCAACCAGGGCCAGCAGGATCGAGATGATCCAGAAACGGACGATGACTTTAGGCTCCGGCCATCCCTTCAGCTCAAAGTGATGGTGGATCGGGGCCATCCGGAAGATGCGCTTGCCTTTGCTGATTTTGAACCAGCCTACCTGGAAGATAACAGAGAATGTCTCGAGGACAAAAATACCACCGACGATGGCGAGGAGGATCTCCTGCTTCGTCAGGATGGCCAGGGTACCCAGGGCGCCTCCCAGAGACAGAGAACCGACATCACCCATGAAGACCTGGGCTGGGTAGGTGTTATACCAGAGAAAGCCGATTCCGGCACCGACGATGGCCCCGCAGAAGATCGTGAGTTCTCCCGCTCCGGAGACATAGGGGATTTGAAGATAATGTGCGATCTTGATATTTCCAGCGAAGTAGGCAAAAAGAAGATAGGTCATAAAGCATGTGATGGCCGGACCGATGGCCAGACCATCGAGGCCATCCGTCAGATTGACGGCGTTAGCCGATCCGACGATAATGAAGGTGGTCAGTAAAATGTAAAAAAGGCCGATATCCGGCAGGGCGGTTTTAAAGAAAGGAATCGTTACCGTTTGACTGAATTCGGGGCGGATGTAAATGACAACACTGACAAAAAAAGCGATGATGATTTCAGCCGTCAGGCGGGTTTTGCCGGACATCCCCTGGCTACTTTGGTTGGTGAGCTTACGGTAATCGTCAAAGAAGCCGATGATGCCATAACCAACCAGGACCAGGATGACAAGCCAGACATAGGACACCGTCAGATTCGACCACAGCAGCGTGGAGACCACAACGGCGAAAATAATCAGGATTCCCCCCATTGTTGGGGTCCCCTTTTTGGACAGATGACTCTGCGGTCCGTCTTCCCGGATGGACTGCCCCACCTTGAGACTTTGGAGTTTCCGAATCAGCCATGGGCCGACGATGAAGCAGATGATCAGGGCCGTGATCGCGGCATAGATTGTCCTGAAAGTGATATAGCGGAAGACGTTAAAGGAGGAAAACGTCGTATGCAGCGGATAAAGAAGATGATAGAGCACGGTCTATTCTCCTTGGCTGTCATGTTTCATAAGTAGAGTCCTATCCCCCGAACAGCCGGATGTCCGGAATCAATTCATCGAGATGCATTTTTCGTGAACCCTTGAGGAGGATCCAGTCACCCTTGGATACAACTTCCCTCAAGGCCGGGATCGCCGTTCCTTTGCCGTCGAAAAAGAAAATATGATTTCTGTCCAAGCCGGCGCTCTCGGCGGCACTCGCCGTGATGCGGGCCAGATCACCCTTGAGAAAGAGGGCGTAAATTTTTGATGCACCGATTTGACGCCCGATTTCTTCGTGATATGCGGCCGAATGATCGCCCAGTTCCAGCATGTCTCCAAAAACCACGATGCGTCTGCTGCTGCCTGAAAGCTCGACCAGCGTTTTCAGTGCTTCGGCAACCGACAGGGGGTTGGCGTTATAGGCGTCATGAATGAGATGCGCCCCGCTGGGCAGGATTTCAATTTCCATCCTGCCGGTGATGGGTCGGAAGGCATGCAATCCCCGGCTGATCAGCGAGGGTTCACAACCGACAGCGGTGGCTGCTGCTGCCGCCGCCAGGGCGTTGTGGACATTGTGACGACCCGGAATGGATAAAACGATCTCTTCTTTCGTTCCCCGGATGTTCAGAATAAAGGCGGTTTTCCAGGTCTCAACGGGGCGAATATTTTCGGCGGTGACGTCGGCCGGAGTGGACAGGGAGAAGGTGATCTGGTTGCCTTGCCAGCGTTTTCGGAGAAGGTTGATTTCCGGATCGTCCAGATTCAGGATCGCCGTTCCCTGATGATTCATCACCGCAAAGAGCATTCCCTTTTCTTCCCGGACATCTGCGAGGGTTCCCAATCCCTCGAGGTGGGCCGGTCCGATGTTGGTCAGGACGCCGACATCCGGTGCGGCCAGGCGGGTCAGGCGTTCGATTTCTCCCGGAGAGTTTGTGCCCAGTTCCAGGATAGCCAGATCGATTTCCTCCTGAAGCTTAAGGAGCGTCAGCGGCAGGCCGACCAGATTGTTCAAGTTGCCTTCTGTCTTGAGGATTTTCCGATTTAGCGAGCAAATGGCGGCCGTCATTTCCTTGGTGGTGGTTTTCCCTGCAGAGCCCGTGACGGCTATGACCCGGCAGTTCGCCTTTTTACGCCAGCTATGGGCGATGTCACCTAATGCCCGTAACGTGTCCTCGACTTCGATCCAGACGATTTCTTCCGTAAAGGCAGGCACATCACCTCGATGGCATTTCTCCGTCAGAAAAGCCGCGGCCCCGACGCCAACCGCTTTAGTGAGGAAGGCGTGCCCGTTGAAATTGGGGCCGGTGAGAGGAATAAAGAGATTTCCCGCCTCGAGGGTTCGGGTATCCGTCGAAACACCGCGTACCGCTTGTTCCCGGCGGCCTCTGATTAGTGAACCACCGGTGGCTTCGATGATATCTGTGATTGTCAGCACGGGTGAAGGAAAGTTGGTCATAAGCGGGCCTCGCTTCGCTTTGCCAGGCTTTCCCGGGCGGCAATCCGGTCGTCAAAGAAAAGGCGCTCCTTGCCGATAATCTGGTAATCCTCGTGACCTTTTCCGGCAATCAGGACGATATCGCCCGGCTCGGCTGCCATGACGGCGGTTTCGATCGCTTCTCTCCGGTCGGGGATAATACAATATGCCTTTCCCTTATGTTCCGAACTCAATTCTGCTTTGGTTATTTTGGTAATGTCTTTGCGCAGAACCCCGCCTTCTATTTGTCCGATGATGGATAAAGGCTCTTCCGAGCGCGGATTATCGGAGGTGACGATCACCACATCACTGAGCGTAGCTGCGACAAAGCCCATCAGAGGCCTTTTCCCTCGGTCTCGGTCGCCGCCGCAGCCGAAGACGGTAATGATGCGGCTGTTGCCGAAGCCCAGCAGGTTTTCAATGGCTTTCCTCAAAGCGTCATCCGTGTGGGCGTAATCGACGAAAACATGCGGTTCATCCGGTCGACTGACCTTTTCCATTCGTCCCGGAACACCCTTCATGTTTGCAACGCCCCGCTCAATTGCCGACGGAGAAATCCCGACAGCAAAAGCTGCGGCTGCTGCAGTCAAGATATTGTAAAGATTAAAGCGACCGATTAACGGCGACGTAATCCGCAGAGTCTGTCCCGGTATCCTGACACGGGCTTCGATCCCCTCCAGGTTGAGGTTGAACTGTTCGGCCCATACATCGGAACCGCTGTCCAGGCCGAAGGTCAATCCGGCGCCTCCGCAAGCGGCAATGAGCTTTTTACCCCAAGGATCATCGCCATTGATAATCGTCCCGTAGGGATTGTGTTTGTGACTTTTTGGTAACAGCTCGAGGAAGAAACGCTGTTTCGCCTCGTAATAGCGCTCCATGCTGAGGTGGTAATCCAGGTGGTCCTGGGAGAGGTTTGTGAAAACGGCCACGTCAAAATCACAGTCGTCCACGCGCCCCAGATCGAGGGCGTGGGAAGATACCTCGGAAATACAGTGAGTTACACCATCATCGACCATCTGCCTTAAAATTCTCTGAAATTCCAGCGATTCCGGCGTGGTATTCGGAGCAGGCAGGGTTTTCCCTCGAAAGCGGTAGTTTACCGTTCCGAAAACCCCCGGAAAAAATCCGGCGGCTGAAATGATCGACTCCAAGAGATAAGTTACCGTCGTTTTCCCGTTTGTTCCGGTAATCCCTATCAGGCAGAGGGTTGAAGAGGGATGGGCATAGAAATTTCTTCCTGTGATCCCCAGGGCTCTCCGACCGTCGGAAACCTGCAAACAGGTGATATGATCAGGGGAATCAAAAGGTTTTTCATGAACGATCCAGCGGGCGCCCCGGCGAATCGCATCGTCGATGAATTTGTGTCCGTCTGTGCTCAGACCGGAGACAGCAACGAAAAGACTGTTTTCTTCACAGGATCTTGAATTGTAGCAGACAGATGATACTTCTCCGGAAAGCGCTCCTGTGGTACTTGTGAGCTGAAGATCTTTGACGACGTCTGAGATGTCCATTTTCCTTCCTTAAAGGTATCATATCTTGGTGCATCGGTGT
Source organism: uncultured Syntrophales bacterium (assembly GCA_964494155.1). Classification (GTDB taxonomy): domain Bacteria; phylum Desulfobacterota; class Syntrophia; order Syntrophales; family JAAYKM01; genus JAAYKM01. The sequence continues at coordinate 108,856 of CAZBQX010000002.1, forward strand.
TGCCCGTCTTTCATCCCGCGGCCGTGTTGCGGCGATTCTGGGATCGGTTGGTCCGGGATCGGATTTGCGGGAACAATGACTGCCTTCCGCCATTATTCGTCCCTGGACGAAGGGTTCGGGTGTTTCCGGATTAACGCTCCGTCTTAAATGAAACCACGCAGTATGGATGCGAACGGATAGGCACACCGGCTTGCGGAACCTGCGAAACCGCCCAGCCCGATCCGTCAATTTTCAACTCAATACCTCTTTCTCTTGATTTCTTCAAGGCCTCTCTCACGGTCATGCCCTGAAAATTCGGTATGGTTGATTCGTCTTCAATATCCATGACTTCTAACTGTCCTGTGGTTTCCGGAACGATCTGTGTTGCGGAAACAAGCTTAACTTTCGGCGGTTCGGGGAAGATGTTTTCCTCCGGAACGAACAGGGAGGGATCCTTAATATAGGACTTAAAGCAGGTCAGCATCTGTTCGCCGATATTTTTGAATACAGGCGCTGCAGCGACGCCGCCCCACTTATCCCGCTGCGGTTCATCGAGGGTGACCAGAATGGCGATCTGGGGATTTTCTGCCGGGAAAAAGCCCATAAAGGAGGTCCGTACCCTGTCTGAAGAGTAGACGCCGCGGCTGAAATCAAATTTCTGTGAGGTGCCTGTCTTGCCGGCGACCATTAAATGCTTGATCCGGGCGTTCTTGCCCGTGCCGTCCTCATCCTGTACAACACCCGTCAGAATGGAGGTCATTGTTTTTGCAGTGGCCGGTGACACCACATTGCGGACGATTGTCGGAGAGAACTGCTCGACTACCCGGCCCTTTTTATCAACCAGCGCCCGGACAATATAGGGCTTCATCAGGACGCCGTTATTGGCGATGGCGGAAAGGGCGGTCAGCAGTTGAATGGCCGTGACGGAGATGCCCTGACCGAAAGCAATGGTCGACGTATCTACACGGGTCCAGTCGGAAACAGGCCGAAGCAGGCCCGAGGCTTCTCCGGTGAGATCGATTCCCGTCTTGGATCCGAAACCGAAATCTCTAATATACTGATAGAATCGCTCTTTTCCCAGCTTCTCCGATACCTTGACACAGCCAATGTTACTAGAATACTTGACGACTTCGCGGATGGTCAGAGAACCGTGACGTTTACGCTGGGCTTCGTGAAACACCCGGTCGGCAACCTGATAGTGACCGTTTTCGCAAAACACACGGTCGTTTTGGCGGACCACTTTTTCCTCCAGTGCTGCAGCAATCAGAAAAGGCTTAAAAGTGGAACCGGGATCGAAAACATCTGCAATCGCTTTATTCTTAGCATGCCCAGGTGCCGCTTTGGTATAAAAATTTGGATTGAACGTGGGCTGGTTGGCCAGCGCCAGGATTTCCCCCGTCCGGGGATTCATGGCAATGGCATAACCTCCCTTGGCGCCCTTTGCCTGAACGGCGGCTTTCAACTGGGTTTCCACCAGATACTGAATGCGGCTGTCAATCGTCAGTACTATATTGTGAGCCGTGTCTTTGGTCATGGCAACGGTTTCCACCCTGGGATAAAGCCATTTTCCCTTGGCATCCCTTGCCCAGACCAGTTTTTGCTGTGTACCTTTCAGAAAACGGTCATAGCGGGTTTCCAGGCCCTCCAGACCGTTGGATTCCGTTCCAACGAAACCGAGAATTTGCCCGGCCAGTTCCCCATTGGGATACAGTCGCTGGGGTTCCTTGACGATAAAGATGGCTTCGTTGTTGAGTGATTCAATCGCCTTGGCCTGTTCGGGACCGACACGCCGGGCAATCCAGCAGAAGTTCTTTTTTCCGGAAATCCTTTTCAAGATGAGCGTTTTATTCACATTGAGCAATCCGGCCATTTGCGCGGCGAAGATTTGCGGCTTTTTGATCTTGGACGGATCAGCGCAGATGGAATCCATCTGGACGCTGGCTGCGAGCTTTTCTCCGTTGCGGTCGAAAATAATGCCTCTCTCCGGCAACATCTGGAGCGTTTTCATGTGCTGCCTTTGGGCAATGGATTTCAGCTCTTTTCCGGTAAGGATTTGCAACTGAAATGCCCGGGAGATGAGGGCAATAAAGAGAATGAGAAAAAAGACCAGAATCGTGCAAAGCCTAAATTTTAACCACTTGATGGATTCGGTATTCATTTGGCATGCCCCGGATCTTTAAGAAAAACAACCTGCTCCCGGTCAGGATAGGTCATCTGTAATTTCTCCATGGCAATGGAGGCAATCCTTTGGGGCGATCTCATGGTCGCCAGTTCGACACGCAACTTCTTCTGTTCTTCCAGCAGGGTTTCCTTTTTGCTTATTTCACTGGCAACTTTATATTCAAGCGCTGTCATGTAGTTGTGGGACCAGACATACAGGATGGCAACAGCCATGATGACCACGGCCATGAAGATAAAGGGGGAATATCCGAGGCTGGTCAGGGCGTATCCTGATTCGGATTCATCCTTGAGGGCCTCTGTGGATTCGATGACCAGATCTTTTGCCATGCTAAATCCTTTCCGCCGTTCTCAAACGGGCGCTCCGGGCCCGGGGATTCATCTTAATTTCCGTTGCCGTAGGTTTTACGGGTTTTGCCGTCAGGACTTTCAATTTGGGCTGGTGTCCACAGGTGCAAATCGGTACACCGGGAGGACAGACACAATTCTTGGACCAGAGTCGAAAGGCGTTTTTCACAATCCTGTCTTCCAGGGATTGGAAGGAGATGATGGAAAAGCGCCCCCCCTCTTTCAATTTATCGATAGCGGGGGAGATACCCTTCTCAAGACTGTTCAGTTCATCGTTGACCCGGATGCGGATGGCCTGAAACGTTTTTGTTGCCGGATGCATCTTACGGTTCCGCTGGGAGGGAGGAAGCGCCTGGACCACGATGTCGCTCAAAGATGCAGCCGTCATGATCGGGCTGGTTCTTCTTGCCCTTACAATGGCGCGGGCGATTCTCTTGGCCATGATTTCTTCCCCGTATTCCCAGATCACTTTGCTCAACTCTTCCTCGGATGTCTGATTGATGAATTCGTAAGCCCCACTTTTCTGATTCTGATCCATTCTCATATCCAGCAGGGAATTAGCCGCGGTAAAACTGAACCCACGTTCCGGAGTGTCCAGTTGATGGGACGATACGCCAAGATCGAGAAGAATGCCGTCTACTTTAGAGATGCCAAGATCGGTCAGTATTTCGGAAATTTGGGAGAAGTTCGCCTTCCGCAAAATCTTTCTCGTTCCGAAAGAGGCCAAGTTTTTCTCCGATTCCCGAAGCGCGTCATCATCCCTGTCCAAGCCGATTAAAAGACCATCCGGTCCTGTGGTTTCCAAGATGCGTCGGGCATGCCCCCCCCCGCCGACCGTTCCGTCGACGTAAATCCCGCCGGATTGACAGCGGAGGCTGAAGATTGCCTCTTCGAGCAAAACCGGCGTGTGATAGGGACCCATGCATCCGCCTTCCTTATTAATTAAATACCTAAGTCCACCATGCACTTCTCATAGGATTCGAGATTGCCTCCCGTATCCTTCATTTCGTTGTCGAAACGTTCCTTGTTCCAGATTTCGATGTTTTTCAGCATGCCGGCCAAGACGATATCTTTGTCCAAATGGGCGTATTCCCTGAGATTCTGGGGGATTAAAACCCGTCCCTGACCGTCGAGGGTGCAGTGTACGGCTGCGGACATGAAAAAACGATTGAAAGCACGGACTTCTTTCTTTAATATGGATTGCTGTGACATTTTCTCTTCAATGACGTTCCATTCCTTGAAGGGAAAGACAATGAGATAACCGTCCCAGTTGGTGATGACGAGTTGGTTATCGTACTTTTCGGCGAAGATCTCGCGATACTTGGCCGGAAAGATGATTCTTCCCTTGTCATCAATGGTATGATTGTACTGGCCTCTGAAAACGGACATCTCCAACATCCTCCACGATAAGCCACTTTCCTCCACTTGGCTCCGAATATAGAGGGGTAATTGGGGTTTGTCAAGCGGAAATTTATTCTTTTTTTCCGTTAACTTGGTATTTTTTTACAGCTTGGTGGTGGGTAATATAGTTGGTGGAAAAAAAGTGGGTGCCGTTGTTTCTTGACACGAAGTAGAGATAATTGACCGTGGCCGGGTAGAGGGCAGCTTGCAGGGAGTCCAGACCGGGGTTGGCGATGGGGCCTGGGGGTAATCCGTTGATCCGGTAGGTATTGTGGCTTGATGCCATGTCGAGGTGGCGTCGCTTGATGGGACCGTTAAAATCTTTGAGATTATACACCGCCGTAGGATCGCTCTGAAGTTTCATCCCCTTTTTTAAACGGTTATGAAAAACAGCAGAAACCAGGTGTTTTTCTTCCCCATAGCCGGTTTCCTTTCCGATTAACGAAGCCAGCGTAATCCACTCCTGGAGTGTAAATCCCAGCGCGTGGGCTCGGTTCTTCATGGCCGGGGTAATGTGCTTCCAGAATTCGGCCACCATGCGGATCATAATCTCCCGCGCCCCCATGGAGCGGTCGAAGTAATACGTTTCCGGGTATAAATAGCCCTCAATGGTATCGCCTTCAATACCAAGGGATGATAAAAATTCCGCGTCCTTGGATAGGTCTAGAAAATACTTCGGATCTATCAGACCGCACTGCGCGAGACGATTGGCGATCTCCTGCACGGTTAGATCTTCCGGAATCGTGACCCGGTAACGCTTAATATCACCCTTGACGAGCTTGTCCAGAATCGCGGATGGTGAAATCCCCGGGGGGAACTCATATTCGCCCGCCTTGATATGATGTGCATCGCCTTTAATAAAGGCCAGCAAATAAAAAGACATCCTGTTGCGGATAACACCTTTGCTCTGAAGGGTGTCAACAATCGCAAGAAACCGTTCCCCTCGATGTATGTCGACCATTACGGTTTGATTTCGCCCCGGGACAGGGTGCTTAATATCGAAGAAAAAAGAGAAAGATAAGGCAATGATGAAAATAAAAACGGCACCGATGAACAGGACTTTCTTTGAGAAAAAGGTTTTCATAACCGGTGTGGTTTTCCTGTTAAGAGGTTTTCCGGGACAAATGATCAAGGTAACCCTGCAGGATCAGCGTTGCAGCCAGCTTATCCACGATTTGACGTCGTTTTTTCCAATGGATTTCAGCCTCTTGCAGGATGCTTTCCGCTTCTTTGGTCGAGAGGGTTTCGTCCCATAAGATAACCGGCAGGCCAAAAACGGTTTCGATGTAACGCCCAAAATGATCGATCTTTTCGCATTGAATGCCCGCCGATCCGTCCAGACGCAGGGGATAGCCGATGACAATCCGTTCCACCTGATAACGGTTGATTTGCTGCTTCAATTCTTCCATGACCTGTTTGTTATTCTTGCGGACAATGGTGGCAACACCCTGGGCGGTCAGACCCAGTTCATCGCTCACAGCAACGCCGATTCTCTTTTCACCATAATCAAGACCGAGGATACGCAAAGGATTCACCTTACTCATTTATTTGGGCGGTAGTCTTAGCAGATATGTCCGTAAGTTTCCATGAGAAAAGCGAAAAGTACCGGACGGGTTGCTGATCGGTCCGAAATCAGGAGAAAGAAATAACAAGCATGCATTCAAGCGGACTTCGGGATCGATCCCCATCGGTTCACGAAAACGCTGTTTGGATCATCCATACATATTACAAGGATAGTGTTAAGGAGAGGTGGGCCGCCTCAGGGGGGAAGAGGCGGCCCTTGGGAAAGATGTGGAGATGTTATTGATTTACAGCCGGAAAAAACCGGCTCCGTATATTCTGTTTTACGCAAAATAACGCTTCAACAGGCCCTGAAAAACTTTGCCGTGCCGTGCTTCATCCTTGCACATTTCGTGTACCGTATCGTGGATGGCGTCCAGATTCTGCTGTTTGGCCATGACGGCAAGTTCTTTTTTCCCTTTGCAGGCGCCATTTTCCGCTTCCAGGCGTCGCTGGAGATTCGTCCTTGTGTCGGCCCATACGACTTCGCCAAGTAATTCTGCAAACTTGGCCGCGTGGTCCGCTTCCTCGAAGGCGATGCGCTTGTAGGCCTCGGCGACTTCGATATAACCTTCCCGCTCGGCCTGGCGGCTCATGGCCAGATACATACCGACTTCGGTGCATTCGCCTGTGAAATTCATGCGCAGGCCTTCCAGGATCTTGGGATCGACATCCTTGGCCACGCCGATAAAATGTTCATCAGCCCAGGTTAGTTCACCCGCTTCCTGTTCCTGAAATTTTGACGCGGGAGCTTTGCACTGAGGGCAGTTTTCAGGGGCAGCCGTTCCTTCGTAGATGTAACCGCAAATCGTACAGACAAACTTTTTCATTTTCAGATCTCCTTTCATTTTTGGCTGATATTTAATTTCAATGATGCAATCTTTTTTATGTTCCCTGAAAAGGGTTTTTACATTGCCATGGGAGTTTTTTAAAAATCCCGTCATGGGGCAAGGTCAAAAATACCAAAAGGATCATTATTGTCTTTAACTAAAATAAAAAATTTTTACTTACCCGCCAGATCCTTCAATGTGACACCGCTCAAAACGGCCTTCATTTTTTCCTGAACATCCTTCCAGACGGGATGAACTGTACAAAAAGCGTCCCGGTCGCAGGCGCCTTCGTCGATGAGGCAGCGGTTCAACACGATAGGCCCTTCCACCGCTTCAACGATGTCCAGCAGGGTAATTTTTCTCGGAGCTTTTCCCAGAATAAAGCCGCCGCCCGTCCCCCGGTAGGATTTGACCAGACCGGATTTACTGAACTGCTGAAAAATCTTGGCCAAAAGGGCCTGAGACACATCAACATTGGAGGCAATTTCGCTGATCAACGAGATCTGCCCTTCCGATTTTCCGGCCAGATAGACCATGCCGCGAATCGCGTAATCGCCTTTTCTTGTCAGATGGAGCATTGTCAATACCTCAATAAGACCTTTTTTGTCCCATTACAGGATTTCAAATAAGCTGTCAACATATTTTTCACATCGGACGATTTTTTTACCGGGAGAAATCTCTTTGCTGGGCAGCTTTTCTCTGATCCCTCTTTGGCAAACGATTCAGGGAAAAGATAGAATCAGAATGTTTATCTGTCTGGTACATATGTTGCTTAAAAACACGCAGGATTTTTATATCCAGCCATGCTCGATTGCGCATTACATAACATGCGTTACATAAAAAGATTTTTATATTAAGGACAATATTGTACCCAAAGAGACTTTTTGATTGCGTTTGGCGCGTTCCGTAAAGTAAGACCACACGCAAGCGTTCATCACCGGGGGGAATATGATGGTCGTAAGCTTCAATAGAAGAAAGCTCGATATTTTATGTTGGACGAAAAAAAGACAAAGAAACAGCTTATTGATGATATTAAATCATTAAGAGAACACCTCGCCACTTTTCAGCACCGTCAACTTGACGATCAAAAATCTGACATATCCATCGAAAAAACACTTGCCTGGAAGGATTTTCTCCTGGGGCTTCACGAAAAATCCTGTGATTTTAACGACGAAGATCTTTATCGGTATATTCTGGATGAAGTCGTCCGCCTTACCCAAAGCGACATCGGTTTTCTACACCTGGTGTCGGAAGATCAGCAGTCCGTGATTCTGACCTGTTGGCATGAGAAGGCGCTTCAGCACTGTACGGCGTCTCATGAAACCCATTATCCCGTTGACCAAGCCGGCAACTGGGCGGATTGCCTTTACTTGAAACGTCCGGTTGTTTACAACGACTTTTCCCAAGCACCGAACCGGAAGGGTCTGCCTCCGGGGCATAATCCCATCCTGCGCTTTATGGGGATTCCCGTAATCGAGCAGGGCAAGGTGCGCATCATTCTGGGGGTCGGCAATAAATCGGAAGATTATGACGATGAAGAGGTGTTTCAAACTCAGCTTGTCGCAAACAACCTGCAATCGATTTTAACGCGGCGACGTGTTGAAAAGCAGCTCCGGGAGAACGAGGAAAGATTGTTCCTGTCACTCCAGGCCACCCAGGATGCGATCTGGGACTGGAATATCGTTCAGGGAACCGGTTATGCCAGTCTAAATTATTTTACCATGTTGGGTTACAAGCCTGATGAATTTTTGATGAATTCTGAGTATTGGTGGCAACTTATACATTGTGACGACGTGCAAAAAGTCCGGGCGGCCATGGACCGGGTGATGAACAATCCCGATTCCGGGCAGAACACTATACCCAGCGTCGAATTCCGGATGCGGAAAAAGACCGGTGAATGGCGTTGGATCTTGGCACGTGGAAAAGTTGTAACCTGGGATAGAGACGGTCGGCCGCTGCGCATGATGGGAACCCACACCGATATCACGGACCGCAAGCGGGCGGAGGAAGCCCTCAGGGACAGCGAAGAGCGTTACCGTAGTCTGTTCGAGACGGCAAATGACGCAATTCTGTTGATGGATCGGGATTTTATTTACGTTGACTGCAATTCAAAAGCTATGGAAATAACTCGGCGCAGTCGTAACGAAATTATCGGGCACAATGCCTACGAGGATTCACCGCCCATACAGCCAGGCGGCAATGATTCCGAGACTGCAGCTCTTTTGTATGTCAAAGAGGCTGTCTCCGGAAGGCCCCAGAAGTTTTACTGGCAGTCCCTGCGGAAAGACGGCACGCTTTTGGATCTTGATGTGTGTCTGAATAAGGTGACCTTGGGGGAACAGGACTTCCTTCAGGTTATCGCGCGGGATATTACGGAACAAAAACAGGCGGAAAAGGCGTTACGTGAAAGTGAGGGTAAGTTCAAGGACCTGGTGGAACAATCCATAGTCGGTGTCTATTTGATTCAGGATGGCCTTTTTCAGTATGTCAACGCAAAGTTTGCCGAAATATTCGGCTACGATATGGCTGAAATGACAGGTAAAATGGGACCAAAGGATGTCGTATTTGCCGATGATTTGCCCTTGGTCGAAAAGAATATCGACCAACGAATCTCCGGGGAACTCAAAGATATCCATTATGCTTTCCGAATCGTCACAAAAACGGGTGAGATCAGATATATTGAGGTGTACAGTTCTCGGACAGCATATTGCGGGAGAACTGCCGTAATCGGGACTTTGTTGGATTTAACTGAAAGACGGCAGATGGTAGAAGCTTTACGCCAAAACGAGGCCACACTCCGCAGCGTGTTCAATGCCAGCCCCATTGGTCTTTGCGCCATGAGAGGCCGTGTTTTCCAGAGCGCCAACAAGGCCTGGTATGACCTTTTCGGGTATACGGAAGCGGAGATTATCGGGCATACCACCCGGATGTTATATGAAAATGATGGAGAATATGAGCGAGTCGGCCGTGAATTATCTGAAAACCTGAAAGACCGCGGATTGGCATCGGTTCAGACCCGGATCAAACGAAAAGACGGGGTCTTGCGTGATGTCATCGTGACTGCCGCGGCTCTGGAGAGGGAAAATCTTTTCCATGGAACCGTCGTGACCATTGAAGATATCACTGACCGTATGCGAGCAGAGGATGAACTGAAGGAATCCCAGAGAAGGTTGTTCGATATTATCGAATTTCTCCCTGACGCCACGCTGGTGATTGACCAATACGGCAAGATCCTCGCCTGGAACCTGGCCATGGAGACCATGACGGGGGTCAAAAAGGAAGACATGCTCGGGAAGGGCAAGTATGAATACGCCCTGCCTTTCTATGGGACAAGACGCCCGATTTTGATTGATCTGGTCCTGCATCAGGATGAAGCGGTGGAAAACCAGTACGTAACGATCAGGAGATTCGGTGACGCCCTGTTCGCTGAAACACGGGCGCCCAATCTGCCGCCGGGTGATGTGATCCTTGCCGCAACGGCGTCGGTTTTGCGCGATTCCGATGGTGAGATTATTGCCGCCATCGAGTGTATTCGGGATGTAACCCATCAAACTCGGCTCGAATCAAAGTTGCGCCAGGCCCAGAAAATGGAGGCCATCGGGACCCTCGCCGGCGGCATTGCCCATGATTTTAATAATATTCTCGCTTCCACGATCGGTTACACCGAACTGGCGATCATGAACATTGGCAAGCCGAACCTGCTGAACGGTTATCTGGAGCAGGTGATGAAAGCCTGTGACCGGGCGAAGAATCTGGTCAACCAGATTCTGGTTTTCAGCCGCCAGCGGGAACAGGAAAGAAAACCGGTCGATATGACGGTTATTGTCAAGGAAGCCCTCAAACTGTTGCGCGCATCCCTGCCTTCGACCATCAAGATTAACCATCATTTCCCTTCAGAACCGGCGACAGTCTTGGCAGACCCGACGCAGATCCACCAGATCGTCATGAATCTTTGCACCAACGCGGCCCAGGCCATGCCGGAAAACGGAGGTGAAATGGATGTAAGTCTTTCCAGCTTTTCCGTTTCCACCACGATGGCGGAGTGCAATCCAGTCTTCAAGGCGGGTGCGTATGTGCAACTGGTGGTCAAAGACACGGGCCATGGCATCGACCCGGCCATCATCGATAAGATATTTGATCCTTTTTTTACGACGAAACGGCATCAGGAAGGAACCGGTCTTGGGCTTTCTGTGGTTTATGGTATCGTCAACAGTTATAATGGTGTTGTTCAGGTCACAAGCGAGCTTGGACAGGGGACAATATTCAATGTTTACATTCCTGCAATAGAAGAAATTAAAGTTACTTCGGAACAGAAGACGAAGGAACCGATTCACGGCGGCACGGAATCGCTCCTGTTGGTTGATGATGAGGAACTTTTAGTCCAGGCCATGGAGAAGTATCTGGGAGCCCTGGGCTACGATGTGGTATCTTCCACCAACAGTCCCGAGGCCCTGTATATGGTTCAGGAAAATCCATGTCGGTTTGACCTGATGGTTACCGATATGACGATGCCGCATATGACCGGGTTAAAATTAAGCCGGGAGGTGCTGGCAATCAATCCGCTGCTGCCGATCATTCTCTGTACGGGATACAACGAATCGATCACGGAAGACGAAGTGAAACGCAGCGGCATTAAGGAATTCGTTTTGAAGCCCGTATCGCTGCAGAAAATGGCTTATCTGATCAGGCAGGTTCTGGACATGCAATAGACGAAATACTCAAGGAGAGCCGAAAATGGCGCAAATTTTGATCATTGACGATGATGAAATGTTCTGTTCCCTGCTGTCCAGTGCTATTCAAAGCGAAGGCTATAATATTGAATGTGCCAACACGTTGCAGAATGGCTTGGCCAGGGTAAGATCGGGTGCGTTCGATGTTGTCTTTCTTGACGTCAATCTTCCTGACGGCAACGGTTTGGAGCGGCTTGCGGATATCCGCGAAGCCCCATCGGCGCCGGAGGTGATTATTCTGACCGGTCTGGGTACCGCCGACGGGGCCGAGCTTGCCATTAAAAACGGCGTTTGGGACTATATCCAAAAACCCTCCTCGATCCATGTCATGACCCTACCCCTGCTGCGAGCGCTGCAGTTTCGCGAGGAAAAATCGAAAGTCAAATCAACCGTCGGCCTGAAACTGGAAGGAATAATCGGCAACAGCGCGAAAATGAAAGCCTGTTATGAGCTGGTTTCACAGGCGGCCATGGCGGATGTGAATGTCCTGATAACGGGGGAGACCGGCACGGGCAAGGAACTCTTCGCCCGGGCCGTTCATGTGAACAGCGCCCGCACCGGCCGGAATTTTGTTGTGGTCGATTGTGCAGCCCTGCAGGATACGCTGAAAGAAAGCACGTTGTTTGGATATGAGAAAGGCGCCTTCACCGGAGCCGATCAAAGCCGCGAAGGGTTGATCAAGCAGGCGGACGGGGGAACGCTGTTCCTCGACGAAATCGGGGAACTGCCGCTCCCCATGCAGAAAAGTTTTCTCCGTGTTTTGCAGGAACGCCATTTCCGCCCCCTGGGAAGTATAAAGGAGCTGAAAAGCAATTTCCGGCTCATTGCGGCTACAAATCGCGATTTGGAGAAATTATCCCAAACCGGCGGTTTCCGGGAGGATCTCCTGTTCCGTCTGCGCACCCTCACGATTGTCCTGCCGCCGCTCCGGGAGCATCCGGAAGATATCAGCGACATCGCGTCATATCACATCGCAAAAATCTGCAAGCGCAGCGGCATTACGGAGAAAGCGCTGTCGTCCGATTTTCTGGAGGCGTTGATCTCCTATGATTGGCCTGGAAATGTTCGGGAGCTGGTCAATGCCCTGGAACGAGCCGTGGCCGCTTCCTTTACCAGTCCTACGCTTTTTCAACGCCATCTGCCGAGTTCCATCCGGGTAAAACTGGCCAAGGCCGCTATGGCCGCCGATCTGCCTGACGAAGACCACTCCTCGGTATCATTTGACCAACATCCGCCCAGGTTGAAGGATTTACGCGAAATGACCTATGCCAAAGTGGAGAAAAACTATCTGCAACAATTGCTAAAGGTTACCGCGGGGGATATGGAAGAGGCCTGCCGGATTGCCGATGTTGGGCGAACCCGACTCTATGATCTTTTAAGAAAACATCGCATACTTGTCCCACGTTAAAATTGCTTTCCCTTATTCCCCAGTATCCGTCCATAAAAAGTGTACGAAATCCGCTTTTCCTGAACCAAGTCCGGAAAAACTGCACAAACCTCAGTTCCTCAATTAACATATCTATCTGAAATAAATACATTTTACCGAAAGAATCGTTCTGGCATGTTCATTGATATATTACAGCAGTACAGGTGAAATGTTTCACAGTTAATGCTGGGGGGAGGAAAACCATCGTCATGATTTTTTATATGCCGGCCTATGATGAAAAGGGCGAGGAGCTTTTGAACCGCATGCTCGCAGAGCTTGCCCCAAGAAGGATTGAAATCTACCGATCTTTCCAGAATCTGCGTCAGCGGATTCAACGTCCTTTCCCGGATGTCAAGGTGGCCGTTCTGTTTTGCATGACTCAGGCTGATCTTCAGGAAATCTTTACCCTAAGTGAATGTCTACAGGATTTTAAAATCATTCTGGTGCTTCCTGATGATGACACGGAGACGATCATCAAGGCTCATAACTTAAGACCCCGCTACCTGTCGTGGATGGATCATGATTTTTTCGACATGGTGGCGGTGCTGAAGCGGATGGTTGATTTCTATGATGCCCACCAGACCGAAGAACAAAAAAAAGACATACGCACAAAAAAAACCGGGCACACCAAAAGGCCCTTAAAAGAATTAATGGTGATGAAAGGAGGACGAATCGGGCAATGGAATTAGCAGAAAACAGGTTAACGGATTACCACAATCAGCCGTCGGCCAACCGGGAAGGTAAGTACCTTACATTCAGCCTGGCCGGAGAGGAATACGGCATCGGGATCAGGAAGGTGAGGGAGATTATCGGCATGATGGCCGTTACACACATTCCCCAGACGCCTCCCTATATCAAAGGCGTCATCAATCTCCGGGGAAAGGTCATTCCTATCGTGGATCTGCGGTTAAAATTCGACATGGAATCCATGGCCTACACGGATCGGACCTGTATCATCGTGGTGGAGATCAAAAGCGCCGAGAAAACCATTGCGATGGGGATTATCGTCGACTCCGTTTCGGAAGTGATCAACATCAAAGGCGGCGACATCGACGATACACCCGGCTTCGGCAGCAAACTGGATACGGAATATATCCTCGGCATGGCCAAAACGGCCGGTAGCGTCAAGATCCTGCTCGATATCGACCGGGTCTTTGGTGAAGCGGAATTTGCGGTCGCGGGGAATATCCCTCCCTGCCAGTAGTAATAATATGTTCATATTTCAAGATATTTATAACAGGAGAACAACATGAAGAACATGAAATTGGGCGTCAAACTTATTGGCGGGTTTATGATCGTGGCGTTGATTACGTTGGTTGTCGGGGTCATTGGCATGACCCAGATCAATAGCATTCAAAAGGCCGATGCTAAGTTGTATGAAGAAAATGTAAAAAGCCTGGCTGGCGTGGCGGAATTGAACGAGGCTTTTCTGGGCATGAGAATTCAGGTGGTTTATGCACTGGTCAACAAGTTTGCAAAAGAAAATGATATCTCAGACGCGGTCAGTGACATAAAACAGAGAAGTCAGAATATCACCGCTTTGGCAGAGAAGTTGAATGGGACCATAGCAGACCCAAACGCCAAGAAGCAGTTCGATCAATTCAAGACGGAGTGGTCGCCTTATGTGTCAATTGTGGAATCTGTTTTACAGTCTGCGGTGGCCGGTAATAAGGACGAAACATTTAATACATTGGCCGGAGGAACGGAATCGGGGAAAAAACTCTCTGCTGCGATGAAGAATTTAATTGATCTCAATGTCGATCTGGCCAAGCAGACGGCGGAACATAATGCGGCCATCGCCAGTCGGGCGAACTGGATTTCCATCATCATTACCGTTTTGGGTATTGCGCTGGCTATGGGAATCGGCAGTCTCCTGACGCTGGCCATCACACGGCCCATCAATCGCGTGGTTGTCGGATTGACCGACGGCGCCGATCAGGTGGCTGCGGCCTCCAACCAGGTGTCATCGTCGAGTCAGCAACTGGCGGAAGGAACATCGGAACAGGCCGCCTCCCTGGAGGAAACATCTTCTTCCCTGGAAGAGATGTCGTCCATGACAAAACAGAATGCTGAGAACGCCCAGATTGCCAACGACATGATGACCAAGGAAGCGGCGCCCAACTTCCAGTTGATGGCGGAACGTATGGGTATCATGGAAAAGGCGATGCAGGCGTCGGTCTCGGCCAGTGGTGAAACGGCAAAAGTCATCAAAACCATTGATGAAATCGCCTTCCAGACCAACCTGCTGGCTCTCAATGCTGCCGTGGAAGCTGCACGGGCGGGTGAGGCCGGTGCAGGGTTCGCCGTGGTAGCCGATGAGGTGCGGAATCTGGCCATGAGAGCCACCGAAGCGGCCAAGAATACCCAGGATCTGATTTCGAATTCAACGGATCGGATCAAGGAAGCAACGGGTATTTACGGACAGGTATCGGAAGTGATGGATAAGAACGGACAGATTGCCAAGAAGGTCACGGAATTGATCGGCGAAATCGCAGCGGCGTCTCAAGAACAGGCGCACGGCATTGCTCAGATCAACATCGCCGTCTCCGAAATGGATAAGGTCACCCAGCAGGCGGCGGCGAATGCCGAGGAATCTGCGAGTGCCTCGGAAGAGCTTAATGCCCAGGCCGAACAGATGAAATCGTTTGTCGCCGAACTGGCCCAGGTCGTCGGCGGCAGCCAGGATGGTTCTTCCGTCGTAGCCAGGAGGAGCGGTCGATCCGGTAAGCGGTCTGTAAAGGCGGTTAATCTTCCTGCACATACGGGAAAAGGCAAAGCGCTTGCCTTGGCCACAGGCCGGAGCGGTCAAGGGCGGGTGATCGATCCCAATCAGATCATTCCCATGGACGAGGAAGCGTTCAAGGATTTTTAGTCCGGCTGTTGAAGTGAATAAAAACAGATAAAAATCTTGATGAAATATTGAAGTTTTATGTGATAGGTATGCCAAACGGAACGGGTTTTTCGATTGATTTCGAGAATCCGTTCCGTTTCGTGCGGCGAGTGCGCACAGATTCGATCAAGGGATCCCTCATGAGAGAAAAACGACAATTCGAAAGGTTCGACATCCAGGTGCCCGCTGTTGTTAAAATCCCCGGCGATAACGGCAACACTGTAAAATTGGATCTGAAAACGCACAATCTGTCGGCGGGAGGAACTTTCGTAAAACTGGGAGAATCACTTTCCTTAGGTTGTGAAGTGAAAATAGATATCATGTTGTCTTTCGAAGAGCTGAAAACGCCAATCGATCCCCTCGGTTCTCTAATCCTGTCCACGACAGGGCGCGTGGTGAGGTCTGATCCGAATGGTGTTGCCATCTGCTTCAATGAAAATTATGAATTTAAAACCCGCCTGGATTTTCTGCATCAGAATCTGGATGGCGTGACACCCATCGCTGACTGAAAAGGGACCCGCCGTCATTCTTAACAGTATCTGTATCTATTCTTGTCCCTTCTCAGAGCATCAAGGCCGATTTCTCTTTTCCACAATCCACAACTGCGGCCCGATCAATCCCTGAAACGGCAATCAGCGGGATGAAAAGGTTTTACCTACCTTTTAGTTGTGACGGAAACACAATTCTGCTATCGTGGCCCGCGTAGCGAATATTCAGCCCCGAGAATCCATACATGAAACATATCATTTTGGGCACGGCAGGACATGTCGATCACGGCAAGACCTCGCTGATCAAGTCATTGACCGGTGTCGACACGGACCGGTTGAAAGAGGAAAAGGAGCGCGGGATCACGATCGAACTCGGTTTTGCCTCCCTTGCTCTGCCCGGCGGTCTGCAGTTGGGGATTGTCGATGTTCCCGGCCACGAGCGTTTTATCAGGAACATGGTGTCCGGAGCCTCGGGAATTGATCTGGTGATGATGGTCATCGCCGCCGATGAAGGCGTCATGCCTCAGACGAAGGAACACCTGCAGATCTGTTCTTTTCTGGGGATTAAAAAAGGTCTGGTCGTTATCTCCAAGACCGATATGGTTGATAAGGACTGGTTGGAACTGGTGAAGGAGGATGTCGGTCATTTTCTCGTGGGATCATTTTTGGAGGGTGTTCCCATCATTCCCGTTTCCGCACTGAAGGGCGAAGGACTGGATGAACTGATCCGGACCCTGGATGCCCTGTCCCGGGAGATCGAAGAAGATGCCGACGCCGGTATCTTCCGGCTGCCTGTTGACCGGGTCTTCACCATGAAGGGATTCGGTACGGTCATTACGGGGACCCTCATGTCGGGAGCGATCGATCTGGGTGAAACGGTGGAAATTCTTCCTTCGGGCGTGTCCACGAAGATTCGGGGTATTCAGGTGCACAACGCTTCGGTGGAACGGGCCGAGGCGGGCCAGCGGACGGCGATCAACTTCCAGGGGCTGGAGAGGGAATCCGTCAGCCGGGGGGATGTGGTGGTCCGGCCGGGCACGTTGATTCCGAGCAGGAGTCTGGATGTGTGCTTCGAATACCTGCCCGGATTTGAGTGGAAACTGAAGAACCGCGCCCAGGTGCGTTTCCATTATGGGACCAGCGAAATCATGGCCCGCCTGATTCCCATGGACCGGGATGAGGTCAAATCCGGCGAGAAAATATTCGCCCAGTTGGTGCTTGATGAACCGGCCATGGTCATGGCTGGCGACCGCTTCGTTATCCGGAGCTATTCTCCCGTGACCACCATCGGTGGCGGTCTTATTCTCGATCCCCATCCCCCGAAGCATAAGCGATTCAAGGCTGATGTCCTTGAAGCGTTTTCAATCCTGATGAATGGGGACGATGCTGCGAAGGTCGGTGTGATGATCGGCCGCACCGGATTGACCGGGATAACCCTCCACGAACTGATTTTACGTACCGGCATGCCCCGCAATTTGCTGCGCAGAATTTTGGACCGCCTGTTTTCCGACCGGGAGGCCATTCTTTTAGACAAGGAAGAAATCCGGGTCGTTTCTCATACGCCATATGGGGTCCTCCTGAATCATTTTCTGACGGAACTGGAACAGTATCACCGGAAAAATCCTCTGCGGGAAGGGTTGCCCCGTGAGGAGTTGCGCATGAGCCTTGGCCTCGGGGGGAACCTGAAAATCTTTACCATGGCCATGAAGGATCTGGAAAAGCAGGGAAGAATTGTCGTGGACCGGGAAAATGTCCGTCTTACGGCACACCGTGTCGATCTGGGAATGGGACTTGAAGAGATGCGGCAGGAAATCGAGACCCTTTATCAAAAGGCGGGGCTGACACCGCCGACTGTAAGGGAAATCCTGGAAAAGTTTTCCGGAGAAAAGTCGAAGGTGAACGACGTCCTGTCGGTCTTGCTGAAAGAGGGAACCCTGGTGCGCATCTCGGAGGATCTCTATTATTATAAAGAGACAATTGGAAAGCTCCGGGAGGACTACAAGAAATTCCTTCTGGCCCAGGGACAGGTCAATCCATCCGGTTTCAAGGACTTGACGGGTCTGTCCCGCAAATTTATCATCCCCTTGATGGAATATTTCGACCTGAGCAAGCTGACCATTCGTTCCGGCGATGTCCGTATATTGAGGGAGAAGGAATGAAGCACACGGTAAACAGCGATGATTTGACCAGCCTGGAGCATTATCCTGTGATCCGTTACGATGGGATCGGTTTTGACTGTGCCGAAGCACCGTTGATCCGCGAAATCGCCCTGAAAATTGTTTACAATCACGACCAAGTCATGACCATTGCCTGTGCCGGAAATTATCTCGACGAACTGGCGGTGGGTTTTCTCAGGTCCGAGGGGTTGCTGCGGTCAGCGGCGGATATTGAAAGGTTGACGGTGCATGCGGCGGACCGTCAGGTCGAAGTGGTTACAGCCGATCACCGCAGGGCCAAGGCCGTGGTGGGGCAGGGGGGCGGTGCGTTATTCTCGAGCGGTGCCCGGGGTATCGGCGGTGGAAAGCATCCGGGAAAGAAAAATCTGCGGGATCTGGGAATGACCCTGGACCCGAATAGGGTGCTGCTGTGGATGGAAGAACTGGTGGACCGTTCCGTTCTGCACAATACAAGTCACGGTACTCACTGTTCTGCTTTGGGAGATGTCCACGGCATGATCATCAGCCGGGAGGACATCGGTCGCCATAACACCATTGACATGATCGGCGGCTATACCCTGCTGCACGATCTCGACTGTTCAGACAAGATTATCATGACAACAGGGCGTATCTCCTCGGAGATGGTGAATAAGGTCTGGAATCTGGGCATTCCGGTTATCATTACCCGGTCCGCCCCGACGGCGGAGGCGATCCGGATTCTCGACGGGGCGGGTATGACCCTCGTCGGTTATGTCCGCAACGGCCGGATGAACGTTTACACACACCAAGACAGGGTTAAGACAGGTCTATGAAAAATATCTATATCTCGCAGATCAAAGCAGGCGATAAGGTCAACGATTTATTTCTTGTGGAAGAAAAGAATCTGGCCTTTTCACAGAAGGGTTCCCCCTATCTGAGTTTGCGCCTCAAGGATAAAACCGGCCAACTGGACGGCCGGGTCTGGGACAACGCATCCAATCTGGATAAGGTTTTCAGGAAGGGCGATATCATCTACATCCAATCCCGGGCGGTGAGCTTCAAGGGTATGATCCAGTTGTCCGTCATCGATGTCCGGACGGCGACACCCGAGGAGATGACCTGGGAGGCCTTTCTACCGACCGTCAAAGGTGATATCGACGCCATGTACGCGGAATTGATGGCTCTTGCCGGTCAAGTCGTCGCACCGCCTTTAAAGGCCCTGCTGGATGCGTTTCTTGCCGATGAGGGAATCGCATCCCTATTCCGTCGTGCACCGGCCGCCAAAGGGTTTCACCATGTCAACATCGGGGGGCTGCTCGAGCATACCCTGTCGGTGACAAAACTGCTGACCATGGTTGCGGATCACTATCCCAAAAGCAACCGGGATCTGTTGATTGTTGGCGGAATTCTTCATGATATTGGGAAGATACGCGAGTTCACCTACCAGGGGAACATCGATTACAGCGACGAGGGCCGTTTGATCGGACACATCGTTATCGGACTGGAGATGCTGGATGAAAAGATTGCGACGATTCCCGATTTTCCCCCCCAACTGGCCATGGAACTGCGGCACCTGATCCTCAGCCATCATGGCATGCTGGAGTTTGGCTCACCAAAACGGCCGAAAACCGTCGAGGCCATGATCGTCCACCAGATTGACGATATGGACGCCAAAGTCAATGCATTTCAGGAGTATATCAGCAACAGCGAAGACAACGATTCCGATTGGACGCCGTTTCACCGGTTGTTTGAACGCTACATCTACAAGGGGAGTTCCATCGAATAATCGTGACCGGGGTGCAATGGCCACGTATTGCATGATGCATGTTCTTTATATAAGTAACGTGCTGATCATGCGCTGCAGTTTTTCCAATGTTCTTAACCGCTGCCTCAAAAAGTCGACGGCTTCAAATACTTGAAAAGGTCATTCATTTCATCTGAGTATTCCTTGACTGTCTTGTAGATAAAAAGCGGGGGGAGAATATGCAGCTCTTCCCCGCCTTCATTGATTCCTTCCACAAGAATAAATTGCGCTTCCGAATCCGGATAGGAATGGACGATACGCATCCGCTTGGGCTCGATCTTCTCGTGACGCATGCGTGAAATGGCTTCGGCGCACCGCGGGGCCGGATAGATGAAGGCCGCACGGCCGCCGGGCTTGAGGACATGGCGTGCTCCACGGAGGAAATCCGCGAAGCTGCCTTCCACTTCGTGGCGTGCGACGGCCTTTTGCAGGTTCGGATTGACTTTTCCCGAATGCATCCGGCGATAGGGAGGATTGAAGATGACGGCGTCAAAGGAGGAAGAGGGAAGGCTTTTTACCATCCGGCGGATATCACCCGTCCGAATTTCAATCCGGTCAGACAAGTGATTCATGGCGGCGTTGCGCCGAGCCAGGTCGGCTAGGTCTTCCTGAATTTCAATGCCGGTCAGGTGCAAGTTGTCTGTGCGTAGTGCCAGGATAAGACTGATTATTCCGCTTCCGGGGCCGATTTCCAGAACATGATCAGCCGGTCTTTCCTGGAAAAAGGCAGCCAGCAACAGGGCATCGACGGAAAACCGGTAGCCCTTGGCTGGCTGAAGCACCTTCAAGCGGCCGTCAAAGAGCCTGTCCAGGGTTTCCCCCTCTTTCCGAAAAGCCGATAAATTCGCCTCGGGCATGATGGCTTCCTTTCCGGCTGTCCCGCGTCCGCTATCGGGACGGTTTCATGTTGTTAATCCAGCAAATGGACAAATACACCGCTTCTTAATTTCGGTTCGAACCAGGTCGATTTGGGCGGCATGATGCGTCCCGCATCGGCCACCTTGATCAGTTCGTCCAGTGTGGTCGGATACATGGAAAACGCCACCTTGAACCCACCACCGTCCACGAGACGTTCCAACTCGCCCATGCCCCGGATGCCGCCGACGAAATCGATCCGCTTGTCTGTCCGGGGATCCTGAATACCAAGCACCGGACCGAGCAGGCTGTTCTGCAGAATAGACACGTCGAGGCTGCCAATGGGATCGTCCGCCTTGTAGATTTCAGGTTTGGCCTTTAGTTTATACCACCGGCCGCCCAGGTACATGCCGAATTCATGCGCTGCCGTCGGGCTTTTGTCCTTAAAATCGGGGGAAACGA
>CAZBQX010000002.1:130041-141943 GCA_964494155.1 uncultured Syntrophales bacterium
TCCGGATGGCCTCGATGGTGGCCTGGTCCTTAACCACCCAGGCCGTATGGCCGATGCCGTCATCGGCGATAAAATCGTATTCCGGTGTTCCGGCGACGATCTTGGCGATGATTTGGTCAAAGGATTCCCGGGCCTTGAAGGTCAGGAAAACGGGGCCCGTGTGGGCGCCCACCACGTCGATGTGCCGGGTCCGGTCCATTTCCTTGTCCGTCCGGGTCAATTCATGTTTTTTAATCAGGCCCTTTTCGTATTCCTCGACGCTGTAACCGGCGACGATGCCGTACTGTTCACGGCCGCCCATGGTCTGACGGTAGATGTAGTAACAGGGCTGGTCGTCCCGGATGAGAATCTTCTGGTCGATCATCTTCTGCATATAGGACTTCGCCAGTTCGTGCACGTAATCACCTTCTGATTTTGCCCCCACGCGCAGATCGATTTCCGACTTCTCCACATGGAGAAAACTGGCGGGGTTGCCCTCGGCAAGCTTCTGTCCTTCTTCTACGTTCAGGACGTCATAGGGATAGGAGGCGACATCTTTGACGAGGTCTTTCCTGGGTCTTAAGGCACGAAACGGGATGACATTGGACATGGTGCACTCTCCTCTTGCGAAATTGGCGCCATACTGCCATACTGACCCACCGAAATCAACCGGAAAAGGGGAGATTTTTCTCCATCCGAGTGATAAAAGAAGAGGTCAAATAATTATGATAAATCGGGTATTTATCCACGGACTGGAGAGCAGCAGCCAGGGGGAGAAGGGACAGTATTTCCATAAACGCTATCCCGATATGCTGATTGAAGATTATGAAGGGCCGTTTGAGGTGCGGATGGATAAACTTAACCGGCTCCTTAAGGACAAAGAGAATCTGATCCTTGTGGGCTCCAGCTTCGGCGGCCTCATGGCGGCGGTTTATGCCTGTGAGAATCAGGAACGGGTGAAGAAGCTGATTCTTCTGGCCCCGGCCTTGATGCTGCCGCAGTTTTACCCCTGTCAGAAGGTGCGCTTAACCCTGCCGGTCGTGCTTTACCACGGTAAGCAGGACACCATCGTTCCACCGGAGGCAACCCGGAGAATCGCCGAGGACGTCTTTACCAACCTCTTTTACTATGCCGTAACCGACGACCATTCCCTCCACGGGCATTTTGAAAGGATGCCTTGGGATTGCCTTCTGGAAACCCGGACTAATGAATAAACCACTGCGCGAAAAGCCACAGTCACGGAAGAAAAAACCTCAGAACACCGCTGCAGGTGATTCACTTCCTGACATGATGAAGGAACTGGAAGAGCTCTGGCGGTGTTTTGCCCTGGAACAGAGAAAGACTTTTGATCATATCGTTGCGTCGGGGGCAGGTGCGTGCTGTCACGATGATCCATGTACCGAGGTGCGGAACTGCTGGCAGAATTTTGTCCGTGATGAGATTTTACACGGTTTTCTGGTAACGCCGGTTGGTCCTCTCCGGCAGTATCATGAGAAATTCAACCGACTTATGGAAGCCTTTGCCGGGTGGGAAGCTTCCTGCCAGGTGTTTATCACACTGATGACTCAATCCATGACACAATCCCTGGCGGATTTGCAGGAAAAAATCCGGGACCGGCTTTCAGCCGGTATGCCGGTTGATGATCTTTTTCCCCAGTGGGTCCGATTATTCGAAGATCGTTCCCTGGCTCTTTTCCGTTCGGCGGAATTTATGGCGGCCATGCACAAAGCGCTGAAAGCGAAAACGGCGCTGGCGAAAGCCCGGGAGGAATTAATGGAAGATGTCCTGAAGGGCGCCCATATTCCAACCCTAAGCGAAATGGATGATGTATCTCGGGATGTTTATCTTCTCAAAAAGAGAATTGAAACCTTGGAAAAAGCCATGAAGGATCGGCATGGACGGACGCGCTGATTCCTGTCAAAGAATGATAGCCGATTTTCTCCGGCAATCAGCAAAGGATTTAGACCATCTGTGGAGGGCCCCCGGAATTCTCGGAAGAGAGCTGTCTGCGGAGATCGGGGCGACCCCGTACGAGATTGTCTATACCGAGGATCGCATTCGCCTGAAGCATTACAACCCGCCGGGCGGACGGAAGATCGCCACGCCACTTTTGGTGGTTTACGCCTTGATCAACCGGGAAACGATGCTGGACCTGCAGCCTGATCGGAGCGTCATCCGGGGACTCCTGCAGGGCGGTGCGGACGTGTATATGATCGATTGGGGCAGGCCGACCCGCAAGGACCGCTTTCTCACCATCGACGACCACGTAAACGGCTATATGGACCGGGTGGTCGAATTCATTCGCCGGCGGGAAAACACGAATCAAGTCAACCTGATCGGCATCTGCATGGGCGGAACGTTCTGTGTCATGTACGCCGCTCTCCATCCCGGGAAAGTCTGCAACCTGGTTACCTCCGTCAGCCCCATCCAGTTCGATACGGACAAGGGGCTCCTGCACCTGTGGATGAAAGATCTCGATATTGACGGACTGATCGACGCCTGGGGCAATATTCCCGGGGATTTTCTGAACTTCGGATTTCTGCTATTGAATCCCGCTCGGCTGCTTATCGAAAAATATAAGAATTTAATCGATAATATTGAAAATATCTCTTTTGTGGAGAATTTCGTTCGCATGGAGAAATGGATCTTCGACAGCCCCGATGTGCCTGCCGAGACTTTCCGCCAGTATGTCAAGGACTGCTACCAGCAGAATCTCCTGATCCGGAACCGAATGCACTTGAACGGCCGGCGGGTTGATCTGCGGCGGATTACGATGCCTGTTCTCAATTTCTACGGGCGTTATGACCACCTGGTGCCTCCGGAGGCCTGTGCGCCCTTGATTGAGCGAATCAGCAGTCGCGATGCCCAGAACGTTTGTCTTGATACCGGTCATATCGGCATCTATGTCAGTTCAAAGGCACAAAAGGAATTTGCCCCCCGGATTACCCGGTGGCTAATGGAGAGAGAGCAGGGAGAAAAATCAACAGCCGGGAGAAAGCGCCCGCCCCGGAAGAGAAAGGCGCCGTCCCCCGCTGGATAGAGAGGTTATTTACCCTTGGGTTTGTCCATGTTGGCGAAGAAGTCTTCCACCTTTTTGTAACTTTCATCGACAGCGGTTTTGTAATCATCGCGGCCTTTCTTGTAGGCCTTGCCCCATTCGATGATAGCCTTTTTCCCCTCTTCGGGCAGCCAGGTGGCGTTCTCCAGAAAAAGATTCATCATTTTATCTGTCTGGTCCTGGACGGTGCATATGGTGTCAAAAGTGCTGTCAAAGGTGGTTTTGTAAACGCCGAGGGCCTGTTTTAACATTTTGCCTTGGTCCATGGTGGTGTCTCCTTTTTAGGTTAATTTGAATTAATCATAAACATCCGTTGCGGAAAAGTCAAGAAAAAATGTTGCAATGCAACAACATAATTATTTAATATATTCATGTAATTTTGTATTTATTTCTGATAATAGATTGCGGTGTGTCATCATTTTGAGGAGGCGGTTATGGCAGATAAGATCCGGTTGAAGAAATACGCGAATCGGCGTTTGTACGATACGGAACGGAGCGTCTATGTGACGCTGGAAGATATCGCTTCCCTGATCCGACAGGGAAGTGAGGTGGTCGTGACGGATGCGCAAACCAATGAAGACGTAACGGCCTTCATCCTCACCCAGATTGTCCTGGAAGAGGCGCGGAAGAAAAACGTTCTCCTACCGGCGCCGCTTCTCCACCTGATGATCCGCCACGGTGACCGCCTCCTGGGGGAATTCTTCGATAAGTACCTCGAACAGAGTCTGAAGAATTTCCTGCACTATAAGTCCATGGCCGATGCCCAGTTCGCCGAGTGGTTGAAGATGGGCGCCGATTTCTCCGAAAAAACCACCGATTCCATGCCCGGTGGCAATCCCTTGAAGAGCTTTTTTGATCTTCTTGGCATTGTGCAACCAGCTAATGATTCCTCCCCTGTGGACAAGGGATCCGACAAGTCCGGAAAAGGGAGAAAAACGTAAAGGTAATTGGAGGATCACTTCTGCATGAATGAAAGTCCATCGGATGAAGAATTGCTGCGAAAAAGCGAGGAACTGTTTCGCTATACATTTGATCAAGCAGCCGTGGGAATTGCTCATGTCTCAACGGATGGCAGTTTCCTAAGAATTAATCGGTGTTTTTGCGACATTGTTGGATATTCCAACCAGGAGTTGTTGTGTTTAACCTTCCAAGACATCACTCACCCGGATGACCTATGCTCTGATTTAGACTATGTGAATCAGATGCTTAAGCAGGAGATTAGCAACTACACGATGGAGAAACGTTACATTCGCAAGGATGGTTCTATCGTTTGGGTCCATCTGACCGTGGCTTTAGTTCTTAACTCATTAGGTGAACCGAATTATTTCATCTCAGTTGTTGATGATATTTCTCGACGCAAGCAGGTAGAAGAAGAACTCACCTTTAAGACCTTGCTTCTCGAAGCCCAGTCGGAAACTTCCATAGATGGCATTCTGGTCGTGGACAGTGAAGGACACGTTCTCTTCTCGAACTCGCTTTTCGCTGAAATATGGAGAATACCCCCAACGATTCTCGACAGTAAGCGTGATGAAATATTGCTGAAATATGTTTTGGAACAGTTGAAATATCCGGAAGAATTCAAAAACAAAGTCGATTATCTTTATGAACACCCTGAAGAAAGGAGCAGAGACGAAATAGAATTTGCCGATGGTAGATATTTCGATAGATATTCCTCCCCTATCATCAGCCCCGCTGGGAAATACTTAGGCAGAATTTGGTATTTCAGAGATATTACGGAACGCAAGCAGACGGAGGAAAAACTGCACCAAATGAATTCTTTCCTGGACTCGATTTTTGAGCATATTCCGGACATGATCTTCCTCAAAGATGCCAGGGACCTCAAGTTTGTGCGCTTTAATCGCGCAGGAGAGGATTTGCTGGGTTACACCAAGGATGAACTGATAGGCAAAAATGACTATGATTTTTTCCCCAAGGAGCAAGCCGACTTCTTTACTGCAAAAGACTATGCGGTGTTAGATGAAAAGTTTGCCGTGGACATCCCGGAAGAATCAATAAAGACCCGTCACAAGGGGAACCGTATCCTTCACACAAAAAAGGTGCCTATCATGGATGCGGAAGGCACACCGAAATATCTGTTGGGTATCTCGGAGGACATTACCCAACGCAAACAAGCAGAAGAAAAATTAAGAATAAAGGAAAAAGAGCTCCTTGCTAAGACAATAAATCTCGAAGAAGTCAACACCGCCCTGAAGGTTCTTTTGGAATGCAGGGAGAAAGACAAAGACGAGATGCAGGATAATATCATGGTGAATATCAAGCAACTTGTAGAACCCTTAATTGACAAATTAAAAATATGTGTTTCAGGTCCACGAGAAGCCGCTTATTTGGATGCCTTGACTTCGGCCTTACATATTATTGTTTCGCCCTTTGCCAAGCGGCTGGCATCGGAGACCTTTAAGTTTACTCCCAGAGAAGTTGAAATTTCCAATTTTATCAGGGAAGGCAAATCAACGAAGGAGGTTGCTGATATCTTAAATTTGTCGATCCGCGCTGTTGAGTTTCACAGGGATAATATCCGTAAAAAATTAGGCCTGAACAAAACCAGTAAAAATCTCAGAACCTATTTGCTGTCTCTTTCTTGATATCAGTATAGAACTGATATTAAACTAAGGTTCATCTCGTATTGTCAATTCATCTCTACTGAAATAGACTAAATCAAATTTTATGAGTCACAAGCAGTGATGACACGACCGAAGGCTACCGAATGCTCACATCCTAAAACAGGAAGCAATTCATAGATTATCGTTCACATGTTGACCGAATGTCGTTCTGATCACAGCATGAAAGAAAGTTGAGGATAATCCAATGAAAACGGACGCCATCGATATTTCTCTGGAAAGTATTATTAATCACAGCGAGCTCGCTTTAAATGCGGTAGGTGAACTGAACTTTTCAATTTTAAATTTAAATCGGCTGTCTAAACAAAGTTCCCGTTATCAGGTCTTCCACAAACAAGTATTCAATTCTATAAACGTATTTTTAAGTCACGCTTACACAATCTGCAATATTCTGTGGCCTGAAACCGGCAAAAAGGGGGAAAGCGACAACCATTCAGCAAAACAGATCACCCGGGATGTAAAAAAAAGATTAGGGCATGCCAGCAGACAACTGCTCAAAAACATAATTTTAAGGGATCATTTTCCACAACATGAAAATTTTGATTTAACAAACATCGAGCTTGTCAATGCGTATGAAATGGTGGATTCCGCCACCTTTGCGGCCTATTCCTCCCCGGATAAAAAAATACGGTATTACAATCCCGTGTCCAGGGATTACTATGTCAACGGTAAGACATTAAATATACAGGATACCGCAGCCGTTATTTTCAAATTGATGTTTTATGCCCGTGAAGAACTTCAAAAACAAAGAGCGCTTGCTCGAGTAGAGCTTTGTGCCAACGAGCAATTCTCACTGAGAAATCGGTTTGGCCTTCATGAAGCAACTGTTAGGCCTTAGCGATCGTTATATGTCGGCAATGTATGTTTAAACCCATGGCTGATTTTCGCCGGTTTTTGATCAATTCATTCAGCCATCAATTCACGATACCAGGAGGTAACAAGATTTATGTTTCAGTGGTGGATAAGAAAACCGATCATGATGGCCGGCAGTTGTCCCACGAATCAAGATCTTCTGTGTCTTTATGGAAAAGGTTTCAGGGTCGTCATTTCTCTTCTCGATGAATCTGAACAGCCGCCAAACTATGATCGTAGAGCTATTTTAACTATGGGATATTCCCGTCACAACATTCCCGTATCAGAAGGACGTTTTCCCACGATGCGCCAGATTCGGCAATTTATGGAAATTATATGCCGGCATGCAGACGAAAAGATCATTGTCCATTGTCTGAGTGGTGATCAACGAGCCGGGGCAATGGCGCTCTCCTATTGGATCGCCGATGGTTTGTCCGATCAGGAAGCCCGGACAAAGCTCTTCATAAACCGAAACGGTTCGCTGTATGCGGGTCGTTCAAAAAATAATATTGATATGGAATGGAGGATAAAGACTGATTATGAAGATGCAGGAAATCAAAGAAATCGCAAAGAAATGGGATGTGAACACGAGAATTGGCCGGACCAAGGAAGCGATCATCCGAGATATTCAATTGCAGGAAGGCAACACACCCTGTTTCGGGACTAAGGAGGTTTGCGAAGAGACTCAATGCCTCTGGAGAGCAGATTGTCTACGCTAGAAATTTTACCGTGGTGTGCTTTTATGGATACGATTTTGTTTCTATAAAAACGAACGGGTCTTTTATATTGTTTTTAATCTGGAACTTCGATTTTTGCTTGTCTGTTTTCCTCGGGTAGAATGTTAGTAGGAAAAGCGTGATAAATGCAAAAAAACAAAGCATTCCGCGCAAGGCCGATATAACTTTAAAGAACGGAACTCACAAAAGGCCATCCAAACACAGAACGATGTCGAGCCGTTCTAGTCTCGAGACATACTGCTGGGTTTGAAACGCTTTCCTTGCGTATTTCAACTATAACCCTCTACTCTCTGCAAGGTCTCTGGGGTGTGGACTCGCTGGTGTTGTTGTTTATCAGTCCAGGAAGGATATCTGAATAAAGCTGGCGATTTGCGTGTGCCCCGGGTACAATAGCGCCCAATTCTCCAAGGAGACGTTTGTTTGAAATCGCAGATTGTTGGCATTGATATCGGGTCCGTCGCCTTGTCCCTGGTGCTTGTGGATAAGCAGGGGGCGGTTCTCCACACCTCTTACCGGTTTCATCAGGGGCAGATCCGGGAAACCCTTCGGACTATGCTTTCCCAACTGGACTGCCGCCGTGTCGGCGCCGTAGCCGCCACAATGTCCGGCCCCGATATTTTTCACCGGGTCAGCCGTTACGACACCCAGATTTCTACCATTGCCGCCGTCCGTCATTTTTATCAGAAGGTGGGCAGTATCCTGTTTGTCGGCGGGGAGAATTTCGGTCTCATCACCTTCAACGACGAAGGCGACTATGAACGTTACCTGACCAATACCTCCTGCGCCGCCGGAACGGGCAGTTTTCTCGACCAGCAGGCGGCCCGCCTGAACTTAAAGAGCATCGACCTCCTCAGTTCCGTCGCATTTTGCAACCAGGACAGCGCCCCCAAGATTGCCACCCGCTGCGCAGTCTTCGCCAAGACCGATCTCATTCATGCCCAGCAGGAAGGTTATTCCGTGGGACAGATCAGTGACGGCCTCTGCGAAGGTCTTGCAAAAAACGTGATCGACACCCTGATGCCGGATCAGGAGGTCCGGAAACCTTTGGTTCTGGCCGGCGGCGTATCCATGAACCAGGCGGTGGTGAAGCATTTTTGCAAACTGCTGCATGTCGAACCCCTCATCAGCGAACACAGCCACCTCTACGGAGCGATCGGCGCCGCCCTGCTCCGGATAGAGGAGGGGATGCCGGAAGATTTTCAGCCCGAGCGGTGGGACGAGCTGTTCAGCGACGAAACCCATGAGAGAAACTATGCTTATCCGCCCCTGGAGCTCAAGGAGTCGCAATACCCGGATTTTTCGAGCTGCGAGAAATATCTCTATGAACCCCGGAACAATTTCCCGGCCATTGAAGTCGATGTTTACGCCCCGTTGCTCAGTGTCGAAGCTGTTTATTTCGGCATCGATATCGGTTCTACCAGCACGAAAGCCGTTCTGATCAACGAGAAAAACGACGTTCTGATCAGCCTTTACACCGGTACGTCCGGTCAGCCGGTCAAGGCGGTGCAGGCCCTGTGCGAATGCATCGATGATATCGCATCCCGGAAGGGTTGCCGCTTTGTTTTCAAGGGTGTCGGCACCACCGGTTCGGGTCGGAAGTTCATCGGCCGGATCATCGGCGCCGACATGATGGTCGATGAGATTACCGCACATGCCCGGGCGGCGTTCGAACTGAATTCCGAAACCGACACGATCATCGAAATCGGCGGTCAGGATTCGAAATTCACGACCATGAAAAACGGCATGGTGACCTCGTCGATCATGAACAACGTCTGCGCCGCAGGGACGGGAAGCTTCATCGCGGAGCAGGCCCGGAAACTCGGCGTACCGCTGGCGGAATATGCCGACCGGGCCATGAACATCCCGGCGCCCATCGCCAGCGACCGCTGCACGGTTTTCATGGAGCGGGACATCAACAATTACCTGGCCGACGGTTATTCGATCAACGAAGTCCTGGCCAGTGTCCTCCATGCGATCTGCGAGAACTATCTGGCCAAGGTTGCGGTGGAAGCCAATATCGGAGACCACGTTTGCTTCCAGGGGGCGACGGCCCGTAACCGGGCGCTTGTGGCGGCCTTGGAGCATCGGCTCAAAAGACCGATCTTCGTTTCGAAGTTCTGTCATTTGACCGGCGCCCTCGGGGCGGCCCTGATCCTGGCGGAGAACCGCCTGCAGACCTCGTCTTTCCGGGGCCTCGAAATATATCGGGAAGAAATCGCTATTGAACAGGAGATCTGCGAACTCTGCCACAATCACTGCAAAATCCGGAAAGTGACCGTTCAAGGGGAAACGGTAGCATTCGGCTTTCTGTGCGGTCGGGATTACGACACGAAGAAATACATCGGTCCGGAGCGAAGAAAGTACGATCTCCTGCGGGAGCGGGGAAATATTTTCCGGACGGTGAACGAACAGGATACAATCAAACACCCGATTACCATCGGCATCCCAAACGCCCTTTATCTGGCTGAGGAAATGCCTCTGTGGCGGCACTTCTTCCATACCCTTGGTGTCCGGACGGTTACGACGGAGAACCTGAAGGGCGCGGTAAAGGCCGGCAAGAAAGTCTCGGGCGCCGAGTTCTGCGCCCCCATGCAGGCCTTTTTCGCCCACGTGCAGGAACTGGCGGACAAGTGCGATTATGTTTTCCTGCCGTTTTACCTGGAAGCAAAGGAGCCGGACCGGGACGCCTTCCGCTACTACTGTTATTCCACGCAGTTTGCCGTGTCGCTGGCCCTGGGACTCCGCCGTCTGAATCTCGGACAACGGGCCATTACACCGGTTGTCGATCACCGCTCCTTCCAGTCCAAGATTGAACTCTTCATGATGCTCCGGTCGATCTTGGGCTCCGGATACTGGGAAATCTACAATGCCTATGAAAACGCTCTGTCCTTTTACCACGACAGTCGGGAGCAGCTTGGTCATGTCTTCGAGCGTGAAAGTGTGACTGACAGTGATTTCAGCGTTGTGCTGCTCGGACGCCCCTACACGGTCTTGGACCCGGCCATGAACAAGGGCATCCCGGAAATCTTCGGCAATCTGGGGATCAAAACCTTTTTCCAGGACATGCTGCCCGAAGACAAGGAAGAACTGGCCGAAATCGATCCCCTGTTGGACCGCCTCCACTGGAACTACGCAGCCAAGATTCTGAAAAGCGCCCTTCATACGGCGAAAACGGATGGACTCTATCCCGTGTATATCACCTCATTCAAATGCAGTCCCGACGCCTGCATTCTCGAATATTTTCGGCGTATTATGGATCGCTACGGCAAACCATACCTGATTCTGGAGATCGACGAACACGACTCCAGCGTGGGATACGAAACACGGATCGAGGCTGCGATCCGCTCCTTCCGAAACCATTGCCGGCGGAAGGAATCACGGGCGGTGCCCCTGCGCAGCCTGCCGTTGAATTCCGAGTGCGTCTCCAAGATCAAGGGCAAGACGCTCCTTTTCCCGTGTATCGACCCCCTGAACTCGAAGTTGGTCGAGGCCGTACTCATTAAGGAAGGAATTGACGCCCGCATGGTGCCGCTGACGGAAAAAATCGTTCAGCACGGTCTGCGGACCAACTCCGGCCAGTGCCTGCCGGTCAATCTTATCGCCCAGAGCTACATGGACTACATCCGGAAGAATTTACTTGATCCGGATCACACGGCCGTCTGGGTCTTTGAAAGCCATGTTCCCTGCAATATCCGTCTGTACCCGCAGATGATCAAGAACTTATTCGAGTCCAGCGGCGGGGGGCTGGAAAGGGTGGATGTCTATATCGGTCAACTGAGCATGATCGATATTTCAATCCCCGCGTCAATCGAGGCGTACTTCGCCCACATGTTCGGCGGCATGCTCCGCAAGATCGGCTGCCGAATTCGGCCCTAT
Organism: uncultured Syntrophales bacterium; assembly: GCA_964494155.1. Lineage (GTDB taxonomy): Bacteria > Desulfobacterota > Syntrophia > Syntrophales > JAAYKM01 > JAAYKM01. The sequence continues at coordinate 141,183 of CAZBQX010000002.1, forward strand.
GAAAAAGAAAAGGGGATGACGGACACGATCATCGCCCAGTCCTTGAATATCTTTTACAATACCCTGTTGGGCGGTCGGAACAAGGACGACGACATCGCCAAGGTGATCGGACTGTTCCGGAAAATCGAGACCACACCCGGCAGGCGGCCCCAGGTGGCCGTCTTCGGCGACATGTACGCCCGGGACAACGATGTTTTCAATCAGGACCTGATCCACTGTATTGAGGACTATGGCGGCGAGGTCATCACGATGCCTTTCAACGAATTCGCCAAGCTGATCGCGAACCCCTATATCCGGCGCTGGTTTCTGGAGGGGGATTATCTGGATGCCTTCCTGACCAAGTCGATCATTGCCCTCGTCAACCAGTTGGAGAAGAGTTATTATAAACAATTTAATGAGTTGCTCGACGAGCCCGCCCTGGAAATGGATTTCGATTACGCTGAAGTCCTCGCAGCCTACCACGTCAAGATCCAGCAGTTCGGCGAGTCGGCGGACAACCTGATCAAGATCGCCGCCCTCATGCGGCATTATCCGGATATTTCGCTCTTCGTCCAGGCGAACCCAGCCTTCTGCTGCGCCGGGCTGGTCACGGAGGCAATGGCACCCCGGATCGAAGCCTATACGGACGTCCCCGTTGTGACCCTCACTTACGACGGCACCAGCCGCAATATCAACCAGAAAATCCGGCCTTACATCAAGTTCCCCCGGAAGATGGCGACAGTGAAGGTGTCATAAAAGGCAGCGCTCAGAAATCAGAAAAG
>CAZBQX010000003.1:0-12957 GCA_964494155.1 uncultured Syntrophales bacterium
AATAACGCCCTCCTGCGTCATCACTTCGACGGTCGCCTTCCCTGCCGCCATCGCCAGGGGATTGCCGCCGAAAGTTGAAGCATGATTCCCCGGAGAAAAGGCTGCCGCGACCTTGTCGGTCGCCAGCATGGCCCCGATGGGGAATCCACTCCCCAGAGCCTTGGCGAGCGTCATGATGTCGGGTGCGGCGTCTTCGTGCATGTAGGCGAAAAGCTTGCCTGTTCTACCCATACCGACCTGCACTTCGTCCAGCATCATCAGAATATTGTGGTCGTCGCAGATCTTTCTGACTCCTCGCAGATAATGCTCATCGGGAACCTTGACCCCCCCTTCTGCCTGGATAGGTTCGAGCATGATTGCGCAGGTCTCATCGCTGACAGCCCTTTCAAGTGCTGCAAGATCGTTAAACGGCACGTAGGTGAAACCGTCGAGCAGGGGTTCAAACCCCTTTTGAAATTTTTCCTGACCCGTGGCCGTAACGGTCGCCAGGGTACGCCCATGAAAAGAGTTTTCCATGGTAATGATTTTGTATTTCCCACCCAGAATGTCGCAGCCGTATTTTCTGGCCAGTTTGATCGCCCCTTCGTTGGCCTCGGCTCCGCTGTTGCAGAAAAAGACCTTTTCGGCAAACGAATTTTCAACCAGGAGCCTTGCCAGTTCGATCTGGGGAGGGATGTGATACAGGTTCGACACGTGGGTGAGGGTCGCCGCTTGCCTCTGTATGGCGTCAACGACCTTCGGATGACTGTGCCCCAGAGCACAGACGGCAATGCCCCCGATGAAATCGAGGTATTCTCTGCCTTCGCAATCCCAGACCCGCATACCCGAACCGCGCGTCAAAACGAGGGGAAACCGCCTGTATGTTCCCATAACGTAATGTTCGCCCAGGGCAATCCATTCCGCTGTTGACCTGTTGACCCCTTCCATTCCGTCTCCTTGTTCTGTCAGTATATTCTATGGTTTATGAATCAACAATCTCCGTTCCAATACCGCGATCTGTAAACATCTCCAGCAGCACCGCGTGCTTCAGCCTGCCGTCAATAATGTGGGCCTTGCCGACGCCGCCCTTCAATGCCTTCATGCAACATTTCACTTTCGGAAACATGCCCCCTTTGATGACGCCGTCATCGATCAACTGAAGGACCCGATCCCGGTTCATGGTGTTGATCAACCCCTGGTTTTCATCCCACACGCCGGACACATCGGTTAAAAGCATGAGTTTTTCGGCCTTCAGGGCGGCAGCAACCGCTCCCGCCACCAGATCGGCATTGATGTTGTATGTCTCACCTGCCGCGCCGACACCTGTGGGGGCAATCACCGGTATGAAACCATCGCGGACCAAAGAATTGATCAACTCCGCATTGATCGAAGTCACTTTTCCGACCAGGCCGATATCAATAATCTCCGGGGGGGTGTCCTTGGCCTTTTCCTCATTGAGATAGTACTTTTCCGCCTGGATCAGATTTCCGTCCTTGCCGGAGAGTCCGACAGCTTTTCCGCCATGCCGGTTCATCATGCCGACGATTTCCTTGTTCACGGACCCCACGAGAACCATTTCCACGATACTCATCGTTTCCGCGTCCGTCACGCGCATCCCCTGGATAAACTGGGAATCCTTCCCCACTTTCTTGAGAAAGCTTCCGATCTGAGGTCCGCCGCCGTGCACGACCACGGGGTGAATGCCGATGTACTTCATCAGCACCAGATCCCGGGCAAAACTGTCCTTCAGGACGTCGTCAACCATGGCATGGCCGCCGTACTTGACCACAATGGTTTTATTATAAAAACGCCGGATATAGGGAAGCGCCTCCAGCAGAATGTCGGCTCGCTCCATCGATATTTCAACATTATTCATCGTTTCCCCTCCCATGGATTAAATATCCGTATTACGAGATATACTAAAGAATATAGCGGCTTAAATCCTCATCCTCGATAATATCGCCCAGCTTTTCGCCGACATAGTTATCGTCTATGACAATCTCTTTCTCCTCCAAATCAGGGGCGTCGAAAGAGATGTCTTCCAGCAGGGTTTCCATGATTGTGTAAAGGCGTCTGGCCCCGATATTTTCCGTGCGCTCGTTCACCAGGGCGGCATATTCCGCAATTTCGGCAATGGCCTCTTCCGTAAAAGAAAGGTCGATATCTTCCGTTGCCAGCATCTCGACGTATTGTTTGATCAGGGCGTTATTCGGTTCCTTGAGGATCCGGATAAATTCCTCTTTGCCGAGTGAATTCAGTTCGACGCGAATGGGAAAGCGCCCCTGCAATTCCGGAATCAGATCGGAGGGCTTGGACCCGCTGAAGGCGCCGGCGGCGATGAAGAGGATATGATCGGTTTTCACCATCCCATATTTCGTATTAACCGTCGATCCCTCGACGATGGGCAGCAGATCGCGCTGCACCCCCTCTCGCGATACATCGGGCCCCTGGGCGTTATCGGCGCCGACAATCTTGTCGATCTCATCCAGAAAGATGATGCCCGACTGCTCCACCCGGTCCAGGGCAAGGCGGGTTACCTTCTCCATATCAACCAGACGCTGGGCTTCTTCCTCCTCCAGGATTTCCATCGCCTCCGGGACCTTCATGCGCACTTTTTTCTTTTTCTGAGGGAATAGGTTTCCGAACATCTCCTTGATGTTCAGTCCCATGTCCTCGACTCCTGATGATGAAAATACTTCGATCATGGGTCCCTGACGTACCTCGTTGGTTTCAATATCCACCATCCGGTTATCGAGACGACCCTCGCGCAGCAGTTTCCGCAGTTTTTCCCGCGTGGTATCGGATATGGGCACGGATTCCGCCGTGCTGTAATCCTGTGCTTCCTGAATATCCATGACGGCGCCTTCCTGCTTCTCCGGTTGCCGCAACGGCAAAAGAATATCAAGAATACGCTCTTCAGCATTCTCGGCTGCCTTCGATCGAACCTTTTCCTGTTCCTCCGAACGGACCATATTGATGGTCAACTCCACCAGATCACGAATCATGGATTCGACATCGCGTCCGACATAGCCCACTTCGGTAAATTTCGACGCCTCAACCTTCAAAAATGGCGAATTGTCCAGTTTAGCCAGCCGACGGGCAATTTCCGTCTTGCCGACACCGGTCGGACCGATCATGATAATATTTTTGGGGGAAATCTCCTCCGCCAGGTCTTCCCGGACGTTCTGACGTCGCCAGCGATTGCGCAAAGCAATGGCTACAGCCCGTTTTGCCTCCCCCTGGCCGATGATATGCTGATCCAGTTTTTCCACGATCATCCGTGGCGTTAAATCATTTGACGACATATTTTATCTAACCTTTTAATCCTTTCATCCTGCTTTTGGTTCCCTTGCCATTCTGAGGCGGTTCCTCATCCAGATCGAGTTCCTCAAGGGTGATCTTATCGTTTGTGTAAATACAGATTTCCGAAGCGATTTGCATGGATGCCAGGGCGATTTCCGACGCCGACAGCTCCGAGTGTCTCACCAGAGCCCTTGCCGCCGCCAGGGCATAGGGACCGCCGGAACCGATGGCCATGACTTCGTCGTCCGATTCGATGACATCGCCGTTGCCGGAAATAATGAGGAAATGGTCCCTGCTGACGGCGATCATCAGGGCCTCCAGGTGACGCAGCACCCGATCCGTGCGCCAGTCTTTCGTTAATTCAACGGACGCCCGCAGCAGATTGCCGTTATACTGTTCAAGTTTCTGATCGAAGCGGTCAAACAGCGTAAAGGCGTCCGCCGTGGCGCCGGCAAATCCGACGATGACCTGGTCGTTATAAAGACGGCGTACCTTCCGTGCACCGTGTTTTAAAACCGTCACATCAAATGTGACCTGACCGTCACCGGCGACGGTGACTTTGCCCTGTCTGCGCACGGCTAAGATCGTTGTTCCCTTGATATGCATCTTTAAATACTCCCTCTTTTATTCACGGCCTTCATGCCTCACCTTTATTCTTTCCCTTAGAACGGGGGTGGGCCATGTCGTAGGTTTCCATGAGCTTTGCCATGCTCACGGATGTGTATTTTTGTGTCGTTGAGAGGCTTTCATGTCCCAGCATTTCCTGAATCGCCCGCAGGTCCGCTCCCCCGTCCAGCAGGTGAGTCGCAAAGGTATGGCGTAACACATGGGGGCTGATTTTGCGATTGATACCGCCTGAAACGGTCAACTTGTCCACAATTCGCGATATTGTTCGCGGGTTCAGGCGTTCACCTTTTTTGTTGGTAAAAAACGGCGCCCCTTGTCCGAATGAATCTGATTCGACGGCTTCTACGCGCCCCCGCTCCCGATATTCCATCATGGATTTCAGGGCCTGATCCCCCACCGGAACCACTCTTTCCTTTTTCCCTTTTCCCCGAACCTTGATCAGGGCCTGCTTAAAATCGATATCGCTGCAGTTCAGACCGATCAATTCCGCCCGGCGTATGCCGGACGTATATAAAAGTTCAAGCATCGCCTTGTTGCGTAACCCTGCAGGGTCATTGGAACACGATTTTTCCAGTATGCTGAATACCTCGTCCACTGTCAAGAATACGGGGATATATTTTTCCTTTTTCGGGGTCTGAATATACGCGGCCGGATTTCTTTCCAGATAACCTTTTTTCACCAGATACTTAAAGAACGACTTCAGGGCTGCGATCTTTCTGCCGATCGACGTCTTTTTCAATTTGTCCCGATGCAGTTGGCCGAGATATTTTCTGATACCGACGGGATCGACATCAATCAGTCTTTCCTGATCACCCCGTTCGACAGACCACCGGTTTTGTTCTAAAAAAGCTGCAAACTGCACCAGATCGGAGCGGTAACTCTCCTTTGTATGAGGGGAATAACCTTTCTCGAGATCGATATATTTTATAAACTCATCTATTTCCCGTTGCAGCATGGTCATCGGATTCCGTATGGCCCAACCGGATCAAAAAAACTTCGCCTTCCCTTCAAAAAACAAGAACCGCGAAAGCAGGGGCTGCGCTGCTCTCGCGGACCTTACTGAACAATTGATGATAACGCTACATTTTATACTTACCGAAATTCTCGATGGGTAAATTTTCCAGAAATTCTTTCAGCTTCTCATCCGTTAACTTATCCTTCTCCAGCAAGTTGACTTCAAAATCAATATTCCTTGATTTCTCGATGACCTTTTCCTCAATAAAAATCGGTGAACCGACCCGCAACGCCAGGGCAATGGCATCGCTGGGCCGGGCATCAACCGTAAAGACCTGTCCGTCCTTTTCCAGGAAGATGCCGGCGAAAAACGTATTGTTCCGGAGATCCTGAATTTCGATGCGCACGAGTGTCACCTGCAGCGCCGCTAAAACATCTTTGAGAAGATCATGCGTCATCGGCCGCGAAAACTTGACCTTTTCCAACTCCGTGGCAATCGCGCTCGCTTCAAAGATACCAATCCAGATGGGAATGGCCTTTTTCTCCTGCAAATCCTTCAGAATCACGATCGGTGTGCCCGTAATGGGGTCAATGGTCAGACCGGAAACCTTCATCTCAATAAACATATCTATCCCTCTTTGACCTCAAGCTGCTCCCCATGAAGTGAATGAAGATAGGCTTCGGTTATCCTGACCGGAATGATCTGTCCGATCAGGGACAGCGCACCCGGATAGTTGACGATCCGGTTGGTCGGCGTTCTTCCGGAAATCTCGGCCCTGGAGTTTTTGCTGTACCCTTCTGCCAAAACCAGAACATCCCGCCCCACCATGGCCTTGTTCTTTTCCAGGGTATGCTCATCCTGGAGGGCCTGGAGAAATCTCAGTCTTTCCTTTTTATGACAATCCGGAACCTTGTCCTTGTATGCCAGGGCTGCAGTACCCTCGCGCTCCGAGTACCGGAAGGAAAAAAGCCCGTCGAATTTTACGTCCCGCATCAACGCCAGTGTCTGTTCAAAATCCGTCTCCGACTCCCCGGGAAAACCAACGATGACATCGGAGGTGATACTGATGCCGGGACATGCCGAACGCAGTTTTTCCACCTTATTGATGTAATCCGCCCGGGTATAGCGACGGTTCATTCTTCTCAGTATTTGGTCCGACCCCGACTGCACCGGCAGATGAATGTGTTCGCAAAGCTTGGCAACGGAACCAAAACAGGCGATCAGTTCATCCGATAAATCCTTGGGATGGGATGTGGTAAAGCGTATGCGCCTGATCCCATCGATCCGGTCGATCTCCTTTAAGAGTTTCGGAAAATTCCAGTCATTTGCAAGCGTCGAGCCGTAGGAGTTCACGTTTTGACCCAACAGCGTGACTTCCTGAATGCCCTGTTCCGCAAGAGCCCGGATCTCTGCGATAATCGCCTCCGGTTGCCGGCTTTCTTCGCGCCCTCGAACATAAGGAACAATACAAAAAGAGCAAAAATTGTTGCATCCCTGCATGATCGTCACAAACGCACTGATTGCGCCCTGGGCAGGCGACGTCGGAAAACCGATGGAAGGAACATGTTCTCGAAATGACGTTTCTACCACAGCGGCCCGATCTGTTCCCGCCTTGACGAGAAGATCGGGAAGCAGATGGTTATTATGGGTGCCAAAGATCAGATCAACAAAGGGAGCCCTTTGCAGCAGTTTCTTGCCGAACTGTTGGGCCAGACATCCGCCGACGCCGATAATCAGATCCGGCTTATCCTTTTTCAACAGCGAGAAACGCCCCAGCTGGCTGTAAACCTTCTGTGCGGCTTTTTCCCGAATGCTGCAGGTGTTGACGAGGATTACATCCGCCTTGGACGCGCGATCCGTTTCAACGTAGCCGTGGGGCTTCAAAAGGGCCACGATCTGTTCCGAATCGTGGACATTCATCTGACAACCGAATGTCTGTATATAAAGTTTTTTGATCGCCAACTGCCGAATTATCCTGAGTGCTTGTTCCTTGGCTGTCCAATAATATGTCCCCCGGCGATAGTCAACTGATTTTTTAGGCAATTTATTCTGCACTGCAAGGCATTTCCCCACACCCTTCTCCAGATGTGCCGCTTTGCCTGATAAACGATTACGGTCACGGGTTGGTTTGACAGGAACCATGATTTCACCTAAAGACATTGACGGCTTGAAAAGAGTCGTTAAATTTTATACAGAAATAACCAAACCCCTTGAGGTAAATAATATGCCGATTTATGAATTTCGCTGCAGAAAGTGCCGCCATCAGTTTGAGCATCTCTGTTTGTCCCAGCGGGAAGCGGAAGCATTAACCTGCCCGACGTGTCATTCCAAAAAGATTGAAAAGCTGATGTCCGTCTTCGGGGGAAAAATCGGCAACACGTCGACCAGCAGTTGCGGTTCCTGTACCTCCACCTCTTGTCCTCCCTCCTGAGGGCATTGATTTCGGCGGCCGGTGGCCGCCGTGAATTTCCATTGCCAAATCGGGAACAATCCATTATAAGAAAGTCCATTTTAACGTCCCCTTGGAAAGGAGTTTTGGGTATGAATATTCTGATTTTTGGTCCCAACGGCAGCGGCAAAGGAACACAGGGCGCGATCGTGCAAAAAAAGTTCGGCGTTCCTCACATTGAAACGGGCGTGATCTTCCGGGAAAACATCTCAAAAGGCACCGAGCTGGGCAAGAAGGCCAAAGGTTTCATTGATCAGGGAGAGCTGGTTCCCGATGACATCACCGTCCCCATGATCCTTGACCGCTTAAAGGAAGCGGACTGTGCCAAGGGTTGGCTCCTTGACGGGTTTCCCCGTAACCTGGCCCAGGCGGAAGCCCTTTGGAATGCCCTGACCGCTGCAAATATCAAACTGGACTACGTGATCGAAATTGTGCTGGATCGCGACACTTCCAAAAAACGCATCATGGGTCGCAGGCTTTGCGCCACGGACAACAACCACCCCAACAACATCTACATCGACGCGATCAAGCCAGCCGAAAAAGACGGCAAGATGGTCTGCCGCGTGTGCGGTGACGAACGACTGACCACCCGCGCCGACGATCAGGATGAAGCGGCCATCGACAAACGCCACGGCATCTACTACGACACCACGACCGGCACCCTGGCGGCGGTGAACTTTTACAAAGCCAGAGTAAAAGTTCTGGAAGTAGACGGTCTTCCCGGCGTAAAGGAAGTATCCGAAGCGCTCCTTAAGATGCTGGCTTAGGAGCCTTATCATTCTGAAAGAACAGGCAAAGCCCTCTGGAATTTTCGGAGGGCTTTGTATATTTCCCATGCTTTTCAAAGGCGTACATATATATTATGGATAAAATGTTTTCGTACCGCTTATGAAAAACATTCGCAATTTCAGTATAATCGCCCATATTGACCATGGCAAGTCCACCCTGGCGGATCGTCTGATCCAATACACCGGTGTTGTCGATGCCCGTAATTTCCAGGATCAGATCCTTGACAACATGGATATCGAACGCGAGCGGGGCATCACGATTAAAAGCCAGGCTATTTCGCTACCTTATCGCGCCAAGGATGGGATCGACTATACCCTGAATCTCATCGACACCCCCGGCCACGTTGACTTCTCTTACGAGGTTTCCCGGTCGCTGGCCTCATGCGAGGGGGTCCTTTTGCTGATCGACGCCGCCCAGGGTGTCCAGGCCCAGACCATCGCCAACCTTTATCTCGCCATGGAAAATAATCTCGAGATCATCCCGGTCATCAACAAGATCGATTTGCCCTCGGCCGACGTGGAGCGGGTCATTGAACAGATCGACTCCGAACTCGGATTGGACCCGGATCTACACCTTCCCTGCTCGGCCAAGGAGGGAATCGGGATCGAGGCGATTCTGGAGGCGATCGTGGAACGCATTCCGCCTCCGAAAGGTGATGCAGACGCCCCTCTGGCCGCCCTGATCTTCGATGCGAAGTACGATTCGTTTCGCGGCACGGTCATTCATTGCCGAATCATGGACGGCACCGTCAAAAGCGGCGATATCATCTCGTTCATGTACAACCAGGCCACCTATAGGGTTGAAGAGGTCGGTCATTTCTTGATCAACCGGCAGAAGATGGATCAATTGACAGCCGGGGACGTCGGTTACATCATTGCCGGCGTCAAGACGGTTTCCGATGTCCGCACGGGTGACACGATCACCCACGAAAACCGGCCCTGTACCCAGCCTCTCCCGGGATTCAAAGAAGTAAAACCGGTCGTATTTGCGTCCATTTATCCCATCGCCTCCGACGACTACGAGGATCTGGCCGTTGCATTGGACAAATATAAACTCAACGACGCCTCCTTCGTCTACCAGAAGGATTCGTCCGTCGCCCTCGGCCAGGGATTCCGCTGCGGTTTCCTGGGGTTGCTCCATCTGGACGTTGTGCAGGAACGCCTTGAACGGGAATATGACCTGTCCATTATTTTATCCGTGCCCAGTGTCCGTTACCGCTTCACCCTCAAGGACGGAACCGTCCTTTATGTTGATAATCCGACGGAATATCCCGAACCGATGTCCATCGCCAAGGGAGAAGAGCCTTATATCCGCGCCACGATGATGCTGCCGGAGCGCTACGTCGGGACGGTCATGAAGCTGTGCATGGAAAAGCGGGGCGTGAATTCTACGCTCAATTACACGAGCCCCGGGCGGGCGGAACTGGTCTATGAAATGCCCCTGGCGGAGGTGATTTACGACTTCTATGACCGTTTCAAATCGGTCACGCAAGGCTACGGGTCCTTTGATTACGACCTCATCGATTACCGTGAAAGCAGCCTGGTCCTCCTGGATATTCTCGTCAATGGTGAAAAGGTGGATGCCCTCTCTCAGATCGTGCATCGCGAAAGGGCTCGCGCCCGCGGCGTGCTTGCCTGCGACCGCTTAAAGGAGGAAATCCCCCGGCAGATGTTCAAGATTGCCATTCAGGGCGCCATCGGCGGGGAAATCATCTCCCGGTCCACCATCAACGCCTTCCGGAAAGACGTGACATCCAAATGCTACGGCGGCGACATCACCCGAAAAAGAAAGCTTCTGGAAAAGCAGAAAAAGGGCAAGAAGCGCATGAAGATGATCGGTCAGGTCAGCATCCCCCAGAGCGCTTTTCTGGCTGTCCTGAAAACGGACACCGATTGATTTCCCTTATCGTCGCATGAGGACCTGATTTGTCATGGAACCGCAGGATCATACCCTGAATCCGGGTCTTTATCTCCACATCCCCTTCTGCAAAACCAAGTGCCCGTACTGTAATTTCTACTCGGTAACCGATCTGAATCTTAAAGAGCGATTCCTCTCCGCACTTAATGCAGAAATGCCCTTCTATCGCGAAGCGTTCCCCTTTTTCGACACCCTTTATATCGGCGGCGGAACGCCCTCGGTACTCAACGGAAAAGAATTCGAGACCCTTTTCCGTCATATCCATGACCATTTCTCACTGAGCCCTGATGCGGAAATCACCGTGGAAATCAACCCCGCCGACCACGATACGGATATGCTCTCCTTGCTCCGGAATCTCGGGGTCAACCGACTGAACATCGGCATTCAATCTTTCGATGATACCATTTTGACTTTTCTCGGCAGGCGTCACAAGGCCCGGGAAGCCAGGGAAGCGCTGGCGCTGGCCTGCCGATCAGGATTTGCGCATCTCGGTCTGGATTTGATCTATGGTGTTCCGGGACAGGACATGGCATCCTGGATGGCGGACCTGCAATATGTGAAAAACTTGCCCATCGATCATCTCTCGTGCTACCAGCTTTCCCTGGAACAAGATACACCCCTGGGCAGCCGCTTTCAAAACGGAGATTTCGCCTTACCCATTGAACAGATGCAACTGGACTTCTTCAAAAAGACGTCTGCTTTCCTTCGCGAAGCCGGGTTTCTCCACTATGAGGTTTCCAATTTTGCCCGAGGGGCCGACGCCATGGCCCGGCATAACCAGAAATACTGGCATCACATCCCCTATCTCGGCCTCGGCCCGGCCGCCCATTCTTTCAACGGCCGGAAGCGCTGGTGGAACCACCGGAATCTGGAAGCCTATCTCGATGATCTTGGTAAAGGGATTTCTCCTGTCGCGGATGAAGAACGGCTGCGGCCCGAACAACTTCGCCTGGAAACGCTTTTTCTGGGATTCCGCACGGCGGCAGGCGTCGATATCGACGCCTTCTATCGCAAATTCAAGAGGGATTTACTGAAGGAAAAATCCGTCATGCTGAAACATCTGCAGCAGGAAGGACTGGTCGTAATTGAAAACGGTTACATCCGCCCGACCCTGAACGGGATGGCCGTCGCGGATCAACTGGCGTTGATCTGAAAACGGTAAACGACTAACGACAAACATGTATGCCGGCAACACTTCCTGTCCGGTCAAACGTCACCCCTTCCATGGTCAGGAGTTTTCTTTTCATCTCGGCCCCTCCTCCATAACATCCCGTTTTGCCATCGGATCTTATCACGCGGTGACAGGGAATGACCAAGGGAAATGGATTTTGCGCCATAACCGTGCCGACGGCCCGGGCCGCTTTGGGATGGCCTATCTTCAACGCCAGACCGCCATAGGTATCAACCATCCCCAGGGGAATGGTCAGGGTCCGGAGCAGCACATCCTGTCTGAAACCCGGTCCCAGATTCTCCCTTCCCAAGTCGTTCAAGCTGAAAAAAACGGGCTTACCCTGCAAATAGGCTGCGATCTTGGCAGCCACATCCGGAACGGATTGCCCCGTCACGCCTTTGGATTCCGGCCGGATTTCCGCGATCACAGTCTTCATGGATTTGTCTTCCCGCGGCAGGAGGATCTGTTCCACCATCACGTTACGATTAAATCTTGACCAGATCAGTCCTACCTCGCCGTAACAAGACGTGATGATATGATAAAAACATGTCCTGAAAGCCATGCTAAGGCGCCTCCTTTTCTAACACAAAGTAATCATGAATGATTTTAGCCTGTTTGCATCCAATTCCTTTCACGTCGCAGATGGATTCGAGGGATGCGGTTTTGATCTTTTCTATATCGCCAAAAGCTCGCAACAGGGTAATTTTTCTTTTTTCACCCACGCCGGGTATGTTGTCGAGCAGGGAATGGAAGTCCTTTTTCGTTTTGGTGCTGCGGAAAAAAGTCACGGCAAAACGGTGGGCCTCATCCCGTAGGTGCTGCATGATGCCCAGGGCTCGGGGTTTAGCGGTCAAACGGACCGGATCTTTCCGTCCGGGAAGGTAAAAACGGTCTTCCTCCTTGGCCATGCCGCGGGGGGCAAACTCATAACGTTCCTTGGCCATGCCGACCACATCCTGGTCACTGATTCCAAGATCTTTCAAGACGGAAAGAGCAATCCCCAACTGACCGCGGCCGCCATCGACCACCAGAAGATCGGGACGGGTGTCCTTTTTGATCAACCGGCGTTTCAACACCTCATGCATCATGGCATAATCGTCAATGCCCGTCACGGTGCGAATCTTGAAATGTCGGTACCCCTTCCGCCAGGGCTTCCCGTCGATAAAGGTCACCATGGAAGCCACGGGATGCATGCCACTGATATGCGATATATCAAAACATGCCATATTATGGGGAATTTTCTCCAGGTGGAGCACCTCTTTGATAACCCCCAGGGTCTCCTCCAGATCGTTCCGGACGGCAAGCTCGCTTCTCAGAACCTGAGCCGCATTCTTAGCCGCCATATTCAACAGTTCCCACTGACTTCCGCGTTTTGGTGCGTATAGCTTCACCGGCCCGCCTCGTTTTTCGCGCAGCCACTCTTCGATTATCCTCATATCCTCCGGTTCTACCGGAATGAGAATCCATCGGGGAATATATGATTTTTCTTCATAGTACTGCTTGATGAGTGAGGAAATTTTTTCTTCCGTGTTCAGAGGAACCGTTTCCAGGGAAAAAGATCGCTTTCCTAAAATTTTTCCTCCTCGAACATGAAGGATGCAGACTGCGGTATGGCCCTCCGCATCGTTTACGCCCCAGATGTCCTGATCCTTGGCAATATGGGAGGCCACAATTTGTTTTTCAATGGTCTTCTTGACCGCTTCTATCCGGTCCCGCAGGACGGCGGCGGCTTCAAAATTCAATGCCTCGGCGGCGGTGTCCATCTTT
>CAZBQX010000003.1:13057-23923 GCA_964494155.1 uncultured Syntrophales bacterium
AAGTCGCTTTGGCATCAAGGCGGATGTTGAAATAGGCTTTATCGTCCCGAAAATTAACATTGTACTTGGGCCGATATCGCTTGATCAACTGGTTTTCCAGGATCAGGGATTCCTTTTCCGTTTCGGTCACGATAAAATCAATATCCCGGACGCGCGACACCAGGAAGGGAATCATGAACCGCGAATCCGTCCCGCTGAAATAGGCATTAATCCGGCTTTTCAGATCCTTCGACTTGCCGACATAGAGCACGGTCCCCTGGTTGTCCTTCATGAGGTAAACCCCCGCCGACCGGGGGGCATGATCGATTTTTTGCTGCAGGGTTTCATTCATAGCATTGGCTCGCATTGTGATCTTTTATGACAGCGCATGTCCATCTGTCAATCTGATCATATCGGCATATCGGGCATGTTTTGTGCCAAAATCCTTTTGCCTTTTGCACCCCTTTGTGAGATTGATAACGAATATACACATATCAATTCGGAGGTGATGAAAATGAACATGGTGGATCACATCAAGGCAAGAAGGAGCGTTCGTGACTTCGAATCCCGGGAAATTCCGGCTGAATCACTGCAGACTATCCTGGAAGCCGTTCAGCATTCTCAATCCTGGGCCAACAGCCAGTGCTGGGAAATCATTATTCTGAATGATCCGGTGGTCAAGAAAGCCGTTCAGGAGGCCGTCCCGGCCACGAATCCTTCATTCAACGCCATTGAAAAGGCCCCGGTTGTTCTGGCGGTCTGCGCCAAACTGGAATGTTCCGGTTACTATCAGGGCGTGACGCCGACCAAATTCGGCGACTGGTTCATGTTCGACCTGGGCATTATTACGGAAAATATCTGTTTAACAGCCCATAACCTGGGGTTAGGTACCGTTGTCGTCGGCCTTTTTGACCAGGCCAAGGCCGCCCGAATTCTGTCGCTGCCTCAGAAATACGAACTGGTCGCCCTGATTCCTGTCGGTTTTCCGATGCCGGATGCTCCGGTCAGAAACTCACCGCGCCGCGCTGTCAAAGATTTTACCCATTACAACGGTTTCTGAATCAGTTTAACATCCCATCTTTCACGGATATGCCCGGGAGTGATCGTCACACGTCATCCCGGGTTTTGTTTTGAGATCCTTCTTCCGATCTCCTCCTCCGCCCAGCATCTTAAGGTCCAGTCGGCGAAAAATCCGCAGTGCCCGCCATAACGTTCAATTGTAAGTGTTAACCGCGGACACCGTTCCAGTTTGATGAAATCCATCAGGTCGATCAGCGGATCATCCGCTGCGACAATGACCGTCACCGGCAGGGAGAGATTTTGAAAACAATTTCCATTCAAGGTATAACGCCCGAAATAGTCATGTAAATCAGCATATTCCGTATGCTCTGCCACCATCATTTCCGTCATGGCCAGGCATGATTTCATATTTAACAGGCGGGAAAAGTCATACTTATCTTTAAAAAGGGCCTGCTTTTTTCGCAGAGATCGCTTCCATTTGTGCAGGAAGTAATGACGGTACGGACTGCAGTTTTGGTCAAGGGCCGCTGTTGATTTGTATGGATCAAGAACCGGACTGACGGCAAACACCTGCTTCAGAAAGGGGAGTTGCGTCTGGTCATGCTTTGCGGCAATCCGCAGGGCAAAGTTCCCCCCCAGGGAATAACCGACCAGATAACAGGGTAAAGCGGGCAACATGTGTGCGATATTCTGTACCGCCGCAAACGTTTCTTCGAGCAGGGCGCCGTGAAAAAGACCCTCGTTTAAGTGATGACTTTCCCCGTGGTCGCGCAGATTCAGACGAAATACATCAAAACCCCGGTGGAAGAAATAATGGGCCGCCGACACGATATAGGCCGATTCAGCACTGCCCTCCCAACCATGGAGAAAAATAATCAGTCCCCTTGGCGACCGGGAATCCTGTTGGGCCCGATATCCCAAAAGTCGTACACCAGCCCCTCCCGCGACGATGATTTCCGTGGAAATATCCAGCATCGAGCGCTTCCGGATGTTGCGGACTCGCAAAGAGGCAAGGATCGTTTGCACATGGGGGTTTTTGAGCCAGGGCGGCGGAATATAATTCGTCTTGGGAAAAACGTCATGCTTCATAACTGAAAATATACAAAAAAATCTTTCTTATTCCAAGAAAGTATATGTATATTCAAGAGGAATTCGCTAAAGTAAACAAAATTATTTCATCCTTTCCAACCCCAGGCGAAGGATCATTTTATGAACCGTCGTGATTTCATCAAGTCTGCCGTTATCGCCGGGGCGGCCCTGTCGGTGCCGCCGGTTATCGAACCGATTATTACCCGTGTCTTCGGGGCTGCGCAACCTGATCTTGTCATTGCCCGGGGGGCACCACCGGCAAAGATTACACAGGCAGCCATCGACGGCCTGGGGGGCATCAAACGCTTTATCAGCCGGGGCGACGTCGTGGTGGTGAAACCGAACATCGGCTGGGACAGAACGCCCGAATATGCGGCCAATACGAATCCCGAAGTGGTCGCCGCTGTTATCCGACTCTGTTTCGAAGCCGGCGCAGGCAAAGTCAAGATATTCGACAATACCGTGAATGACGCCCGCCGCACGTATAAGCAAAGCGGTATCGCCGATGCGGCAAAATCCGCCGGCGCACTGGTCAGTTTCATCGACGACCGGAAATTCAAGGACATGCGGATCAACGGCCTTGTTTTGAAATCCTGGCCTCTTTACACGGATGTCTTCGAAGCGGACAAGGTAATCAATATTCCCATCGCCAAGACACATGGCATTGCCGGACTGACCCTGGGCATGAAAAACTGGATGGGCATCATGGGCGGCTGGCGCGGACGCATTCATCAGCGCATTGACGAAAGCCTGGTCGATCTGGCCATGACGGTGAAACCAGCTCTGACCATTCTTGACGCGGTGCGCATCCTGACGGACAACGGACCGTCAGGAGGAGATCTGAAAGACGTGAAGATACTCAATATGGTCATCGCCGGTGTTGATCCCGTGGCGGTCGATGCCTTTGGAACAACCCTTTTTGGCATGAAGCCCGCCGACCTGGGTTCGGTCAGGATCGGTCACCAGGTTCGCCTTGGTTCCATGGACCTGGGAAAACTCAGAATCCAGAACATCCGAGTTTGATTCCATGATCGTCATGCTTCGCCGTCTCAGCCAAGCGCTTTTTCTCCTGCTTTTCCTCTGGCTTTTTCTGCAGACGGAATCGAAGGGGGAAAACACACTCGGTTATCCCGTCAAGATTTTCCTGGACGCCGATCCGCTTATTTTCATCACGACAGTCCTCTCCAGTCGTTCTTTTTATCAGCCTTTCATCTGGGCATGTCTTGTTGTAGTCATAACCGTATTTCTGGGTCGGGTGTTCTGCGGCTGGGTCTGTCCCCTGGGGACACTGCACAACCTGGTTGGAACGCTTCGCAGGAAGCACAGTCCGGCAAAACCACTTCACTGGCACCGGTTGAAATATTATCTGTTGATTTTTCTCATGTTTTCATCCCTGTTCACACTGCAACTGACAGGCATTTTCGATCCCATATCCCTTTTAATCCGTTCCCTGTCTCTGGCAGTTTATCCCGCTTTCCAATTCTTTGTGACCGGTATTTTCGACACCATATATGCATCGGGGCTCCATTTTATCGTCAACCCCTCCGAAGCCATCTATGAGTTTTTCAAAAATACTTTCCTCTCATTCCAGCAGCCCTTCTTCCGGCAATCGTTTTTCATCGGCGCCCTTTTTCTTCTCATTCTCGCACTGAATTTACGCGAACCGCGTTTTTGGTGTAAGTATTTCTGCCCCTTGGGGGCCCTGCTCGGTATTTTTTCCCGCTACGCCATCCTAAATCGTTTTGTCAGTGAGGGCTGCAATAGCTGCGGCGTCTGTACTCAGAGCTGCCAAGGAGCCGCCAAACCGGATTCAAAAGAAAAATGGCGCAAAACCGAATGTCTGGCCTGTATGAACTGTGACGATGTCTGTCCGCAAAACGCCGTCAATTTCGGCTTTTCCTTCATGAAATCCGCAGGTTCCTTTGATCTCAGTAAACGACGGGTCGTGGTTTCCATGCTCTCGGGGGTTCTGGCGGTCCCGTTTTTCAGGATATCGCCTCTATCGAAGCCGGGAGCCGGTGATCCAAAACTCATCCGGCCTCCCGGATCGGTTACGGAAAGTGAATTTCTCCGAAAATGCGTCAAATGCGGCGAATGTATGAAGGTCTGCCTGACCAACGGTCTTCAACCCACCTTGACTGAAGCTGGACTTGAAGGCATCTGGTCACCCGTGCTGGTCCCCAGGATCGGTTATTGTGAATATCACTGTACCCTCTGCGGACAGGTCTGCCCCACCGGCGCCATCCGGAAATTATCTCTGGAAGAAAAAGCCCGGGTCAAAATTGGCCTGGCCATGATTGACATGAGTCGCTGTTTACCATACGCCCATGCAACGTCCTGTATTGTGTGCGAAGAAGTCTGCCCGACGCCGACGAAGGCGATCTGGTTTGATACCCTTCCGGTCAAAAACCGGGCCGGTCAAACACGGACGCTCAAGCAGCCCCATGTAGATCTTGAGCTTTGCATCGGCTGCGGCATCTGCGAAACGAAATGTCCCGTCCTCGGCCAACCTGCGATCACGGTGACCAGCCTGGGAGAAACGCGATCCGAAGAGAAACAGCTCTTACTTACTTAAAATATCGCAGATGTCCCTTTGAATTTCCGTTCAGCGATAAAAAGGCGATTAGTCGAAATCCATTTTTATTTCATTCTGTTTGAAAAGCAAAAGCTGTGATATGAAGACGTCTATTTTGAATGGTCTGATTGATATGCCGAATTAATGAGATGAATCGCCATCATGTCGGGGACAATATCCATGGACAGAATCGAACGTTTCGGCCTGGCTGACCGGATTATTACCATCGGCTTCTGGGTTAATGCCATCCTGATGGTCATGAAGCTGCTGGCCGGTTATTTCGGTGATTCGGAAGCGGTTTTTGCCGATGGAATCGAAAGTGCGAGTGATTTTGTCGCCATCCTGTCCACCTATGTTGCACTTAAAATAGGCCGAAAACCTTTCGATAAGGAACACCCGTACGGCCATGGCAAGGCGGAAAGTATTTCCGCCATTCTGGTTTCCCTGATCATTTTCGCCGCCGGCGCCGGCATCCTCTATAAAGCGGTTCGGACCATCACCGCCGGAACGTATCCGGAACCCCATCTGATGGCCGTTGCGGCGGCTTTCGCCACCATTATTATCAAGGAAGGCCTCTACCATTTTACACACCGTGTTTCAGTCAAATTGGAAAGCCCGGCGGTGGAAGCCATCGCCAGAGATCACCGCAAGGACGCCCTTACATCGATTGCAACCTTGATCGGCGTCGGCGGTGCCTATTGCGGCATATCTTTTTTGGATCCCATGGCGGCTGCATTGACGTCCCTGTTCATTTTCCACATCGGTTGGGTCACATTCCGCAGCGCAATTTGTGATCTCATGGACAGCCAGGTTCCGGAAGACGTTCTGGCATCCATAACAAGCATTGCCGAAGCGGTACCGGGCGTAGATTGTGTACATGAAGTTCGCGGCCGCCGTTCCGGCCAATACTTGATTATTGACCTGAAGCTGGAGATGGATCCGAACATGACGGTCAAGCAATCCCACGAAATCGCAACACAGGTTAAACGCATGATATTCATGAAGATATCCAACATCGGCGACGTCATGATTCACATCAATCCGGCCCGTGAACAGCACGAAGATCTGATCCGCCTTTAACCCCTTTCCCTTTGGATAAACAAGTGGCTTGCTCGCGAAGGCGATCCGGAAAAGAATTTGTCGATACCGCACCGAAGCCCATCATATTTATGATTTCGGTACATTGTGCTTATGTGAGTCTTTACAAATTGCTTCTTTAATCCTTTTTTTCCACTGGAAAATGCTTCATCATCTCTTTAATAAATTCGTCCCGGTTAACAAAGTGAATGGCCTGCCATCCCCTCTGCCTGGCCCGACCGATGTGTCCGGAATCGTCGTCAACAAAGAGAATCCTCTCGGGAGGGGTTTTCAGTATGCCGGCAATGTCATCGAACAGTGACGCGTCCCGTTTACCCTTCCCAAGGTGATAGCTGTTAAAAACATAATCAAACCAGTGAAAAAAGTTGAATTTCTTGTCCAGATTGTCAAGCATGTCTGTCTGATCGCTCAGGATGCCGACACGGAAATGCTCCCTTTTCAGTTCCTTGACGATCTGAATCATCCATTCTCTAGGAATAAAACGTGGAAAGATTTCTTTCATCAAGCTGACATCGTCGCCCACAATACCTGTTTTTTCTCTCAGTGCACTCCAGAAAGTGCTTTCGGAAGCCTTTCCCAGCAAATAGCCGGACGCATATATTGTGTCATTTGCATCTAAAAGAAACTTTTCATAATTGAGTCCGTTATTTTCGGCAATGATTCGCATTCCCGCCCGCCATCCTTCTTCCGCAATGACGCCGCCAAAATCAAACAAAACCAAATCCAATCCATTTCTTGTTTCTGTCATCCTCACCAGTTGATCCTCGCATATTTTGAAGTAAGGTCCCGCTGCAGCAAAACACCGGACGCCTGTCATTAACACAGTTTTTTCTTCCCATAAACATTCCTTCCGGAAAGATGATCTCGTTTCAAGCGGCAGTCATGAGTTTTTTCAATCTCGGCACGTGATACTTCTGTTGATTTTCTTTCGGTTTCGTCGGATAATGCTCAATCATAAAATACAGTCGAATCAGCCCTTTGTCCAACACGTGAGGTTTTCCGTTCGTTAAATGAGGCAACGCAGAATATGTTTCGCAAAATCCTCTATCCCACCGATTTTTCCAGTGGCTCGCATCAAGCCATGAATTATCTGATGCAATTAAAGGATGCTGGTACCGAGGAGGTTGTCATCCTCCATGTCGTGGATACACGGCTCCTACATATCCCGGAGATATATAAGATTGTTGATATGTCTCTGCTGGGCGAAAAGCAGGCCGCAGCGGCAAAAAAGAAAGCCGGTGATATCGCAAAGAAATTAAAAGCGGCGGGAATCAAGACACGGATCATCATTGCCAAGGGGATCCCCTTCCAGGAGATTCTGCGCGTGGAACAGAAGGAGGATGTTTCTCTGACAGTCATGGGCTCTCATGGCACAAGCAACGTCAAGGACATGCTGCTGGGATCCGTTGTGGAAAAGGTCGTCAGAAAAGCGAAGAAACCCGTGCTGGTTATCAGAGGCTGATTTTTCTCGCGTATAATGGTCCACAATATGTGGAAAGTAAGAATTGAAAGAAGAAACCATTCATACGGCGGGGCCCGTGCCATGAAATGTCATCGA
This sequence comes from uncultured Syntrophales bacterium, assembly GCA_964494155.1. Taxonomy (GTDB): domain Bacteria; phylum Desulfobacterota; class Syntrophia; order Syntrophales; family JAAYKM01; genus JAAYKM01. Next base: position 20,377 of record CAZBQX010000003.1, read on the forward strand.
TTTCTATGGACAGGTTTGCTTTTTTGTTTCTTCATGTTTATTTGTTTTAACAACCCTGTCATGGCGGCAAAAGGAGGAAAAACGATGAAGATAGAATGTTCTCAGTTCGCTGAAGGAGGAATGATCCCGGCCAAGTACACCTGCGACGGCCAAGACATGTCTCCGCCATTGACCTGGAAGGGTGCCCCGTCCGGAACAAAGAGTTTCGCCCTGATCAGCGACGATCCGGATGCACCCATGGGCACCTGGGTTCATTGGGTCATTTTCAACATTCCGGCCGATGCAACAGGGCTTGAAGAAAACATTCCCCCGCACAAGGAACACGGAAACGGCATGATCCAGGGGAGCAACAGCTGGCCACGGATCGGCTACGGCGGTCCCTGCCCCCCCGGCGGAACCCACCGTTATTTTTTCAAGATCTATGCGCTTGACACCAAACTTGAGCTGAAACCTGGCGTCACCAAGGATCAACTTGTCCGGGCCATGGCCGGCCATATCCTGGCGGAAGCCCAATTAATGGGAAAATACAAAAGGCAACGGTAACCTGATCAGGTTTTAGAGACTCGATATGGATCCTAACATGATTCCAGAATCCAGTTCCAAGCAACGGTTTGACAGCCTGCATATAATTTTATTTGTTTTTCTTGCCGTTATCCTAACTGCCGTGGCGGGTTATATTTTGATTAAGGTCTATCTCTTCCCGTCGGCTTTCACACCGGTCGTACTGACCGCAACGGAAGAAAAAGATCTGCAAAACAAATTAGACCGCCTCGATTTCACCGCTTCGGCCTCGTCAACGAAATCCTCTCCAACCTCACCGACTCCGGTCACCGGCACAGCCCTTGAGCCCGAACCCTACAGCGAAACAGATGCGGACAGAACGATTCGCTTTACGGAAAAGGAACTTAACGCGCTCCTTGCAAAGAACACGGACCTGGCAGATAAAGTGGCCATCGATCTATCGCGGGATCTGCTCAGTGCCAAGATCCTGATTCCCGTTGATGAAGATTTTCCCATTATGGGCGGTCAAATTCTCCGGGTTAGAACAGGCCTTACTTTCAGCTATGCCGATGGCAGGCCGGTGTTCATGCTGCGGGGCGTCTCGGTGATGGGTGTTCCACTGCCTAACGCTTGGCTCGGCAACATGAAAAATATCGACCTCGCAAAGGAATCCGGCGGCAACAAAGGCTTCTGGAAGACCTTTGCCGATGGTGTCAATGATGTACGTGTTGAAGATGGTCTCTTGACCATCAGGCTAAAAGAATAATCCGAAGGCATGCCCTACTTTACAGGATGACTAGCCTTTCCTGAAGACAATACCTGTCTTCATCATGGACGACCTTATGAAGCCAATCGGTTTGAATAAATTATGGCCGTGGTATTACACCGCTCTCAGTCTGCTGATCATCCTTTTGTCATCATGTAACCACATGCCGGAAACGATTCGGGATATCCATGATATTCCACAAGATCATACTCGATACATCACAGCGGACTATTTATTTCTGTCCGCAGAAGATCAAAAAATATCTGATACAAAGTATAATATCTTGTTTTTTTCGCCATGGCATCGCACAAAACCTGTCCGTTCTTTAGAGTCAGTCCGGAAATCATTTCAAGCATTCGAGCTTAATCCTGGCTATGGTGAAAATAAGCGCAAACATGATGTCTCATGGGTCCTAAGTTTGCTCGATAACGCCGACCTCGATCATTATCCTAATGCGGGTTTTCCAGGTATTACCCTTTACAATGCCGATCTGAGAGTCCTCCCGACGCATAAGCCTGTTTTTCGCAGCGCGGGAGGTTATCCTTTTGACAGACTGCAGGAATCACGCATCGCCGCCAATACCCCTCTTTACATTTCTCACATAAGCAGTGATCGGGCTTGGTTTCTGGTTGAAACACCTTATGCGCACGGTTGGATTGATGTGCGTCATGTCGCCCGTGTCGATGAAAGCTTTTTGCAAAAGTGGCAAAATGGTTCTTATGCTGTGGTTATCGAAGACGAAATCCCTTTTTATGATGATCATAATCATTTTCTTTTCAAAGCACCACTGGGCGCACTCTTCCCTGCCATTGGCGAAACGGATCATGTCTTCAGGGTCCTATATGCATCGACAGATGCCAGTAGAAAAGCCGTCATCAAGGAAAGCCGCATCACAAAGGATGCGATTGCGATCAAACCCCTGAGAATGACAGGCGCAAATATGGCCCGCGTAGCCAACAGATTGATGATGGAACCATATGGATGGGGGGGGCTTTATGAAAACCGCGACTGCTCGGCCATGCTGAGAGATCTTTTCGCACCTTTCGGTATTTGGCTTTCCCGACATTCATCAGATCAGGCGAAGCGAGACGGCCGTTTTATTGATCTTGCAAACCTTTCCCCTGAGGAAAAGGAAAAAACCATTCTTAGACAGGGCATTCCTTATATGACTCTGCTTTGGATGAAGGGCCACATCATGCTCTATATCGGTCAATATCGAGGCGAACCACTGGTTTTCCACAATTTTTGGGGCGTTACGACAGTGAACTTCTGGGGGATTCGTGACCGCCTGATTGTCGGGCATGCCGCCATCACCACCCTGCGTCCGGGGCGAGTATTTCGCTATGCCTCACCGGGTGAAAACAATTTTCTACAAAATGTTATCGGCATGACATTGATTGGCGATACAAAAAAACAAACGGATTGAGAGATTTACCGCCTGGGTTTGCGAAAAACTGATTTTCATGAATTGTTCTCCCTGAAACATGGATTCCGGCGGTAATCCGTCGTAAATACGTATTTATTTGACCCGACGAGTATGGTATCAACAAGACAACCACCAAGACCCGACACGGACAACATTAAAGTCGGCACCCAACCAAATAAAGGAGGAAATGATGAAAAGCATTCTTACTGGTATTGCCATTGTCTTCATGTTTTCCACCGTTGTTTTTGCGGCGGATCCCGCGTCCACCCGAACCCTGCCTTCGACGATCAAACCCGATTTGGTACCGATTGGTTCCACGTGCTGCATCAACGGCCATTACCTCGGATTGAATGAGGATAAGCTCTGCACCGCCGGCGAAACGCCGGGAAAAGGCAAGTTCACCATGGACATCACACAAGCAGCCAAATGCGGCGGCACATACACGGCAGTCGTAACGGACAATGATGACGGTCATGTAACGAATTTTTCCGGAACGGTGACTGCAAGTCCACTCCGCGGTTGCTGCACCATGTCCGGCAATTCCACCTCCGGCTCAGATAACATTAAAATCAAGGGAACCATCTGCAAGAAAGGCCTGAAATGGAAAGTGGAAAACGGTACGTACAAAACCAATAAGTGCAGCGGCGTTTGGAGTATACAACAACCGTAGTATCTTTTCCGGACAGAACCCAATGATCCGTCTGCACATGTGCCGAACATGAGTCTGACAAGTGGGAGCGGTACTTTACGCCCCCTCTTGTCTGATTTCCTCTTCTTCGCGAAACATGAAAAAGCGAAAAATTATCGTGGATGATCTGATGCAGCAGGGCTATGTCTATTACCTGACAGAGCCG
>CAZBQX010000003.1:24023-64848 GCA_964494155.1 uncultured Syntrophales bacterium
GAAGATCCCCGCGGCTGGTTTCAGTGGTACTGCCGGTATTATATGGGACGCCGCTGCCCCGACGACGTGCGCCAGATCAAACGCTGGCTGGCCATCAGACGCCATGTCGGTCAGTTACAAAAACACTGTCAACCAGGTGATTTCTCCTGTCGGAGAAAGCAGCGGCAGATGCTGCTCCACTGGGCGTACGACAGTCGACACATATGATCCCCGCACATCCCTATTTTAACAAAGCGCCCTTTTATTCCCTTTTTCAAATCACGCGATTGCTTATCCTCAGCATATAATGCTAAAGATTATTTAAAAAAGGATAAAAGGATCCCGGCATGGAATTCAAATACGGCCTTGATGAGCGCCCTCCTGTTTTGGACACCATCCTTTACGGTCTGCAATGGTTTGCCGTAGCCATTCCCATCATCATTGTCATTGGGAAAATCACGGGGGCTTTTCATTTTAACGCCATCGGCGATCAGATGGTTTACCTGCAGAAACTCACTTTCGTCATGGCGGTTGCGCTGTTCGTACAGCTTTTTGGAGGGCATCGCATGCCCCTGATTGTCGGTCCGTCTTCAATCCTGCTGGTCGGTATTATCGCCGGAGCAGGATATCCTGTCTCAACGATTTACACCGCAGTTCTTTGTGGCGGACTGATTCTGACAATTGCCAGTGTATCCGGCTTGCTCGGCCAATTAAAAAAACTCTTCAGCCCCAGAGTGGTCGCAGTCGTTCTGATTTTGATTGCGTTTACCCTGGCACCGACCATTCTGAACCTGATTACATCCGGTTCTGGTGAGGCAGGCGCTCTGGTTCAGATCGTCTTTTCCCTGATTCTTCTGTTCGGCATGTTTGTCGCTCAGAGATTCCTCACCGGCATCTGGAAATCCACTTTAATCGTCTGGGCCATGATCACAGGATCCCTCCTGTGGTTTTTGTTGTTCCCGGAAACCTTTCGCACGGAGCAAATTAGCTACGCCAGGCCGATATCCGGTTTTTTCAAAAATTTGACGATAGCGTTTTCTTTCAATGCAGGTGTCATGATTTCTTTTCTGGTTTGCTATCTTGCCTTGTTCATCAACGACTTGGGCTCCATCCAGACCATGAATGAGCTTTTGAAACCCTCCCGGCCGGAAGGGCGAATTAACCGGGGGATTTTTTTTACGGGTCTTTGCAATATCCTATCCGGTTTTCTGGGGGTGATCGGGCCGGTCAACTTTTCCCTGAGTCCCGGCGTTATCGCTGCGAGCGGTTGTGCATCCCGCATAACGATGATTCCCACCGCGGTTTTACTGCTCTTGCTATCATTTTCTCCAATCATGATCGGTTTTATCGCCACGGTTCCCTCTGTTGTGATCGGCGCAATCATGATCTATATCCTTGCATCGCAAATCGCGGCAGGATTGATGACGGCGTTTGAAGCAATTCGTGAATTTAAGCTGGTTGACGGTTTGATCATTGGATTGCCGCTGATGCTGGGCACGATTATCGCGTTCCTACCTGCAGCGGTTGTGAACGACTTTCCTTCCATCTTGCGTCCCATACTCGGCAATGGTTTTGTGGTTGGCATTACGGCAGCACTGGTGATGGATCATTTGATATTTAAGGAGAAATGACGCCTGCCTGGGAACAGGTCTCCTGCAACCGAGCGAACAAAGTGGGTCACTCCGCAAAGAGGCCCTTGAATATCTTGTAACTTAGATTCGTGCGGTTTTAATCTCTGCTTTACGGACAGGAATTTTTTTATAAATCCTTCAGGAGCCTGTTGGCTGGGAGTTTCTTGAGTTCAGTTTGAAAGGTTTGCAATGTCCCGCTTAAAGTTTCCAAGGCCTCCGTATGGGCAACGGGCAACGCATTCATTCCGTTTTGTTCGACCGCATCGATGACGTACTGAACCGTCAGTTTGTTGATGTCACAAGCCGGCAAATAACCCGTTTCACCTTCCTTTTCTACTCCCGTACTGGAAATGATATGGCTTTTCTCCAGCGTGAACAGGATATCGTTCAGCAGGCGAACGGGCATCTCGAGCTCTTGTGACAATTGACTGGCCGTGAGTGGCGGTTCTTCCCTGACAAATCTTCTGATCAGACGATGCGTAACCTGCAGAGAAAGCAGTATTTTGAACCGATGACTTGCCTGAAGTGCATCGGGCTCGAATTCGTACGTGTCCACATTCTGATGGGCAAAGGCTAATTCCGCGCCATAAAGGACGATCAGCCAGCTTAACTGCAGCCAGACCAGAAAAAGAGGAACCGCGGCAAAACTTCCATAGATGGCATTGTATTGCGCCGCTCCAATTTGAAAAGTGATGTATACCCACTGAACAATCTGGAATATCGTGCCGGCGACAATGCCGGCCAGCAACCCTGACATAAAACGTACCTTTGTATTCGGCATGAATATATAGATAAAGGTGAAAAGACCCCATACCAGGCAGTAGGGCAGCATCTCCAAGAGCGGAAGCATGATCGGACTTAATGCACCGAGAACAGAGATCTTTTGCATGATAAATGTAATCTGGGTGGTAATAAATATCGTCGCGCCGCTGGAAAGGATTATCAGCACCGGGCATATCAGCATTAAAGAGAGGTAATCACTGAATTTTCGGCCGAGACTCCGTTTCTCCTTGACGCCCCAGATGTCATTGAGCGAATCTTCAATATGGCCCAACACTTTTATAACAGCCCAGAAAAGGACAATAACCCCGACTCCTGCAATCAGGCCGCCCTTTGTGTTTTCAAGCAGTGAATGAGAAAAAACGATGACATGGTTGAGCACTTCTTCCTGACCCGCAAATTTGCTTCTCAACTGATTTTCCAGTATTTTCTCAAAACCAAAACCCTTGGCAATGCCGAAAGCCATGGCAACCACGGGAACGATAGAGATGAGCGAATAAAAGGTAAGCGCCGATGCACGCAGCGAGCACTTGTCCTCATCAAATCCCCGGATTGAAAGAATGATCACCCTGAGAAGCGTGATGAAAAAAGACTGGCGTCGGGGAAGCTTTGTTCGGCGAATTCTCCAGATATCGTGCTGGAGGAAATGGCTGATTTTATTGAACAGCATCCTTACGGTATTCATAGATATGTCCCCTTCACATTACGAATCCGGTTTTCATGGTCAATGAATTTGAAGACCGCATACCTGTCATACGGTTGGATAGCCTGTGCATCTGTAATGATTTTCCATGCCATCATAACATAAATTGATAGCAGAAATACCCGATCTTCTGACTCACTACACCTGTTATCACTTTTTGAGCCGGCATGTCGCGCAAGAGTCAGAAACGTTGCACCCCGCTGTAGAAAAAATAGACTGCAAACACGACAAGGAATGCGGCGCAAATACCGATCAACCAACGATAGCTTCTGTCGGTAAAAAAACGCCGCCCTCTGGCCACACTGAACGAAACCAAAGAATACCAGGCCAAATCGGCCAGAATATGTCCTGTAAAAAAGGCGATGATCCCCGGAATTCCGAATTTGCAGGAACTCATAATGTACCCGAGGCCGATGGAGGCCCACCAGATGGTCCAGTAAGGATTCGCCAAACTGAAGAGGATGCCGGCCAGAATCAAATTTTGAGACTTAACCGACGACGCATCAAGCTTCAAGCGAAGTGTCGGCAAGCTCCGGATCATGGAGATCGCCATCCAGAACAAAATCACCCCGCCGAACAGGGCAATAAAGATGAAAACATCGTTCCTTTTCAAAAACGGCGCCATACCCAGCAGCAAAGCCATAACGAGGGCAAGTTCGAGTATGCCGTGCCCGAGAATCATCAGGGGGCCGGCGACGGCTCCCCGCCGGGAGCTCTCCGTGACCGTCATGGTTAAAAGCGGCCCAGGCATCAAAGCCCCCGACAAGGCAATGATAAACGAGGAAAAAAAAATGGCAATCAGGCTGAGTGTCATGCGTCGTTTCCTAAAGGTTGCATCAAAGGCTATCCTTTTTTGTATGACATCTAGCACATTTTCCCAAAAACAGGAATCGGGATAAAGACTTGTTTCAAAACCTGTGTGTCCCGATGCGACGGTTCCGATTATTCCATTGACAGGGAAGGTCCTTCCCACTATACTTCAGTCGCCAGCAAACGGTGTTTTGTCAATTTTATCAGGGCATCAAGTCCAGTGAATTTCCCGAGAAGAATCCCCCAAGCCGCACCTCAGTTTGGTCATAACATTGGATTAATGACTTTCAGCATTTTTAATGTAGATTCATTTTCTCAACATCGCAGGACAACAGTCCGATAACAGCATAACAACGAGGAGAACCATGGAAAGTGCAACAATATTCGTCGGCAATCTGATTTTTGACGCCATAGAAGACGATTTAAAGGCCCTGTTCTCGACACAAGGCACGGTAAGAAACATCAAACTGCATCGGAAGAAAGGTTATGCCCTGGTCGAAATGGCCGACCCGACGGAAGCCCAGGCGGTCATCCGTCAACTGGATCAACGCGATTTCAAAGGAAGACCCATGCGCCTCAACATTGAACTGCCACCGAAAAAAGCCAAGGCATTGACCATCAAGAATCGTATCGAGCGAGGCAAGTCCTTTATAAAAGAAAAAAGGGGCGAGTTACCGGAACAACCCCGGCGTGATCGGGCAAGTGAAGGCCTTAGAAAAACATCCGCACGCCCGCTTCGGGGACGGGCAGGAGAACGTTACAGGGGTACAAGCGACCGGCCCGCGCGTGACCAAGCACGGGCAGGTTACCGAGGCACGTTCGATAGCAGCCCGCGGGAACGGACAGATGAAAGGTATCGAGGAAGATCCGAAAAACCGCAGCGCGATCATTCCGGGAAAGGCTGCCAAGGCTCATCCGACAGAACCCTTCAAGACCGCTCCCAGTATGCTTTGCGGGAATCCTCGGATCGACCGATTCAGGAACAATCAAGAGGAAATTACCCAGAAACGGATGAACGCTCCCCACGTAACAAAATGAGCGCAGTCCGTAAGGGTTCTTTCGACCGGCAGCCCCACGATCCGGGAAAAGCCGTATCCAGGCGCACATCCGAACGAGCAACCACTCATCGGCCAAGAGCAAGTTTCAGATCGAGAACCGACGGTTTAGCGTCTGAAAGAAATCATGAAGGTTATCGGGGAACCTCGGACAGATCGCCACTCGACCGTGACAGACACGGTTTCCGAAGAACATCGGACCAGCCGCCACGAGAAGGCTACCAAAATACATCCGAGAGACCGCCTTATTGGCAAACGAAGAAAGTTTTTAGGAAAATATCAGGTCGACCGCCCCAGGAGCAGCAGAAAACGGGTTATCGGGGCATACCCGGCAGGACAACTCGCGACCGGTCTAAGGAAGGTTTGGTAAACGTCATCGAAAGGCCATCCAGAGAAGCTGCAAAAGAAGGAATCAAGAAAGTGTCGAAGCGGCCGCCGCGGGGTAGAGCGAAAGTTAAGTCCGGGACTTCGGATTCGCGAGCGCCGCGCGGTAACTCCAAAGAGGAATCGGGAAAATAGGATAGAATAGACCCGGACGCATCCTTCTACCCAGGGAAACAACGTACACGACGTACCGGCTTTTTTTACAAAAGAAATGTATGTAAAGGGTTTTCAACCATCCTATGCACACCAGATTGTTCATGAAATGTTTCTCCTTCGATCAGGCGTACAGGTCGATGCCGGCTGCCGTTTTCTGTGACAACACCTCAATTCGCTTGGCATTTTCCATGATCATATCGGCTACTTCCCGTTCTGCCTGGACGCTTTTTCGCAGCAGACTCATTTCAATCTGTTGTTGTACGTCGGATTGAGTCATTGCCAAAGCCGACGCCGCCATGGCAGATATCTCGCTCATATGATTATCTCCCTACCTTCTATACCGGAAACGAAATTGGATTATTTCGTTTGACCTTTGTCTTGATTATCGGAATGCCTCACGGAAAACTTGACCGGTTTTTACCATAGAGGTCTGTGCGATGCCGGTACAAACATCAAGCTCATGCGGTCAATCATTGAACTTAAATGAAAACGAAAAATTGAAAGTATTTATCTTCCTGGAAACATCAACCAAGAATGAACCAATGTAACGAACGCAGCGGATTCCCAAGTGAACTCAATACGCGAGAACTCTTTTCCTTTCACCTGATATAAATGATCATGGGATTAGCAGGTGCCCATCCTGCAAGATCCCCGGATAAGTGTATCTCGATCCGGCTGATTTGGGATTCCGGATCTTTCTCATTCATGGTCGCATAATCGCTGGCGCCGGGGCTGAGGTCAAAACGCCTCGATCCCAGCAGGATATCATGATCGACCATGCGGGTTCGTGCAGTGAGCGTGCCTCCGGAGACAATCTCTTCCCATCGGCCGATCTGTCGGATTTCTACCGTGCCGCGGCCGGGAGTCATCCCACAGTTTTTCAGCCAGACCGAAAAAGTCGGTTCACGGTGCCGTGAAAGCGGAATGGTGTCCTGGTGGCGGAGAACCTGTTCTCCTCGCTTGACTTCAATATTCCCATGATCAGGGCGAAAGTAGACTTCCTTAATCAGGGTGTTGTTATTTTCATGCACCTCATCGATCCCGTCCCGGGAATCGATCTTAACTTCATAGCGTTCACCGCAATCCGTCCTGCCCGCTGCCCTCGCCGCCCCAAGATTAACCGTGTTTGCCCCCGTTCTGATTGAAGAAACCGGTACTTCCCAGGTCTCCAATGTCCTATAATCTTCACCCGGGACCTGGTCGGTTATCCTGGCCACGCGGAACAGGACGGGACCTGTATATGAGCCGTGGACGACCGCCGTCACAACCAGGTGTCCGCTTATGTTTGCACGCATATCCGGAACCTCAAAATCCAGGACTTCATCTGTGATGTTAAAGTTCCCACTTACTTTGTGTACAGAGGCATTTTTCAAATCGATGATCCGCACATTATAATCACTGCCAGGTTCGACATCCCGAGGGATACGAAATCCGTAAACGTAGGTTTTCGATCCCGGATCATAAACAACTCTGGTTCCCTGACTGCGGTCTGTTAAAATGATCCGACTGCCTTTCAAAAGCGTGATGGAAGGACTGATGGCAAAGGGTGTGCGCCATTTTACCAATCTTTCACTTCCGCGCCGCCAGATATCGCCGGCCAGAGGTGACAGAATTTCGAGTTCCCGCCCCCCGGTTCCGCTGGTGCCGGCATCGCTGATTGCCCCGATGATAAATCGATTGCTGTCGCCCCAAATTTCTCCCGAACGATAAACGGTGATGATGTAGGATTCACCCCGAGTCATTGAAGCAGGAATGACAATGGGAACACTGACCGCACCGGCGGCAACGGTTGCTCTTCCGGCCCCAATACTCCAAAGCGGCGTCCAACGCCACATATGGCCTTGCCCATAAATCTGCTGATGGAGATATATCGTCGTATCAAGCGGATTGGTTACATCCTGATCCCGAAAACGGTAACGAACGGTCAGCGCCTCAGATGGATTATAACTTGCTTTACCCGGGATAAGCTCCACATGTATCCCACGCTGAATGTTCAGGGGAATTCCTCCGCCGGTTTTTTTGGTAACGCCTGAAGCTACATTCGACGGGCATGCAGGGGTCAGCGTTTGCACAGGATTGTTGTTATCATAGTTTGATTCAGGAATCTTCCGCGCTGGATTCACGGAAAGAACAACACGCATGGCTGTCGTCAGTTTGATCTTTGTGTTATAGGACACAAAACCGCCGGCCATCTTCAGCTTGCCTGCAGGATCCACCGCCGGTTTCCCCCGGGATGAGCTTCGGGTAAAATACAATGTCTCCTTCTCTTTGCCGAAAGCGATTTCAACCGTCCCCTGATTGTGGTCTGAAATTGCAATGCCTCCTTTTCCTGCATTCTTAAGTATAAAGTTGATCCGACACTGCGAATCGAGCCAGACCTTTTCCACGGTCAGATCGGGAGGAAATTTTTCGGGTGTTTTACCGGCAACGGACAGGGCGGCACGGATAAAACCCGCCGCAATAAAAACGATGAATACGATGGTAAAGATTCTGATATTTCTTTCTCGCATAATCCCTCCTGATTGAACAAAGAAAGGGCGAACAAGAAGGCGGGGCGTCCCCATTTTTTTATGGACCGCCTTCCTGATGTTAAAAAATATCATCTTAATGATCAGCCCAACATATTAGCCGATGAAAATATACCATATCTCAATCAACGATTCCCCTGTTTTCACGGTTTTTTCCTGAATGAAATTCAGGACTGACCGAGTTGATTCATGTCTTATTCATACAAAGTCGATTTTATTGCACGAACCATTTTTTCGCAGTCTGCCGGAATGGTATTCAGGAGATACTTTTTCCCCGGTGGTTAGACATGGGATGGAACGCAGTTTGCTTGTATTTATTGACATGAAAGATCCTTATGGCTTATATAACCAGCCAGGAAAAAAGGCTCTGCTATATCAAAAAAACCATTAGATAGTGAGGAGCAACCTATGTCCAGCTTCCCCGATTTTACCAAACTGCTCAGTCTGCCCAATGCCTTATCGAATTCCTGGCAGAGTCCGTTCGCCTCTTATACTAAACCATCCGGCGACGATTATTCTCGCTACATTCGGGACCTGGACTTTATCTCCCGTGCCCACAGTCAGCACGCCATGAAAACCACCCTTGATTGGGGCAGGCAAAATACCGACACCTTTCTGAAGGTAAGCGCCGCGTTGAACACCCCGAAATGGGCTGAACAATGGCGCGATTACTGGACGGACGCCTCCCAACGGGCGGTGCTTTTTACCGATGCATTGCGGCAGAGGGGCAATTACTTTGTCGAACATGAGGAAGGCAGCGATAAGACCGTGCTGAGTTGGGATCACATTGTCGTCGTGGATGGCAAGAGTCTGCCCCGGCCGGTCAATTATTCCCTGGTGCGCATTGTGCCGCCGAAAGGATGCATGGTTCGTGAAGACGGAAGACCCTACATCATCATCGATCCGCGGGCCGGACACGGTTCCGGCATCGGCGGCTTCAAGCATGAGAGCGAAGTTGGCGCGGCGATTCATCAGGGGCACCCCACTTACTTCGTCACCTTTACCCGTCTGCCCGTTCCCGGTCAGACGATAGCTGATGTCAACGCAGCGGAGGCCCATTTCGCTCGTGAAGTGCGGCGTCTGCATCCGAATTCACCTAAGCCGGTCATTATAGGCAACTGCCAGGGCGGCTGGGCGGCCATGCTGCTGGCTGCAACCGACCCGGATATTACCGGTCCGGTTGTCGCCAACGGCGCCCCCCTTGCCTACTGGGCCGGTCAGAAAGGCAAGAATCCGATGCGCTATCTTGGAGGCCTGGTCGGCGGCGCCGCTGCGGTCCGGATGATTTCGGATCTGGGCAACGGCCTGTTTGACGGCTCCAATCTGGTGCTCAATTTCGAATGTTTGAGCCCTGGTGAAACATGGTGGCATAAGTATTATCACCTCTGGAGCAATATCGATTCAGAGGTCTCCCGGTTTGTCGGTTTCGAACGATGGTGGGGAAGTTTTTATTTCATGACTGCGGAGGAAATCAGTTGGATTGTCGAAAATCTCTTTATCGGCAATCGGATCGCCCGCGGTTGCGCCAACCTGAATGAACGGACCCATATCGATCTGCGCCAGATTAAAGCGCCGATTATTGTCTTTGCCTCCCACGGCGACAACATCACCCCGCCGCAACAGGCTCTGGCCTGGATTCCCCATCTTTATACCGACGTCGAGGAAATTCGCGCCCGCGGTCAGCGCATCCTCTATACACTGCATGAAAATGTCGGTCACCTCGGCATTTTTGTTTCCTCATCCGTTGCAATGAAGGAACACGAGCAGATTGTTTCGACGCTTAAGGCCATTGAGGCCCTGGCGCCGGGTCTTTACGAAATGGTCATAACCGAAGTTCTTGGTGAAGGCGCCGACAAGACCTTTCAGGTCGCCTTCGTCGATCGCACCATCCCGGACATGATGACCCAGTGTGGAGGCGACGACGCAAATCTGCCCTTTGCCGCCGTTACGCGTTGTTCTGAATTGGGCGCCGAGGCCTATGACCTGATGCTGAGGCCGGCAGTTCAGGCTATGAGTAATGAGGTCAGCGCCAAAATCCTTGCCCAGGCAAGCCCGATGCGCTCGCGACGTTGGCTGGAAAGCAACCGCAACCCGTTGATGCAACCTGTTGCCGCCCTGGCCGACGAGGTGACGAAAAAGAGACGTCCCGTATCCGACGATAATCCCTTCCGGATGCTGGAGCAATTTAACGCCGATCTGATCACCCAATGGTGGGACGGCATACGTAACCTGCAGACTGCTCTGATCGAATGGAACTTCCATCTACTCTGGACGCTGCCTCCGATGGAAGCCTTGGGTAAACCCCTCAGCCGCACCATCAGCGAAGCGCCTCCGGAGGACCTGCGCACCCTGAGCACCGTTCAGGACGCCCTGGACCGGATCAATATCGGCGGCTTTGCGGACGGCATTGTGCGCATGCTGATCTTCCTGGCCCGGTCCCGCAAGCAGGTACGCCGCGACCGTCTGGAGCGGGCCAATCAGATGATGACGGTCACCGAACCCTTTGCCAGCATGCCTGCGAAACAACTGACGCGCATGATTCATCGCGCAAGCCTGATCGTCAGTTTCGCTCCCGAAGAAGCCATGTCGACTCTGCCGGCCTTGATCCGCACGCCCGAAGCGCGGAAGGATGCCCTCGCCATCTGCGAAGCCATCGCCGGGCCGCGGAAGGAGATGAGCCCGGAGACGCTGGATATGTTTAACCGCTTGAAGTCGGCACTGGAGGACACGCGCTTTGGCGACCGCCGGAAGAAACGCTCATCTAAACCGGTAAAAACAGGTAACAAGAAACATGGCTGATAATAGAAAAGGTCTTTGTTGCAAGGCAAAGAAAACAGGTTGACGTGCTCGACTTACTTTAATCCTTTATAAATCATCACGTATTGTGGGCTTGATCCTTGACGCACAGGCGGTTTAACCGCGCCCGCTGCTGTCTTTTTCTGTCAAAACGAGCTGGATGAATGATTGGCCCCTGTCAATTTTCCACGTCCCGGTTTTGATCACCGGGTGCGGTGAGCAGATTTTCGGGCCTGAGCTGAAATTTACCCTGTTCAACCTGATCGACCCCCAGGGCGCTGACTGCCAGCTGGCCGGTATCGAGGCGCTCAACCCATCCTTTCGCCTTCAAATACCAGACGTGAAACTCAATCAATTCAAGAGGTCTATTGAGCAGGCGGGCCACTTCGTATTCACCCAATCCCGGATTATTCATGTTGCGCCGTCGCTGAATATATAAAAGCGACAAGAGACTCTCGCGTGTTTCCCAGTCGTCGTCAAATGTGTTACGCGTGGTGGCCTCTGAGACCACTATCCACTTGGCATTCCAATAAGTCTGATATTTGACGTCATAACCGGCGCGTGACTCCGGATTAGACAAGGTTCGGTATGCCTCGAGAATCAAACGGAAGCGTTCATCATCTCCTGAATTTACGTGATCGGGGTGATATTTTTTCGCAAGATGCCTGAACACCCGCTCGATCGTATCGCTATCGGCATTCGAGCTCAGTTGTAGTAACTCGTAATAATCGATAAAACCCGCTTCACTCATAGAATATCCCCCGGCGCTTCCAGAATGATCAACCTGATTGGCCTTAATCATGATTGATTTGTCTGTTTTTTATGGGTTGGTTTGTTTTTCGTTTAGCTCGATGAGTACACGAATAACGGCGATGATGTCAACGAATTATTGTCTGCGTCATACTTATGCTGAAAATAAGCTCTCGAGTCGCTTCCTTTGGCAATGTAATCATGGCAACGGCTCTCCAGTTTTATAAGAGACTTCTGTATATCACTACGACACCGCATGCATCATTCTAAAAAATTACTGATTATCCGCAAAGTAATAATATGCTATATTCCACGGCAGCACAGGTCATACCGGAACCGCCACTCATCATTTAGGGGGAAAACCATGTACATTATCATTGCCGTTATTTTGATGCTGATCATCATCGTTGTCGTCATGTATAACCGGTTTATCCGCTCCCGCAATCTCCTCAACGAAGCCTGGAGCGGAATTGATGTGCAACTCAAACGTCGTCATGACTTGATTCCCAATGTCGTCGAAACCGTCAAGGGGTATGCCCAGCATGAACGCAAGGCCTTTGAAGAGATCACCCGCCTCCGGTCCAAAATGACCGATTCGGACATGACGGTGAAGGAAACAGGAAAACTGGAAAGCAGTTTCACCCAGGCCCTGAAAAGTATATTTGCCCTGGCGGAAGCCTATCCCGACCTCAAGGCCAACCAGAACTTTATCGAACTCCAGAAGACCCTGGCCGATGTCGAAGAGCAGCTTCAACTGGCACGACGTTACTACAACGGCACCGCCCGCGACTACAACATCATGGTGGAGTCGTTTCCGAACAATATCCTGGCC
This sequence comes from uncultured Syntrophales bacterium, assembly GCA_964494155.1. Taxonomy (GTDB): domain Bacteria; phylum Desulfobacterota; class Syntrophia; order Syntrophales; family JAAYKM01; genus JAAYKM01. Next base: position 36,428 of record CAZBQX010000003.1, read on the forward strand.
TCACTTTTCCATTTCACCAAGGCGGAGTTTTTCGAAATCGAGCTGGCCACGGAACGTGAAATACCGGCAGTGAAGTTCACCTGAAATTTTACCTCACGTGGAGGCAATTATGGTCAAGCGGCCCTTGTTCCTTCTTCTTTGTCTGCTCTGGCTGCTGCTCTTTTCCGTCCCGTCTGCTTACGCCGCCGAATCGGATAAGACTACGGAAAGAATTCTCTCCTTTCACAGCGATATCGTCATCCATTCAGATGCCTCCATGACTGTAACGGAGACCATTACGGTTTACTGTACGGGTCAGCAGATCAAACGGGGAATCTATCGGGACTTCCCCACGCGATATGAGGACCGTTACGGTCAGACCTACACGGTCGATTTCCATGTACAGGAAGTGCTGCGCGACGGCGTGGCGGAAGATCACCATTTTGAAGATTTAAGTAACGGAATCCGGATCTATATGGGCCGCAAGGACGTTTTTCTCACCCCCGGTCCCTATACCTATCGCATCACCTACAAGACCAATCGGCAACTCGGGTTTTTTAAGGATTTTGACGAACTCTACTGGAACGTGACCGGCAACGGCTGGACTTTTCCGATTGAAACAGCGTCCGCCTCGGTCCATCTGCCGGAAGGGGCGGCAGCCAATATACGGGAATTGGATGCTTATACAGGCTACACGGGGACAAAAGAAAAAAATTTCACTTCATCCACCGCCGACTTCGGAACCATCGTCTTTGAAACCACGCGCCCTCTTGCACCCGAACAGGGTTTGACCATCGTCGTCTCCTGGCCGAAGGGATTCGTCACGGAACCTTCCATCACCGTCAAGGCCAGGTACTGGATGAACGATAACAGGGGCACTCTGGCGGGCCTCGCCGGCTTGTGCATTTTGTTTTCTTACTACCTTCTGGTCTGGTCCCGTCACGGTAAGGACCCGCCCCAGGGGACGGTCATCCCCCTTTTCGAACCGCCGAACAAGTTGTCCCCGGCGGCGGTTCGCTTCATCATGAACATGGGTTTTGACCAGAAGGTGTTTACGTCCGCCGTGATCAATATGGCGGTCAAGGGTTACCTCACGATCCAGGAAAAAGAAGGTCAATATACCCTAAAAAAAAACGGAAGCGAATGAATCAGACCTGAGCCGAGAAGAAAATGCGGCGGCGGCAAAACTTTTTGCGAAATCGGCAAATACGATCAGTACCGACGGCGATGATGACGGACTGGCCATTCACAAGGCGCGCGTTGATCTGCAGCAATCCCTGAAAAAGACCCTCGATCGGATCTACTTCGCCACCAACCGGAAATATTTTGTCATCGGTCTGATCATTTCTTTCATCCTCCTGCTCGGAACCAGTGCGCTCGGACCCAATGATATGGCACCGCTGGCGATTTTCATGTGTTTCTGGTTAAGCGGATGGACCTTTGGGGTTGTCATTTTGCTGATGCAGGTCTTTTCGCTCTGGAAGGAAGTCTTTGCCGGAGAAAACCATCGGGCCGTACTACGAAAGAAGGCCGTCACCCTCACATTCTTTTCCATACCCTTCGTCTTTTTCGAACTCGTCGGCATCGCCATTGTCGTTTTTGCCGCATCCCTGGGGATCATCCTGATCATGGCGGTCATGGTTTTTATCAACGTGCTTTTTTACCGGTTAATGCGCGCGCGGACGCCTATCGGGAGAAAACTCATGGACGGCATCGAGGGGTTCAGGATGTACCTGGCCACGGCCGAACAGGATCGGTTGAATCTCCTCAATCCACCCGAACGGACACCGGAACTCTTTGAAAAGTACCTGCCCTATGCCCTAGCCCTCGATGTGGAACAACAGTGGTCGGAACAGTTTTCCGGCATTCTGGCCCAGGCCGCACGAGCAGACTCCGGCTACACACCGCGCTGGTATGAAGGCACGCTCTGGCGGGATACGACGCCGACCCATTTTATGTCCGGCTTCAGCAGTTCCCTCTCCTCGGCCGCATCGACCGCTGCGGCTTCATCATCCTCATCCCCCGGTTCTTCCTCTGGCGGCGGAGGTGGCGGGTCCTCGGGTGGCGGAGGCGGAGGAGGCGGGGGGGGCGGCTGGTAAACTGACGCGCCGACCGACTAAAAACCAAGGAGAAAAAAATGAAAAAGCTGATTTTTCTGTTCATCTTTTGGATACTGCTCACGCACCCGGCCCTGGCGGAATGTGACCGGCCCTGCCCGCCGCCTGATCCGTGCATGAAATTTCATCCGATGCCCTGCGACAGAGGGGAAGAGATTGGCATGATGATGTTTTGTGGCATGATGAAAGAACAGGCGGAATTGAAAACCCTGTTGAAAAGCACCCTGCTTCTCCAGCAGCGCAGTTTGAAGGCATCCGCCAAAGAAAAAGCGAAAATCAAGACGGAAATCGACGCCCTGATCAAGAGGCTTGACGCCATGCCGAACATGATGGATTGCTCCATGATGTGGATGAGTCAGGAAGGCTGCCTGGACCGGGATGTCCGGCAGCCCAATCAACCGAAGGAGAATCCTCCGGCTCCTGATCGTCATTAGGGATAAGCCCCTTTGTGAAAAACGGACAGACAGGCCTAATCGCTTTGTCATACCGGACTCTGAAGGGTGTCACCGACTGGGAATAGGTTCAGGATTGTGACCCGGAAAGACGCAGAGGTAATAAACCGAATTTGTCACTTGACGGCTCAGAGGATTGATGACTCTTGTCATGTTTCAATCCTGAAATGAACGAAGCGGGGACCAGAGAAAGAAAGAATCAGCCATGAAAAAACCCTTCATATTTCTTTGCTTGATCGTGCTTCTGGCCACCGGCGCGTTCTGCACATCAGCAGCGCCCCTGCCCCGTCTCGGGCCTGCCGATGTCAGCGGCGTCATCGACGACGTCCAGTGGATTCCCGAGACCACTGTCAAGGGGATTCCCGGCATGTCCGGCAGCGCCGGGCGAAATCGGGCCTTCTCGCCCCATTTTAAGGTAAAATTGGCGGATTTTTCCGGCGTCGACGCCACAACCGCCGTCGCCATGACACGTTATGTAGACTGGAACGCGTCAAAAAGCGTCGGAAGACAATGTGAACCACCCTTTGTAGTCCTGAAGATCGACTACCCGGATAAAAATTACCTGCGGAAAGGGATGAAAATCAAAGTACTCGCCTACACCGTCGGCGGCGACGAAGGGGGAACCTGGGCATCCTTCAAGGGAATCGAATTTTTAAACCGGACCACAGCAAGTGACGATCACATCCGGCGTTACCTGGAAAACGCATTGGTATCCCCGGGTTTCGGAGGTAAAATGTTCTGCACCTACGAGCTCTACGGAAAAGAACCACAAGGCAACAGGCAGCATCTCTATCTCTGGGCATTTTGCATGGAATACTATGTCAAGCAGGGGATGCTTCGGGAAGGAAGCGGTGTCAGTCTGCCGGTTGTCCTGGTGACCATCCCCTCCTGTCACGGCGATTTGATCGAAACACATTTCAAACCGCTTGATGGCGAAGATTACGGCAACAGTATCCGGGCCCTGTTTCCACCAAAGTATCTTCCCGCTATTTTTGCTCCGGGCGATGCGTATAACCGCAGATCCGATACGCTGCAGAAGAAGGCCAGGCAAAATGCGTCAATTTACTACCATCTGAAATGAAGGATGGAAGAAGCGCGCTTTCGTGGCAATGATTTCTTCCTTTTATATAAATAATCTCCTTGACACGCACAGGTTACAGTTTCATCATGTCGCGTGGTTGTTGAACCCTTCAAAGGTCAACTCAGACAAACCGGTTAACAACAAGTCACTCAATTCGGAGGAGGTGCGGTATGAACAAGTCTCGGTTCTTTAAAGGATTGGTTGTTTTGTTTGGTATTTTACTCGTCATGTCCCTGCTGCCTGCATCAGCGTCGGCGAGCGGCACCATCAAGCTCAATCCGGGGGCGTCACTCACCATCGGCAGTGCGGATGTATCAGGCAGAGGGGGAAGCTGTCAATTACCCAAAGTCAACTGTAAAGGTGCATCGGCAGTCAGCACATCATCGAAAATCATTCGCGCCAAGACCAGGGCAACCTTGAGCGGTAAAGGCTCCTATTGGGCCAAAGTCGGCGGACGCTTTTTTGTATCGCAGGGCGATAGCGGACAAACTTACGGCCAGGCTAGAATAACGGTCTCGGGCATCTCTTACAATGGTACGGTCGGTGCCCTGGGTATCGCTGCCGGAAAAGCGATTTTGAGAATGTATATATCCGGTGGACCGCAAAAGGATATCTTGGTCGCGGCCGGCGGTGGTGCGGCGGCTCAGTCCTTCCAGAACAGCAACCTCTCTTCGTCGGTTGAGATGGAGGTAAAATCGGGACAGACCTACGACGTTTACCTGGAGATCGTCGCGGCAGCCGGCAGCGGCTCCATGATCAGCCCGGCGGATGTCAACTTCTATGACGGCGGCAAGCAGGCAACATATCAAAATATTAGAGTGGATATCCTTTCCTCCGGCGCACCGGTCAACGTGGGAAATCCAGGCAACGGACAGGTCTTCTTCTACGACAACTACCAGTGCGTGACCAACAATCCGAACGACTGGATGAGTTTCAACACGGGGGCTAACATCGCCGACCTGACCAAGTGGCAGGTCATGGGCACGAACCAGAACTGGAACGACCGGATTTCCTGCATGAAAATCGGCCCCGGCGTCAGCAAGGTTATTGTCTACCAGCACATCAACTCAGGCGGCAGTACGAAAACCTACACCCGAACAACCAGCAACCCGAACGGTGTCTGGAGTCTGTCGGGCGACTGGTGGGACAACAGTATCAGTTCTTTCAGGATCGAGTAATTTTTTTCAATTGGATGCTTGCTTAAAGGGCCGGGCGTTTTCACCTTTCAGAGGCGTCCGGCCCTTGTTTTTTTGTAGACATGAAGGCCCGATGATCCCGGCTGGCTTAATCCATAAACGCTTTACCCGATTCTTTCTTCCTTTCATGGCAGCCGCCATGTTCTTTCTGATTGGTCTGGCCTCTTCTGTCACAGCCTCTGAAGAAACCCCTGCTGCATGTTTTCGGACACTTGCTGAAGAAGCGCTGGCCTGCAGCCCTCAAATTTGTCCCGGAAATCTTTACGCCGGAGGCAGCGTCAGTTTTCGTCTGGCCCCGGGCAGCAAGGACACAAAACTTGTCGGACCGTCTCAGGCTTGGCTTTCCCTGACGGTCATGGATCGGGAATTCCCCGTTGTCGTCCTGCCCGACTCTTTTTACACCGGCTATCACCACCTCACGCTGGGCCCCACCGATTACTGGATTGTCAGCGAATTCACCGGCGTCACCCAGTGCTGCGACCGCTTTCATGTTTTTTCCCGCCCGGCGCCCGGAAAAAGCGTCATCTATCTGGGGGTAACGACGAGCGGTGAAGCCAGCCGCTCAGAACCGTTCCTTTCCTGCCGTGACGCTTCCCTCTACCTTGAAGACCGGGATGTCCGCTTCCTGCATTTCCACATACCCGACACCGAGTCCCAACTGCTTTTCCCCCGGCATTATCAGGTCACGCCCTTCACCCTGTCCGTCGAAAATAAACCCTTTCTCGACAAATACTTAAAACTGGTTCGTGAAACCGAAGGTGACATCCGAAAAATTCTTGCGGAGCGTAAAGAGATTCCGGATGCGATATTTATTCTTAATGGGCCTGATGTATTTTTTTCCGATTTACTTGGGCAACTTCTGGTGCGGCGAACGCTTCTGTATCTTTACGCTGGGGAAACTGAGACCGCCTGGAGAAAACTGGCGGAAGATATCCGGCGATACTATCAAACTGATCGCTTCCTGGCGCAACTTCAGGCGGAAATCACACAAATTCTTGCCTTATCACCCTATTGATAAACCACTACTGATTGATTGTTTTTTTATTCTTAAACTCGATGGATAGAGCCTTGCCTAATCTGCGTAAAAAGATGGTCCAAAACTGTTATTATTTTGCTTAAACTGTCAAAAAATGCACTGTAAACTCCTGCATCGGCATTTATCCTGCCTTCCTGATAGTCATCGTATGCAGATAGTCCACACGACAAAACAGGATAAGACCGATAAATTTATTGAGCATTATCGCCCAAGGCGTTGGCCAGGGCGGCAAATTCCGCCAGGGTCAGGGTTTCGGCCCGGCGGGAACCGTCAATGTTGAGGTCCGAGAGAATGGCGATGATTTCATCCGGGCTCTTTTCGATTTTCCGGAATGTTTTCAGGTTATTGAGCAGGGTCTTCCGGCGGTGCGCGAAGGAAGCCCGGACGAGCTGACGGAAAAAGGCTTCATCCCGGAGCGGGTGCCGGGGTTCCGTCCGAAATTCCAGCCGGACCACGGCGGACTGGACCGCCGGAACGGGGTAAAAGCAGCGATTCGACACGGAAAAGAGCGTTTCCAGGTCAGAGTACATGGACAGGATCACCGATGGAATGCCGTAGGCCTTCGTCCCCGGCTCCGCCGTTAGTCGCTCGGCCACTTCCTGCTGCATCAGGAGCACAGCGGTTTGGATGCTTTCCCGATGCTCCAGCAGGTGGAAGAGAATCTCCGACGTAATGTTATAGGGAATATTTCCCATCACCGTGATTTTCCTTCCCGGAATGGCTTGCGTAATCTCGGAAAAATCGACGTGTAGGATGTCCCGATGGACGATTTCGATGTTGTCTTTCCCCAGCAAATTTTCCCGGAGCACGTCCATCAGATTCGGATCGACTTCGACAGCAATGACTTTCACAGCCGTCTCCGACAGCATGGCAGTCATCACCCCCAGGCCGGCGCCGATTTCGACCACGGTATCGCCGGGCTGCACACGACCCGCCGCCACGATTTTCCGGAACATCTGATCGTCGATCAAAAATGACTGGCCGTAGTGCTTGTTCGGTCGGATGTTGTGCTTTTTCAGTAAGTTAAGAGTGGTCGACATGATGCTGTCTTTTCCGGCGGATGGCGAGAACCATCCGATGGGCCATGAAGTAGGCGGGAACGGCAAAGAACGGTGCCACGATCAAGCCCCCGGTCAGCAAAGGCAGCGTCACATCCCAGCCGAAGTTCATGATGCTCATGATGGAATAATCCTCCAGGATCAGGGGCTGATTTCCCATACCCAGGAGGTATTTGCCGATCTGATATTCCAGAAAATAAAAAGGAGCAACCGTCAGGGGATTGGAAATGGCCCAGGCGCCGATATAGGCTGAGGTAATATTCTGACGGGAAACCAGCCCCAGGGCGACCAGCAGACCTGTGTGGAAGGGAATGGTCGGCGTCACCCCTACAAACACGCCCATGGCGAAGCCCATGGCAATGTTTTTGGGTTCTCCCTTGAGACTGATGAATTTATTATAAAAGTTGATAAAATATCGCTTCAAAAATCCCTTTTCCATGTTTCAGGCTTGCATCCCTTTCAGGAAACGACCGCGGGCCAGCGCGAAACAGCGTTCAAATCCAGGGTCGACCGGATACCCTGTTTCAGGAGTGCATGACCCGCAACGGCAATCATCCCGGCATTATCGGTGCATAAAACGGGGGGCGGGATGAACACATGGATGTTCTGTCTTTTTCCTTCCTCGTTGAAGCGTACCCGCAGGCGACTGTTGGCGGCCACGCCGCCGCAAACCCCAACCCGGGGTATCCCTGTCTGTTTGGCCACACGCAGGGTCTTTTCAACCAGAACATCGATGATCGCCTCCTGGTAGCTCGCGACAACATCGTTCAATTCATTCGGCAAAAAGGGTTCCGACCGCTTTTTCAACATGTTCAACAGTGATGTCTTCAAGCCGCTGAAGCTGAAATCGCTGCTGTCCCGCATCGCCCGCGGGAAATCGTATTTACGGCAGTCACCGTTTTTGGCCATCTTGTCGATAACCACGCCTCCCGGATAACCGATACCCAGCATTTTCGCCGCCTTGTCGAAGGCCTCCCCCGCTGCGTCGTCCTTCGTCTGGCCCTTCAGGATACATTTTCCCCCCGGTTCCACAACATAAATGTTCGTATGCCCCCCGGAGACGACCAAGGCGACAAACGGCGGTTCGGGTGGGGTTTCCATCAGGAAAATCGAGGAGATGTGACCTTCCAGGTGATTGACCCCCACGAAGGGGATCTTCCGGGCGTAGGCGATGGCCTTGGCCGTGGACAACCCGACCAAGAGCGAGCCGACCAGGCCGGGGCCACAGGTGACGGCGATGCCGTCGATCTGATCCAGTGTGACGTCCGCTTTTTCCATCGCTTCGAGGATTACTGGAATGACCGCCTCCACATGCTTGCGAGAGGCGATTTCCGGCACCACACCGCCGTATTTTCGATGGATGTCGATCTGCGAGGCGATGACGTTCGACAGCATGGTTCGGCCGTCGCGGACGACGGATGCGGCCGTTTCATCGCAGGATGATTCTATTCCAAGTACCAGCATCATTTCTTTCCTATTTTTTTCTTTTCTACAAAAGACCGAAAAGTGTATATAGAAACGACAAAGGTTTGTAAATAATCTTTTTCCGCCAAAGGATGGCCTCATGGAGTTCACTTCCGATTTTCTCGTGCTGGGCAGCGGTATCGCCGGTTTATCTTTCGCCATCAAGGCATCCGGCCTGGGTACCGTCACCATGGTGACCAAAAAGGAAAAATCCGAATCCAACACCAACTACGCCCAGGGAGGAATTGCCGCCGTTCTGGACAAGGAAGACAGCTTCGAGGATCATATCCGCGACACTCTTGTCTGCGGCGGCGGTCTTTGCCGGGAAGACACGGTCCGGTTCGTCGTCAGCGAAGGCCCGGACCGTATCCGTGAACTGGTACAGTGGGGTGTTGATTTCACAAAATCGACAAACGGTTCCTCTTCCGGCTACGACCTGGGACGGGAAGGCGGCCATTCCAAGCGCCGCGTCATTCACGCCAAAGACCTGACCGGCCGGGAAATCGAGCGTGCCTTACATGAAAAAGCAAGTCAAATTTCTAATATCCGCATTTTAGAGAACCACATTGCCGTCGATCTCATCCGGAAATCGGCCCTGAATGGGACGCTGTCGTCCACGGAACCGGACCGCTGCCTGGGCGCTTACGTCTACGACATCAACAACAACGAAATCCATACGTTCCGCGCCCGTTTCGTTGTTCTCGCTACCGGCGGCTCCGGCAAAGTCTACCTTATCACGACCAATCCGGACATCGCCACCGGGGACGGTATCGCCATGGCCTACCGCGCCGGTGCGGAAATCTCCAACATGGAATTCATCCAGTTTCATCCGACCTGCCTTTACCATCCGGAAGCCAAATCCTTTCTGATCAGCGAAGCGGTACGCGGCGAAGGGGGCATCCTCCGACTGAAAGACGGCACGACTTTCATGGAAAAGTACCACCCCATGGAAAGTCTCGCCCCCCGGGATATTGTCGCCCAGGCCATCGACACTGAACTGAAGATTTCGGGAGACGAATACGTGCTTCTTGATATCACACATCGGGGACAGGATTTCATCGTGGACCGTTTCCCCGGCATCTATCAGAAATGCCTGGAGTACGGGATTGACATCACAACCGATCAGATACCCGTCGTACCCGCGGCTCATTACTTGTGCGGCGGCGTCGACGTCAATCATTACGGCCAGACCAATATTGAACGACTGTTTGCTTTAGGCGAGGTTTCCTGTACGGGCCTTCACGGGGCAAACCGTCTGGCCAGCAACTCTTTATTGGAGGCAGTCGTTTACGCCCACCGCGCCTATATAAAGATCGCCGAGCTTTTCGCCCAGAACGCCCAAAGCGATTTGTCTATTCCGCCCTGGGACCCCCGGGGCGCCACGGAAAGCGATGAATCAGTTGTGGTCTCCCACAACTGGGATGAAATCCGACGCTGCATGTGGAATTACGTGGGAATCGTCCGCTCGGACAAGCGCCTGGCTCGGGCCAAGCGGCGCATTGAGATGATCTCCCACGAAATCGATGAATATTACCGGAATTTTCTGATCACCAAGGATCTTATCGAACTCCGCAATATCGCCACCGTGGCCAACCTGATCCTGGAATGCGCCATGATGCGGAAGGAGAGCCGGGGGTTACACTATAACATCGACTACCCGGAGAAAGACGATGTGAACTGGAGGAAGGACACCCGGGTGGTTCGGGGCCGGAAACCACGATAAATATATTCAACACAGACCATGACCGATGAAAAAAGGAGGCCGGATCTACAGGCCTCCTTTTTCTTATTCTACGACGCTTCGTTTATTTTTCCTGAAACACCCGCCGGAAGATAAAATCGACATGCTTGAGGAAGCGTTCGACCTGGAAAACGTCGTCTATTTCCTTGGCTTTAAGAAACGAGTTGATCTGCTTGTCTTTCTTCAACAAATCCTTGAATGCCAGGTGCTTTTCCCAAGCCGTCATGGCATTTTTCTGGACCACCGCGTAGGCGGCTTCCCGGGTCATGCCCTTGTCGATGAGTTTCAGAAGAACCAACTGAGAGAAAATGACTCCATGGGTCAGGTTGAGGTTATACAGCATCTGTTCAGGATACACAATGAGCTGTTCAACCATGCGGGTGAACCGGCCCAGCATGAAATCCAAAAGTATCGTCGCATCAGGCCCGATGATCCGCTCCACCGACGAATGGCTGATGTCCCGCTCATGCCACAGGGCGACATCTTCCATGGCCGCCAGCGCATAGGAACGCATGAGCCGGGAAAGCCCGGACAGGTTTTCCGACAGAATCGGGTTGCGCTTATGGGGCATGGCAGATGAGCCCTTCTGGCCGGGTGAGAAATACTCCTCCGCTTCCCGGACTTCCGTTCTCTGCAGCAGCCTGATCTCCTGTGCGAATTTATCCAGGGACGAGGCGATGATCGCCAGGGTGGTAAAGTATTCTGCATGGCGGTCCCGCTGGAGAATCTGCGATGAAACAGGCGCAGGTTTCAATCCCAGTTTTTTGCAGACGAATTCTTCGACAAACGGATCGATAAAAGAAAACGTGCCCACGGCGCCGGAGATTTTACCGTAGCTGATCGTTTCCTTCGCCCGGAGGAGCCGCTCCCGATTTCGCACCATCTCTTGGTACCAGATGGCCAGCTTCAAACCGAAGGTGATCGGTTCCGCATGAATGCCGTGCGTTCTCCCGATCATCAGGGTGTGCTTGTGCGCCATTGCCTTTTTTCGAATCACCGCGATCAGGGTGTCCAAATCTTCCAGAAGTATGTCCGCCGCCTGTTTGAGAAGGATGGCCAGAGATGTATCAAGGACGTCGGATGAGGTCATGCCCATGTGAATGAAGCGGCCGTCTTCTCCCACCTTTTCCGTCACGGACGTCAGAAAGGCGATTACGTCATGCTTGGTTGTTTCTTCAATTGCATCGATCCGCTCGATGTCAAACCCCGCTTTTTTCTTGATGACCTTCAGCGATGCCCGGGGAATTTGACCCAATTTCGCCATGGCCTCACAGGCACTGATCTCAATGTCCAGCCATGTCTGAAATTTGTTTTCCGCCTCCCAGATCCGGCTCATCTTCTCTCTTGCGTAACGAGGTATCACAACCGCTCCTTCCTGAAATGGTTCTTTTGTTCACGGCCCACTTTTATGGCCCTACCCTGTTTGCCGGATAGTCGCCCCTTTACAGCCGCGCTTTTCTTAATCGAAGGACCAGGAACCCGTCAAGCGATATTTGCAGTTTCCTGTGCCAACAGAGTCTTCAAGTCCTCTTCGTCGATTTTTTCCTTTTCCAGGAGGAGTTTCGCTCCCTTGATAAGGACCGACTTTTTCTCCGAAAGAATGCTCAGGGCTTTCCGATATTCCGTATCGATGATGTTTTTGATTTCCCGGTCGATCATTTCCGCCGTCGCTTCGCTGAATTCACGGCTTTCCGGCATTCCGGCGTCGAGAAACAGGGGCCGGGATTTCCGTGACAGATACACCTGGCCCAGTTTTTCACTCATGCCGTATTCCATCACCATACTCCGGGCGATATCCGTCGCACGCGACAGGTCATTGTGTGCGCCTGTGGAAATATCGCCGAAAATGATTGCCTCGGCGGCGCGACCTCCGAGCAGAGTTGCCACCTTATTCATCAGTTCCGTCTTACGCATGAGGAAACGGTCTTCCGTGGGTACCTGCATCGTGTAACCAAGGGCGGCGATGCCCCGGGGAACGATGGAAATCTTCTGCACCGGGTCCGTCCCCGGGAGCGACAGGGCAACCAGGGCGTGTCCCATTTCATGATAGGCCACGGCTTCCCGCTCCGCTGCATTGATGAGGCGGTTTTTCTTCTCGAGCCCGCCGATGATCCGTTCCACTGCTTCGGAAAATTCTTCCATGCCGACCAGGCTTTTACCCCGTCGTACGGCCAGTAGCGCTGCTTCGTTAACCAAGTTCGCCAGATCGGCCCCGACCATCCCGGGCGTCATGGCCGCGAGTTTCGTGATGTCAAGATCCGGCACGGTTTTAACCTGGCGCAGATGAACCCGGAGAATCTCTTCACGCCCGGTCTTGTCCGGCCGATCCACCAGGACATGACGGTCGAATCTTCCGGGCCGCAGCAGGGCCGGATCGAGGATTTCCGGCCGGTTGGTCGCAGCCAGCAGGATGACCCCCGCTTTCGGATCAAACCCGTCCATTTCCACCAGGAGCTGGTTTAAGGTTTGTTCCCGCTCGTCATGCCCCCCCATCATGCCCACACCCCGTGCCTTGCCCAGAGCATCCAACTCGTCGATAAAAATGATGCACGGTGCCTTTTCCTTGGCCTGGGTGAACAGATCGCGGACCCGCGCCGCACCTAAACCGACGAACATCTCGACAAATTCGGAGCCGCTCAGACTGAAAAAGGGCACCCCGCTCTCACCGGCCACCGCCTTGGCCAGGAGTGTTTTCCCCGTTCCCGGCGGACCAACCAGGAGAATTCCCTTGGGAATCTTGCCGCCCAGCTCGGTAAATTTCTTTGGTTCCTTAAGAAATTCGATGACTTCGACAAGTTCCTGTTTTGCTTCATCCACCCCGGCGACATCCTTGAAGGTGACGTTCAGCTCATTTTCCATGTAAATCTTGGCCTTGTTCTTCCCCAGGGTCATGAATCCGGCCTGCTGGCCTCCGATACGCTTCATGAGGAAAAACCACACCCCGACAAAGAGCACGATCGGAAAAATCCAGGATATGAGATCCCTCAGGAGGGTGGATTCGATTTCACCCTTAAAAATAACCCGATAATTCTGAAGCGATTCGGACAGTTGCGGATCCACGCGGACGGTTTTGAATTCCGTCGCGCCCTGGGGACCGGTGTAAGGCGGTTTGTATTTGCCCTGAATCTGGTTGGACGAAATCGCCACTTCGCCGACTTTCCCCTGCTGCAGCAGCATCAAAAACTGGCTGTAGGGTATGGTCGGAACGGCATACATGGAGGCGATATAGTTCTGTAGAATCAGGACAAACCAAATTCCCAGAAGGACATACCAGATGGAAAACTTATGATGCTTCTGCATGGGTATCCTCATCAGTTTGATCTAGGGGGGAAACTGTTCGTGTTCCATCAAATAGCGCTGGATATACTTTCTTACCATCTCCTTTGTCCGAAAAATGCCGAAGTGGCCTTCGCAGAGGATATCGGCGTCGAGTCCCAAAAGTTTCTGCATGGATTCCGCCCACTGTTCTACATCGGATTCAAATGCCGGATGAAAGGGACCATGAATATCCTGCCCGAAGAGAACACGCTTACCACCCCGATCAATATAAAGCGAGATGGAACCGGGCGTATGCCCCGGTGTGTGTAAACAGTACAGAGCTTCGTCTCCGAAGTGCAGTGTTTCCAGAGAACCCGTCAAACGCCGATCTACCGGAAGCGGCGCGAGCTTTCGCCCGTACCAGCCGGCGGCGGTTTTCGAAGGATCGCCGGTTTCCACGGCTTCCGCATCCAGTTCGTGTATCACAATCCGGCATCCGGTCTGTTCACGGATGGCTCCGGCGCCGCCGATGTGATCAATATGGCAGTGGGTCAGAATCAGGGTCGTGATTTTGCCTGTGTCCAATCCGGCAGCGCGGATGCTATCCAGAATAGCCGGAACGCTTCGCCCCAATCCGGAATCGATCATGACCAGTTGATCGACAAACTCGATCACGTAGGCCGTTGCGTCTTCCGCATGTGACATGTTCGGTCCTGCGACGAGGTGAATAGCGTTGGTAATGAGTTCCGTTTGTCCCATGAATCTTTTCCTGTGAATGCCGGAATTACCGGAAGGCAAACATTCAATCGATTGATTCTATCAAATCAAGACGCCGTTTTTATACCACAATCCGGCTCGACTCGCATCTCTTTGTTGACGGGAAAAAAGGCCGGCATCTTTTTTAGAATTCGCACGTCACGTCTCATCTTCAGAGAGAAAAAAATAGATTAACCAATACGGCTTGACGGCATTCTTCCATCACGATTTTCTTAAAATAACTTAAACTTATTGTTTAATAAATCTGTATTAACAATTGATTTTACATAATAATTTATGAATTATCCAACAGATAAAAAAAGCCCAGGGGATTTTGCCCCTGGGCTCTGTCTTTCATAAAACCTTCGTGTATACTACTTATTTCGCTTCCTTCGGCGGACGGGGTTTTCCCTTGACCACCTGAGACTCGATCAGTCTCGGCAGCATCATATGATGCTGTGGACAGATCGAGCGCGGATTCTGGTAAACCGAATCGACAAATGCCACCATGTACTTCCGGATATCTTCGAATTTCACGACTTCGTCGACCATGCCCGTCTTCGCACAGTAAACGGGACGGGACTTTCGATAGTAATCCTCAACCAGCTCGTTCATCTTTTCGATGATTGGTGTCAGATCCTTGCCGGAATCCTTTTCCTTCACGAGGCGTCTTGCGTAAGATGCCGCTGCCGCCGTCTCGCCATGCATGACGTAGATCTCGGTCGTCGGCGTGCCAAGTGTAAAGACACAGTGATTGTTCGCCGTGGGACCGCCCATAATGTAGTGGGCTGCTGCTGTTCCCTTGCGGAGAACAACCAGCATCATCGGTACGCCCGTCTGCTCTATCGAGTAGATGAGGGACTGGCCGAGGCCAAGGAGTTCAGCTTTCTCGGCGATGTCGCCGACATCGATTCCAGATGTATCCTGGAACCAGAGAATCGGAATACGGTCACGACCGCACTGGGTAACAAACTCGTTCAGTTTGATCAGACCCTGGCGATAGAGCTTACCGCCGATGCCGAAGTACTCATTGGTATATTCAGGATAGTTCGCGCCCAGGAAACCCTGACGGTTGGCAATGGCGCCCATCAGAAAGCCGTCCACTTTGATCAGACCGGTGTAAACTTCCGGTCCGTATTCCGGACGGAATTCCATGTGTTCGGAGTTGTCGGACAGGCGCGCCAGAATCTCCTCAAACTTGTAAATCGCCTTCTGATTAAAGGGAACAATGGAGGAAAGATCGGTCTGGGGAAACTTCGGTTCCGCCGGATCGGCCACCCGGAAGAATTTCGGATTGTAGGCCGGTATCCCCGCCATATATTCCTTCAGCGCATCCAATACCTCCGTTTCCTTCTCGTAAACGGCGCGGAAGAACCCCGTCGCATCATAGTGAATACCAACGCTACCGGGAGGCACTTCCTTATAGTGACGCGTCGCCTCAATCAGTTCTTCGGCCGTCGCCTCATCAAAGAAACCCTTGGGGGACATGCCGCTGACAATGCCGCCACCGCCGACGGCGATGTTGCAGTCCTTATGAGCCAGAAGAATCGTGGGGCTGATGCCCTGATAGCCTCCGCCCGCCGGATTGGTTCCGTAAATACCGGCCAGAACGGGAATACCCATCTTCTCGAGTTCCGCATGGCGGAAGAAGCATGTACCGCTTCCTCGGCGGTTGGCATAGACTTTTTCCTGTTCCGGCAGTTTGACACCCGAACAATTGACCAGCCATACTAGAGGGATATTCATGTTTTTGGCAATATCGGTTACCCGGAGGATGTTTTCCGCCTGCCCGGCAATCCACGCACCGGCCATAACTTTGTTATCAAATCCGATCAGCACACACCATTTGCCACTGATCCGGGCCAGACCATCGATGACACCTGTCATACCCTCTTCGTTTTCCATGGGATCATAGAGGGTGTGTAGGGGACAGAACGTGCCGGGATCAACAATATAGTCGATCCGGTCCCAAACCGTCATCTGACCGCGTTCCCTAACCTTCGCCGCGGGCATACCCGTGGTCTTTACCCGTTCAATTTCCTTTTCCAAATCGGCGACAACCGCATCGATCTCCGCCTTGCTCTCTTTCATCTGTTCGATCTGGGCCTCGGTTAGGGGCTTCCCCAGGTCTTTCATCTTCGCAAAGTATGGTTTCATATACTTATATCCTTCCTCTTAAGTCTACGTCCCTTTATGAGGGATCGCAGCAAACGATGCTTATCTCTGGAACAGATTCGTTCCATTTCTGTTTTCCATACCTGCGGGACATTTCCAAATTATTTCCACCGCATCGGTACCGAAAACACCTAACTGCCCTGGCCATCGATATCATCGAAGACCAGGGCAGCTATACGTTACGCCGTTATACTGCGCAATTCTTACTTGTTGGCTTTCCTTGCACCTAAGGCATCCAGAGCTACGATCCACTTGCAGATGTTCGCCGAACCTTCGACCATCGAATAGGTCGGTGCGTCACGGTAGTAACGGGCGACGGGATACTCTGTCGAGTAACCATAGGCACCGAGAATTCTCATGGCGTAGTTGCTGCACTTGGTTGCCACCTCGCCGGCGAGATATTTTGCCTGCGCGACTTCCAGTGTGTTATTCAGATTCCCTTGATCCTTCTGCCATGCCGCCTTGTAGACGATCAGTCTGGCTGCTTCGATCTCACAGGCCATCTGAGCAATCATATCCTGGATCATCTGGAACTGGCCGATCGTCTGGCCGAACTGCTCTCTCTCATTGGCATACTGAATGGAAATGTCCAGACAGGCCTGAGCCAGACCGACACCACCGGCCGCCGCGGAACACCTGGTCCCGTTCAAGGAACCGAAAACGATCTTGGCGCCGTCGCCAAGATTACCCAGGAGGTTCTCCTTGGGAACCTTCACGTTTTCCATGAAGATCTCACCGGTCGGTGAAGAACGGCTGCCCAGTTTATCGAGTTCTGTAACAGACACGCCGGGGTTGTTCTTCATATCAACGACAAAAGCGGAGAGGCCCTTGCTCCCCTTGGACCGATCCGTGTAAGCATAATAAATGAGACAGTCGGCTCTTTTCGCATTGGAGATCCAGGTTTTGGTGCCGTTGATGAGCCAGTGGTCACCCTTGTCCTCGGCGACAGACTTCATACCCATCACGTCGGAACCCGCGTTCGCTTCGGTGATACCGAAACCGCCGAGATATTCTGCCGTAATCAGCTTCTCAATATACTTTTTCTTTGCCGCTTCCGTACCGTAACGGAAAATCGTGAACGCACAACCCAGAGCCTGCATGTTGATCTGGACGCGCAGGGAACTCGAGGCGCGGGCGATTTCTTCCGTGAGAATCATCGCGGCCAGCCAGCCCATCCCGTTTCCACCGTACTCTTCGGGAATAACCGTTCCGAAGAACCCGAGTTCGCCCATCGGCTTTACGACTTCTTCATAGGGAAAGTGGTGCTCTTCGTCCCATTTGTCGGCAAAAGGCGCGATTTTTTCCGCTGCAAAATCCCTCGCCATGGAGCGCAGCATTTCCAACTCTTCAGTCAATGCAAAATCCATGTTTATCTCCTTCTCGATAAGCGTCTTGATTTTTGTTCTATTCGATTACCATGAGAACTGCGTCTGCGGGGAAAGTCTGACCGACAGCTACCTTGATTTCCTTGACCACGCCTGCGGCGGGGGACGTCACGGGCATTTCCATCTTCATGGCTTCCATGATGATGACCTCGTCCTCTTCGTATACCTGATCACCGACATTCACATTGATTTTGACTACTTTTCCCTCCATGGGAACGGTTACATTCTGACTCATAAAAAAATCCTCCTCCCGTTATTGTTGTTTTTTTTGATGTTTACTTTTTTTCTGCATTTTTCATTCTGAAAAATAAACAGCCTCACCTATCCCATACACCATTTTTTGTCAATAATTATTTGGCCGTTTGCCCCTGAAAGCTTTTATTGTGATCCCTATCGGCATATGGTACATATCCGCCAGCCGATTCCCCTGGAAAGCCGGGATTATATCCGGATAATCACACATAAAGGCATGTCTGCAGGAGGTCTTCTGATTTGTATCGACGAAGGAAAACCTTATGACCGCAACCATACCGCCCCTTCGGGGCAAAATAACCGACCTTCTTGCCATCATCCGAATTCTGCGCGGACCCGATGGCTGTCTGTGGGACAGGAAACAGACCAAGGCGGACATTGGACATTATCTGCTCGAAGAAGCCTACGAAGTAATAGACGCCATTTCGGACGGCGAGGCGGAACACCTGAAGGAAGAATTGGGCGATCTTCTTTTTCAGGTAATCTTTCTATCCGTGATGGCCGAAGAAAAGGATGAATTTTTCTTGAGCGATGTCGTGAACGCCGTATCCGAAAAAATGATCCGCCGACACCCCCATGTATTTGCCGATACCCCTGTTGATAATGTCGAGGATATCCGAAACAACTGGATCTACATCAAGGAAAACATCGAGAATAAGCCCGTGATGAATAAGGGCTTTCTTGGTAAACACCCCCTTGCACTGCCCGCGCTAACCCGGGCCCAACGGATCTCCGAACGGGCGTCACAAGTCGGCTTTGACTGGGAACAGGCAGGCGATGTCATCGATAAAATTCATGAAGAGCTGACGGAACTGAAGGAAGCGGTCACCCGGGGACAGCAGATCCAAATCGACGAAGAAATCGGCGACCTGCTCTTTTCCGTCGTGAACCTCAGCCGCTTCCTTGGGACAGATGCCGAGCAATCTCTAAAAAAAACGATCTCCAAGTTTGAAAAACGCTTCGCACATATTGAAAATACCCTTGCCGCGCAGCAGAAAAATCTGTTAGAGACCTCCCCCGAGGAAATGAACCGCCTCTGGGACGAAGCCAAGGAAAAAGAAGGAGAGGTGCCGTGAAATTCTTTCTATGCGTGATGGGGATGGTGTTGGTTGTGGAAGGGTTGCCTTATTTTGCCTTCCCCGATAAAATCAAGGCGTACCTGATGAAGATCATGGATGTTCCGGATCGTACGCTGCGCATTCTGGGATTGGCTTCCATTCTTTGTGGTCTAGGCCTCGTCTATTTCGGCAGGAGTTGATCCCCGTCCGTAATCTGCCGGCGGTGCAAACAAAGCCCATGAAACTGACCGAATTCGATTACCATCTGCCTCCCGAACTCATCGCCCAGGAGCCTTCCCCGGAAAGAGACCACTCCCGCATGATGGTCCTGGACAAGTCCGGAAAAACGTTCACCCATCGTCATTTCTTCAACCTGCCCGACTTTCTGAAGAAAGGAGACACCCTGGTTCTTAATGATTCAAAAGTGTTCCCCGCCAGGCTTTATGGACGAAAGGAAACCGGCGCAGCCGTTGAAGTGCTGCTTCTGACCTTGAAGGATGATCATAACCCTTCATGCACGGTCTGGGAAGTCCTGCTGCGACCAGCAAAGCGGGTCCGCACGGGGTCTGTGTTAATGTTTCATGAACATGGCCGGGGAAAAATTCTGGATCGCATGACGGAAAAAAAATGGCTCCTGGAGCTTACCACCGATTTTCCCTGGGAAACCTTTCTCGAAAATCATGGCTCCACTCCCCTTCCGCCCTACATCGACCGGAAAGATGATACCACGCACCGCTCAACGGACAGAGAGCGTTACCAAACCGTCTACGCCCGACGTTTTGGATCCGTGGCGGCGCCGACTGCCGGTTTGCACTTCACGCCTGATATATTGCATCGTCTTGAAATGATGGACATCAACATTGCAAAGGTTACGTTGCACGTCGGTTATGGAACTTTCCTCCCCGTCGAAGCGGAAAACGTGGAGGACCATGCCATGGAAGAGGAATACTACGAAATATCAGCGGAAACGGCAGCGATCATTTCCGGTTCAAAACGGGTGGTGGCCGTGGGAACCACCTCGACACGGGTCCTGGAATCACTGGCGGATGAAAGGGGACGGATCGCGGCGGCTTCCGGTTACACGAAATTGTTCATCTACCCCGGATACCAATTTAAAAGGGTCAACGCCCTGCTGACCAACTTTCATTTGCCAAAATCCTCTCTATATCTCCTTACTTGTGCCTTCGGCGGCCCTGATCTGATTCGCACGGCTTATGCCGAAGCCATTCGGGAACGTTACCGTTTCTACAGCTATGGGGATTGCATGTTCATCTCATGATTAATCCGGGAAAATATGATCACAGGATCGGCAGGTAACAAAAGATGGCGCCATCTACCTTTATACAAACTGCCAGGCAAAAAGACGGTGAAGCGAGAACCGGCGTCTTGATGACTCCCCACGGTGAGATTCCGACACCAGTCTTTATGCCTGTGGGCACCCAGGGCACGGTCAAGGCCATGACGCCTGCTATGCTTGAAGAGGCCGGAGCGCGCCTCATTCTGGCCAATACGTATCATCTTTATTTAAGACCCGGCCGGGAGCTGATCAAGAAGTTCGGCGGCCTCCACAAATTCATGAACTGGCCGGGGGCGATCCTCACCGACAGCGGCGGTTTTCAGGTGTTCAGCCTGGGGGCCCTGAGAAAAATTACCGCCGACGGGGTGCTTTTTCAGTCTCATATCGACGGTTCGAAACACTTCATTTCTCCGGAGACGGCAATAGGCATCCAGGAAGATTTGGGGGCCGACATCATCATGGCCTTCGACGAATGTACCCCCTACCCGGCCACCCGTGAACAGGCGAAAACGTCTCTGGATATCACCATGGACTGGGCGGTGCGGTGCAAGAAAGTGAAAACGCGTGAAGACCAGGCGCTTTTCGGAATCGTCCAGGGAGGAACCTACCTTGATCTGCGGTTAGAAGCTCTCAGCCGAATTACGGAAATCGGTTTTGACGGTTATGCCCTGGGCGGCTTGAGCGTCGGCGAGCCCAAGGAAAAAATGATGGAAATCGTTCAGAAAATGGCTCCCCGGCTTCCTGAGCATCATCCCCGCTACGTCATGGGGGTCGGCACCCCGGAGGATATTGTGCGTTGCGTTGACTTCGGGATCGACATGTTTGACTGCGTCATGCCAACGCGCTGCGCCAGAAACGGATTATTATTTACAAATCAGGAAAAGGTTGTTATAAAAAACGCCCGTTACCGGGATGATCAATCGCCTCTTGATGCTGCATGTGACTGTTATACCTGCAGAAACTTTACAAGAGCCTATTTGAGACACCTGTACATCTCCAGGGAAATCCTGGCGATGATATTGAACACGATTCATAATGTTAGATTCTACCAACGTCTCATGGAGGACATACGCAGGGCCGTCCGCAATGGTGATTTCCGGCGTTTTAAGCGGGATTTTCTGGCGCGCATGGCCTACAGTGAGACGGAATGTACTGCCACGGCAGACGAACTGTAGAGGATTGCAGACGAGATCATATCCATACATATATAATATAATGAAGGAGGGAATGCATTGACTGACATCGCCTATGCAATGGGTACCGGAGGAGGCAGCGGATCCCCCGGTGGGGGAGACATCGGTTTTCTGATCATGATGGTCGTCTTGTTCGGCATCTTCTATTTTCTCTTGATCCGGCCACAGCAGAAGAAGCAGAAAGAAATCAGGCAGATGCTTGAGAATCTGACCCATGGGGACACCGTGGTCACCTCGGGCGGCATTCACGGCAAAATCGTGGCCATCACGGATAATGTGATCACTCTGGAAATCGCCGATAAAGTGCGCATCAAGGTGTCCCGACCCTTTATCGCCGAAGTCTTGCAAAAAACGACATAAATCCCATTCCACGAGGTTAACTATGTTCAACAGCATCAAGTTCCGGGCAGCCCTTACCGTACTGATTTTTCTGGCGGCCCTCTTTTACCTGACCCCGACCGTTGTTTCCGAACTGCCCGACTTCTGGAAAGAAAAATTGCCCAAAGACAAAATTCATCTGGGCCTCGATCTTCAGGGCGGCATGCACCTGGTCTTAGAAGTCGATGCGGATAAAGCGGTGGACTCGACTCTGGAAAGGCTGTCCAACAACCTGAAAGAATCTCTGATGGAGAACAAGATCAGGTTCCGCAATGTCGATCGGACTGCCGACAAGATGATTACCCTGGAATTGACCGACCCGGCGGCAAGGGAATCATTTGAAAAAACACTGGGAAACCATTATCCCGATCTTGAGATCACCAACTCGGAAACCGTTGAAGGCCGGGAAAAGGTTTATTTGAAGATGAATGTAAACCGCGTGGCGGAAGTGAAAAAAATGGCGGTCGATCAATCCCTGGAAACCATTCGGAACCGTGTGGATCAATTCGGCATCTCCGAACCGGAAATTATTCCTCAAGGGGACGACCGCATTCTTATCCAGCTGCCGGGCATCAAGGATACAAAACGGGCAAAAAATCTGATCGGCAAAACGGCCCTGCTGGAGTTTAAGCTCGTCGATGACGAACATAGTCTGGAGGACGCCCTGAAAGGAAACGTTCCTGAAGGCGGCGAAGTCGCCTATGGCCTCAACCTTGACCGCGAAACGGGACGCCAGACATCCGTTCCGTATCTCTTGAAAAGCAAGACCTTGCTCACCGGTGACGCCCTGGAAAGTGCGAAAGTGCAGATCAGTGACCGGTTCGGCGAACCCCATGTGGCGATTAAGTTCAATGCCCAGGGATCGGATGATTTTGACCGGATTACCGGTGAAAATGTGAAGAAACGTCTTGCCATCGTCCTCGACGGCAACGTTTACTCCGCTCCGGTCATCCAGGAGCGCATCTCCGGCGGTCAGGCCCAGATTACAGGGGCTTTCACAATGGAGGAGGCCCGCGACCTCGCAATTGTCCTGCGAGCCGGTGCCCTGCCCGCCCCCGTTAATATTCTGGAAGAACGGACCGTCGGGCCGTCTCTGGGTCAGGATTCCATCAACAAGGGAACCTGGTCCTGCATTGTGGCCGGTATCCTGATTTTCATATTCATGGTGATCTATTACCGAGCCTCCGGTTTGATCGCCGACCTGGCGTTGGCCATGAACATTGTTCTGCTCCTGGGCGCCATGGTCATGTTCGGCGCGACCCTGACGCTCCCCGGTATTGC
Organism: uncultured Syntrophales bacterium; assembly: GCA_964494155.1. Classification (GTDB taxonomy): domain Bacteria; phylum Desulfobacterota; class Syntrophia; order Syntrophales; family JAAYKM01; genus JAAYKM01. Next base: position 59,585 of record CAZBQX010000003.1, read on the forward strand.
CGGTATCGTGCTGACCATCGGTATGGCGGTGGACGCCAACGTCCTGATCTTTGAACGCATCCGGGAGGAACTACGGACGGGCAAAACACCGCGTGCAGCCGTGGAAGCGGGTTACGCAAAAGCCTTTTTGACGATTTTCGACTCGAATGTGACCACTTTGGTGGCGGCTCTCTTCCTGTTCGGTTTCGGGACGGGCCCTGTGAAGGGTTTTGCCGTAACGTTGACGATCGGTATCGCCGCAAGTATGTTCACGGCGGTCTTTGTCACCCGTATCATCTACGACTATTTCATCTGGAACCGTAAAATAACGGCTATCAGTATCTAAAAAGGGGATTATCTCATGGCATACATGGAATTTGTCAAACCCAACACCCAAATCGATTTTGTGCGCTGGATGAAGAGCGCCACGGCTGTTTCACTGGCGATTATACTCATCGGCATTGTCTCCATTGTCTGGCATGGAGGACTTAACTACGGCATCGACTTCGCGGGCGGCTCCCTGGTTCAGATTAAATTCAAAGAAGAACCGCAGATCGACAAGATCCGCAGTACATTCAAGATGATCGGTCTGGAAAACAGCATCATTCAGACCTATGGTTCCCATGAAATTGTCGTACGGACGCCGGAAATTCGTGCGGATTTAAAAGGACTGGAAGCAAAGATCGAAACGTCTCTCAGCACCGCGTATCCGGCAGGCGGTTTTGTTATCCAGCGTACAGAAGTGGTGGGGCCAAAAGTCGGGAAAGAATTGACCAAGAAAGCACTCCTGGCCATCATTTTCTCCTGGATCGGTATTCTAGTTTACGTGGGATTCCGGTTTGAATTCCGCTACGCCCTGGGCGGTATTATTGCTCTGGTTCATGACGTCCTGGTGACCCTGTCGATCTTTTCTTTGATGAACAAGGAATTCGACTTGAATATTGTGGCGGCCCTACTGACGATCATTGGTTTTTCGATCAATGACACCATCGTTATTTTCGACCGAATCCGTGAAAACGCCCGGAAAAATATCCGCATGGAGCTAAGAGACGTCATCAATCTGAGCGTCAATCAGACGTTGAGCAGAACGATCCTGACTTCTCTCACCGTTTTCATGGTTTTGTTCGTCCTTTTCTTTTTCGGAGGTTCGGTGATTCACAATTTTGCCTTCACTTTGCTGGTTGGTACCGTCGCCGGTGTTTATTCGACGGTTTTTATCGCCAGTCCGATTGTTCTGTTGTTTGAAAAAATCAAACCTTCAGCGATCACCAGGAAGAAGTAAATTGTCTCCCCTGGACGCTTTTGGCCTAACCCTGTTTATCATCCTTTTATTCCTGGGGATATTTCTGTGCATACACGGTCTCCCAGGTTTGGTGCTGATCGTGGCGGATGTGCTGGTCTACGCAATCATCACAGGTTTCGAAAAAATAGGCTGGCAAGCGCTTTTTTTCATGTGTTTGATCGCCATTGCCGTTGAAATTGCCGATATTTTCTTTTCCCTGCAGGGTTCCCCCCGTTTCGGACCAACCCGACAGTCCGTCAGCCTCTCTTTGGGCGGCTCTTTCCTTTTGGCTCTGCTTCTGACACCGGCCTTGCTGATTGTCGGCCTGGTCGGTGGTTTCTACCTCGGCGGTCTTTTGGGTCTGCTCTACGCCCTGATACATCAGGAATCCAAATTAAGACCCTCGTACCGAACCCCTTTTCGTGTTTTAACCGGTCGGATGGCCACCCTTTTCTGGAAGGGCTCCGTGGCCTCGGTCCTGGTTTGCTTTACTCTTTTATCATCCTATGACTAAGGAAAGAATCTTATGACGCGTGCATCCAGACCCAAATCGAAAATTCAGGAATACGCCGAGGCGATTATCATTGCCATTCTCATCGCCTTGTTCATCCGGACCTTTGTTGTCCAGGCATTCAAGATCCCTTCCGGTTCCATGAAGCCAACCCTTCAGATCGGCGACCACATCCTGGTAAATAAATTCATTTACGGCGTTAAAATCCCCTGGCTGCGGAATACCGTTATCCCGGTCACAGACCCGCAGCGAGGCGATATAGTCGTGTTCATCTATCCTCAGGACCGTTCAAAAGATTTCATCAAGCGCGTCATCGGCTTGAGTGGTGACAAGATTGAAATCAAAAACAAGGTGATTTATGTCAACGACCGGCCCTACCAGGATGGGCATGGCGTCTATGTCGACAATTATGTCATCCCGGGGGCGCTCCAGCCGCGGGACAATTTCCCCCCGGTTATTGTTCCGCCTAATTCCATTTTTGTCATGGGCGACAACCGGGATCAGAGTTATGACAGCCGCTTCTGGGGCCCAGTCGATTTAAAGGACGTCATGGGAAAGGCCTTCATTATTTACTGGTCCTGGGACAGCGATCATTTCGATGTGCGCTGGTCGCGGTTGTTTAATTTACTGAAGTAACGGTATTGATGCCTCAAATGCTGACGGGAAAACAAAAAAGATATTTGCGGGGACTCGGTCACGATCTCAAACCGGTCGTCCTGATTGGTAAAAGTGAAATTACCGACACCCTCCTTCAGGAAACCGATGCCGCCCTGGAGCGCCATGAGCTGATCAAGGTCAAGCTTCTGGAGAACAGCTTGACGAATCGTCGGGAGGCTGCGGCTGACCTGGCGGTGAATCTGAAAGCAGACGTCGCCCAGATTCTCGGCCGGACATTCCTGCTCTACCGGCCATCCCGGGAACCCAAAATCATGCTTCCCAGATAAGAGAAATCACCATCGCCAGCGACAGAATCACCAGAGCCGACACAGTCAGCCAGGAGATGATGTTCATGGCCCAGCCGTTGGTGTATCTACCCATGAGACGCCGGTCGTTGATCAGCAGAAGCATAAAGATGAGGATCACCGGCAGGAGCAGACCATTGAGCACCTGAGAGTAGTACATGATCCAGATCAGGGGAAATTGCGGCAAGAGAATGATGCCCGCCCCCAGAAAGATCATGAACGAATAGAGACCGTAGAACTGTGGCGCCTCGACAAATTTGTGATTGACACTCGACTCCCAGCCGAATGCCTCGCAGATGGTATACGCCGTCGAAAGCGGCAGGATGGACGCTGCAAACAGGGAGGCGTTGAGAAGTCCGAACGCAAACAGAAGCGAGCTGTATTTGCCCGCCAGAGGTTCCAGGGCGAGGGCCGCATCCTTGGCCGTCTCGATCCGGATGCCGTTTTGAAACAGGGTTACGGCACACAGCATAATGATGAAAAACGCCACCACATTGACCGTAAAGGAGCCGATAATCACATCGATACGTGTATAACGGTATTCGGAGGTGCGGATGCCCTTGTCCACAACGGAAGACTGCAGATAGAACTGCATCCAGGGTGCGATGGTCGTGCCGACAAGACCGATGGCCATCGCCAGATATCCCGGATCGAATTGCACGGAAGGATTGATGAAAGACGTGCCGATCTGATGCCAGTCCGGCTCGCCCATGATGCCGGAAACGATGTAGGACAGATAAAACAGGCAGGCGACAAGGAAGACTTTCTCAACAGACTTGTAGTTCCATTTGACCACCAGCAACCAGACAAAAAAAGCGGCAATCGGCACGGAAATATATTTGCTCACACCGAATATTTCCATACTGGCCGCGACACCGGCGAACTCGGCAATGGTGTTGCCCAGGTTTGTCAAGAACAGGATGATCATCAGATAGAAGGTGATTTTCGCGCCGAACCGTTCCCGGATCAGGTCCGACAAACCCTTGCCGGTCACAACGCCCATCCGGGCGCACATCTCCTGGATGATAATCAAAGCAAAGGTGATGGGGACGAGAATCCACAGGAGGGTCAGACCGTAATCCGCACCCGCCAGGGAGTAGGTGGTAATGCCGCCGGCGTCGTTATCGACGTTGGATGTGATGATGCCCGGGCCGACGAGGGCGAAGAAGACCGACAGAGTAATCCAGAAACGCGTCCGGAAAATACCGGAGAGCATCTGCTGAATTCGAGATAAGAATCGCTTCGCCATGACTGCGTCTGTCTCCCTCTTCGTTCATCTTGCCTACTTCCCCAGATGCGGAGCGATAATCTCCAGAATATTCCTGAAAATGATAACACCCATCATCCGGTCGTCATCATCGACAACCGGGATGGCCATAATCCCGTATTTCGCGAACAGGTTCGCGATTTCCTTCCTGTGTTCGTCTATGGTCACGGACACGATGCGTGTATCCATCATATCTTCCAGTTTGCCGTCGAGAGGCGACACCAGAAGCTCCCTGAGACTCATCATACCCAGCAGATGCTCATTTTCATCGACGACATAGATATAATAAGCAAAATCCATGTCTTCCGCTTCGCGACGTATAGCCTCGATGGCTTCCCCCACGGTGAGCGTCGGCGGATAGCTCAGAAAAGCAGTGGTCATCAGACCACCGGCCTTTTCCTCAGGCAGAGCGAGCAGTTCTTTCACGTCTTCGGCGAAATCCTGCTCCATTTCACTGAGAATACCTTCCGCCTGATGCCTGGGAAGGTCCGCCAAGAGATCCGCCGCTTCGTTGAGGGACATTTCTTCGATGATGTCGGAAGCCTGTTCGGGCTTGAGCTCCTTGATGATGCTGACCTGGATCCTTGGATCCGTCTCTTCAAGTGTTTCCGCCGCCGTTTCCACATCGAGGGACTGGAACACGGCCGCCCGCTGGTGGATATCCAAATCTTCAATAATATCTGCAAGATCGGCCGGGTGCATTTGCGACAAACGGTATTGAGCCACTTTTAATTTCAGCAGATCCGGAGAGGACAAGGGCTGTATAAATTTCCAGGCGATAAACTGATCTGTCAGGGTATAGTCCATGGACGCCTGCAAAAAGGCATCCAGAGGCTTCAGCAGACCCGCCCTGCGCATCAGCCCTCGGAAACCCACATCAACATGTACCAGGTGCAGCAGATTATGCGCTTTTAGAAATTGAAGATCGTTTACACGCCGCAATTTGGCGCCGTTGGTATCAACCACCTGTTTATCGAGCAGGGTGTCCTTAAGAAAAATCTCGCCTTCCCGGCTCTCGGGTTTGCGGCATTCTTCCAGTGAAAAATCGTCCAATCGAAGCGCTTTATCGACTTCCAGGACTTTGCTCCAGGGCACGCAATACTGCCCACTGGAGGCGCCTGCCGACAGCAGGACTTCCGTCACAATGGGGTAAGGCTCGACCAGACCAACGGCCAGGTCCATGACCTTGCCGATTTTTTTGTTTTGTCGGTTGACAACCCGCTTCCCCAGAATCTCACTCAAAAACAAAAAAACCTGAGGATC
>CAZBQX010000003.1:64948-110593 GCA_964494155.1 uncultured Syntrophales bacterium
GTCAGCGACGCCGGTGGGGGGACGGACAAGAAGACCCTCAAGCATGTCTTTGAACCTTTTTTATCACCAAGGACACAGGAAAAGGCACCGGCCTGGGTCTGGCGACCTTTTACGGCATTGTTTCGCAAAACAACGGCTTTATCAATGCGTAAATTGAACCCGCCGGGGGTTCGACTTTTAAAATTTACCTGCGCGGATTCACGAGAAACGTAACAGAGGCTCCCCTTGATTCGCCGACGACTGCACCCGAAGGTTTCGGGGAAATGGTGCTGTTGGTAGAGGATGAAAGGCAAATTGTCGAGGTGGGTCAGGCCTTGCTCGCAAGAACTTGGCTATGAGGTGATAACAGCGGGTACGCCGGATGAAGCGCTCCGGCAGAGCGAATACCGGGCAAAATAAATAAAGCTCTTGATCACCGATGTGGTTATGCCCGAGACGAACGGCCGGGAATTGCAGCGGTTGGTCCGTGAAAAGGCGCCGGAAATTAAATGTCTTTTCATCCCGGGATACACAGCCAATGTGATTACTCACCGGGGTATGCTGGATGAAAGGGTCCATTTTCTCCAGAAACCTTTTATTCTCAAAAATCTGGTTTTCAATGTGCAAGACATGCTGCCATCGATTCTCCGCCGGATGATTAAGAGCATGCTTTCATGCGCGTTTGAAAAGGACGATCTTTAATATGAAAAAATATTTGTGCGCTACCTATCCTGATGTGATAAAAGGAAGTCAAGCTGCGGCGGGCATGCAAAGGATTTAATATCTCAGCGTCCACGTCGCCGGAATCAACAGCCAGCATCAGAAGTGAATCAGCATGATCAATGATCTTGATGATGCGATGCACCTGGGAAAAGGACTTGATATCCCCGGGGAGACCGTCCATGAAATGATTCATTGCGTGGCGTCCCATTTCTAGACGGAGGGAATATTTAGACCAGTTCGGACATCCGGACACGATCCGCACAAGCAGGAATATCGCGGTTTCACCAAGAGAGTCAGTGAAGAAAAAAAATATTTCGATACCGGGGAAATTGGATTATCCATTAAAATCATGAATTTACTAACCAGTAGGCTGCAAAAACACATAAGGGGGTCGATAAAAAGTACTGCGCTTTTTTCAATGAGAAGGACCTGAGATAGACTGCCGTTTCGGCCTCTTCCGCCCGATCCGAGGAAAACGGGTCACGAAGAGCCTCCCTGCCGAATCACAAAACTAACGCTAAATCGTCAGTATGTTTCGCACTGACTTCATCGCACTTTGAAAAATACCGGGGGTTTTGGACAAAGGGATTTTCTTCCCTCATGATCCAATAACCTTCAGGTAGGGTTATGCCTGTATGCACACGGAAAGGGGTCTTGCTTGTGCGCTGTTGAAAAGGATTGCTTGTGATTTATGGGATTTTTCCCATTGAGGTAAAAATTGATTCGTGAAGGGTTCTCACGTTCATTCTTGTTTAGGCGCACATGGCCTGTTTACCTGAATATCAGTACCTAAAAAATATTTCGAGGCTTAAGGGAATGTCAAAAGAAAATCAAATGACCAAATCGAGTGAAAGACGTCGCTATGAACGCTATATGGCGATGATTCAAACCAAAGTGGATGAAAAATCCCCCATTGAAATCAATGTGGATGGAGTAACCGTATACTTAGTGGACTTTGCCTTGGGTGGTTTGTATGTCCTGGCCGACAAACGCTTCACCCTGGGAGAAACGGTCAATCTTTTCATCAGTTTGGGGAAAAAAGGAACCATCACGCTGCTGGGTACTGTGGTCCGGATAAACCCGGAACCGGATAACGAGCGCTGGGGTATTGCTATCGACTTGTCTCAGTATTACGGCCTGAAATTTTCCAAGAAAGCATGACTGCCGTGCTTGACCGGTCGCAAGAATCTCCAGGTGCAAACAAAGTACCGACCGGGTTTCGCCTTAAAAAAGTCAACAAAGATCAAAAAGGTTCTATTTAATCTCTTCGTAGCGCCCTTTTTGAATCTTAGCCAGCATGTCCTTGGCCTTCGCCCCGTATTCGGACTGCGGCGCTTCCCGAACAACTTCCTGTAAGAGTTTCGAAGCTTCGCTATATTGCTTTTGCCGAACTTTTACAACAGCCAGCCAATATTTGGCCTCAGTATAGTCGGGTGCCTTAGCCAGCGCCTCGTTGAAGTGAGTCGCAGCGTCCGCATACTGCCCGAGAGCAAGATAGGACAGGCCCATATTCTTTTCCAGCGGAGGTAATAATGGCTCTGAGTCTCTCGTTTTGAACGCTTGTTTATAACAGGCAATGGAGCCTTTATAATCCCCTTTTTTATAGAGAGCCCAGCCTTTGTTATAGAGAGACACAGCCGGCGTATCGTAGAGAATGTTTGCCAGGGCGCGATCGAACGATGCAATGGCCAAATCAAGCTGATTGTTTTCCAGATAAAGCGTCCCGATGTAATTGTGCGCTTCCGAATAATCCGGATTCAACCTGACCGCCTTCTGGAATTCCATCATAGCTTTATCACGAGCCTCCTTTGCCAGGTAGGCGATACCGATATAGTAGTGCAGGACCGGATCATTCGGCGTCAGCTTTTCCGCCTCAAAAAATTCCCGTAAAGCGTCCGTATATTGACCCGATTTCATAAAAGCTGCACCAATGGCCATGTGATCATTGGCTTTTTCCTGATTGGTGTTCACCGTGGCACAACCCAGGGTGAGAAGAATCATGATACCCAGGATCATCATGCATGTTGTTCTATTTTTCATGTTGACCTCGATTGTTGTTTGCTGTCACCCACCAGTCACTTTTATCCGTAAACCACCACTCCGCGGAATCGGTTTCCAGGATGGATTGAGCCACTTTTTTTGCCGTCTCCGTACACAACCGCTTCAGAACAAAACTTATCCATTCCTGACTGTATTTATTGCCCAGATCACCGTTTTCCTTCAACTGCAGAATCAGGGCCAGTTGATCGGCGTCATGGGCCAACCTCGATTCCAGCGAGGTTTTTGCGTTGAACTCATCGATGGCACACTTGATATCCTGACCAAAAAAGAGGGTGTCGGTGAGTTCCTTGACCGCCTTTTTTTCATCCACGGTCACATATTTCTTGTTGACATAGTTCATGTCGCCTGTTCGCGCTTCCGGCAGGTCATGAACCAGGCACATTTTCATCACTTTTAGTTCATCCGCGTCGGTTTCCAGCTTGCACAGGGTATAACCAATAAAAATGGTTTGAAAGACATGTTCCGCCACCGATTCTCCGCCCGTTCCAAGGAATTGAAATCCTGTACGGGGCGTTTTCTTCAACATCCCCATCTCATAAAGAAAATTAGCAATACTTTTCATACGATCCCTTTTTTCAGCATCGCGATTCTGTTGGCCATCATCTCAGATAACTTTTTGATCTGAATTTGCAGCGGTGCAACGCCTTCCGGTTTCATGGCGAGAATCCGATCAACCTGACCTTTCCAGAATTCCACGTTTTCGATTTCGTTTTCCTTCATCTTCTTTTCAAACCGCACCTGGATCTCTTTCATTAATGCTTTATCGTCGGGTATCGGTGACATCGGAGGACATTCCTTTCTTTCCTGTGATCAAATTCTCACGGCAGGATTTTTCTGCCAGGACTCCAATAACCCATATTCACGGTACTTTCAATCCTTTTGTATAGTTGGTGACTCCGTTCTCTCCAGTAATACTTCCACACCGAATGTCTAATTGCTTTCGCCAATTGTGGATTTGTGATATTAAAAATTCGTCTTTTTTTGATGACCATCAAACTGATATGTTTATATGCATGTATATATTGTCTTAAAAAAATACTTGAGGTCCGTTCAGACCGCACCCTCCCGCAACAGCCTTGTCTTTTGCGTGCTTGCAACTCTGTTTCTGCTGATTAACCTTCTTCCCTCCTGCGCCGGCGCCAAAGAAGACACAGCGCTCCTGTCTTTTCAGAAATTGCTCCCGGCTGAACAACTGGGAAAACCCTATGTCATCCGGGAAGGCGACACCCTATACGCGATCATCCGGAGCAGATTGGGAATCCGCTCCGCCAAGGGCTTCAAAGAAGCGATGGAATTAATAAAAAAACTCAATCCCAATCTTACCGATCCGCGTAAATTGCGGCCCGGCCAGTCGCTGATTCTTCCGGAAATGCAATTTGCACCGGAAAAAGACCCTTTCGGCGTCGAAACCGTATTCTATAAAGTCAAAAAAGGGGATTCCCTGGAAAAAATTCTCATGACTCAATTGAATGTCAAGCGAAGCCAAATGACTGCCATGCTGCATAATATTAAGGAGATGAATCCACGCCTAAGCGATGTGGATCGCATCACCGTCAACCAGGTACTTCGCCTCCCCGACGTTAAAACGTCTTCAGAAGAAGCAGGCGACAGTTTTCTGACTGAAGGCGACAACGACCCCGTCATTGATCCGGACAAGCCGATTATCATCTCTGAAACCCTAAAGCGAAACCTTCTGCTGGCAGGTGATATTCTGAATCGATTTAAGGCGACCCTCATCACGGATGGTCAGTATTATGTGCCATTGGCCGAATCCGGCCAGATCACCGTTGACTGTGCATCCATCCCCCTCGTTGAATTCGACGACGGCAGCATCGTTTTTATTGAGTTGAAAAGCCGACTGCCGGAACGAGTCAAAAAAATGATCCGGGAACACTGGTCGAATTATCGCTTCACCACCGCCCATGAAAAGGATACGCTGATTTCTATTCTACAGAAAGTCGTTAATCAGTCAGGTTCCTACCGGATGAAACAGGGGGGAAGATATGCGGTAGGCGAACGACTCACAGTACAAATTACGCCGGGATGGACGATCCAGCAAACCATAGACACAGGCAGTTCTAATCCGGTTCTGCGTCATGGTTTGGTATTCTACAAAAATGCTTCCCAGTCGCTGCCTGTATATCTTTTGAAAAACCTGTCCGCTCGCGGCGTTGCTTTAACCGAAGTTGCTCTCGATTCCGGAATTATTCGGGACAAACAGGACGGTCTTGCTCCTTTGGCAGCGCCGAATCTCTCGGGCGCATCCAAGATCGATCTGATTCATAACCTGCTGATATTACTGGGTCAGGATGCTGCCAAGGATGTGGAACTAAGTCTTTACGACAAAGAAAAGGGCGGTTTCAACTTGACCATGCGGGCCGACATCGTCCTGAAAAAAGACAACAAGCAGATCATTATTACCTTCCGCAAAATCCCCGTGGAATTTGCGGACATGCTAAAAAAAGACGGGCGTGAAATCCTGACCTTAAACGACGAGGACACCAAGATAAAGCTCGTCACCAAGATACTCAACTATCTGAATGTATCCTATACGTTTAATTATTTTCGTCTGACGGTGAATCACGTGGACAATCCCGAAGATCCTTTTATCTCGGCCATATTTCCCGCCCTCCAGATTTATCAGGCGGACAATTTCCTCTATTACCTGGTTGACTATCCCTTTGATCCCGACTTTTTTACCTATTTCAAGCGCCTAAAGGAGGTTAGTATTATTCAATATTGAAAGCCATTGCACTTTTTTCAGGCGGGTTGGACAGCATTATCGCCGTTAAACTGATCCAGCGCCAGGGTATCAAGGTTCAGGGGGTTACTTACGAAACCCCTTTTTTTAATGCCCACAAAGCCCTCACCGCCGCGGCAAAAATTGATTTACCTCTGCATGTTCTTGACATCACAGAAGACCATTTAATCATGTTACGGGCACCAAAATACGGCTATGGGAAGAATTTCAACCCCTGCATCGACTGCCACGCCATGATGTTACGCAAAACCGGAAATCTTCTCCCGGAATGGAGGGCCGATTTCATCATCACCGGAGAGGTTCTCGGTCAGCGCCCCATGTCGCAGACACGCCAGTCCCTTTATGTCGTCGCCAAGTATTCGGGTTATCCGGATCTGATTGTCCGGCCGTTGAGCGCAAAACTTTTACCCATAACCAAGGCCGAACGCGAAGGTATGGTCGATCGTGAAAAACTTCTCGATATCCAGGGCAGAAGCCGGCGGCGTCAAATAGAAGCAGCGTCCGCACTAGGCATTAGCGACTATTCCACTCCGGCGGGGGGGTGTCTCTTGACGGATCCCATGTTCAGTAAACGCTTGAAGGATTTATTCGATCACGGCGATTTTGAGATCCCGTCGATCAACCTGCTGAAAACAGGTCGTCATTTCAGGATCGGTCCCCAAACCAAAGTGATCGTCGGACGGAATCTACACGACAACCACTTAATTGAGAAATATACCCTGGAGCGTGACCTCGTCATCCGGACGGCCGATCACCCGGGCCCCACCACACTAGTACCCGGCGGATGCGATGAGTCTGGCATGCACCTGGCCGCCTCTTTATGTGTTCTTTTCAGCGACGCGCCAAAGGATGAGCGGGTCAAACTGATCTGCACACATTTCGATGACGTCTGGACCATAGAAACCGTCGCGGCAGATAAAGCACAGGCCGCCCAGTGGATCATCTGAATGATTTTAAGCCGGTAAATGCTCTTTTCTCAACAGATCCTCGACTGTTTTAACCGGATTGAATGTAATCATCGGAACTTCAACAAAGATCGTAATCCAGTGGGCCATGGCGCCGTTCCACAAACCGGGCAATTCCAAAGCCTTGAGGGTGCGCCCCTTTTCCGATTTGACGGAAATGCAGACGGCATTCTGATCGGCATAGCGGAACAGGTCAAATTTTCTGCCCCGGAAATCCTTGATACTGCAAACCAGGTCCACGGGATTGAAGTGCGTCGAAGCGGACCAGTGCCTGAGTTGCTCTGCATCCTGCGCATCGATCTGAAACTGCTCGATGATCTGCCGGGAGGTTTGCTCTTTCTCATCCGCTACCCAAAACGGCCCGCCGCCGGGTTCGCCTGTGTTTTTAACCATGCCGCAGATCCGGATGGGACGATTTAGGATATTAAAAAGAATTTCTTTCTGTTCATGAGGGGACCGGTCACTGAAATGCACGGGAACCGAAAGCTGCAGACTTTTACTGCAATAATCGCGGATTCCTTCAATCGTCTTTACCGCAATGTCCGGTCCCGAAAGGACATCCAGATAGCTGAAAATCTGTTTCTGTAATGTCAGGAGATAGCCCGCCAGCGCTTTCTTGTAGGGGATCGCCTCCGGAAGCAGTCGATCGTGGGATACATTGTCGATGTTTTTGATAAAAACCAGGTCCGCATCCAGATCATTCAAATTATAAAGAAGCGCACCGTGGCCGGCCGGCCGGAAAACCAGCCTGCCCTGATCGTTGCGAAAGGGTCGGTTTTCCAAGTCAACGGCAAGGGTGTTCGTCGAAGGCTTCTGGATCGAAAAATCAACCTGGAAGCGTATTCGGTATTGCTGTTGATACTCGCCGATGACGCGACCAACATGCCCGGCAACGGCTTTTTGAAATTCCTCCGAGACGGTAAAATGGAGCCGGCAGATGTCACCGCGCGAACGCGCATAACCGGCGGCCTCGACAAAATGTTCCTCCAGAGCGGTTCGGCTTTTATCGGCATATTGATGAAATATCAGGAGCGCCTTAGGCAGATTCCCGTAATTCAATCCGTCTTTTCCGAGTACGAACGCCATGATTTCCCCGTTTTTTCCCTGGCCAAGATAGGCATCCATATCGATCTTTTTAGCTTGGAGTGCCTGTTCCAGTTGCACGCTGAAGGCGTACGTACGAACCGTCTTCGCAAAATGCTCTAAGGCCCGCTCTTCATCAGAATTGGGTTCACGACGTTCCAGCAATCCGAACCAATCCTTGAACATCCTCGTTGCCGCACCGGAAGCGGGAACAAATTTGAGAATTTCCAGATCCTGAGCGGTGGCGTCATAATGCGCCATGAGGGTCTGTTTCATTTCCTCCGTCAGACAAATGATTCCGTCGCCGGAACGGCAGGGTCTTAATAGCTTGACCGGTGTGGTGCCCTGTCTGAATTTTTCAAGTTGTGAAAAGATCAGGTCTGGGGTCAATCCTTCATCCTCAATTTGCCGCAGATCCTCCGGCATCAGTTCCCTTTCGTTCATCTTAATCCTTCCTGTCGTGTGTATTCGGTTCCAACCTTCACACACAAATTAAACGTTAAATCGAAAAGTGATCATATCGCCGTCTTTCACGAGATAGTCCTTCCCCTCCAGGCGAACCTTCCCGGAGGCCTTGGCCTGGTTCATGGAGCCGCCGCATTGCATGAAGTCTTCATAGCTGATCACTTCGGCCTTAATAAAGCCGCGTTCAAAATCCTTGTGGATCACGCCGGCCGCCTGAGGGGCCTTGGCCCCCTGCGGCACCACCCAGGCTTTGACCTCGTCCTCGCCCACGGTGAAATAGGAAATGCAACCCAGCAGGAGAAAGGCTTTCCGGATAATCTTCTGATAAGCGGGTTCTTTTATGCTCAGAGAGGCCAGAAATTCCCTCTGCTCCGCATCGCTCAATCCCATGATCTCCATTTCCACCTGGCAGGAAATATCGATCACGGAAGCATCGGGGGGCAGGTTTTCCTGAACGGCATTCATGTCAGGAAGGTTTTCTTCCCCCACATTGATGACAATCAACTCAGGACGCATGGTCCAGAAGGCAAAACTTCTCAGGGACTTCATCTCTTCTTCCGTGAAGGACAATTCGCGGATCACCCTGCCCTGCTCGAGTTTTTCATGGATGCGTGGCATCAATTCCAACTGGAGAATTTCCAGGGGTTTCATGGATTTTTTCGGTACCTTCTGGATTCTCTCCATCCGGTTTTCCACCATGATCATATCGGCAAGGATCAGGTCGTCCGTCAGCTTCCGGTATTGGTCGGTAATTTCCTGAACGTCGCCGGTGGTAAAACCGTCAATCATGTGAATAAATCCATCGGCGTTGCCCATATTCTGCCTGATCGCATTCCAGGCCTTCTCCCCCGAGGCATTCACGTCGACAAAAGGGACCTTTGCCGGAGATATTTTCGCTGGTTGATAGATTTCAACGAGCTTTTCGAAACGTTGATCCGGGACCGACGCGATGCCACGGACAAATTGCTCCCCATGCATGTCGCGGCTCTTGATGCCGGTCATGATTTCAAATAAGGTACTTTTCCCGCTTTGGGGTAAACCCAGAATGCCGATTTCCAATGGAAGACTCCTTATATCATGATGATATGATTAATTTACTATAACGCAACGCATCTCTTGGTGAATGGATCTTTTCTATGCCGTCGCATCGATGCTTCAACGGCGTAGTAACATATCTTTTAAATCCTTAAAAATAATAATTCTCCTTCTCTTATTTCCGCAAATAAAAATCGCCATATCTTTATCAATAGGATTTACATCTTTTCAGATAAACCATATATTTTGAAAACATATTGTGCTAAAAAAATCGCAGTATTCAAAATGCCGCAGATATAAAAAAAAAGAGGTCGAAATGATGAGCGAGGATATATATCACAAATTAGGCAAGCATCTCTCCGCTTTGGGCATGGGTTATCCGGACAAGGAAGAACTCATTGACATTCTGAAAGTCAATTTTACGGCCCTGGAAGCGGAGATTGCCCTCGGTATACCGACGGGTATAATTCCCTTTGCCCCCGTTGCCGTCGATCTGATTGCCGAAAAGCTCAAAATGTCCCCGGAAAAAATCGCTCCCGTTCTGGATAATCTCGCCCAGCGCGGACTTTTATTTTCCGGCAAGCTGGCGGACGGCACGATGGGATACGCCCTGCATCAGTTCGGTCACGGTTTTCCCCAGACCTTTTTCTGGGGTGGAATCGATACCCCTCAGGCTAAATCGGCAGCGGAAATGCTGGTCCGGTACAGCAAGCTCCCGGATCTTGAAAAGGCCTACGGCGAAACGGCTTCAAAGGCGTTCCGCTTCCTCCCGGTGATACCTTCCCTAGACCCCGAGTCGCATGCCGTCTTTCCTTTTGAAATGATGGAAGAAGTCGTTAAACGTGTCAGCCGCATCGCCCTGGTGCACTGTCCCTGCCGCGCCACCACAGAGTTGCTGGGAAGACGCCAATGCCGTCATCCCCTTGAAAGCTGCATCAAATATGATGACTTGGCGGAATATCTTCTCGATACAGGTATCGGACGGGAGATCAGTAAGGATGAAGCCCTCCAGGTCATTCGCAGATCGGAGGAGGCGGGACTGGTTCATCTGGTGGACAACGCCCGGGAAGGAATCAAGCATACCTGCAATTGCTGCGGCTGTTGTTGCTGGTCGGTGGGCACAATCCGCCGGCGAAAAATTCCCCGGGACGTGCTGATGGCCACCTATTTCATCAGGGACACCGATCTCAGTGAATGCACGGGCTGTGGACGCTGCGCCGAAATCTGTCCGGTAAAAGCCATCCGGATGGAAAACGATTTGCCGATAGTCGATCCGGAGTGGTGTATCGGCTGCGGTGTTTGTGCCGTCCCCTGCCCGACGGCTGCCGTACGCCTGACCCGAAGAAGCGACACCCTGCCCCCGAAAGATTTTCAGACGCTGCATCAGCAAATTCTCCGGGAAAGGAAAGGAGGCGGTGCATGAAGCGATTTCTCTTCTTATTCATTTCCATCTTCCTCTGTATTTCGATAACCCCTTCCTTCGGCATGGAACCGGCATCAATTACCGGTCTCTGGTGGAATCAGGAAAAAAGTGCTCAGATTGAAATTTATGAATCGACAGGTCGTATTTACGGCAAAATTGTATCTCTCAAAGAACCTGTCTATCCGCCGGATGATTCTCTGGGGATGGCGGGGCGTCCGAAGATCGACCGCAACAATCCCGACCCTCTGAAGCGCAAACGCCCGCTTGTGGGACTGCTGATCCTCGATGCGTTTCGTCGGACGGGAGATCGGACCTGGGAAGACGGTTTCATTTACGATCCCAAAAACGGCAAGACCTACCGCTGCAGAATGACGCTGGACACACCAAACACCCTTTTCGTGAGGGGTTTTATCGGTTTTTCCCTTTTGGGAAGAACAACCACCTGGACCCGTGGGAAATGAGTCTACCATGTACCTTATGCGACCGTGATCACGAGAGATGGCACAAAAAAATGATTTTGTCGCCTCAGCGCGCATATAGGCTATATCGGGCACAGTGAATCCGCGAACCAAATACGCCATTCTCATCCTCCTGCTGGCGGCGAACCTGCTCAATTATATCGACAGACAGATTCTTTTTGCCGTCTTTCCCCTGATCAAGGCTGATTTCCGCCTATCGGACACACAACTCGGCCTTCTCGGATCCGCCTTCATGCTTTCCTATATGTTTTTCGCACCCATTTTAGGATGGCTCGGAGATCACATCCGGCATGTCCGCCTGGCGTCAATGGGTCTGGCTTTCTGGAGCATGGCCACGGCCCTGTCCGGAATCGCCGTCACTTACGGCACCCTGCTTTTTTCCCGTGCTTTGGTCGGAATCGGCGAAGCCAGTTTCGGTGTGGTTTCCCCGGGGATCCTGTCCGAGGTTTTCTCCCGAGAGGTCCGCGGACGCATTTTATCTTTTTTTTATCTGGCAATACCTGTGGGAAGCGCCCTGGGTTATCTTTTGGGCGGGATCCTTGCCTTCCATTACGGGTGGCAGGCGGCTTTCCTTCTGGTGGCCTTGCCCGGTCTTTTCCTTGTCATCCCTATTTGGCGAATCCCCTTAAAAACGCCGCATACCGCAGCGGATCATCCTGCTGTCTGCAGGTCCTTTTCATACGAACCCTACAGGGCGCTCTTACGGAACCGTTCCTATATTCTCAATGCGCTGGCCATGGCGGCCATGACCTTTGCCCTGGGAGGTCTGGCCCAGTGGATACCGAGTTTCATCTACCGCTATCATCATCTCGACATTATGGCGGCCAATACGGTTTTCGGCGCCATCACCGTTGCCGCCGGCATCACCGGCACCCTACTGGGCGGCTGGCTGGGAGATGTCTTTCAGAAAAAAACTCAAAAGGGGTATCTCCTTGTTTCGGCCGCGGGTTTTTTCCTGAGCATTCCCTGTTGCATCTTCGCCATTCTGACCCCCCATTTAACCGCCTGTATGTTTGCCATTTTTTTGGCCGAATGCCTCCTTTTTCTCAACACGGGTCCCCTCAACACCGTCATCGTCAACGTCGCCCACCCGCTGTACCGCGCCACGGCCTTCGCTGTGAATATTTTTTTCATTCATGCCTTGGGTGATGCGATCTCGCCTACCATCATCGGCTGGCTTTCCGATCTGTACGAACTGCGTTTAGCGATGTTGATCGCACCGCTGTTCATTTTTTTGGCTTTACTCTTTTGTCTTGTCTGCTGTCGGTTTATCGATGAAGATACATCACGGATCGAGACCATGTGTGCCGACCAGACATAAGATTTCTGCTATATGATAAGATTATGAGCATGGATCATACGCAAAAAAAATGAAAGGCGTATCGTTATGACAAGGATTGAAGCGGTTATTTTCGACTTTGACGGCACTCTGGCCGAGCTGCACCTTGACTTCGGTGAAATGCGTGCCGCAATTGCCGATCTGCTTATCCAATACAATCTGCCATCACATGAATTTGAGCATTTTTACCTTCTGGAAATGATCGAGGCCGGGGAAAAGCGTCTGGCTGATAGCGCCGCCAAAAGCGGCGAGGCCTTCCGGAGGGATGCCATGGCATGTATTGAGCAGATGGAAATCCAAGCGGCCGGCCGGTCCAATTTATTCGCCGGCGTCAAAGAGATGCTAAAGGAAATCAGAAATCAGTCCGTCCTTACGGGAATTATTACCAGAAACTGTCACCGCGCCGTACAGACCGTTTTCCCGGATTACGGGAACTACGTCGATGGGCTGATCAGTCGGGAAATGACGCAACATGTCAAACCGGATCCGGGTCATCTGACGGAAATATTATCCCTGCTGAACATTCCGGCACAACGTTGTCTGATGGTCGGAGATCATCCCATTGACGTTCAAATCGGCAAAGAACTCGGTACCTACACCGCCGCCGTCTTAACAGGCACGGGAAAACATGAAGACTTAAGACACGCCCGGCCGGATTTTCTCTTACATAATGTATTGGAAATACGACAAGTTATTCCCTTAATTCGCCCAAGTTATTGATTTTACATCATCTCAGAATTGCAAATTTGCGTACACTTTTAGTTGACTTCTTCCACTTAAAAAGTTTATGAGAAGCCCTGCCTTGCAGGCAGATTACATAGATAATAATAGTCATTACTTATATTTACAAAGAGGGTGCATGATCAACAAAGACGTTTTTCGCGAATATGATATCCGTGGCCTGGTGGATACAGACCTGACTCCGGATTTTGTTGTCTGCCTGGGTCAGGCCATCGGCACGTACGCAGCAAATCACGCTGTAAACAAACTCAGCCTGGGGCGTGATTGCCGGCTCAGTTCCGGCTTGTTTCGTGATGCCTTGAGCCGTGGCTTAAACCTGTCCGGAATCGATGTCGTGGATATTGGTTTTTGCACAACACCCATGCTCTATTTTTCCATCCGCCATCTCGATCTGGGGGGCGGTGTGATGATCACCGGAAGTCATAACCCGCCGGATTTCAACGGATTCAAAATCTGTATTGGTCCGGACACGATTTACGGCAGTGAAATTCAGAAACTATACGGGATCATGGTGCAACAGGATTTTATCTCCGGCGCCGGAGAAATTAAACAGGTCGATATATCGGCGGATTATGAAGATTATCTCTTCCAAAACGTCACGATTAAAACACCGCTTACGGTCGCTCTGGACGGCGGAAACGGCACGGGCGGTTTTTTTGCCCTGCCCTTGCTCCGCCGCTTCGGCTGTCGCGTTCTGGATATCTATTGCGATCCGGATGGAAAATTCCCCCATCATTTTCCCGATCCCACCGTACCCGAAAATCTCAATGAATTGGTCCGTGTTGTCCTGGAGAATAAAGCCGATCTTGGAATCGGCTACGATGGTGACGCGGACAGAATCGGCGTCGTGACGGATCAGGGGGAGATCCTCTGGGGGGATGAACTCCTGCTGCTCTTTTCTCGATTCGTACTGCAGGAAAATCCAGGCGCCACCATTATCGGCGAGGTCAAATGCTCGTATAAACTCTACGAAGACATCGCCAGGCATGGCGGCCGGCCGATTATGTGGAAGGCCGGCCATTCGTTGATCAAGGGAAAAATGAAGGAGGAACACGCCCTTCTGGCCGGGGAAATGAGCGGACACGTGTTTTTCGCCGATCGTTATTTCGGTTACGACGACGCCGTGTACGCCACCATCCGACTGTTGGAAATTCTTTCCCGGACAGGCAAAAAACTAAGCGAACTTCTGGCGGACGTGCCCAAAACCTACGCCACCCCCGAAATCAGGGTGGATTGTCCAGACACGATCAAATTCAGCATGGTGGATGCGGTCAAAAGTCACTTCCGGGACAAATATGAGATGAACGATATAGACGGATTACGCATCTCTTTTCCCGATGGCTGGGGTTTGCTCCGTGCTTCCAATACCCAGCCGGTCATCGTTTTGCGTTTTGAGGCGACGACGGAAGCGCGGCTCCACGAAATACGCCGTCTTTTCGAATCGGTCCTGCAAGAGAAAATGGCCGCACAGCATGCATGATTACGATCCCGACCGTTCTTAACAGGATGCTGCCCCATCGGCGCTGTATTGTGTCAGGGCTAAAATGACATGATTGGCAGCCATCAAACCGAAAATCGCCGGTAACGTCGGGTGACTGGGCAGGACCTGCCGGTTACGTCCCCGCAGATAGGTTCCCGTTTGCGCCAGTGTCGGAGTTGACAACAAAGCCTGGGGCTTGCGAACGGTTTCCGTCGAATAAACCACCGGGATATCGGCGCTGATCTGACGCCTGTGCAGATGTCTTCTCATGGTCCGTGCTAATGGACACATCGTTGTGTTTTCCAGCGCATCGATGCGAATCCGGCAGGGATCTGTTCTGCCCGAGGCGCCCATGGACGAAATGATCGGAATCCCCTTTTCCTGACAACAGCGACTGAGTTCGATTTTCGGGTTCAGACTGTCGATGGCGTCGATGACATAATCCAGATCGCTGGTAATCAGGTCCGCTTCGGTATCATGATGAAAAAACGCCATACGCGCATCGATCCGGAGTTCCGGATTGATCTGGAGATAGCGGTCCCGGGCTGCTTCCACTTTGGGTACATTTAAATTCGTTGCCAGGGCGATCAATTGGCGATTAACGTCCGAGGCGGTCACACGGTCGCAATCAATGATCCGTATTTTACCGATGCCGGCCCTCACCATGGCCTCCGCCGCCGAGGCCCCCACACCTCCCAATCCGACCACCGCGACAAAACTTTTTTGCAGTCTCGCAAATCCGGCCTCGCCATAGAGCATCCGGTTACGAACAAACAGGTCCAGGGAATGCGTCATGATCAGCCCTCAAACGTTAATTTTAAATAATCTTTTGGCATTTTCCGTACTCTCCCTGCCGATATCCTCGACCTTTATATTTCGTAATTCAGCTATTTTATGTGCGATTTCAAAAATATGCCTTGGCTCCACTTCCGAAGCGATTGTGCTTTCCGTGGCAATTGAGGGGGCATCCGTTTCGAGCAGATAGCGGTCACGGGGAACCGCGGCGGCGTTTTTGTGGTATTTTCGCGCCGATTTTCTTGTGACGGAACCTGAAAAAGATATATAGAACCCCAGATCGATAAATCTATCCATCAATTCCCGACTACCGGAAAAGGAGTGCATAACGCCCCGGATCTTTCCTTGATAACCGGCCAGGACTTGATAGAGCGCTTCAAAAGCTTTACGGCAGTGAATAATGATGGGCAATTGATATGCCATAGCAAGGTCGATTTGTTCAATAAATACCTGTATCTGCTTGTCTTGATTATTGAATTCGACGCCGAAATCCAGTCCTATTTCACCGACGGCAACGGCATCGCCCCGTTTCAGGTATGTTTTAAGTAAGTTAACGTCATCATATTCGTCAACAAACCAGGGGTGGATGCCGAAAGCCGGGAAAATAAATCCCGGGTTATTCAAAGCCAGTGTTTCGGTTCGCGCCAGCGAGTTGAAGTCATAGGCGGGTACGATGCAGGCATCAATTGAGGCTTGTTTTGCCCTGACGATTACCGCGTCAATTTTTTCCCCAAAAACGGTTTCATTCAAATGTGCATGGGTATCAATAAACATAAATGAACACCTGATCTTTATCCGAGAATAATCCTTGACCTTTTTTTCGCACCTATGAAATATCATCTATAAAACGCATCTTTCCTGATAATCCAGCTTTTTTATCAGCTGACTTCATGGCGGGAGGAGAAAACACGTCACACCGATGATGCGCGAATTCATGAGTCAACAGTTGGATTATATTTTCTTCTTCTACGGCCTCGCCTTCATTGTTCTCGGGTTTTTTACCCTGGCACTGAATCGAATTGATAAAGATCGACTCCCCTGGCGCTGGCTGATCCACTTCTGTTTTTTCCACGGCATCAACGAATGGCTGGAGATGTTTGCCATCAGCCTGGGAGATCATTTTTCTTTTTCACTTTTTCGCCTTTTCATCCTGGGTGCATCTTTTGCCTGCCTTCTCGAATTCAGCAGAATAGGTCTTCAATTTCTAAAAAACATCAAGATCTCACCCTTGGTTATTATTGTGCTGTTATCAATCAGCTCCGTGGGATTGCTGGATGGACTGCAGGGACTATGCGTGACGATCCGCTATACCATAGGTCTGACGGGTGCTATTGCCGCCGCCTTGACACTTTGGTTTTTTCGCCGGCAGTACCATCCTCAGAGCAAAGCTTTAGCCGTTGCCGTGATTGCATTTGCTTTATACGCCGTCTTCACAGGACTCATTGTCCCTGCGGCAGCGTTCTACCCTGCCGTCTGGATTAATGAGGAAGCGTTTCTCCATGTCGTGGGCCTGCCGGTTCAGTTGTTCCGCGGTATGCTGGCTTTCATCATTACGATGGCCTTCTGGAACTTTTACCTTGATCTGCGAAAACAATTGCTGATTTCCTATGTCCATAAAGAGATGAAATTGGGGATGATTATTGCCGGTCTGCTGATTTTTACCGTCGCAACAGGTTCGATCTGCACATACTATTTTGGTCAAAAGAAAGCCGATTATTTAAAGAAGAACCTGCTTCTGCGGGTGCAACTGGCTGCTGCCAGTCTTGACCCGGCCGTTCTCAAGAAACTGAAATGGGATGAATCCGATCTTCTTTCGGCGGATTACAAATATCTAAAAAGCAAGATGATCCAATTCCAGAAGGCAACTCCGGACAGTCGCTTTGTCTGCCTCATGGGGTATCACAATCAACGAATCTATGTTCTTGCCGACTCCGAATCTCCTGCTTCTCCGGATTATTCACCTCCCGGACAATATTATGCCGAAGCCTCCGCCGACTATATTCATCTGCTGGGAAGCACCAGGCAAGATGTAATCGGCCCGTTGCATGATCGCTGGGGATCATGGATTACCGGGGTCGCGCCTGTTGTTCGGTTTGACGATAGAATCATCCACGTTGTTTTCGATTTTGACGCAGCCAATTGGGTCAATGACGTGAAACGAACCCGTTTGATCCCGATCATGCTGACGCTCATGATCGCCATGATGTTACTGACTTTTTTCCTCATGTACCAGCACAGTATCGATACACGGGAGGCGCTGGCGGCGTCTGAAAGGACTCTCCGCCGTGTTTTCGACCATGTCTATGACGCGATTATTGTCCATGACGAAACAGGCCGCATCATTGACGCGAACGATCGGATGTTGAGTCTTTACGGCGTATCACGTCAGCAAATCGGTGGGCTTTCGATTATTGAAGATCTCTCCGCCAGGGGTAACGCCGTGGATGCCATGACCGAAATCTGGCGGAAAGTTCTGGACGGTGACAGTTATCTTTGTGAATGGATAGCCCGCAGACCCCACGACGGCTCGGAATTTCCGGTGGAGGTCCATCTCTGCCGGATGGATCTTTCCGCCAAGCCTGTTATCGTGGCTACGGTAAGGGACTTGACGCTTCACAAAAACGCTGAAGAAGAACGTAATATCCTGCACGAACAGTTTCTTCAGGCCCAGAAAATGGAATCCGTCGGTCGTCTGGCCGGCGGC
Source organism: uncultured Syntrophales bacterium (assembly GCA_964494155.1). Taxonomy (GTDB): domain Bacteria; phylum Desulfobacterota; class Syntrophia; order Syntrophales; family JAAYKM01; genus JAAYKM01. The sequence goes on from CAZBQX010000003.1 coordinate 82,982, forward strand.
GTCGCCCACGATTTCAACAACATGCTGGCCGCGATTCTCGGCTATGCCGAACTGACCCTTGAATACATGACGCCGGACGGCGCACCGCACCGGGAATGCCTTTTGGAAATACAAAAGGCCGGTGAACGGGCCAAGGCTTTGACCCGTCAACTGCTGGCCTTCGGGCGCAAGCAGGTTCTGGAATTCAAGGTCGTTAATCTGAACCAGGTAATCAAGGACTTCGAAAAACTCATGAAACGACTGATCGGCGAGGATATCGATGTTCGGACGAATCTTTCCGTGACCTTGCCGTCCATCATGGCGGACGTGTCACAACTCGAACAAATCCTCCTAAATCTGGCCGTGAATGCCCGTGACGCCATGCCGCAGGGTGGAAAGCTGAGCATTTCAACAGAACGCATCGATCTTACACAGGAATATACAAGAGTTCACCCTGATGTTAAACCGGGACAGTATGTACTTTTGACCTTTTCCGACACGGGAAGCGGGATGGAGGATGATACGAGATCACGGGTTTTTGAGCCGTTTTTTACAACCAAGGATATGGGGAAAGGGACGGGCCTTGGGCTGTCGACGGTTTATGGCATTGTCACGCAACACGGGGGACATATCGATGTCGCCAGCACCGTCGGTCAGGGTACAACCTTCAGGATCGTCTTTCCCATCACGCACAACATGGAAGAACCGTCTCCAATGGTTGACCCCATTCATACGGACATCCCACGCCGGTCGCTCCATGTTCTGGTCGTCGAAGACGATCCAGCCATTCGCCTGCTCACCTGCCGTTTCCTGGATCAACTGGGTCATCGTGTCCTGGAAGCGCTGGATGTAAAAGACGCCATTCGCATCTGTACCGAGCACCGCAGCGCCATTGATGTCCTGTTGACGGACGTGGTCATGCCGGAGTTGACGGGACGCCAGCTTTACGAACATGTTCGCGAGTTTTCACCCGGTATGTGCGTCATCTATATGTCCGGCTATCCGGAACAGGTAATTGCCCATCACGGCGTTTTGTCAAAGGGAACCTTCTTTCTGCAAAAGCCCTTCTCGTCTTACGATCTTTCGCGCATCTTACAGGAAGTATTCAAAAATGCTTAAATGAAACAGGTACGTATTCCCCCTTTTCTATCTCTTTTCCAGTGATCTCAGTAGGGTGTCCATTTTCTGCAGTTCATCCCCGTATCCGCTCCAATTATTCTGTCTCAGCATCTCCTGGGCTTTTCGATAATGATTCAGGGCCTCCAGGGCTATCTCCCGGTCCGTCGTAACTTTGGCGGCCGGCGCCGTTTCCGTCTCCAGGGGTGTTTCTTTCATCAATTGTCCCCCAAAGATTCTTTGCAGAGCAAGTTCGAGATTTTCCTCCATGGCGATCGTATTTCCGAAAGCGACGATCACACGCTTCAATTCAGGCAGCTGCCCTTTCTCCGCCGCCAGGTAAAGCGGCTCGACATAAAGAATCGACTTTTCGATGGGAATGGCCAGCAGGCTCCCCCGGATCACTTGAGATCCCGACTGGTTCCATAGGGACAACTGCTTCGATATTTCCGTATCCTGATCGATTCTGGCCTCAATCTGCCTCGGACCGTAAACCAGTCTCTGCTTGGGAAAATTGTAGACAATCAGCTTCCCGTAGTCGGGTGCATCGCAACGGGCAGCCATCCAGGCGGACATGTTGTCCTTATTGCTGGGTGTAAAGGGCAGCAGCAAAATAAACTCTTCCTTCTTGCCTTCCGGGAGTTTCATGATTGTATAATAAGGTTCCATTTCCTGCTCGCCGCCCCCGGCAATTTTACCGGGAATCGACCAGAGGTCCTCCTTGTTATAGAAAACCTGAGGATCTTCCATGTGGTAGGCCCGGTACATCAGGGCCTGGATGGTCAGCATCCCCTGAGGATAGCGCATATGGGATTTCAGATCCGCCGGCATGGCAGCCATCGGCTGAAATATGCCGGGAAAGATGCGGGCATAGGTCCGAATGATCGGATCATTCGCATCGCTGATGTAGAGATTGACCGTGCCGTCATAGGCATCGACGATCGCCTTGACGGAGTTTCTCACGTAATTACCCAGATTCTCGACGGGTTCCGAATAGGGATAGCGATCGGTGACGGTATAACCGTCAAGCACCCATACCAGGCGCCCTTCCTTTGAAATAACGAGATAGGGATCGGCGTCCAAGCGCAGGAAGGGGACGATTTTCCCCACACGCTGCTTGATCTGCCGATGGTACATAATCCGGCTTTCGTTGGTGATATCGTCGGACAGAAGGATGGTGATCGATCCGAAACGAATTGCATAAAGGATCTTCCGCCAGAAACTGAGGGGCACGCCGCCCTTCCCCTCATATTTGGCATAGACATTCTTGTCTCCCACTGGATAGTCGAACTCCGGTCTTTTCGCCCTGACAAACACATATTCGTTCGACTGCTCGCCATAGTAAATTTCCGGCCGGCTGATCCGCACGTCCGTCACGGCAACCGGCGGAATATCCTTGATGAAAAACTCCGGGAGGCCCTCCTTCGTGATGCGGTTCACCGGTCCCAGGACGACGCCGTAGCCGTGGGTATAGGTCAAGTGTTCGTTCACCCATGTGCGGGACGGCAAGGCGCTGTAGGATAACTCCCGCGGCGAAAGCATGACCTGGCGATACTCATTGTTGATCATGTAGCGGTCGTTATCCACATCGATGAATTTGTAATAGGTCCGGATTTCCTGAAGCTGGCTGTAAGTCTGCAAAAGTGGTCCGTGATCCCACAGGCGGATGTTTTTAACAGTGAGATCGTTCTTCTGCAGATCCGTCTGGGTGAGACTTGCCTCCACGGGAAATTCCCGATCCTCGATATTGTTCAGGTGGTAGGCCAGCCGGGTATATTTGATATTGTGTTCCAAAAACGGTTTTTCCAGGACAATTTCATTCGGCAGCACCTTGAATTTCTGGACCATATTGGGATAAATCCCCTTACCGATCATGGAAACAGCCAGAAGGGCCACAATGGCGGCCACAGGTATCTTCCAATTGTCTGTGAACGCATAGACTAAGATGGACAGCGCGGCCAGAAGGTTCATGACAATCATGAACCGCAGCACCCAGATCTGCGTGGTCGCATCCGTATACCCCGGCCCGAAGACCACACCGCGCTTGATGAAGATCAACTGATACAGATCAATCCAGGCGCCGAGAATCCCGAGGAAAAACAAACCGGAAAAAAGGATCAGGAGATGGGTGCGTACGGGCGGTGCAATTTTCCAGGTCCGCGGGGGAATAAAGAGAAAAGCCCCCCGAACAAAGTAGAGAATACTCGTACCGATAATTACCAAAATGGCCATGAAGGAAAGCCATTGATAAACGCTGACGATAAAGGGCAGATGAAAGACGTAGAATCCGATATCTTTCTGATAAAGCGGATCCGGTAAACCAAAGGGAAGACCCTGCAGAAAAAGCAGGTACTCCTTCCATTGCACCGCCGCGCTCATCCCCATGAACACGGAAACAACCACGGAAACAACCGCGATCAGGGGTACCAGGGAACGCTCTCCGATAAGCTGCAGGGATGGAATTTGCATGCCCATATATTCGGAGTAATTATTTTTTCGGGCGATTTTCTCGGCAAGATACAAATTCCCCCCGAACAGCACCAGGAATATCGCGCCGGTTATGCATCCTAAGGTCAGTTTGGCCAGCAGGGTGACCCAGAAAACCGCTTCGTATTTTACCTCCTGAAACCAAAACCAGTCCGTGACCAGCCATGCCGTTTCAAAAAAGCCGACTATGGCCAGCAGCACAACGATGAACAAAGCTGTTCTGATCCTGTTCTTTAATTGTCCCGGTTCCTTCAAGCCCCTGTACATGGATTTCCCTCATTATTCGACTGGTTATGAATGAATGCCGCCTCCAGTTACGCCGCAGCTTCGCCCTGCAATAGGTTTCCAACCTAACAGATTCATATTTTATCTTCAAATGCTAATTTCACCTTGCTTGACCGGCCATGTTCGATTAGATTTCAGCGGTACGAACGACTAAAACTGAGGATAGAAAATCATGAACCAGAACGCCATCGCCGCCGCCATGTCCAATTCCGACTTTTATCCCTCCCGGCCTGAATCCGTGGAGGTCATCCAGACCCACATTTCCTGGGTTTTTATCGCCGGAGACGAGGTGTTCAAGGTAAAAAAGGCCGTTGACTTCGGCTTTCTGGATTTCACCACCTTGGAAAAAAGAAAGTTTTACTGCGAGGAAGAGGTCCGTTTGAACCGCCGCTTGGCGCCGCAGGTCTATCGGGGCGTGGTGGAGATTTCTCAAGACCGTGAAGGAAAGATTGTTCTGGGCAAAGCGGAGACGGTCCTGGACTATGCGGTGCATATGAATCGAATCCCCGCTGACAAAATGCTGAAAAAACTCCTGCGCCAAGGGGATTTCGATTCGCAGATTATCCCAGCCGTCGCCCGGAAACTCGTCGATTTTCACCGGAATGCGGATACAGGCGGTATTATCGATGAAACCGGAGGAATCGAAACGGTGCGCCGCAATCACGAGGAGAACTTCTCCCAGACCGCATCGTTCATCGGCCGTACCCTGTCGGCTTTCCGGCATGGATTCATCCGCGTCTATGCGCGAACATTCCTCGACGATCATGAAGACCTCTTCCGAAAACGCGTCCGGGAACACAAAATTCGTGACTGCCACGGTGATCTGCACCTGGAACATATCGTCATCACCGATGACCAGATCATCATTTTCGACTGCATCGAATTCAATGAACGCTTCCGTTTCGGTGACGTTGCGGCGGAAGTGGCTTTCCTCGCCATGGATCTCGACTTCAACGGTTACCGTGAATTATCCAAATTTTTTGTCCAGGCCTATCTCGACGCTTCCGGCGATCAGGATCTCGGAATATTGATTCCCTTCTATCAATGCTATTACGCTTTCGTCCGCGGAAAGGTTACGGGTTTTCGTCTTTATGATTCCCAGATCAGTCGGGAAGAGCGCGACGCGGCGACCTGCACGGCGGAAAAATATTTCGAACTTGCCTTATCTTACGCCTTTTCCTTTACCAAACCGACCCTGATCCTCATGGCCGGCTTGATGGGCAGTGGAAAAAGCGTCATCGCACGAGAATTATCAAGGATAACGGGAGTATCCATCATCCAGATGGACGTGATTCGGAAGGAGCTATGCGACCTGACGCCGACGGAACGGCGTCTCGATGATTTCGGTGTGGGGATTTACAGCGAGGATTTCACTCAGCATGTGTATGAGCAAGCTTTTGCGACGGCAAAAAATTTGCTGACATCGGGAAAATCGGTCATCGTTGACGCGTCCTTTAAAAGACAAGGGCATCGCGCGGCTGCTTATAACGTGATTCAAGACATGGAAGCGGATTTTTTTGTGCTGGAATGCACCTGCTCTGATGACTGCGCCCGGGAAAGGCTGGCCCGGAGAATTCAAGATAAAAATGAAGCGTCGGATGGACGCCCGGAAATTTACGATGCCCAGAAAGAGGATTTCGACGCCGTTTCCGAATTTCCACCTTCAGTACACCTGAAACTTGATACGTCGGCTCCGCTGTCAGACTGCATCGATCAGGTTATTGCTTTTCTGTCAAAAGCGGGGCAAGAAAATTCCCTCTTATGATTTCGGCGTCTCCTCGGCTGGCGGATTTGGTTCCTCAACCGGCTCCGCCTTTTGCTCCAACGGCGGTTCACTTGCCTGCTCGGGGCTCGGCTCGACCGCTTTTTCCGTTGCCGGTGCGGAAATCTCTTGAGACATCTGCTCCGTTACCTTCTCCGGTACGTCCTTTGTCTCCGAAGATGGTTGGGTTGTCTCCTCAAGTGGTGCGGCAATCGTTTTTTCCGGCTCTGGTGCGGGGGCCGGTTTGGCCGTCTGCTCCGGTTCCTTTTTCGGTTCGGGTTTGACTTCCGGTGCCGGTTCTGTTTTGGCCTTTTCTTCCAAGCTCTTCGCCTGTTCCTCGGCCAGCATACGGCGGGCTTCGGCAATATAATACTTGACCTTGTAATCGAGGCCGATGTTCGGAAAATCTCGGGCGATCACCTCGAATCGCTTCAGAGCCGCCTTATATTTTTTACTCTTAAAGTAGAACTCTCCGACATAAAATTCGTTTTCCGCCAGCTTCGTTTTCACTTCCTGGAGCGCCTTTTCCGCCATAACGGCAAACGGGCTTTTCGGATAGCGCGAAATCAGCCGTTCAAAATCCGCTTTCGCCTTCCAGGTTTCTGTCTGGTCGCGGTCAATCGTATCCGTCAGTTTATACCGGCTCATCCCCATTTGGTAGAGGGCGTAGGGCACATTTTCGTCCGTGGGATGCCGGTTGACAAATTCGTCGTAGGCGAGGTAGGCCTCGGTATAAGCCTCGTTGCTGAAGTGCGCATCGGCGATGCCGATTTCCGCTAAAACGGCGATATCTTCCAGGGGATATTCGTCTTTCACGCGCTGGAAGATGGTGATGGCTTTTTCATATTTCTTTTTCTGATATAACTCGCTTCCCTGCTGATACAGTCCCTGTGGCGTCGCGCGGGTCATGCTTTTGTCCTGCATCCAGCTGAACAATGAACAACCGGATAAAGTGATTGATAAAGCAAGACAAAAAAGAAAAACAAAACTGCGTTTCATATGTTTTCCTGCCTTCTTTTTATAGAGCCTTCTTGACAAATTCTTCCAACCTTTCCTTGGGCACAAGACCGACCAGTCGATCAAGGGGTTTTCCTTCCTTAAAAAGTATCAACGTGGGAATACTCATGACGCCGTACTGAGCGGTCACTTTGGGATTTTCATCGATATTGATCTTGCTGACCTTGACCTGGTTCTTGAATTGATCGGCCACCTCTTCGATGATCGGCCCCAGAGCCCGGCAAGGTCCGCACCAGGTGGCCCAGAAATCGACGAGGGTCGGTTTGTCCGCCTTGAGAATATCCGTTTCAAAGCTGTCGTCTGTGACATGCAAAATCATCTTTTCGTCCGCCATAATACATTGCCTCCACATTGTTCTTTAATTTTAAATCGCTTATGACACAGAATTTACGGCCAAGTCAAACCCTATTTAACCCTCTATCTATATGCGTATTTTGACTTCTTTCCCCCGAATATGCTATGCAAATAACAAAAAACGGGGAGCGAACCATGAGGAAACTGGCCATTCTATCCGGCACCATGCCTCTTCTGGATCTGGGCATGTTCGATCATCTGAAAAAGCAATCCTATGACGACGCATCGGGTCATGTCGCCCTGCTCTCCGGAGACGATTTAATTTTTATCGCCAGGCACGGTCAACACCGAGACGCCTTCACCCCTCCTCACCTCGTCAACCATCTCGCCCACTTCCGGACGCTTTCCCAATTGGGTGTTCACGAAGTGATCGGCATTTATTCAACGGGATCACTGAAAGCCGACATGGGTCCCGGCACCCTGGTCGTCCCCGATGATTTCATCTGCCTGTACCCGACGCCGACCTCGGTAACCGATACGCCTAACCACATCACCCCGGTTATCGACGCCGGGGTTCGCCTGGGATTGATTCATGCAGCCTGGGCGCGGGCCATCGACGTTCTCGACGGCGGGGTTTACTGGCAAACTGCCGGCCCCCGCCTGGAAACCAAAGCCGAAATTCGTATGATGTCAAACCGTGCGGATATGGTGGGGATGACCCTCGCCAGCGAAGCGGTGCTGGCACGGGAATTCGGTATGGCCTTCGGCGCCGTGTGCTCCATTGACAACTTTGCCCACGGCGTCGGCGCGGGAGATCTGAAAGACGACGATATCCGCATCCAGGCCAAACGGAATGCGGAAAAGATCGGCCGGATCGTCAGCCGTTACATCGAAGATTTTCGCCTTAGAACGCCCCCAACTGACAGGGCTTGATCTTGATCTTCAGGGCTTCGCAGGCCTCGGATACGGCCATGCGCGGCAGATTGAGTTCATCGGCGACCAGCCAGGATTTTAAACAGGATAGCTTTCCGTCCTGCAATTTTTCCTCGATTGCACGCTTTAAGCGCTCATCAACGGTTGCGGCCGCCCGGACAATTCTCTTATCCGGGCTGAAACCGAATAGCCCCATCTGACAAAAGCTGATTCGTTTTTCCAGAAGGTCCAGTACCACCCCGACCTCCGAAATCGTCTTTCCGGTTTCTAAGGCAATGGCGACCGCCTCGGCGCAGGTGATGACATCCCCTTTCGCCTTCCGACTGATCAAACGGGCAAGCTGTTCATCAATTTGTGTGTCCGCCGGATGCTTGGCGGCGTAGTGTCCCTGGTCCTGATGGGCCATGATGCCTTCTTTCTAATATTTCGTATAGTGAAACGGCTCGGCTGACGTCAGCCCCTCCGTGTCCAGCGTCTTAAAGTTGTTTTTCTCGATGAGTTTTTCCGCTTTTTCGATCTGATCGACGTCCACCACGAAGATGGCCCGTTCATAACTTTCCACGACAAAGCCGTAGGCGTTGTTCACATTGATGTTTTCCTTATAGAGAAGCTGGGTCAGCCGGTCGAGTCCGCCCGGCTTGTCATCCAGTTCCACCGCCAGGACGTCCCGCATCTGAACCATCATCCCTGCAGCCGTCAGGACCTTCTGCGCCTTTTTCGGATCGTCCACGAGGAGATTGATCACACCGAACGTGTCGGATGTCGAAATCGTGGTGGCCCGGATATTGATTTTTTCCTTAGCCAGGATATGAGTCACCGCGGCCAGTCTACCCGGCTTGTTCTCCGCGAATATCGAAATCTGCTGTGCAATCATCGTGTCATTCCTCCCCTTTACGATTTTCAATCTTCCCGGTTATCGATCACCCGCTTGGCTTTTCCCTCTGTCTGGGGCAAACTTTCCGGCTCGACCAGGTCGACCCGCGGCGTAATCAGAAGGTCACTTTTCAATTCGTTCACGATCGTCTTCCGCAGGGCCTCCAACTGCTTGAGATCTCCCGTGAAATACTCGCGCTGGACCTCCACCTTGACGATCATGTCGTCATTGAAACCTTTTCGCTCCAAGATAATCTGGAAGTTGTTGCCGACGCCCTGTATGCCCATCAGTTTCTTTTCGATCTGAATGGGAAAGATATTGACCCCCTTGAGGATCATCATGTCGTCCGTCCGCCCCTTGATCCTTTCGATCCGGCGGTGGGTCCGGCCGCAGGGGCACGCGCCGGGAATGATCCGGGTCAGGTCCTTGGTCCGGTAACGCAGGATCGGCATGCCGTCACGCGTCAGAGTCGTCATGACGAGTTCCCCTTCCTGGCCGTCCGGAACCGGTTCGAGCGTGACCGGGTCGATGATTTCAACGATGTAGGCGTCTTCCCAGATATGGAGCCCGTTCTGTTCGGGACATTCAAAGGCGACGCCGGGTCCGCTCATTTCGGATAAACCGTAGGAATTGAAGGCCTTGACCCCGTAGAAATCCTCGATTCGCTTGCGCATTTTCTCAGAATGGGGTTCCGCACCGATGAAGGCGATGCGCAGGCGTGTGTCTTTCTTCGGATCGACGCCGACTTCCTCAAAAACTGTGGTCAAATGAAGGGCGTAACTTGGAATGATATGAATGGCTGTCGTGTCAAAATCCTGCATCAACTGGATCTGCCGCTTGCTGTTTCCCGGCCCCGCCGGAATCACCAGAGCGCCCAGTCTTTCCGCCCCGTAGTGGAACCCGAGACCGCCCGTGAACAGGGCGTAGGTCATCATGTTCTGAAAGACGTCGCTTTTGCGCATCCCCGCCATGTACATGCAGCGGGCAAGCTGATTGGTCCAACTGTCGATATCCTTCTGAGTATGGAAAATAACCGTCGCCCGGCCGGTGGTGCCCGATGAGGAGTGCATGCGGACGATTTCGTCTTTCGATACGGCCAGAAAACCATAGGGCCATCCTTCCCGCAGGTCATCCTTAGTGGTCAGGGGGAGCTTTGCCAAATCGTCCAGCGTCTTGATATCTTCCGGGAAGATTCCCTTCTCTTTGAACAGTTTCCGGTAATATAGTGACCGGGAAGCGCCTTCCACGGTTGCTTGCAGTCTTTCCAGTTGGAGTTTTTGCAGTTCATCCCGGTCAATGGTCTCGATGTCTTTTTCCCAAAACATATGCGCCTCCTGAGATAGATGGGTAGTCAATCTACTACAACTCGGCGCTGTTTTTGGCAAGACAAAATCCTGTTTGTAGTCGATACCGGAATCTTATCCTCAGCATTCAATAACCCCGCAACCCTAATTTCCACTTGACAAAAAATCCACTTTCCATCAAGGTTCCGCATAACCCGTCACGATACCGCGCTAAATCAGACTGTTACAATTTTCCGGCGGAGGCGGTCACCCAGCGTCATTCATGTTTTTTCGGGGGGAAACGGAATGGACCTGCAGTCGCATCATCGGCGCCTTTTATCCCACAGCAGTATCTTCCCATTCAAAACGGATTCCCAAGTCATTGACAAACGGTATCGAGTCTTATGCCATCAGGCAGGGAGGTGTTCATGCAACTGAAGCACATCATCATGATTTTAATCGCTGTTGTGTACACGGGTTACTACATCGGTGTATCGAAGGGCTTCATTAATAAAGAGATGCGCTACGGAAAGGAAGACGAACCCCGCACGGCCGTGCAAAAAGTCGTTGACGTTATCACCCCTGACAGTCCGGAAGAGAAGCGCCTGAAAAATAAGGATGAACTCGACGATCTCTATTTCCAATTGGATCTGGCCAAGAAAAATTATCAATCTTACGTTGAGTGGCGGACCGACGCGATCAACAACCCGCCAACTTGAGAACACGCCAGAGAACAGCTCCGGGTTGAGCTGGAAAACGACAAGCGTCCGGAAATGAAAGCCAGAATCGAGGAATACGAAAAGAAGATCGCCGAACTGGAAGGGAAATGACTTTAATGATTTACATTTATATTTGTTCGTAGATTAATTCCTTGTCAGATGTTTCTTCTTTATGGCATATACGCGCATATTGAAGGGAGGAACTGCTTGGAAACAATAGCGCCATACACGGACAAGATCACGGGGGTGATTCTTTCGGGGGGAAAGAACACGCGCATGGGAGGGCGGAACAAGGCCTTTATCGAATTCGAGGGAGAAAGGCTGATCGACCGGACCGCGCGGATATTCAAGGCTTTGTTCAAAGAGGTGATCCTGGTGACGAATTCGCCTCTGGATTACCTGGACCAGAACGTCATGATGGTGACGGATATTTATAAGGATAAGGGCGCCCTGGGAGGTATCCACGCCGGGCTTTTCCATGCCACCCGCGAGAAGGCCTTTTTCGCCGCCTGCGACATGCCTTTTTTAAACCCCGATTTTATCAAGGCCATGATCGATCTGGCCGAAAACTATGAAATCGTCGTCCCCAGTCCCCCCGACGGACTCCAGCCCCTGCACGCCGTTTATTCCCGCAAGTGCCTGCCTGTGATCGAAAAGCTGTTCAGCCAGGACAAGTTGAAGATCATCGGCTTCTACCCCGGCTACACGATTCATAAAATACCACCCGAGGTTCTGGTCCGGTTTGACCCTGAAGGCAAGATGTTCGCCAACGTCAACTCCCTGGATGAACTCAGGAAAGTGATTCCCGAAGGCGGACCCTCCTAGGCAATCATTCGACTGTTCGAGAAAATAGGATGGCGTTGCCGGATATCCCATAGCGGTGGAAAAGTTTGCCATCCCATGTTTTTGAAAGTTTAAGACTGGTTTTTCAACATCAACTTGCTTATAATTTGATCCATATCTGACAACCCAAAGAAAAGGACACGCTGTGCCTGAAAATACTTACAGAATTATAGAATTGGTGGGTGTAAGCACGATTTCTTGGGAGGACGCGGCCAAGAATGCAATGGACGTCGCTTTCAAGTCACTGGAGGAAATGAGGGTTGCCGAAGTCGTCAAGTTGGATTTGACAATCGATGATGAAAATGTCATCACATACCGTGTTCGCCTAACAACCTCCTTCAAATACATAGATACTTGGTGGATTCTTAAGGATGAGTACTGATATTTGCGGGAACAATCGGCAGGGAACCTTTCATTCCTCCCCCTTATGACCAGCGATTAACGCTTCCTTGGACCTTCCCCAATTCTCATCTTACATACCTGACTGATGCCACATACGGCTTGATTATGACCGGACTCTTTAGAAGAATACCCCACCTGGTCGAAAAGGTCTGACGTGATTCGGGATAATATCATGGATGTCTTAAATTATCGATGCGTTACGCTTTCGCTTATGCACCCCGCATCTGCATCTATCAAATCTTAAAATTCACAAACAACAGGCGGCTGGGGATAACCCCAACCGCAAGAAAAGACTGGTCAATCAGCCATCGTTATCCCCCCGGAAAACATTCATTTATGAAAATCTCAGCTACAAAACTTCCGAAATCAATTTTTTCCCCCTTTTCTTGATTACCGGCAGCAGGAAGCAGGTCCTTTTTTCAGGTACGCCTTGGCCAGCGAGGTGTTTACATGAACCACGCCCTTGTTCAGGTCCTTTAAGGGGTACTCCGGACCGATCACGGGAAGGGCGTCTGCCTGTTCCTGAGTACGTAAAACCGTGCCCGCGGGGACATAGCGACCCTCGGGCACGGTCACACCCATGAGGATGCAACCCGGCTCCACGACACAGCGCTTGTTCACGAAGGACTTGAAAACCAGAGACTGCATGCCGATGAAAGATTCATCAAGCACCACCGAGGGACCATGGATCTGAACCTGGTGCGCCAGGGAAACGCAGCTGCCGATGTAAACGGCATGTTTCTTTCCGTCAACCTCATAAAGATTCTTCTCTACGGGTTTACCGTGCTCTTCCGTTTCCAGGGCGTGGATCACCACCCCGTCCTGGACGTTTGAGTCGTCGCCGACGAAAAGGGGCTGTCCCTCGTCGCCCCGAACACAGGCGCAGGGGGCCACCATGACGTTCTTGCCCAGGATGACGTTCCCGATTACACTGGCCAGGGGGTGAACATAGGCCGTGGGGTCAATGACGGGGGTGGATTCCTTCGACGAAAAATCGGTGATCACATTGCTTTCGATCATATTTTTTCTCCTTTATTCCAATAAATTTTTCTCGCGTTTATTCTTTTCCAGACGCAGCAGTTCCTGCCAGACTTCATCGACTCTTTTTTCGGCGTCCGCGAGGCTTCCCTGGTTATCGATGACAATCCGGGCATGTTTCACCTTTTCCTCAATGGACATCTGGGAGGCAATGCGCTGCTCGGCATATTCTCGCCCGTATCCGTTGCGCAGGATGAGCCGCTCCAATTGATCTTCCGGGGGAACGTAAACCAGCAAGACCAGATCGAACCGTTCCTGGGCCCCGATTTCAATCAGCAGAGGCATGTCCGTCAGAACAATGGCGTCCGGTTGTGCGGCTTCGATATCCCGGATCCGGGTTTTCCATGCCTCAAACACGGCCGGATGGACGATTTCGTTAAGCCTTTTCAGCTTCAGCGGATCGTTGAAGACAATCGGCCCCAGTTTGTTCCGGTCGATGGTCCTGTCCGGGTTGAGAATGTTCTCACCGAACTCCGCAACAATGGTCCGCCACACCTCGGTTTCCGGGAGCTGGAGTTGGTGCGTCACCGCATCGAGATCAATGAGAATGGCCCCCTTCTCCACAAGCAGCCGGGCGATGGTTGTCTTCCCGGTCGAAATGCCTCCTGTCAGTCCCACGTTCAACATGGCTGGCTTTTACCACAGGGCCGTTGGGATGGGCAAAGGAAAATTGCGTGGACAATCCGTGGTTGACAGGTCGTTCAATACGACGTAGAAGCGGTGATCATGATCGGTTCTATCCTTGATATGTCGGATTGATTTACTATGATCGGAGCCCTGTTTCTTGTTTTCACGCAATGAAATCATCGGAACCCTGAGCCTGGTGGGAGGCGTCGGCCTTTTCAGCACCGTGGAGATTGCCAGTAAAATCATCGGTCCCCGGGTGGATCCGATTGTCCTGACCTTCATCCGGTTTTTCTTCACGGGACTGCTCTTAATTCTGATCAGCCTGCCCAGGCTGAGATTGAGAGCGTATCCGTTTTCACGGCGGGATTACGGCGTTTTTCTTTTAAACGGGTTCATCGGCATTACCCTGGCCCTCAGCCTCTTTCATACGTCGATTTTGGTTCTGGACAAGGCTGCCTCGGCGGCGGTCATCTTTTGCATCAATCCGGTATTTGTCGTGATTCTTGCCCGTTATATCAATCAAGAACCCTGGAGCGGCCGCAAGTGGATCGGGGTTTTTCTGGGGGCGACGGGAGTTTTCTGTTTTGCCTATGAATCGGGGGTATTTAGCTGGAATTCTCTGCACGGCCTGGCCCTGATGGTTCTGGCGGCCTTTCTCTTTGCCCTGAGCACCTGCTTCTCCCGCCGCGTGGTGGCGCGTTACGGGGCGCTGGTCCTGATGGGTTTCTCTTCCCTTGCGGGCAGCCTGATCCTTTTCCCCCTGGCGGTGATGCGTTTGGAAATGGCGGATCTGTCGCACCTCATCGGCGCATCCGTACCGATTCTTTACGTCACCCTGATGGGCACGTCCCTGGCGTATTTTCTCTATTATTACGGTCTCTTGAACACGTCGGCCCAGCGGGGGGCCATGATTTTCTTTTTGAAGCCGGTCCTGGCGAGTCTGCTGGCGGTCTGGATCCTCAGCGAAACGATCAACCCCTACATGCTGGGGGGAATTGTCCTCATTCTTTCAGCACTTTTTCTCGAGCTTCCCCTTGACATGCGCTTTCGAAATCGCAGCAGCGGCTGACCTCCAACTCTCCTAACTTTCGTGTTTCTTGACGTTTCGCTGGAAGATGATGCGTAACCCTTCCAGGGTAAGCATGTCGTCCACCTCGTCGATCATCCGGGATTCAGAAGCCACCACGCCGGCCAGCCCTCCCGTGGCGATGACGTAGGGATCGGATTTGGCTTCCGCCTTCATACGCGCCACGATGCCGTCCACCAACCCCGCGTAACCATAGATGATTCCGGCCTGCATGCCGCTGATTGTGTCCTTGGCGATGATCAGTTTGGGTTTCGTGAACTCGACCCGCGGGAGTTTCGCCGCCCTCTGGAAGAGGGCCTCGCTGGATATGACGATACCGGGCGTGATGCACCCCCCCATGTATTCGCCTTTCGGCGAAATGTAGTCAAAGGTCGTCGCCGTCCCGAAATCCACGACGATCAGGTCCTTCTTGAATTTCTCGTAGGCGGCCACGGCATTGACAATGCGGTCAGCACCGATTTCCCTTGGATTATCATAAAAGATCGGCATCCCCGTTTTCACGCCGGGGCCGACGATCAGGGGGGTGATCTGGAAGTATTTCTGACAGACCGGTTCCAGAATGTTCAGCATGGGCGGCACGACGCAGGAGATAATGATGTCCTCGATCTGCTTGGAACTGATATGGCTGGATTTATAGAGCGAATAGATCAGCATGCCGTATTCGTCGACCGTATGGTCGATAACCGTTCTGATGCGCCAGTCGTGAACCAGAACATCGCCGTCATAAACCCCCAGGACCGTATTGGTATTCCCCACATCAATAACCAGTAGCATGATTTCTCCTTCTATATATTCTTCATGATTTCGCAGTTGAATGAACGAATCTATCCGTCCTTTTTGATCAGAAGGGAGATGTCGGCCGCCTTGACTGAATGGGTGATGGCCCCGACGGAAATAAGATCGACGCCTGTCGCCGCGATTTCCCCGACAGTTTCCAGGGATACGTTGCCAGACGCCTCGAGCGTCGCCTTGCCGCCGGTCAGAGCCACAGCCTGTTTCATCTCCGGGATGGTCATGTTATCCAGCATGATCACATCCGCGCCGCAGCCAAGGGCTTCCCGCACGTCGTCGAGATTGCGGCATTCCACTTCTATTTTCAAAAGATGATGCGCCTTTTGTCGACACCGGGCGACGGCCGCGGTGATGCCGCCCACAGCGTCGATATGGTTGTCCTTGATCAGAATCCCGTCGCTCAAGCCGAAACGATGGTTATACCCGCCGCCGACTGTCACGGCGTACTTGTCCAGGACACGCAATCCCGGCAGGGTTTTCCGCGTATCGACTATCCTTGCCCGGGTTCCTCTGACCGCTTCAACATAACATCCGGTCGCGGTGGCGATGCCGCACAGACGCTGGAAAATGTTCAGCGCGACCCGCTCCGCACGAAGGATTTGGCCCAAATTTCCGGTGATTTCCGCAATGATTTGGCCCCTCGCCGCTTTTTCGCCGTCGTTGATCAACGCCTTAACTGCAAGCGCCGGATCGACGAGGTGGAAGACTTCGGTAAAAATTGCCAACCCGGCCACAATCAGGCCATCCTTGGCCATGACCACGGCCGTACCCTGCTCACCACCCGAAAGGACGGATGTGGTGGTGACATCCCCCCAACCCAGGTCCTCCGCAAGGGCGTTTTCGATCAATGTTCGGATGCGCTGCTTTTCCATTTCACTAATCTGATCAACAATTTAAAAAAATTCAGCCCTTGATTTCCTCAAATTTCTGGTACAGGTTTTCTAGGATTGTAAATTTATCGCGTAGGGTCTTATATTTCAACTCTTCCTTTTCGATTACCGCCGGCGCTGCCTTGTTGATAAAATCCTGATTGGCGAGTTTGTTCGCCACCTGCTTCAGGTCCTTTTCCATCTTCGCCATTTCCTTCTGCAGACGAAGTTTTTCCGCGGAAATATCAACCACGCCTTCAAGAAAAACAAAGATGCGCATAGCGCCGACCACGCCCGTTGCCACGCCCTTGGGTTCGTCCATGTCTCCGCTGATGGTCAGTGCTTCCAGATTCGCCAGGTTGATGATATAATTGCGATCCCGGGCCATCAAGGTCTTGATACCCGGGTCGGGAGCGGAGATGGTCACCGTGATTTTCCGGGAGGGCGGTACGTTCATTTCACCCCGGATGTTGCGGATTTTCGTGATGACTTCCATGAGCAGCGACATTTCCTTCTCTGCCGACATATCCCTCGCGGTGTCGTCCGGTTTCGGGAAGGAACTCATCATGACGGATGTCCCGTCATGGATGCATTTCTGCCAGATTTCCTCGGTGAGAAAGGGCATGAAGGGATGGAGCAACTGGAGTGACGTCTTCAAGACCATGTACAGCGTCTGCAGGACTGCTTCTTTCTGCCCATTCTCTTCCTTACCATAGAGAACGGGTTTAATCAGTTCCAGATACCAGTCGCAGAACTCGTGCCATATAAACTGATAGATGCTGGCCGCGGCTTCGTTGAATCGGTACGCGTCAAGATGGCGGTTGATGTCGTCGATGGTCCTGTTCAGTCTGGCCCTTATCCAGCGCTCCGGCAGAAGGCCGCTCCCTTCTCCGGGCTGATCGTATTTCCCGGCATAGCCGTCCAGGTTCATCATGGTGAAGCGTGTGGCATTCCATATCTTATTGATGAAGAACTTGTAGCCCTCAATCCGCTCCTCCGACATGCGGACATCACGCCCCTGAGCGGTAAAGGCCGCAAGGGTAAAACGGAACGCGTCGGCGCCATATTTGTCAATCATATGCAGGGGATCGATGATATTGCCCTTCGATTTGCTCATCTTCTCCCCTTTTTCATCCCGCACCAGGGCATGGAGATAAACATCCTTAAACGGCACATCTTTCATGTTGTATAACCCCATCATCATCATCCGGGCTACCCAGAAGAAAAGAATATCGAAGCCCGTAATCAGGAGAGACGTGGGGTAGAAGGTTTTCAGGGCCTTCGTTTCATCCGGCCAGCCGAGGGTGGAAAAAGGCCAAAGTGCCGAACTGAACCAGGTATCGAGGACGTCCTCTTCCTGGCGCAGTTTCTCTGCCCCGCAGACGGGACAACGGTCAGGATCGGTCATGAAAACGATGACCTTCCCGCAGGCATCGCAGTACCAGACGGGAATGCGGTGCCCCCACCAGATTTGACGGGAGATGCACCAGTCGCGGATGTTGTTCATCCACTCAAAATAGGTTGCCTCCCAGGTTGAAGGAACGATGCGGGTATTGCCGAGGACGACGGCCGCAATGGCCTCCTTGGCCAGGGGCGCCACCTTGACAAACCATTGCTTGGACACGGTCGGTTCGATGTCGGTTTTGCAGCGATAACACTGGCCGATATTATGCGCGTATGGTTCCGTGCCGACAAGATAACCCTGTTCCTGCAGGTCCCGAACCACATTTTCCCGACAGGTATAGCGATCCTGACCGTGGTAAACACCGCCGTGCTCGGTAATAACGGCGTTTCCGTCCATAATTTTGATGATTTCCAGGTTATGGCGCAAGGCGATGGCGAAGTCGTTTGGATCCGACGACGGCGTAATTTTCACCGCGCCGGAACCGAATTCCATGGTCACATAATCGTCCGCAATCACGGGAATTTTCCGGTTTACCAGGGGCAGGATGACTTCCTTCCCGATTTTATCCTTGTAGCGCTCGTCGTTGGGGTTGACCGCCACAGCCGTATCGCCCAGCATGGTCTCGGGCCGCGTGGTGGCGACGATGATCTCGCCGCTGCCATCGGCGTAGGGATAGCGGATATTCCAGAGGAAACTCGCTTCCTGGTGGTATTCGACCTCCAGATCGGAAATGGCCGTATGGCAACGGGGGCACCAGTTGACGATATAGTCGCCCTGATAGATCAGTCCCTCATTGTAAAGCCGGACAAAAACTTCCCGGACGGCCTTGCTCAACCCTTCGTCCATGGTGAAGCGTTCCCGCTCCCAGTCGCAGGAACTGCCCAGTCTTTTCAACTGGTTGATGATGGCGCCGCCGTATTTTTTGCGCCATTCCCAGACCCGCTCGATGAATTTTTCACGGCCCAGATCGTGGCGTGAAATGCCTTCCTTCGCCAATTCCTGCTCCACGACGTTCTGGGTCGCAATACCGGCGTGATCCGTTCCCGGCATCCAGAGTGTGTTGAATCCCTGCATCCTTTTGTAACGGATGATGATGTCCTGCAACGTATTATTCAGAGCGTGCCCCATATGTAAAATGCCCGTTACGTTCGGCGGGGGAATCACGATTGCAAACGGGGGTTTCTCACTTTGATCTTCCGCGTGAAAAAATCGATTTTCCAGCCAGTATGCATACCAGCGCTCTTCTGCTTGATGGGGTTCAAAATTCTTACTGAGTTCTTCGCTTGACATAACCTGCTCCTGATTCGTCTTCCAACTGCCCCGAAAATCTTCGCTCTAAAATCACGATCCCCCTGAGATCAACGCCGACGGCGGATTCAGAGGGAGTAAAGCGGATAAAGATCCTTCCCGGGAATATATCTTCCGAACGTTATTATCTTCTTGGCTTTTAGTTTATTTTTAAATCCTCTTTTAGTTTTCGTGCAATCAACAGGGCCTCCGCTCCCGACAGGGGAGCCAGGGGCGCAAATGTGTCTTCATTTGCGTTTTTCTTCTCCATAATGCCCCGTGACGTCACCACCATGACGGCCTCGTAATATGGATAATCGGCTTTGACATCCGGGAAAGGCGATGGGGTCCCCTGAAACGGCTTTTTCAATTCCGTATTGCCGGTCAACCTTTCGAGAATGTCTTCCATAATGACGGCATAGGCCGCCCGGTTGACACCTTCTTCCGGTCGAAACGACCCATCGGGGTACTTCGTCAGTCCCTTGATCCCCAGTGTCAAAACCTCTTCAATGTGAACCCGAAACGGGTGCTCTGCAATGTCCTTGGCCGTGGCCTTCCCTTTTTCGACTTTTTTGTCCTTTGTTTTATCCGTCACGGGAGCGGCGTTCGGATCCTGCCGTCTTAAGTTTTTTTCCAGTTTGATCTCTTCCACAATGATGGCGGCGCAATCGGCACGTGTGATGCGGTCCGCCAGGGCAATGGTTCTTCCTGTTTTCGTTGAGGCCATGGCCCCCTGAATTTTTTGGATCCGGTCCGCCTGAATCTCTGCTTCCTTCACATGCCTGTCGTTGATAGCGATGACTTCCCGGAACATCTTCCCCGCTTCATCAAAATTCAGACTGTCCCGGAAAGCAAAGCCCATGTAGAAGTAGGCATCACTGTTTTGGGGATCGATTTTAGTCGCGGTGTCAAAGGCCTCCTTGGCTTTCAGAAACCACCGCTTGTCCCGTTTATCTTTGGTATAAATTCTGATCCGCGCCACCTGGCAGAAGACCTTATCTTCATTTTGTTTCGCATACTTGCAGCCGCTTTTCAGATCATCCAGGGCTTCATCGTAATCGCCCTGGTAGATTCGGGCAATGCTCCTTCCGATCGCGGCCCGAGCATTTTTCGGGTTCTTGGTTAACGCCCAGGCAAATTCACGATCCGCATCGTCGTACTGCCCCTTTTCCAGAAGCTGCAAACCGGCATCGGTGTAGACATCGGACGGTTCCACCCGAACGACAGGCGGCTTCACGACGGTCGGTTTTTTGTTCTTTGAGCCGCAAGACACTAAAGTCACGGCAATCAAAAGAACCAGCATGAGCATGAACCATCTTGCACACTTTGCTTGAACGGCCACCGGTCACTCCTTTTCATATATAATCTGTCTTGTTTTTGGCTCCAAACCGCTTTAGTTCGGGTACTTCCATATATTTATCGCTTTGTGAAGTCAAGGTTTTTCACCTTTTCGTCGTTGATTTCAAGCAAGAAAGGCTTCAATTTGACGTCGAATTCCGGCAACATCTTCCGGCGCGAACCACATGATTTCTTCATCCTTTTTAAACCAGGTCATCTGCCTTTTCGCGTACTGCCAGGTATCCCGTTTCATGGCGGCAACGGCTTCATTCAGAAGCCACTCTCCTCGGAGACATTGCACCATGTGCCGGTAGCCCAGGGACTGCATCGACTTGAGCTCCGGACCATAGCGCCTCGCCAGGAGCATTTCCACTTCCTGCAGAAGCCCCCTTTCCATCATCAGATCAACCCGCTTTTCAATCCGTTGCTGCAACGTTTCCTTCTCCTGCCGGATTCCGATTTTCAGATACCGGTAATGCTGTTTTTCCTGAAAGGCATGTTCCGTCTGCTTCTTGACAATGGATTCTCCTGTCAGATCGAGGACTTCTAGCGCACGAATCATCCGGACGGCATCGTTCGGGTTGATCCGTGCGGCCGCCTGCGGATCGCGCCGGCACAGCAAATCGTAGAGATGGGCTTTGCCGTATTCCCTTTCCAGACTTTTGTAATGTTTCCGAAGCGTTTCATCCGGTCCAGGACCGTCGATCAGACCGCCAAGGAGGATTCGCACGTAAAGTCCCGTGCCGCCGGCCACATAGATCGGTTGCCCGGGCTCCGCATTCTCTGCGATCACCGTTCGGGCCATATCCAGAAACATGGCCCCGTTGAACGTTTCGTCGGGATTCACCACGTCAAGGAGATGATACGAGAATTGCGCCCGTTCTGCCGGCGTCGGTTTGGCCGTGCCGATGTCCATGTAGCGGTACACCTGCATCGAATCGGCGCTGATGATCAACCCCGGTCTTTCCGCCGCGAGGGCATTCACAACGGCGGTTTTTCCTGCAGCAGTGGGACCGACAATGACAATCAGCGGGGGATTGGGATGATTCATGTCCTTTTGAACAGCTTTTCCAGATCCGTCTGGTGATAGATCAGGTAAACGGGTCGGCCGTGGGGGCAGGTGGCATTGAACGGGGTGTTGTCCATTTCGGCACACAATGCCTTCACCTCTTCTGAGGCAAGGGTGTGATTGGCCTTGACGGCCCCCTTGCAGGCCATGACGGCGAACAGCCTCTCTTTCAACGCCAGGGTGGATGCGGTTTTCCCCCCGGCAAGCACTTCACCGACCAGATCCGGCAGAAATTGCTTGGGTGAGAGATTCGCGAGCGGTCCCGGAACGGTTTTCAGCACGAGGGAATGGCCGCCGAAGGGTTCCATATCGATACCGGCATCAGCCAGAATGTCCCGCGACTGAATGAACTGTTCATATTCCGCCGGGGATAAACTTAACACCTCGGGTACCAGAAGCGCCTGCCGGAAACCGGCGTGTTTTTGGGCGGCAGAACGGATTTTTTCAAAGAGAATCCGTTCGTGGGCGGCATGCTGATCCATGACCACCAGCTTATCCCCGCCGGAAAAAATCAAGTACGTTGCGCCCACCTGTCCCAGGTAAGCCAATGTGGAAAACCGAAGGGATTGTTCCGGTAGACCACCCGGTAGCGATTCCGCCTCCGGCCGTGAAACCGGATCACGCCATAAGCCCATCAGCGGCGGCTCCGGTCGACGCTCATCCCGGTGCGCATAGGTGGGGCGACTCCCGCCTGTCACCAGGGTATAACGCTTGAGGGCCTCCTCTACCCGCTGATGATAAGAGACTTCCGTTTGTTCCCGGTGCGCATCGTACGAAGCCCTTTCGCTTTCCGGGACAACGGCAAGTTTGGCCACAATGGTCTCGACGACGCAGTCATAAATATCCCGCGGATTGCGAAAACGCACCTCCGTTTTAGCCGGGTGAACATTCACGTCAACATCTTCCGGCGGCACTTCGATAAAAAACACCAGCACGGGATAGCGCTTCTCCGCAATGACCCGCCGGTAACCCGTCATAACGGCGTGGCTGATCAGGGCGTCTTTGACAAACCGCCCGTTGATAAAGAAGTAGTAGCCCTTCGCGTTCGCACGGGAATAATCCGGCCGGGTGATCAGTCCATGCAACCGGACCTCTCCCTTTTGACCCTCAATCCGGATCATGTGGCTTGACGTATCTTCACCCAGGATCAAGGCAAGCCGTTCGGATATATCTGTTGTGTGAGGCACGCGGAGAATTTCCCGGCCGTTGGATGTCACTATAAGCCGGACGGCCGGCTGACTCATGGCAATCCTGACCAGCATCTCCATGCAGGCGGCCTGCTCCGCTGAAACGGACTTCAGAAATTTTTTCCGGGCGGGCACGTGATCGAAGATATGGGTCACTTTAACCACCGTGCCTTCAGGGCATCCGATGTCTTGCTGTGATTCGATTCTCCCGCCGTCTAACACGATCCGGCATCCCGACAGGGCGCCCCGGCTGCGACTGGTCATCTCTACCCGGGCGACCGAGGCGATACTGGGCAGGGCCTCGCCGCGGAAACCATAGGTCACGATATGAAAAATATCGTCAACCGACTGGATTTTGCTGGTGGCATGCCGCTGGAAAGCCAGTCCGATCTCATCCGCTGCAATACCGCGCCCGTTATCTACAACCCGGATGGATTTGCATCCGCCCTGCTCAAGATCGACGCCCAGATCGTCTGCGCCGGCGTCGATGGCGTTCTCCAGCAGTTCCTTCAAAATAGATGCCGGCCGTTCGACCACCTCACCTGCGGCGATCTGGTTGGCCACATCCCGGGATAAGACGGCAATTTTATTTTCCATATCCGCTTACTCTTGTTTGATTTGATGCTTTGAATTTCCGTTTTTTGTCTGTCATTTGCGGAACTGTGTCATCATACTCGCGTCATGTTGGTGGTCATTCTGGGTGAAACGAAGAATCTCTAGGCACAGCATGATGACATAAATAGATTCTTCGGCTGAAGAATGACATGGCAACAAAAACTTTTCGCCGGCAGGCTAACAAAAACCCTGACCGCTTTCAATGAAATCTTCTCCGATTAATCCTATTAAAAGAAAACGATTTAAGATTTCTCCCTGCGGTCGAAGTGACAAAGCAAATGAGTTGTCATGCCGGACCTGATCCGGCATCCATGCGCAGGTTGTTGAGCACTGGAAATGGATTCAGGCCTACAAGACTTTGTCATAATTACCCTTTACTCCTTCCGCGCAAACGAAGCGCTACACGGAATCCAGTATGAGAGAAGCATGTTCCGGATACCGGCTTTCGCCGGTATGACGGTCACAATTTTAATCTCTGTCATTGCGACACGGCCCCGGCGCTGGAATGATAAATATATTAAACATCCAAATAATACGCGATCTACGTTAGCATCCACTTGCGCAATTCTGCAATCTGATCGCGTATTTCGGCGGCTTTCTCAAACTCCAGATCTTTCGCTCGTTTTTTCATCTCCTGGGTCAGACGGGCAATTTCCTCCTGAAGATCGCCCACGGAATGATAGGGCGGTGTTTTTTCCTCAATTAAACCCAGATCGACATAATCGGCCTCGTATATCGAGTGGAGAATATTGTGAATATTGGCCGTCACCGTCTCGGGTGTGATGCCGTTCTCCTCATTGTATTGATGCTGGATTTTCCGGCGGCGTGTCGTTTCTCTTAGGCAGGCCCGGATCGATCCGGTCATCCGGTCGGCGTACATGATCACCTTTCCGGCGACATTTCTTGCGGCGCGGCCGCTGGTCTGGATGAGGGAGCGCTCCGACCGCAAAAACCCTTCCTTGTCGGCGTCTAAAATGGCGACCAGGGAAACCTCAGGCAGATCGAGACCTTCCCGCAGCAGGTTGACCCCCACCAGGACATCGAAAGCGCCCAGGCGCAGATCGCGTATGATTTCCACCCGGTCCAGTGTCTGCACATCTGAGTGGAGATATTTCACCCGTACGCCCAGCTCATGGTAATACGTCGTCAGGTTTTCCGCCATCCGTTTCGTCAAAGTCGTCACCAGGACCCGTTCCGCTTTTTTCACACGCTCCCGGATCTCGCCCAGGAGGTCGTCCACCTGATGGGTCACGGGTTTGATAACAATTTCGGGATCGATGAGTCCCGTCGGACGGATGATCTGTTCCACGACGTCCCCCTCAGCCTTGCCACGTTCATATTGGGCGGGGGTGGCCGAGATGTAAATCCGCTGCTGGGGAAAGCGCTCGTACTCTTCAAAACGGAGCGGCCGATTATCCAGGGCCGAGGGCAAGCGAAAACCGAACTTGACCAGGGTTTCCTTCCGCGACCAGTCTCCCCGGTACATGCCGATCAACTGGGGAATCGTCACATGGCTTTCGTCGAGAATGATCAGGGCGTCCTGAGGCAGGTACTCCATGAGCGTTGGCGGCGACTCCCCTGGGTTGCGACCCGTCAGATGACGGGAATAATTTTCGATACCCTGGCAGTAACCCATCTCCTCCATCATTTCGATGTCGAAATGCGTCCGCTGCTCCAACCGCTGATACTCCAGGAGCTTGTTCTGCTCTTTTAAATCGCGGAGCGTCTCGGCCAGTTCTTCCCGGATATCGCCTATCGCTCGGTTCAGATTGTCCCGGGTGGTCACGTAATGGCTCCCCGGATAGACGGCAAGTCGCTTCAATTCCTCGATTTTCTTCCCCCGCAGGGGGTCCGTCATCCAGATGGCTTCCACCGTATCGCCGAAAAACTCGACCCGGTAAGCCCGATCTTCCTCGTAGGGCGGAAAAATCTCCAGGATATCCCCCCTCACCCGGAACGTCCCGCGATGAAAATCGATGTCATTTCGCTCATATTGAATTTCGATCAGCTTACGCAGGACCGCTTCACGGTCGATTTCCATCCCTTCTTCCAGACGGACTAGCATCCCGGAGTAGGCCTCCGGCGATCCCAAACCGTAGATGCAGGAGACGCTGGCGACGATAATGACATCGTTGCGCTCGAACAAACTGTGGGTGGCCGCATGGCGCATCTTATCGATCATGTCGTTGATCGATGAATCCTTCTCGATGTAGGTGTCCGTGCTCGGTATGTAGGCTTCCGGCTGATAGTAATCGTAATAACTGACGAAATACTCCACGGCGTTTTCCGGGAAAAGGTTCTTGAATTCACCGTAGAGCTGGGCCGCCAGGGTCTTGTTCGGGGCGATCACCAGAGCCGGTCGCTGCACCGCCGCGATGACGTTGGCGATGGTAAAGGTCTTTCCCGATCCCGTTACTCCCAGCAGAACCTGATGCGCCTTTCCCGCCTCAACACCGGAAACCAGTTTGGCAATGGCCGCGGGCTGATCGCCGCGGGGTTCGAACTCGGTCACCAAACGGAATTTTTTCATGACGTGATTTACTCCTGCGTGGATTGATTACACCATGAACCGGATTTTTGCCACAAAGGTCTTGACGGTGACCATTAAAGCTGTTACTCAAATTTTCCATAGCCGGTTCGGGCTTTGTGTTTATTGTTGGATTAAGTCCTTCGTTTCATCCGGGAGGCCCCATGGATTTCTTTTCCGATGCCTTGATCCTGTCCAGATTGCAGTTTGCCTTCAAGGCCCTTTTTCATATTCTTTGGCCAATCATGGGCATCGGCCTCGGCATCTGGATTTTCTTGATGGAATGGCTTTGGCTGAAACGTCAGGACCTCTTCTATTATCGGCAGGCCCGGTTCTGGACCAAGCTCTTCATTCTGAATTTCGCCATGGGTGTCGTGACGGGCATCCCCCTGTCGTTTGAGTTCGGAACGAACTGGGCCCGTTTCGCGGCGGAACGGGGGGGATTCATCGGCGAACTGATCGGCATCGAGGCCACAACGGCCTTCATGCTGGAGTCGGCATTCCTGGGCATCATGGTCTGGGGGTGGAAACGCCTGCCACCGGGGCTGCATCTGTTTTCAACGGGAATGGTCGCCCTGGGGAGCACGATTTCCGCTTTCTGGATCATGTCGGCCAACTCCTGGATGCAGACACCTGCCGGGGTCGTTTTCAACGGCGTTCATTATGTCGTCACCGATTATTTTCAGGCGATTTTCAATCCGGATTTTCTGACCGCTTTTCTTCACATGTACCTGGCCTGTCTGGAAACCACTGTGTTCGTTGTCGGGGGCATTTCCGCCTGGTATCTGCTGCGTCAGCAGCATACGGATTTCTTCCTGCGGTCCTTCAAAATGGCCGCCATCGCGGCTTTCGCTTTGGCGTTTCTCCAGGTGGTGCAGGGCGATTTTTCCGGCAAGGCCGTCGCCAAACACCAGCCGGCCAAGCTGGGCGCGATCGAGGCCCACTGGGACACCAATCCTCCGGGTGAAGGGGCCTCCTGGATTCTCGCCGCTTGGCCGAACCCTGAACGGGGTCGGAACGACTGGGCCATCGAAATACCCTATGTCTTAAGCCTCATTCTCACCTACAATCCGACCGGCACGGTCATCGGTTTGAATGAATTCGCCAAGGAAGATATGCCTCCTGTTGTCGTGCCGTTTTACGCCTTCCGGGTCATGTTCTCCATCGGCTTCGCCCTCTTGTTTCTTATGCTTTGGACCGCCTGGCTGTGGTACAAGGGTGGGCTGGATAAAGAAGCCCTCGTCAAAAACAGGTGGTTTCTCTACGCCTGGATGCTGGCCGGTCCCGCCGCCTATTTGGCCGTGGAGGCAGGCTGGGTCGTCCGGGAAATGGGGCGACAACCCTGGATCATTCAGGGGGTGATGCGGACCCATGACGCGGTTTCCCAGTTGCCGGTGGGACATGTCGGCCTGACCTTCAGCGCCTATGTTATCGGTTATTCAGTCCTTTTCATGATTTTTCTCTATGTCGCGGCACGCATCATCGCCCGGGGACCCGATCTGGAATCGCCGGCGGCAACAAGCGGCCTTGCAGCCTCTTTCCGGCGGGGAGTGAATCATGATTCATGAATGCTGGCAACCCTATATCGGCTACGCCTGGATGCTGGTCTTGGCCCTGGTTTTCCTCACCTATCTGATTTCGGACGGCCTGGTCTCCGGCATCGGCATCTTGAGTTTGTGGATACGAGATCAGCATGTTTTGTCGGACATGACGGAAAGCTTCTCCGGCGTGTGGCACACCCACCAGACCTGGCTGGTCGTCTTCGCCGGTCTTTTGT
>CAZBQX010000004.1:0-48908 GCA_964494155.1 uncultured Syntrophales bacterium
CTATCCCCGTCGAAACCGTGACGCCCCCAAATTGAGAAAGAATTTGAAATGTGAACGGAATATAGTGCCTCCCCGGGCGAAAGTCAAGCCACAGATGGGCTCATAGGCTTTTATATTGTCATTTCGAGGAACCTTAACGACGAGAATTCTCTCTGACCTACGTGGATCAAGATTTCTCCCTACAGTCGAAATGACAAAAATACAAGTTGAGACACCGTCTCTACGCTCGAAATGACAAAGACGAAAAAAATACAGAATTTTTTTAAGATAGGGTGTTAACCCCGGCCACGGAAATGCCGCTCAATCTCACGCTCGTCTTCCCGGCGTTTGAGGTCCTCACGTTTATCATGAAGTTTCTTCCCCCGACCCAGGCCGATCTCGACCTTGATCTTCCCGTTTTTGAAGTACAGCTTGGTCGGGATCAGGGAAAAGCCCTTCTCCTGCGTCCGGCCATACAGGCGTTTTATCTCCCGCTTGTGGAGCAGCAGCTTCCGCGTCCGGAGCGGTTCGTGGTTGTAGCGGTTCCCATGGGTGTAGGGGCTGATGTGGAGATCGTGGAGAAACACCTCCTCATTTTGAACCTGGGCGTAGCTGTCTTTCAGGTTGGCCCGGCCATCGCGCAGAGACTTCACCTCCGTACCGACGAGGACGATCCCTGCCTCGAAGGTATCGGAGATTTCGTAATTGATCCGCGCCATTTTGTTCTGGGCGATGATCTTGATGGGTGAATCTTTTTTCGTCACGTGCCCTCTTCCCGGTACTGCTAACTTGCCGTCTTGACATACTTTTTCGGAAGATAATCCACTTTGACGTGGGTCATCGCCCGGAGAATGTTGTCCCGAACCTTCCGGTTATCCTTTTCCATTTCATTCAGCAGGTTTTTCACGTAAAGCCGTTTGGAATCGTCACTCGATGGACAGGGGTTTTTAAGAATGGGTAACCCCCTTTCCGCGGCGTATTTCCTGATCAAACCCTCCCGGAGGTAACTGAGCGGCCGGATGATATGCATTTTCCCTCCGAAGATGGACTGAACGGGCATCATGGTGCTGATCTCCCGGCCGTAAAACAGGTTGATCAAAAGCGTCTCGATCATGTCGTCCCGATGGTGGGCCAAGGCGATTTTATTGCACCCCTTTTCTGCGGCGATTTCAAAGATGCGCTTCCGCCGCAGGCGTGAACAGAGAAAACAGGGGTTCTTCCGGTTGTAATCACTGTGAGACAGGGGGCCGATGTCGCTTTTCTCGATGGCGTGGGCATAGCCTCCCGCTTCAAAATGCCTCTTTAGGGTGTCATGGCCCCAATGGGAGGGATCGAAACCCATGTCGATGTGCACCGCCGTCAGCGAAAAAGCGGGCACGAAGAGCATCGGCGTGTTCAGCAGGTCCAGCAGGACCATGCTGTCCTTTCCGCCGGAAACGCCTACAAGGACATGGTCTCCCTCTTCGATCATGCTATATTCGATAATGGCTTTTTCCAGCCATTTTTTCAGGTGTAAATATCGTTTTGTTCTTACCGGTTGCTCCATTTATTCGACTCCCATTCCAGGCCGCCCATCCTATCCGAGAACGCCCTTTATGGCAAGTCTCTTTACCGGGACCGGATTCGTTATCCTTATAATTTATGTGCTTTGTCACAGCGCCAATCGACCCGGCCTTCCATTGCAGGACGACGGTCCTGAAAATGGCGTCCGGAGCAGATTACGGTGACATCATTACAAAAAAGGTCATCTCACGCGAATGCGATAAATCTTGACATACAAAAGTGTCTTAAATTAAAGATTTATTCCTGCGGTCGAAATGACAAAAATACCGATTGCAACACAGCTTTTATGGCCGAGACGACCGGAAGCGGTTCCGTTCAGACTTGAATCGGGATTGCGCCCGGCATGATCCATGGAAATCATCATGATGAAGCACAGAGATGCTTATATGTCTGATGTGTCGGGGACATGGGGGGGAGAAAACAGACAATATATGAATAAGATTAAGGTGTTTTCTTTGCCCATAATTTCCTCGAGTGTGGTATAGTGTGCACAACGAATAACAGCTCCTGTTGAGTAATAAAAGAACTGCGGAAAGGATGTATCATGACTCATAAAAAAATCTATATCACGACTTTCGATCTGGACCGGCTGACCGATTTAATCGAAGCATACCGTCATTCGGCACACCAGAAGAAAATACCCATTGAAATTCTGGAAAAAGAGCTTGAGCGTGCGGAAATTGTCGATCCCAAGAAGGTACCCGCAGACGTCATAACAATGAATTCAACCGCTTATCTGAAGGATCTGAATACGGGAGAGGAAATCATTTGGACCCTTGTCTTTCCGAAGGATGCAAACGCGGAAGATCATCGCATTTCTGTCATGGCGCCTATCGGCATGGCTCTGCTTGGCTATCGCGTTGGCGATGTCATCGAATGGGATGTGCCCGGAGGAACGAGAAGGCTTAAGGTCATCCAGACGCTCTATCAGCCGGAAGCCTCCGGACACTATGATATCTGAACCCCTGCGGCGTGCCGTGCGCAATACGATCCGCTCATTGCTTGCCTGTTGCAGATAATTTGCAGCGTTGACCTGCAAGATGGGGTTTCGTCATTCCCGGGACGCAAAGGATATGGGCTTGTTTTTTTCAGCCTGTCTGTTATAGATACTGCAAAATACACCAACGTGGAGGCTGCCATGACCGAAATAACCCATGTACACGCAAGAGAAATCATCGATTCCCGGGGAAACCCTACCGTTGAGGCCGAAGTCACCTTGGCTTCCGGCGTTACCGGCCGGGCGGCGGTCCCGTCGGGCGCATCCACAGGAGAACATGAAATGTTGGAACTGCGGGACGGAGACCCGAAGCGCTACCTCGGCAAGGGCGTCCAGAAAGCCGTCCACAACGTCACCCATGTGATCGGTCCAAAGATCACCGGCATGTGCTGCACGCACCAACGGGCCATCGACTATACGATGATCGCCCTTGACGGAACGGAGAACAAGAGTTCCCTCGGCGCCAATGCGATTCTGGGCGTCTCCATGGCCTGCGCCTGCGCCGCCGCCGCCGTGCACGACATGCCCCTTTACCGTTACCTGGGCGGCGTCATTGCCAAGGACCTGCCCGTACCGATGGCGAATATCTTAAACGGCGGTCAGCACGCCGACAACAACGTCGATATTCAGGAATTCATGATCATGCCGGTCGGGGCCAAAAGCTTCCGGGACGGTCTGCGCATGATCGCCGAAACCTTTCATAATCTGAAGGCGGTCCTCAAAAGCAAGGGTTACAACACGTCCGTCGGCGATGAAGGCGGCTTTGCCCCGAATCTGAAATCAAATGGGGAGGCCCTCGACCTGATTTGCACGGCCATTCAGAAAGCCGGTTATGCCCTGGGCGAAGATATCGGCATCGCCCTCGACGCCGCCGCGAGTTCCTTCTACCAGGACGGCAAGTATACCCTCGCTGCGGAAAAGAAACCCAAAAAGAATGCCAGGGAACTCGTTTCCTTCTATGAAAATCTTGTTGCCAACTATCCCATCCTTTCCATCGAGGACGGTCTGGACGAAAACGACTGGGACGGCTGGAAACATATGACCGAAGTCCTGGGTTCCAGAATTCAGATTGTGGGAGACGATCTGTTCGTCACGAACAAGCTGCGGCTGGAACGGGGCATCACCAACGGCGTGGCCAACTCGATTCTGATTAAACTGAACCAGATCGGCACGCTAACGGAAACCCTGGAAACGATCCAGATTGCCAAAGAAGCAGGTTATACAACCGTAATTTCTCACCGGTCGGGTGAAACGGAAGACACCTTCATGGCCGATGTCGCCGTGGCGGCCAACTGCGGCCAGATCAAAACGGGATCGCTCTCCCGGAGCGAACGTCTGGCGAAGTACAACCGGCTGCTCCGGATTGAAGAAGAAATGGGCGATTATGCCGTGTACCGTGGCCGTGGGGCGTTTTTGCTTCCCGATGAAGCCATGAACCTGACAGCTAAGCGTTAATCAATAGAGGTAGCGGAAAATGCGGCGGCGAATATCATCCAGTATCTCCGGTGAACCACATACCTGGTAAATCTTGCGGGTCTCCTTTTCCATCGGGGAAATGAGACCCGCTTCCGTTAGAAACCTAAGCGCCCCCTGAAAATTTTGCTGCGACAGGGATTCATAGCGGCGAATCTCTCCGTCCTTATAAAACTTCAGCCCCAGGCGGCGGATTTCCCGCAGCCAGTCTTTTTCCTCCCGTCCCTGATGCTCGATCAGGGAAATGCTTCGCGTCACGAGCCAGTAGGATTCCAGGTGCGTCTGCAACAAACCGGCAAACGTCTTCAGGACTTCCTTGCCGCCGTTGATGAGGCGGACCGGAATCGGTGTCGTCCCGTCCTCTTCATAGTCCACGTAGCCACGGGTTTGAAGATAGGCGAGACTTTGCCGTATTTCATCAGCGTCCGACCGTTCGTCGTCGAAAATGAACTCGTGACGGAAGAGTTTCTTCAGAAATGCGTAATCACCGGATAGGGTCGCAAAAGTAATACTGTTATCGCTGGTGGTGAAGGCGGACAACCCGACAAAGGCAACAGGGAGGAAATAATGGACGATCATATTCTTGTAATAATCCATGCTCAGACGCTTTTCCGCCTGAAGGGTGTAGATCGCCTCGTTCTGTGCCGCCGCACCCTGCCCTGCACCGTCCACCGCGATCATCTCTTCCCTGACGAAAAGCGCCACAGCCTTGTCCATGGCCTGATATTCCCGTTCAAACGTCACGGAAAAGGGCGCCTGACAATAGGTCAGGTAATCCTGGAAGACATCCAGGGTGAATTGCCAGCGATCATGTCGGATACCCTTCCGATCATGGGCTAAGAAGGCGGCGGCGGCCAACGCACTGGGAGTCACCACGGAAACCCGGTTGATCGCCAGGGCGATCTCGTAACTGATCTTACGATACAGCGCCTGACGCTCACGGTCATCCAGCGCATCCAGGGCAAGACCCTGTTTCTCCATGTATTCTTTGAAGAGAATCGGTTCACCCACGTTCACATAGACATGGCCGTAGCGCTTTTTCACAACCTTGCGGCTCCGGATCACATCGGAGGCCTTTTCATTGGTTTTGCTCGCACCTTCCAGTTCCTTGATGTAGGATTTTTCCTCGATCACACGGTCATAACCGATATAGACGGGGATAATCCCCAGGTTGCCTTCGCCCTTTTGCTGGTAAGCCTTAAGAATCATCGAAAGCAATCCGAACTTGGGCATAACCATCTTCCCTGTACGACTCCGTCCGCCCTCGATGAAAAATTCGATGGGCATCCTTTCATTCAGCATGGCTTTCACATAGCGGGAAAATACCTCACTGTAGAGATCAAGCCCCTTGAAGGACCGGCGGATGAAAAACGCCCCGGATTTCCTGAAGATATAGCCGATAGGCCAGAACGAGAGATTGATCCCGGCGGCGACGAAGGGTAACTGAATGTTCTCCTTATAAAAAACATAGGATAAAAGCAGGTAGTCAATGTGGCTACGATGGCAGGGGACGACCACAAGGGGCATTTCCTTGGAAATATTCCGAACCCGGGCCATGCCTTTACGGTCGATGATCACCCCGTCGTAGATGTTCTTCCAAAGCCAGGTCAGGACCTTGTCCCAGAACTCGACAATGACTTCACTGTAATCGGCGGCAATTTCGTTAAGGTAACGCCTCGATTCCTTCAAAAGAACAGGTAGCGGCTTCTTTTCTTTCCCCTCCACCTGGCGCAGATAATCGTTGAAATCCTGATCCTGCAGAATCATATCGATGAATTCCGGGCGGGACTTGAGCACGGGGCCGATCGTCGTTTCCCGTTCCTCATCGATCCGATCGATCAGGTCCCCCCGGAGACGGACCAGGCGTTCTTCCCGGGTCATCCCCCTGTGCTCCGACAGATAGGTCTGTAGATTCACAGATTCGGCGGCAATGACCGAAACCTTGTCGGCATAGCGCAGCAGGGTGATCAAGCGACGGATGGGACCGACATCGTCGTGTTGACCGAAAAGGATGTTGTAGAGGCTTTCATCCTGGATGTCCCTGCGCCGGCCGTAAGAAATCAGCAGCGGAACCAGTAAAACGGGACGGGGCGACTTTTCCTGCAGTTGGATCAGTTCCTGGAGCGCCGTTTCCACGGCCGGGTCATTGACTAGACGGGAACTGCCAAGATGGACCACGGCGTTTTCGCGTGTCAGGAAGTCCATATCAACGGTCGTTTCCGGCTTAGTCGTGACGTTGCGAATGGCGTCGGGAAGATCGGTCAGAGCGGGATCTTCGCCCAGAGACCACAGGGGCACAGGAAGCCCCTGGAGAAGGGTGATTTCCTTAAGCAGCAGACTGTTCAGTCGGCTCTTGTTCTTCAGCGCATAGACGACAATCCCCTGGGAAGCGAGATGCCGGATTGCCTGCGCCTGCTCTTCCATAAACCGGACCCGGCGGGAGATGTTTTTAACAAATCCGTCTCCGAAAGCGGCAATGTTCGGCTTGATGATCTTTTCCTGGTGATTTCCGTTTTCGGTGTGCTGGAACGGCTGAACGGACAGGTGCATCATTCCTCTCGACAACCCGCATCACGCACGGGGCGGACGTTTCACACTAAATTAATCCGATACAGATTACGCAGCGGAAAATTCCCCGGGAAATCTTTCCCTCATGGTCTGTTCGACATACTCCCGGACTTCAACGGCTGATGAAAAAGTCATAACCCGCTGCAGCAACGCCTTGGACTCCTGAACGGTCGTCTCTCGGATGATTTTTTTTACCCGGGGGATAAGCGTGGGATTCATACTCAGTTCATCCAGCTCCAAACCCAGCAGGATCATGCCGTAGAGAGGTTCACCGGCCATTTCACCGCACATGGCGACGTGAATACCGGCGTTATGGCCCGCATCGACGGTTTGCCGGATCATGCGCAGCACCGCCGGGTGCAGGGGTTCGTAAAGATAGGTTACCCGCTCGTTGATCCGGTCGATAGCCAGGACATACTGGATCAGGTCGTTGGTCCCGATGCTGAAGAAATCGACTTCTTTGGCCAGTGCGTCGGCAATGATCACCGCTGAAGGAACCTCAATCATGACTCCGATCTGCATATCCTCACCAAAAGGAATGCCCTGAGCCTGAAGATCGGCTTTGACGTCATTATATATTCGTTTTGCCTGAAGAATTTCTTCCAGACCCGAGATCATGGGGAAAAGAATCTTGACCTTGCCGTAGGCGCTCGCCCGGATGATGGCGCGTATCTGGGTTTTGAACATTTCGATTTCTTTAAGACAGAAACGGATCGCCCGCAGCCCCATCTGCGGGTTCATTTCCTTGGCCAGCTTAGGACGGGAGAAAAATTTGTCGCCACCCAGATCGAAGGTGCGGATCGTGGACCAGCCGATCCCCTGGGACTCAACCACCTGACGGTAGATCTGGAAGTGGTCCTCTTCCGTAGGCAACTGTTCCCGGTTGAGATAGATGAATTCCGTTCGGTAGAGACCGATCCCTTCCGCCCCGTGCGATACCGCCGAGGGGATTTCTTCGACAAACTCGATATTGCCGCCGATTTCGATCCGCTTGTGGTCTTTCGTTATGGCGGGCAATTTCGCAAACTGGAGGAAATCCTCGCGCAGGTCAAGAAAATGCCGGCGTTTTTCCTCGTAACGATTCAGGATCTCCGGATCGGGATGAACGATCACCAAGCCCGTAGCGCCGTCGATAATCACATCATCGTTGGTTCGAACGACTTTCGTGATGTACTCGAGACCGACAACGGCCGGAATCTCTATCGACTGCGCGACAATCGCCGTGTGGGATGTTCGGCCGCCGATATCCGTGGCAAATCCCAGTACTTTGTGAAACATCATCTGAGCTGTATCGGCCGGGGAAAGATCGGAAGCAATTACGATGACGCCTTCACCGATATCGGTCATGACTTCTTTTTTGCCACCCGATAGATTGCGGATTACCCGACGGCCCACATACTGAATGTCATAGTAACGGCCCCGGAGGTATTCGTCTTCGACCTTATCAAAAAGTTTCTTGTAATGATCGATCGTCATGCTGAGTGCCCATTCGGCATTGACCTTTTTGTCGTGGATATTATCGATCGTATGTTTCACAAACATTTTATCCCGCAGGATCATGATGTGAACATCGATAATGATCGACGGTTCCTCGCCACCGGCCTCTCTCAGTTTATTCTTGATGACTTCCAGCTGTTTTTCCGATTCGTCCAGGGCGATCATCAGGCGATCGATTTCTTGCTGAACGAGCGATTCGTCCTCGAGTTTATAGAATTTGATCTGGGCATCGAACTGATTGAAGATATAAGCTTTCCCGATGACGATACCAGGGGATACCCCCAACCCCTTCAAGACAAGCGTACGTTTTACAGAATCATCTTCGAGAATCATTAATCTTCTCCGAATTTGTCCTCGATCAATTTGCGCAGATTCTCCATGGCCTGGTCCGCATCCGGGCCCTCAGCCTTGATGGAAACGATACTGCCCTTGGGGCATGCCAAGTTCAAAATGCCGAGGAGGCTCTTGCCGTTGACCTCAATGCCATCCCGCTCTAAAAAAATGTCAGCCTCGAAAGCGGCGGCGACGTTGACGATTTTTGCGGCCGCCCGGGCATGAAGACCGAGTTTATTTCGAATTTCATAGCTTTTAATGATCAGCATAAGAACCAGGAACCGAGCAGCATGAGCAAAGCATAACCATAAAAAAGAGCCGTCTGGGGTATCCCGGCCTTAATCAGTCGATAAGATAAAAGGACCGTCAGCAATCCTGCCAAACTCAAAGCGATGTTTTCGGGAAAACGGAGCTTTAAATCCGCCCCAAAAGAAAACAGGACATATGCCGCCAGTAAGCCCATCACAGCCAGCGCCATGGAGCGGATGACCGCAGTCAACCGCGGAAGGTTCAAGGCAGCAATATACCGGAAGGCCCCGTTTCCCTCTCGCAGGCCCACCAGAAAACCCTTCACCCTGATCCACAGATGGATTGGATTGAAAAGCAGCAGATAGACAACCGGCGCAAACGCGAAACCCATGAAAACCAGCAAAACCGAAACGGTCGAGCAGAAGGGTTTCAGGGCGCCGCCGAACAGAGGATCGCCCATGGCCGCATAGGGAGCCATGAAGGTGTTTTTCTGGCGCTCCGCCGTTTCCCCTTCCCTGCCTCCGGTCCGCAGCTCTTCCCTAACCACGGAACCGATGATCGCTCCCGACAAATAAGGATGGGTATTGAACAACTGGAGGTGTCGTTTGAGAAAGGCGATTTCTTCCTCAGGCGCCGGATGGAGTTGTTTTAAAACAGGGAGCAGGGAAAAACAAAAGCCCAAATTTTGCATCCGTGGAAAGTTCAGGAACGAATGGATAAAAAGGCTCCTTATGAATATGTTGACCAGCAGTTTTGTTGTCATTTCCGCTTACTCCACCCGGGGTTTGCCTAACATGAAACCCCGGTGAAGTCAATTCATTCCCCCCGCCGAAATAGAAAAGTCTTGGCGCTAAATGGACAGTCAAAACTGGAAATGAGACTCGATGATACGATCCTCTGAAAAATCAATCAGCCGGAGGTATTCAGGCGTGGCATCGGCTAAAGCGTCCCGGGGCAACAGACCGATCAACTCGGAATGAAGTATAGAAACGCCGCGGGTACGAGCCATTTTCTCAATCGAATCGAACACGGTACGGAGCGACGTCTTGCGATAATCGGTCAAATTCATCGAGACCTGAATCTTGTTCCTGCCGGCGAGGAACAGACCGATGGCCTTGACGCAGGGAAATCCACCGCTCGATTCCCGAACGGCGCAGGCGATTTCCCGGGCCAGACTCAAATCCGTGCTGTCCAGATTGACATTAAAGGCTACCAGTGGGATTCTCGCGCCCACCGCCGTCGCCCCCCAGTGTTCATTAAAAACCGCATCACCGGCATCCGGATACCACTGCGGGTCTTTCAGCCTGGCCGTCAGACCTTCATAGCCCCCCCGCCGGACATCGGGCAGTTGCCGACGCTCCGGTTTCAGGGCGGCCTCGCCGTAAAAGTAAACGGGGACGCCGGTTCGCTTCGCGAATTCATGTCCAAAGCAATGGGCTGCTGTAACGGCCTCGGCCATGGTCGCTTCGCCCAGTGGAATGAATGGGACCACGTCAACCGCCCCGATGCGGGGGTGAATCCCCTCGTGGCGGCGCATGTCGATCCGCCGAAGGGCCTCTTCAGCAACGGCCATGGCCCCTTCAACGATCCCCTCGGAAGGCGCGATAAGCGTAAGAACACAGCGGTTGTGATCGGCGTCGGCACTTGCATCCAAGAGCCGGACGCCATCTATCTTCTGTACCGCCTGCCTCAAGGCTTCGACTGTCTGCTGATTTCTGCCCTCGCTGAAATTTGGAACACACTCGATAAGTTTCATGGGGTTGGTTATACCTGATAAAGCCGCATCGACGGTAACTCCAGGCAGGTCAGGCGACCGCCGTAAACGGCGCCCGTATCGATGCCTACCTTTTTCGCACCGTAAAACGGGGTGGTTTTCGAAAGTGGTGTATGTCCAAAAATCACGGTTTTGCCGAAATCATAATCGCTTTTAATAAAATCAAAGCGAATCCACAGGAGATCGTCAAGACTTTGCTCGGAAAGAGGAATGCCCGGGCGCAATCCGGCATGGACCAGGATAAAGTCGTCCTTTTCATAATAGGGCCGCAGGTTTTGAAAAAAAGCAAAATGCCCGGGCGACAGATCGGCCGGTGACACATCTTTGCGGCCGTGCAACCCATAGGAGACCAGGGTCTCCAGTCCGCCGTTATAGAGGAACATCTCCGCGTTGCGCCCCTCCAGAAAATCCAGGAACATCTGTTCGTGATTGCCCATCAGAAAAACCGTTTCGCACAGATCTTTCTGAAGACAACGCACATAATCGACGACGCCGCGCGAGTCGAACCCCCGGTCAATGTAATCACCGATAAAAACGAGCCGATCCTTCCCCTTCCGGATCGGCAACATCGCGATGAGCTGCCGAAGATGATCCAGGCAGCCATGGATATCTCCCACCGCGAAGATTCTCTCGTCAGTCCGATCCGACGTCATGCTGAGACAGGCCTATCCGCCCTGTTCAAAAAGGGCGTCAATGAATTCTTCGCTGTTGAAGCGGCGGAGATCGTCGATCCCCTCTCCGATACCGATGTAACGGATCGGGAGTTTGAGTTCATGGGCGATCCGAATGATGACACCTCCCTTGGACGTCCCGTCCAGCTTAGTCAGCACCAGTCCCGTCACCCCGATTTCTTCCGTGAACATTTTTGCCTGGGTCACCGCGTTCTGACCCGTGGTCGCATCCAGAACCAGAAGCACTTCGTGGGGCGCACCGGGCAATTCCCGCGCCAGAATCCGCTTCATTTTCTTCAGCTCTTCCATCAGATTGACTTTGGTATGCAGCCTTCCTGCGGTGTCGATAATGATCACGTCCGCCCTCCCCGCCTGGGCGGCGTGGACGGCGTCAAAAACCACCGCCGCGGGATCGGAATCCATTTTCTGTTTGATGATGGGCACATCGGCCCGCTCGCTCCAGACCTCCAGCTGCTCAATCGCCGCCGCGCGGAATGTGTCCGCTGCGGCGATCATGACCGGCATGCCCTTGTTTTTAAACCGCATCGCCAGTTTACCGATTGTTGTTGTCTTCCCCGTGCCGTTCACACCAACGACCATCATCACGAACAGTTTGTCCTTGGGGATCAACAGGGGCGCTTCGCTCTTTTTGAGAATATCCCCCATCGTATCTTTCAGGACCTGACGCAGCAGATCGGCCTTGGACAGATCCTTGCGCTTCACCTCGTCCTTCATCCGCTCGATCAGTTCGTAGGTAAAAGCCGGCCCGACATCGGCCGCTATGAGTACCTCCTCCAATTCCTCAAACAGCTCGGGACTGATCTTCTTTTCACCCAAAATGACCTCGTCCACATTCTTCAAAAGAAATTTCCGTGTTTTGGACAGGCCGTCTTTTAAACGATCAAAGAAACCTTTGTTATCATTACCGAAAAAACCCATATCCACTCCTTATGGTGATTTCACCAGCCGTTTTATAAGCATGTTTGGCACAAGTTGTAAAGAGAGGATTGCTGATCAGTTGAGGTTGACGGAAATGAGATTCGAGATACCCTGCTTTTGCATCGTGACGCCAAAAAGACTGTCAGCCACTTCCATGGTCCGTTTGTTGTGGGTCACCATCATGACCTGGGAACGGAGTGCGACGTCTTTGATCAAGCGGTTGAAAAGGTTGACGTTGGCGTCGTCGAGGGCGGCGTCCACCTCGTCCAGAATGAGAAATGGAGTCGGCCGGTAGAGCAAAAGGGCAAAAATGAGGGAAATGGCCGCAAGAGTCTTTTCTCCGCCGGAGAGAAGGCTGACGCTTTGGGCCTTCTTGCCTGGAATCTGGATATCGATATCGACGCCGGTTTCCAGCAGATCCTTTTCATCGGTCAGCATCAATTCGCCCCGTCCACCCGGAAAGATCTGGGTAAATACGAGGCGAAAGCATTCGTTGACCGCGTTGAAGGTCTCCGCAAAACGCTGCCGGGAAATCTGATTGATCCGGGCGATGGTCTTCTGGAGGCTCTCCAGCGAGGCGACAAGATCCGCCGACTGGCGGGACAGAAATTCGTACCGTTCCTTGATCTCCTCGTACTCCGTCAACGCCAGGAGGTTGACTTCCCCAAAGGCGTCGACGCTTTCCCGGTCTTTCTTCAGCTTCGCCGTCAACGAGGCGATTTCCGATTCAGCCAGCGGCTGAAATGACTCCCGGTAGGTCTCAAGATCCACCTGATACCTTGCCTCGATGTTTTGCTGCAGATGCTCCCGGTTCAGGCGGATTTCCTGGAGTTCCAGATCGGCTTCACGCATCACCTTTTCCACTTCCGCGAGCTGTTTTTTAATGCCTTCCGCCTCCGCTTCCTGCTTACGCAGAAAGGCCTCGCGCTCCCGCAGGGCTTCCTGCCGGGTATTCAGGGCTTTTTCCAGTTCCTCCTGTTCAAGATAAAGCGCCTTGACGGTGTTTTCCTCTTCCAGAATCCGGTTCCGGGTATCTTCGAGTTGTTCAGCAGCTCCGGCCACGTCGTTTTTCTTCGTTTCGATTTCCGCTGCCAGGGTTTCCTGGTCACGCTTGAGTCTGCCCAGGGTGCGGACATCCCCGTCCTGTTTTTCCCTGATCGAGGCCAGATCAATGCGTTCCCGGGTCAGGGCTTCTTCGTTCAGTTCGAGTTCCTGTTTTACACCATCCCAGCGCCCTTGCAGATCGCTCATCTCCGCTTTGATGAAAGACTCATGTTTTTCCTGAGCCGCCAACGCCTGTTGCGCTTCCGCCCATTCCGTCTCGCCCCGGGAGCGTTCGCTTGCACATTGCTCGATATTGAAATGGAGCGCTTTGATACGCTGTTCGATCAGATCCCGGTCGGCCTGATACCGCTCGATGTCCTTGTTCCGACCCTGAATGCGGACGGCGGTACGCTGGATCTCCGCCCGGAGATTTTCCAGGTCTTCCTCCCATTCGACAATCGCGCGCTGGGTTTGTTTCCGTGTGTCTTTTTCCTCTTCCAGACGTTGGGATAGAATCGTCAATTCCTTTTCCAGTTCGGTCATTTCACGCTTGTTCCGCAGGAGGCTTAACTCTTCTTCTCGCTCCCCCTTGCCACCCGTCAAAACACCCTGGGGATGGATAATATCGCCTTCGGGGGTCACAAACGTG
Source organism: uncultured Syntrophales bacterium (assembly GCA_964494155.1). GTDB lineage: Bacteria > Desulfobacterota > Syntrophia > Syntrophales > JAAYKM01 > JAAYKM01. The sequence continues at coordinate 13,737 of CAZBQX010000004.1, forward strand.
CCCTTGAAACCGTTTTTCTGCCAGAGCTGGATACCATGGGACAGGTCAGGTATCATCAGGACGTCGCCGAAAAGAAACTCGGCAATCCCCTTGAACTGATCTTCGACTTCAACCTTTTCGATCAGCCGAACGGCATGACGCAAATGATCCGCTTCGTAATGACCGTTGCCGTGATGCCGGAGTTCCATAGGCACGAAACTGCCCCGCCCCAGACCGGCCGTCTTCAGATAGTCGATGGCTTTGACGCCGTCTTCCTGACTCTTCACCACCACATACTGGAGCTTGTCGCCCAGGACGGCCTCGACCGCGGTTTCGTAGTCCCGGGGCACGCTAATGTGGTCGGCAATCAGTCCGATAAAATGATCTTGCCGCAGACCGTCTTTTTTCTCCTCGGTCCTGGCGGTCATGATTGTCTTGACGGCCTGATTACACCAGGCATAACCCTTCTGAAACTCCTGCAACGATGCCAGTCGGGCCGACTTGCGGCTTACATCTTCGGTAAGTGTCGCAATGGTTTCCCCGATTTCCTTGAGTTCATCCTTGTTCCGTGCCAATTCATCGACGGCCTGACCTTTCCGGGCATGAAGCGCTTCCTGTTTTTCTGCATCGGCTCCGGCTTCAACCATGAGCCGCGCCAGATTTTTGGCAATCTCGGCGAGACGTTTCTGCTGTTCCTCTAATTCACGCTTTTCCCGGGCTTCACGCCGCTGGATTTCTTCAAAGACACGCCCCAGCGTGGTGATCAGGTTCTTTAATTTGCTTATTTCTGTAATGGTTTCATAATATTGTTTTTTTCTGGCGTCCAGGGTCTCCTGCAGGGTTCGGTTCTGGATTTTCGCTTCGTCGGTCTGCGCCTGCTGTCTCTGGAGACGTCGCTCCACCTCAGAAATTTTCCGTTCGCCCTCCGACAACTGGTCCTGCAGGAGGGCCGTCTCAGAATAAGCATCCTGGATTCTCTGGGTCAGGTTTTCCAGATCGGTCTGGTTCTTCTCCTTTCGCTTCTGCAGATCCTCCACCCTGCCCCGGAAGAACCGTACCCCCTGCTCCTTGACGTTCACGGCATTTTTGACCTGATAGTATTCTTCCTGTGCTTTGGAAAGCAGATCCGTCAGTTCACCGATCGCCAGGCGCGTCTCCTCCAGACGGGACTGAACTGCGGACAGCGCGGTGCGGGTGGACTCCTCCTGACGGCTCAAGACATCACGGCCCCGCACCTTCTCTTCGCATATCTGGGCCAACCCGGCATCGGTCTGCAGGGTCAACTGGATTTCCGCCTCTCTGATGCCTTTTTTGAGCGTCTTATATTGCTCGGCCCGTTTTGCCTGCCGGGAAACGGCATTAAGCTGTCCTTTCACTTCCCGGATAATATCCTGAATCCGCTGCAAGTTCTGGTCGGTGTTTTCCATTTTACGCATGGCGGATTCTTTTCGGCTTTTGTATTTGGAGATGCCCGCGGCCTCCTCGATAAACAGGCGCCGATCCTCCGGTTTGGCCTCGACCAGTTGAAAAACGCTGTTCTGTTCGATAATGGAATAGGTTCTCGCACCGACACCGGTGCCCATGAAGAATTCCTTAATATCCAGCAGCCTGCACACGGCGCCGTTCATGCTGTATTCGCTTTCACCGTCCCGATAAATTTTACGGGAGATCAACAGTTCGGATAACTCGGTATAGTCTCCCGGAAACGGCTGGTCCGAAGCTTCAAGCAGCATGGATACCTCGGCAAAGCCGACCGGCTGGGATTCGGCGGACCCGTTGAAGATGACATCGTCCATGGATTTTCCACGCAGGGCCTTAACCCGCTGCTCACCAAGAACCCAGCGAATGGCATCGACCACATTGCTCTTCCCGCAACCGTTGGGTCCCACAATGGCTGTAATGCCCTCGGAAAAGTTCAGGACCACTTTATCCCGGAAAGATTTGAACCCGGCAATCTCAATCCGCTTTAATCTCATAGGTATACCTGATCCCCATTTTAAGGCTTGCAAAATCTAGCAGAATAATGCTGTGATGTAAAGCAAAAATACTACGGAATGTGTTCAGCATTAACGGACGGCACAATATATTGTGTTTATGCTTTTTCAATGTCCGCAAGATTTGACCAAATCGGTGAAGGATGTAACTGATGGATAATTGGGAAGTTGTTCATTTTTCAGCGGGTCTGCTGCAGGCCAATATAATCAAGGGACGTCTGGAAACGGAAGGCATCACCACAAGACTTTCTTACGAGGCAGCGGGAGAAATTTATGCAATCACCGTGGACGGGCTTGGCGAAGTGCGCATCCTGGTTCCACAAGATCAAGCGCCCCGTGCCAGAGAAATTCTCAAGCAGACCTTTCGTGAAGAGGATCTGGATTGGGAAGTCGAGTAAATCCTCCGGACCGCTCACGAAAATATGCCGGCCATGGGGGTTTGACAATGTGGACAAGCTCCCTGTTGCAACAGATTCTCCCGGATGAAAAAGCCCACCCGGTCGATCAAGGGTTGCCCGCAATGGTGGCAAAATGTCTTTTCCCCGACATCGCCGGGAACGTTTCCACTGTATACATAGCGGAGTCCGGCTTCCTTACCCGATTGTACCGCCTGATGAATCGTGGAAAGCGGGGTCGGCCCGATGTCAGTCATTTCGTAGCAAGGATGAAACCTGCTCAGGTGCCAGGGGGTTTCCGGTCCCAAGGAACAGATGAAATCAGCCATTTGCTTTAATTCCGACGGATCGTCATTCAGGCCGGGAATGAGCAGAGTGGTAATCTCCAGCCAGATCCCCCGTTCTTTCAGCTGCTTCAAGGTCTCCAGAACCGGCTTCAGGCCGGCGCCGCATTCCCGCTTGTAAAACGCCTCTGTGTAGGCTTTCAGGTCGATGTTTGCGCCATCCAGGTAAGGCGCGATCATCTGGACGGCCTCCTCTGTCATATAACCGTTGGAAACAAAAACATTTTTTAAACTTTTCGCATGCGCCAGACGACAGCATTCATAGGCAAATTCAAAATAGATCGTTGGTTCCGTGTAGGTATAAGCAATAGACGCACAACCGGATACCTGCGCCCGATTGACGATTTCCTCCGGCGTTGTCTCCCGGCCGACGATCATGTCCTTGTGCAATCGTACCTGGGAAATTTCATGGTTCTGGCAGAATGTACAACGGAAGTTGCACCCGACCGTGGCGATAGAATAGGATTTTGAACCGGGAAGGACATGGAATAGAGGTTTTTTCTCAATGGGATCGATATGTTCCGCGATCACCAGTCCATAAACCAGACTGTAGAGAATCCCATCCCGGTTTTCCCGGACGCCGCATATGCCCCGGTAAGAAGGAAGAATTTTACAGCGATGATTGCAGAGATGACAGCGGACCTGACCGTCGTTCAGTTTTTCGTAGAGAAGCGCTTCTTTCAATTCCATCTTGGAGCCCTCATGATCAGAGGTTAAAAAAAACGGCTGATGCGTTTCCCGGTTATACAAAAATATGATTTTTCTTCGAATGGCCTTTTAGCCGCCTATGGACGTCATCTCTTTGAGGCATTTCTTCATATGCCGTTCTTCGCAGTTCATCTGATGTCCCACCGGTTTCTTGGCAACCGCTGATCTAAGCAAAGCCTCCAGATCCTGGTTCGTACAGCCTTCACGGATCGGTACCCGCAAGTCGATTTCTTCATCGATAAGCAAGCAGGCTCGCAGGTGTCCGTCGGCAGTCAACCGCAACCGGTTGCACGAACTGCAAAAATGATGGCTGACCGGGCTGATAAAACCGATCTTCCCCTGACCGCCTTTGATCTGATACATTGCGGCAGGGCCATCGCTTGTTTTTCGCTTGTCATTCAGAGCTTCCAGTTCATACCGACTGCTGATCCGTTCCTTGATTAAATCATTGGAAAGGAACTTACCAAGGTTCTCCATACCGGCAAACCCCAGGGGCATGAGCTCGATAAACCGAATCTGATAAGGACGATCCAGGGTTAATTGCGCAAAATTCAAAACTTCATCGTCGTTAAATCCCTTAATGGCAACAATGTTAATTTTGATTGGAGAAAATCCCAGAGTATAGACTTTCTCAATCCCGTTCAGAACAGCCTGAACATCGCCACCACGCGTGATTCGATTATACTTGTCCGGATCCAGGGAATCCAGACTGACATTGATGCGCCTGACACCGGCTTTGAAAAGCCTTTCCGCAGCACCTTCCAGGAGAATCCCGTTTGTGGTTAGGCTGATATCCTCAATCCCTTCGATGAGGTTCAGGGTGGCAATGAAATCGATTACCCCCCGTCGGACCAGGGGCTCTCCGCCGGTAATGCGCACTTTTTTGATCCCCATTTTTACAGCGATCATGACGACCCGCAGAATTTCCTCGTACCGCAGAATATCGTCATGGCCGATCAGGGACAGCCCTTCCTTCGGCACGCAATATTGACAACGCAGATTACACCGGTCCGTTATCGATATACGTAAATAGTTGATGTCACGGTTATATTGATCGATCATACCCATCTCCAGAAAATGCCGCTACGGATGTATCTTTATGATCATGCTCGTCTAACACACTTGCCCCACATTGGCAAGTCAGGAAAGGGGTTCCAAATGATGGATTTCCATTCAAATCCCCTTGACAGAGGATGTTTTCTCGATTAAACGAAAGCTTTACTAAAGACACAGCAACCGGAGTCCTGCATGTCAAAAATACCTATAACCAAAATCGGCTTCCAGAAGCTCAAGAAAGAACTCGAGCAGCTTAAAAGCGTTGCCGTACCCGAAAACATCCGAGACATCGAAGAGGCCAGAGCCCATGGTGACCTGTCGGAAAATGCCGAATACACGGCAGCAAAGGAAAGGCAAGCCTATCTGCACGGAAAAATCGGTGAACTCGAACATAACCTGGCGATGTCTGAGGTAATCGACTTGAGCAAGCTGACTGACGACAAGGTTGTTTTCGGATCAACCGTTGTTATTGAGGACGTTGATTCCGGCGACAGTATCAAGTATCGGTTGGTCGGTCCCTTGGAATCCGATGTCGATAAGAACCACATATCGGTAACATCACCGATCGGAAAAGCTTTGATCGGCAAGACAATCGGCAGCGAGGTCAGTTTTTCCACACCCGGTGGAATCCGGAAAATTGAGATTATTGATATTTACGTTGAAAAATCCGAATAGAATTCATCTTTCAGCAGGTTGAATAACAAAAAGCCGGGATTCAAATCCCGGCTTTTTTGATTCTCATAGATCGGTAATCAGTTGTTTTTCTCTGCAACGCTTAACCGTGTAATCGCTCTGAACAGCGCCGCCCGCATATACTCATATTGGTCGTCTTCCTTACTGATCTTCGACAGCTTCGACTCCGCATTCTCTTTTGCCCTCTGTGCACGGGCTTTGTCTATCAGATCGGACCTTTCCGCTGTTTCCAGCAGCACCGTCACTTTGCTTGACGTCACCTCAGCATAACCCGTTCCGGCGGCATAAAACGTTTTTTTACCGTCTTTGGTGAAATTCAGTTCTCCCACTTCAATGGAACTTAACAGGGATGCATGCCCTTTGAGTACACCGAATTCCCCTTCCGTACCCGGTATCGTTACTTCTTCTACGTTACCGCTGAAAACCATCGCTTCAGGGGTAACGACTTCCAGCATCAATTCATCAGCCATGGAACTTCCTCCGGCCCGTTATTCCGCGAGCTTCTTCGCTTTTTCGATCGCTTCCTCAATGCCGCCGACCATGTAGAAGGCCTGCTCCGGCAGATCATCGTGCTTGCCTTCCAGAATTTCCTTGAATCCCCGAACGGTATCCGGCACGGACACAAATTTGCCTTCCGTACCCGTAAACTGCGCTGCAACGAAGAACGGCTGGGACAGGAAACGCTGAATCTTACGCGCCCGGCTGACCGTCATTTTGTCTTCTTCGGAAAGTTCGTCCATACCCAGAATGGCGATGATGTCCTGCAGATCCTTGTACTTCTGCAATGTCACCTGCACCTGACGGGCGACTTTATAATGTTCCTCGCCCAGGACCATGGGATCAAGAATACGCGACGTTGAATCCAGAGGATCCACGGCGGGATAGATACCTAACTCTGTAAGTCCGCGTGACAAAACAACGGTTCCGTCCAGGTGAGCAAAGGTCGTTGCCGGTGCGGGATCCGTCAAGTCATCAGCGGGCACGTACACGCACTGCACGGCCGTAATCGAGCCCTTATTGGTGGAGGTGATGCGTTCCTGCAGTTCACCCAGGTCTGTGGCCAGCGTCGGCTGGTATCCGACGGCCGAAGGCATTCTTCCCAGAAGGGCGGAAACCTCGGCACCGGCCTGGGTGAAACGGAAGATATTATCAACAAACAAAAGCACATCCTGGCCTTCTACATCACGGAAATATTCGGCCGCCGCCAGTCCGGTCAAGGCCACTCTGGCGCGTGCTCCCGGGGGCTCCGTCATCTGTCCGTAAATCAGGGCCGCCTGCTTGATAACACCGGATTCCAGCATTTCACGATAAAGATCGTTTCCTTCACGGGTTCTTTCACCCACACCGGCGAACACGGAAATGCCACCGTGATGCATGGCGATGTTGTGAATCATCTCCATCATGACGACGGTCTTGCCGCAGCCGGCTCCGCCGAATAAGCCCATTTTACCGCCGCGGGGGAACGGAACGAGGAGGTCAATAACTTTAACGCCCGTCTCCAGAACATGAACCGATGTATCCTGTTCCATAAAAGAGGGCGCCTCGCGGTGGATCGGCATGTAGGTCTCCGCATCAATCGGGCCCAGACCATCGACCGGCCGACCGACAACGTTCATGATTCTGCCGAGGCATGCCTTGCCGACGGGAACCGAAATGGGCTTGCCCAAATCCTTCGCCTTCATGCCCCTGACCATACCGTCGGTGATGTCCATGGCGATGCAGCGGACGATGTTATCACCCAGATGCTGGGCGACTTCCACGATCAGGTTGTCTTCGTCATCATTGATGGCGGCATTGGTAATTGCAATCGCGTTCATGATGTTCGGGAGCTTCCCTTCCTCAAACGCCACATCCACTACAGGTCCAATGACCTGCACAACCGTTCCTATATTCATACCCATCTCCTTTTATTAAACTTTAGAGAATTTTGTGTTGCCTTTGCTATCTTAACCCTTGGCCAGAGCTTCCGTCCCGCCGACGATATCCATGAGTTCCGCCGTAATCGCTGACTGTCTGGCCTTGTTGTATTTCAGCGTCAGCGATCCGATCAGTTCCTCACAGTTTCGCGTCGCGTTATCCATGGCCGCCATTCTTGCGCCGTTTTCACCGGCCGATGTTTCCACCAGAGCCCGATAAATCAGCACATGGACATACATGGGGAGCAATCTCTCCAGCAGGATCTCATCTGAAGGCTCATAGATATAATCAATGCGTTTTTCCGGATCGACGTCTTCGTCCGCACCGATTGTGGGAAGGGGGAACAGCCGGACGACCATGGGTTTCTGAACGGATACATTGACAAACTGATTATAGACCAGATACAGTTCATCATATTCCTCCTTCATAAACGCAGGTACGACGTCCCGGGCAATGTTTACAGCCAGACTCATGTCGAATTTATTGAACACATCGGCCCGGTCATTCATGATGGGCTGTCTTTTCCGGAAATAGTCCCTTGATTTTCTCCCAATCGGTACCAGTGTGACTTCCTTGCCCTCTTCTCTTCTGGCTTTGATGAATTTTTCCGTCGCCTTGATCAGATTGCTGTTAAAACCGCCGCACAGACCCCGATCGGAGGTCATACAGATGACCCGAAGCCGCTTCGCTTCTCTGACGGCAAGCAGGGGATGTGAATTGGCATCCACACGCAAGGCGAGACTGCTCAGAACATCCATGAACTTCGCCGCATAAGGCCGGAAATTTTCCATCCTCATCTGCGCCGATTTGAACTTGGACGCCGCGACCATGTTCATAGCCTTGGTGATCTGCTTCGTCTTTTGAACAGCGGTAACTTTTCTTTTAATGTCCTTTAAAGCGGCCATTAAACTAATCTCCCTTTTTTCGGTTGTACTCTACTTGAACAGATCTTAGCCCGCTACAAACACGGAATCAAATTCCGTCAGCATATCCTTAAGCTGTTTCTCAAGTTCGGGACTGATGATCATCTTGTTATCAATTTCATCCATGATCTGCGGATATTTATTTTTGGCAAAGGCAATAACCTGCACTTCATAGTCCCTGACCTTTGCAACTTCATACTTATCCAGGTACCCTCTCGTACCTGCGAAAATGATCAAAACCTCTTCCGCAAGAGACATGGGCTGAAACTGCGGCTGCTTCAGCAACTCAACCAGTCGCACACCTCTTTCCAGCTGCATCTGTGTAGCCTTGTCCAGATCGCTTCCGAACGAGGCAAAAGCTGCCAATTCCCGGTACTGTGCCAAATCGAGCTTCAGGGTACCGGCCACCTGTTTCATCGCCTTCACCTGAGCGGCACCGCCGACGCGTGACACGGACAAACCGACGTTGATGGCGGGCCGTATGCCCGAGAAGAACAGGGCCGGCTCCAGATAAACCTGACCATCCGTAATCGAAATAACGTTCGTCGGAATGTAGGCCGACACGTCACCGGCCTGTGTTTCAATAACGGGCAAAGCTGTGAGAGAACCGCCGCCTAACTCCTGACTCACGCGGGCCGCTCTTTCCAAAAGCCTTGAGTGGTTGTAGAAAATGTCGCCGGGATACGCCTCACGACCTGGGGGACGGCGCAGGAGGAGCGAAATCTGCCGGTAGGCCACGGCCTGCTTGGATAGATCATCGTAAATGATCAGGGCATCTTCACCCTTGTCGCGGAAATACTCACCGATACTGCAGCCCGCGAAAGCGGCGATGTACTGAACAGTCGCCGGATCGCTCGCGCAGGCGGATATTACGCATGTATAAGACATGGCACCGTGTTTCCGCAGATTCTCAACCACCTGAGCGACAGTCGACTTTTTCTGACCGATGGCAACGTAGATACATTTTATGCCCGTGTCTTTCTGACGAATAATGGCGTCGATACCAATGGCCGTTTTGCCGATCTGACGGTCGCCGATGATGAGCTCACGCTGTCCGCGGCCGATGGGCGTCATGGCATCAATCGCCTTGAGACCCGTGTACATGGGCTGATTGACCGGCTGACGGGCAATCACGCCGGGAGCGACCATCTCGATTCTCCGGTACTGCTTGGCCTCAACGGGGCCCTTACCGTCAATCGGTGCGCCTGTACCGTCAAGGACACGCCCCAGTACCTCTTCACCAACGGGGACCTGTGCAATTTTACCGGTTCTCTTGACGATATCGCCTTCCTTGATATGCGTTACTTCTCCCAGAACGGCGACACCGACGTTATCCGCCTCCAGGTTGAGAACCATCCCCAGGATTCCGCCGGGAAATTCGAGAAGCTCCATGGCCATGGCGTTCTGTACACCGTAAACACGGGCAATACCATCACCGACGGACAGGACCGTCCCGGTCTCGCTGATGTCCAACTTTTTCTCATAGTCCTTGATTTGCTTGGAAATAATCTGACTTATTTCCTCTGCCCTGATCGTATCCATGTTCTATACTTCCTCCCCTAAGAGATTCCTGATTTTATTGAGCTGACTTTTGATACTCCCATCATAAAGGGTATCGCCCACCTTAACGACAACCCCGCCCAGAAGGGAAGGATCCTCTTCTATCGTCATTTCCACCTGCTTGCCCGTCAGGTTTTCCAGGCTTTTCGCCAATCCATCGGATAGCTCAACTGAAAGCGGAAATGCGGTCTTCACCTGCACCCGAACTTTCTTTAAGGCCTCATCCATCATTTCGCGATAGCACTGAACGATTTCAGGCAAGGCGTTTATCCGCTGTTTGTCAGCCAGAAGATTAAGGAAATTCGCTGCGATCCCTGACAGCGAAATCTTATCCAGGACGGTTTTGACAACCGCTTTCTTGTCATCATTATCGAAGATCGGATTGTCCAGAAAATCTTTCAGATCACCGCTCTCTTCAACAATGGAGGAAAATTTCAGCAACTCCCCGTAATATTCCTCGTACCGATTCTCCTCGGCAGCGATGTCAAAAAAAGCACGGGCATAACGCTTGGCTATTGTACTGCTTCCGCTCAATGTTTTATCACCACCTTATCTAAATAATCTTTTACCATGTTTTCGTGATCCGCCGGTGTGATGCTTCGCTTCAGGATTTCCTCCGCCATCTGAACCGATAACTGGACCGCCTCCTGACGCAGCTGACTCTGGGCGTTAGTCAGTTCCTGCTCCATCCGAGTCTTGGTGTCTTCCTTCATCTTCTCGGCAGCTTTTTGCGCATCATCCAGAATTTTATCCCGCTCGGCCAGTCCCTGGGCCTTGATCATGTCTACAATGCCCGAGATCTCATCCGTCGCCTTGGTCAACTTGGTCTCGTACTCACGGAATTTCTGTTCCGCTTCCGCCTTAGCCTGTTCCGCATCGGCAAGGGCCTGTTTGATATCTTTCCGCCTTCCGGAGAAAAAATCTTTGATCTTATTGGCCATCAACCAGTAGAGAAAGCCAACCAGGATGGCCGTATTGAGTACCCTAAAACCGAAGTCTTTCCACATTTCCATGGACACGCCGTGTTCGCCCTCACCGCCTTCAGAAGCGTAAACGACAACCGAAATCAAAATGAGGGGTAGGGAACAGAGAATGGGTCGCATATAACGCTTGAATGTATCACAAGAATCCAGAAGTCTCATTGAACGCTCCTCCCCAGGACCTTTTCGGCAATTTCTACAGACAGCTGCTTGGACTTACCCGTAAGGAAAGACCTGGCCGTGTCCAGCTCGACGTTCAGTTTTGACCGGAAGCCATCCATCATGCCGGGAACTTCAGCTCTGACCGCATCAATCACTTCTTTGGCCTTGTCCGTGCCTTCCTTGACGATGTCACCTTTCTCTGCAACGGCATTCAATTTCGCCTGACGAACCTTCTCTTCATATTCCGCCATTTTTTGCGCAATGGTCTCGTTCAAACGTTTTATTTCATTATCAGAATCTTCAAAAGTCTTCTGCCGCTTTTCAATAATCGCCAGAATCGGTTTGTAAAGGATGAAGTTCAAGATGATGATCATCGCGAAAAAGTTGATCATTTGATAAACGAGAGTAATGTTGATTTCGACCACGGCCCTACCTCACAAGAAAAATATATTCCGGTTATGTTACTTTGCCTGAACGCCTGTTGTCAGCGAAACGGCAAAAAAAAACCGAGTGGATAATGCCTCTATCCTCTCGGCCTGAAATTCATGAAACCCCTATAATATAGGCTACAGAGCCCTCCCCTGCAATGAATCGATATGTTTCTGCTTGACCGCCCACCGACAACCTCGCTAACGCCCCGTTTTGAAAAAGCGCGGTTTACTAACCATAACTACCTGTACTTGTCAAGCACTTTTTAGGTATGAAAAAGCAAATATCCAAAGGGGCAAAGGGAGCAGACCTTAAACCATAACCAATCTCTAGGAATGAAGAATATAGCGCCTCATACTGATATTCAGCATGAAACCCATGGCGGTTAAAAGCACCAAAACAGCGGACCCGCCATAACTCATAAAAGGCAGTGGAATACCAACAACAGGCAGGATCCCCAAAACCATACCTATATTGATGAGAACACCCCAGAAAACCAGCATGGAAATACCGAAAGCTACAAGGGTACCCAGATAGTCACGTGAATGAAAAGCAATTTTTAGTCCCCAGAGAATCAGCATTAAAAACAAAGAGACAAGAATAACTGCGCCAAAGAATCCCCACTCCTCGGCGTAAACGGAAAAGACGAAATCGGTCTGCTGCTCCGGCAAAAACTTGAGCTGCGTTTGAGTCCCCTTAAGAAACCCCTTGCCGAAAAAACCTCCCGACCCGATCGCGATCATGGACTGGATGATATGATAACCGGAACCCAACGGATCCCTTTCCGGAGAAAGAAAAGTCATGATCCTTTCTTTTTGATAATCTTTCAAGAAATACCAGGCGACGGGCACCAAAATGAGTCCGGTCGTAGCCGCGATGCTGAAGGACTTCCAGTTAATTCCAACAAAAAGGGTCATGGACATGAATATGATTAAGAGCATGAGCGCCGTTCCCAGATCAGGCTGGCGGAGAATCAGCAAAAACGGCAGCAGAACAAGACCAAAGGGAATCATCAGATCTTTAAGCAGATAAGACCGGTTGAGTTTATGATCATCGAAGTACTTGGCAAGCGTAAAAATGATAACCAGTTTCATCAATTCCGACGGCTGAAAAGAAAATCCCAGGAAGTTAATCCAACGCTGGGAACCATGGGTGGTATATCCATAAAAGGCAACAACCAGCAGGAGAAATATAGATATCCCATAGATCGTATATGCATGGCGGATAATGGCGCGATAATCGATGCTGAAGGCTACAATCATGCCGATCAGACCGATTGCGATCCAGCGGGCCTGGCGTAAACACAGAGAGGTCTCGCGGCTGAAGTTGAATCCTGCGCTGTACAGATTGACCAGACCGATGGCCAGAATGAGGGCAACCAGTGTCAATAAAGTCCAGTCGAAATGCAGAAAAAGGCGTCGGTCAAATCGCAAACATTACCTCTTTGGTCAAGGATTTAATATTAGGGTATAGAATTTAAGAAGATCGTTTACATTTAAGTTTAAGTACCATCGGAATGAGTTCTTATCATCAGAGAGCACAATCCAACGATAAGTCCGATTTCGTCCGTACTCGTCAAACAAATCCGGTTCTTTCACATCTGCCGAAGTCATTTCTCATCCTTCAGGGATGTTAAAATAACACCAAATCTGGCGTTGTTGATGTTGTGCTTTTTCTGGGTCCACTCCCAGACGGAGGGTGCGTAGTGATACAAAGCAACCATTCTGGCGCTCCGGGTCCAGTTGCTGTCAGGATACCGGGGTTCCATGACCTCATAGGCCTTTTTCAAGTACCGATGATCCAGGGTCTTCTTGAAAAGGAAGAAACCGTGGTGGAATATGGCCTCTGGAGTTAAACGGCTTTCGCCGTAATCCTGAATCAGTCTATCGACCATAGCCAATGCTTCATCCAGGCGGCCATTGTCAAAATAATATTTCCCCAATCCCAGAAGCAGGAAGGCCATGAGTTCCAGACCGCTTAAAAAACCCGTGGATCGCTGACGCTCAAAACCGTCATTACCTATGATCAGTTGAACGGGCGTGACCTGAATGGCATAGGTCTTAAAGAGATGGGGCGTCTCTGGGTTAACCCGCGAAGACACAAGTTTTTCATTGAGGATTTGAACCACATCATTATGGGAATACGAAACCGTATCCATCTTCTGACTATAGAATCAGCCGGGATTAAAGAAATGGAGGAAAGCCGGTTTCCCTTCCCGTGGCGCTTCCAGTAATGCCTGCCCTGTATCCTTGCGCCAAAAAATCAGATTACCCATGGGTACGAAAATCTCCTTTCTTTAAAAAGCTAAAATGATTCCCCACGATAAGTCAAGGACAACCTTTCAAATGAATCTGCAGCCTTTTACGGCATGGTCTCCCTAATTTCTTGTAAACCATCCTTCTACCATGCTATACGTACCATCATTCCGACACACAACCACAAGTTGGCCTTCTGCCGGAGAACATAAAAAATCCCCTCCAAGGAAACCACATGATACAGAAGACGGGCTTCGACAATGAGCGCTACATTTCAGAACAGACTGCGGCGATCCTTGATCGGGTCAGGCGTTTCGATAACAAACTCTATCTTGAATTCGGCGGCAAACTTCTCTATGACTATCACGCAGCCCGCGTATTACCCGGTTATGATCCCAACGTGAAGATGCGGTTGATCAAGGAACTGAAGGATCAAGCCGATATCCTGCTCTGTATTTACGCCGGCGACATCGAACGCAAAAAAATCCGGGCGGATTTCGGTATCACCTATGATTCGGACGCGCTGAAGTTGATCGATGAACTGCGCACCTGGGGAATCGATGTACTGGGTGTCGTCATCACACGTTTTGACCATCAACCGGCCGCCACGCTGTTCAAAAACAAACTGGAACGGCGCAACATTCGAGTTTACACCCATCGTTATACCAAAGGTTATCCTACCGACGTCGATCTGATTGTCAGTGATGAGGGTTATGGGGTAAACGATTATATTGAAACAAACAAACCCCTTGTCATTGTTACGGGTCCTGGACCGGGAAGCGGAAAATTGGCAACCTGTCTTTCACAACTCTATCACGATTACAAACGGGGAACCAAATCGGGATATGCCAAGTTTGAAACCTTCCCCATCTGGAACATTCCGCTTAAGCATCCTGTCAACGTCGCCTACGAATCCGCCACAGCAGACATTCGGGACTTCAACCAAATTGATCCCTTTCATTTGGAGGCGTACGGCCAAACCTCCGTGAATTACAACCGAGATGTCGAAGTCTTCCCCGTACTTAAGAGAATTCTGGAAAAAATCACGGGCGGCCCCTCCTTTTATCGCTCCCCCACCGATATGGGGGTCAATCGCGCCGGTTTTGCCATCAGCAACGACGATGTAACCAAAGAAGCATCAAAACAGGAACTGATCCGCCGCTATTATCGTTACCGTTGCGAATATGCCATGGGTTTTACCGACCGTGAAACGGTCCAACGGGCGGAACTTTTCCTGAAGGATTTCGGTCTGGAGCCGGAAAACCGGAAGGTAGTCCAACCAGCCCACGACGCCGCTCGGGATGCCCAGGAACGGGATAAGGGCAACGAAGGCATCTTCTGCGGTGCTGCAATTGAGTTGAAAGACGGCACCGTCGTCACGGGGAGTAACTCCGCCCTCATGCACGCCGCATCGAGCATGATTCTCCATGCAGTCAAACATTTGGCGGATATCCCTGAAAAGATCAAGCTTTTGCCGCCACATATTACAGGCGCCGTGGGAAATTTAAAAACGGCCATTCTCAATGAAAAGACCGTGAGTCTCGATCTGGAGGAAACCTTGATTGCCCTCAGTATCAGTGCAATCAACAATCCCGCAGCACAATTGGCGGTGGAAAAACTCAAGGATTTGAAGAATTGCGAGGTTCACATTACCCACATTCCCACCTCGGGAGACGAGGCGGGGTTGAGGCGTTTGGGCGTCAACCTGACTTGCGATCCAAATTTTTCAACCAAGGATCTCTTTATGCCGTAAAGTCATGGCCACTTTTTTGCAGATCAGGCTGTTTTTTTTGCGTTGCCCGCTGATCATTCAGGATGGCCTTGCAAAGCGAGCCTTTTGTTTCGGAAAGATTGGTTCGATTGTTTTTTACATCATGAGCCTGGAAGGCTCGACATAGACCTGATATAAAGTTTATACCGCTCTTGCGACACGAAGGAGTCATGGTCATGGAACAATGGGATGAAACCTCTTTGGCCCAATTCGATGGCCGGAACGGCAAACCGATTTATATTGCCTTCCGGGGACGCGTCTATGACGTTACGGCGAGCAAGCTCTGGCAAGAGGGGCTCCACATGAAACGTCATCAGGCGGGCCGGGATTTAACTGATTCCTTCACCGCGGCACCCCATGGTGAAGATGTTTTCTCCCGTTATCCTCAAGTAGGTCTTTACCGGTCTCCAGATGAATTGGTTCTGCCTGCATGGCTTGCCGGACTGCTGGATCGATATCCCATATTACGGCGACACCCGCATCCGATCGCGGTCCATTTCCCCCTGGTCTTTCTTTTATCCGTTTTCGTCTTTGATCTGCTCCATATTGTGACCGGTCGCCCCTCCTTTTACGATACGTCCCTGTTTTGCCTTTACAGCGGACTCTTGATGCTGCCCCCGGCGATGATCACAGGTTTTTATACCTGGTGGATCAATTATCAGGCCCAAGCGATGAACACCGTTGCCCGGAAGATCCAGCTTGCATCCCTTTTGCTTGTGCTGTCCACAGTGATTCTATTCTGGAGGAGTCTGGGAACAGACCTGCTCTGTCCTTTTCGCCTGGAAAGCCTGTTTTATCTGACTCTGGTCCTGGCACTCTGGCCCCTGGTCATTACCATTGGTTTTCTCGGCGGCTCCCTGGTCTTTCCTTACGGCAAGACGAAAAAGGACAAGATCGACTGAAGCCTTGAGGCTTTCACGGATCCAGACCGAACTTTCATTGACACACTGACATGATTAAGGAGGTTTTCCGATGGTCAAACATATCGTTCTCTGGCGTCTGGTTGAAAGCATGGATGGCCGGACACGTCATGACAACACGATGATCATCAAAAACGCCCTTTATGGCATGCTGGGTCAGATCCCGGGTCTCATGAAGATCGAGGTAGGGATCAGCCAAATCGGCGATGAACAGGGCAGCGACCTCAGCCTGATTGCTGAATTTGATAGCTGGGATTCTTTTCTGGCTTACCGGAATCATCCCGAACACCTGCCGGTCAAGAAAATGATGCAGGATTACGTGGTGGAACGCCGGGTCGTTGATTATGAAATATAAATTTCTATGTGAAAGGGGCTGAAAGGGCAAATTATGGATATGGACAAATTGAACACCTTGATGGAACGAGCCATCGCAGACATGGGGGCGGCGGCAAGCGGTGTGCTTGTTGTCATAGGAGATCGTCTTGGCCTTTTTGAAGCCCTTGCGCGACATGTTCCCATGCTTCCGGCAGAGTTGGCCGATCTAACGGGAACTCAGGAACGCATGGTCCGGGAATGGCTGGCGGCCATGGCCGCTTCGGGTTATGTAACCTATGATCCGACAACAGAGCGCTTTGCGATGACGCCGGAACAGGCGGCATTACTGGCAAATCCGAACAGCCCCTTCTTTCTTGCCAGTGCCTATCCCTGCATTGCCGCTCTATACAAGGACGAACCCCTGGTTACCGAGGCTTTTCGCCGGGGGACAGGCGTCGGTTGGAATGAACACCATGAGGATCTCTTTCATGGTACGGAACGCTTTTTCGGCAATATTTATGGAAATTTTATGGTTCCCACCTGGCTTCCATCGCTGGAAAACGTTGTAGAAAAGCTTACCCGGGGTGGGAAAATCGCCGATATCGGCTGCGGTCACGGTGCATCAATGATCATGATGGCCCGTTACTACCCCCAATCGTCTTTTTGGGGTTTCGACGCTCATGCAGAATCAATCCAATTGGCAAGGCAGCGGTTGCAGGAATCGGGCTTAAAGAACGTCATATTTCAACAATGTGAGGCCCGGGCCGTTCTCCCAGAGGACTACGATCTCGTCATTTTTCTTGACAGTTTTCATGAAATGGGATCTCCGATAGGCGTTGCCGGCCATGTGAAGGACATTCTGGCCACCGACGGAACGTTGATGCTTATCGAGCAGAAAGCGCCCGATCGCCTCGAAGACAATCTAAATCCTGTCGGACGGCTGTGTTACAGTTTCTCCACCATGATCTGCGTTCCCGGAGCCATCAGCCAGGGCGAGGGAGAAGCTTTGGGCAACCAGGCAGGATTCTCGCGCCTGGCGGACGTCCTGCGTGCGGGTGGATTTACCCGCATCCGGAAAACCGTGGAAACACCCTTGCATATGGTCATCGAGGCAAAGAAATGAAGAAGCGTCACTGGATTTACTGGATAATGTTTCCTGTAAGTTCGATTCATCAAAAAATCTTGCCCTTGCCGCCCGGTTCGCTCATATCATGCCAGATCAAATACCTGTGCCACGACACATAAAACCTCCATGTCACAAAGTCAAAACCTAAACAGCTTTTCTGATCCCATAGCCGCAAAGTGGATTGAGATCATTGCATCCTGGGTACTGATCACCACGTTGCTTAATCTATTCTTCTACGGCCTCGTCCAGTTTTCGGTTATCAAGGGATCATTTTCGCTGCCGGATCATCTGGATATCCTGGTCAACAGCCTGACCGGTTTTTTAACCTGGTGGGGATTGCGTCGGTACACCCCATGGGGCTGGAAGGTGGCTGTCGTGGGCATTCCCGGCTCCTGGATATACGGTATTTACAGCATCTCTCAACATTACCAGCCTGGGATGGGTGTTATCACGGCAATATTTTTAAGTATCGACACCGCCATCTTCATCTTCTTATTCACACCGGCCGTGTTGAGTATGTTTCAGATAACCACCCATTGGATTGCATGGGCATGGCTGCAGTACCCCCTGATGGTAACCGCCGTTTTTTTATTATCCATTGATTTTCTGGGTAATTTGGGCGGAGTCATGGCGGCGTTTGCGTTCTTTGTCATCTTTTCACTTTGGCAGCGTACCCGGCAGGAAAAGACAAACGGTGAAGAATAAGGCCTCCCGCGGCATGAAAAACCGTTGCCTTGTAAGATTTAGGGCGGAAAACCTTCTTTAAACAACCTTTTCCGAAAATATTCGTTGCAAAAAACAGAGATTTGACTACATTGACACTCATTTCGATTTGTCGAGCTTTACGGCTTCGAAATTATATATCCAGAGTCTAAACCGTACGGAGAAATATTGGCATGGCCCCAAAAACGCCCAGGACTCAAGGAAAAAGGAAAACCGATATCCCCGATGATGCCGCCCAAACTGCACTCGAATTTTCCATCCATTGTTTTTCCAGACTGGCGAATTGGATTACAGATGACCGTCAGGATGTCCTGAAGATCTTTGAATCCATCAATCGTGGCCTGATTATGACTGATGACCAGGGACGCATTTCCCTCGTCAACTCTGTCACAGAGGTCTTTACCGGGTTGAACCAATCGGAAATCTTGGGAAAAACCCTTTCCGATTTGGCACGCCCCATCATCGCTCCGGACGGCAGTACAATTCCAAAAGATGAGATGCCGGATCAACAGGCACTGAAGCAGAAACAGGTCATCCGAGATGCCGTTTTTGGAATACAGACGCCCGGAGGGTCCGTGAGGTGGCTCGGTTTGACGGCCGTTCCGCTGAAGAACAACACAGGCGAAATCGAAGCCATGATCATCATCTTGGCCGACAACACCTGGATGCGACAAGCCAAAGAAACCTTAAAGAATCGTAACACCATCCTGGAAGCTGTCAGTTACGTGGCAAAGCGTCTCCTGATTTCCCCGGACTGGAGCGCCTGTTTGCCGGAAGTTCTGGAACGACTGGGAACCGCGGCCGGCGTCAGCCGGCTCTATCTTTTCCGAAACTTCCAAGATATCAAGGGAGAATTGATGACGTCCCAGCTTTTTGAGTGGTCCATGGATCGCGATTTGTCCCAGGCTGAAAATCCGGAATGCCAAGTCCACTGCTGGCACGGCGGGGGGATGGAGCGATGGATACCGATTTTGTCGCAGGGGGAAACCATTCATGGCCATGTGAAGGACTTTCCGGAAAGCGAAAGGGCATTGCTTGCGCCGCAAGACATACAGTCGCTTCTTGTGGTACCGGTCCATGTGGAATCACAATGGTGGGGTTTTATGGGGTATGACGAGTGCCAGCGGGAACGGAATTGGTCGTCCGCGGAAATCGATGCACTGAAGGCGGCGGCTGATACCCTCGGGGTGGCCATCGAGCGTGCCCGTCTTGACGAACAGCGACGTCAATTACAGGAAAACCTCCAGAACGCCTTAGCCAGGGTACTCAGCGGTTACGTGCCGATTTGCGCCGTTTGTAAAAAAATCCGGGATGAAGACAACCAATGGCGGCCCGTTGATTCTTTTATCCGTGATCATTCGGAGTTGGTTTTTTCTCATGGTATTTGTCCCGATTGTGTGGAAAAGTACTATCGTGAAGGCTACGGTTCTAAATCAAATGGTTCAGAATGACGATCTATCGAGAGGAATCATTATTTCGTAGAGTTAATTAGATTGAAATGAGTGAAAATATGGATGATCATTTTTCAAAAACACCCACCACTTCCGGAAAAGCCGCTGGATTAGCCTACAGCGATCCGGAATGGGGGGGGAAAGGCGGCGACGTGTGGCATGCCGCGCTGAATGCCTTTCGACACCTTGTTCTCCTGGTCGATGACGACGGTACCATTTGTCGGTGCAATGCCAATGTTGAAGAATGGCAGATCCGCCAATTGGATAAGGTCATCGGCATGTCATTTCATAAGCTCCTCCACCCTTATTGCAACGATAAAAAATGTTATTTATTGACCGCATGGCAGGAAGCGCGGACGAAAATGGCGCAGCATCATTCTTATGAATATACGATTCATGATCCTCAAAGAGACCAGGAGCTGAGCATCATCTTTCGTCCCATTTTCTCAACCCGGAATCACGATACGCAATCCCAGGAATTTTACGCCATTATCGTTATTACCGACATCAGCCATATCAACGAGATGAAAAACGAGCTTTGTCTTTTAAAGACCGAGTTGGAAATGCTGTATGATGTGATCCCCCATATCTTACTGAGGCTCAATAACAAGGGCATGATTATTGACTGGTCCGCCAGGCTGATGGATGATGAAGTCCTGCCCCTGCGCCTGGAAAAGGGTCATTTTATTCACTATGTTTTCCCTGTGCCGGTGGTCAATCAATTCATCAAGGCCATGAGCCAATCCTGCCAGGAAAATACGATTGTCAAGATACAATATCAGCTTCCCGCCCCCCAGGGGAATTTTCTCTTCGATGCCAGTTTCTTGCCCTTCGGCGCAGACGAAATCATCGTGATCAGCCGCGATATTACGGAAAAGGCGCGCTTGGAAAACATTGCAGAGTCCGTCCAAATGATGAATAACCTGGGTTACATTTTCTCGGGTATCCGGCACGAGATCGGTAATCCGATCAACTCCATGAAGATGACCTTAAGCGTCCTGAAAAACAATATCGGCAATTACTCCCAAGAGAAAATACTGGAGTATGCCAACCGTGTCCTCAATGAAATCAATCGGGTGGAATACCTGCTGACGTCACTGAAGAATTTCAACATGTACGAAAATCTGACCTTGAAAGAAATTTCCCTGCTGTCCTTCATCGAGAGGCTCCTGCCTTTGGTCAAAGAAGATTTCAAAAAGCGGGGGATTATGATTGAAACAGACATCAAAACTCAGGACGATAAGGCGTTTGCCGATTCCCGGGCCCTGCAGCAGGTCATGCTCAATTTGCTCAGCAATGCCGCGGACGCGTTTCCGGAACGCGACGATAACCTTAAGATTGTGATCGGCTTAAGAAAAAAGGGGAAGATGCTGGAATTAACCGTCCGGGATAACGGCGTGGGGATGTCCCAATATCAACTGGACAATCTGTTCAAGCCTTTTTTTACTTCCAAGCAACATGGAACAGGACTTGGATTGGTCATCGTAAAAAAATTAATGATGCAAATGGACGGAAATATTGAGATCGAAAGTAAAGTGGATGAGGGAACGCTTGTCCGGTTGATTTTAAGGAAGGTTGAAAATGAATGATGGAAACGTCAAACGCAACCTGCTGATTATCGACGACGATAAACTCTTCTGCGAAACGGTCAAAGACGAGTTCCGCAGCCCGCTTCTTGAAATTCATACGGCCTATTCGGCTGCTGAGGGGTTACACATCTGTCGCAGTCACAACATTGATGTTGTGCTGTTGGATGAAAATTTACCAGACAGTCAAGGGCACCTGATCTGCCCGGAAATTCTTGACGGCAATGAACAATGCAAAATTTTGTTTATAACCGCCCACCCTTCCTTCGAACATGCCATACAGGCCATTCGCTCGGGCGCCCATGATTATCTGCTCAAGCCCTTCGAATTGGAGGAACTGAGGCTGTCCATCAAGCGGGCCTTACAGATGAGCGAATTTGAGCGCGCCCAATTGCTTCAATCCTATAAGGCAATCAAGGATCAGCAGAATTCCATTTTGATCGGAACACTCGGTCAGAACGGTGGGGTGTACGAACTCGTGAAGCGCGCGACGGAGGTCCGGTCGCCCGTATTGATTACCGGCGATACGGGAACCGGTAAAACGCTGCTGGCACGCCATATTCATTATTCCAGTCCTTGCCACGAAGCGCCTTTTGTCTTTGTGAACTGTGCCACCCTGCCGGAAAACCTGATTGAATCCGAATTGTTCGGTTATGAAAAAGGGGCCTTTACGGGGGCCGTCGCGAGCCGCAAGGGCGTTTTTGAACTGGCGGAAGGGGGCACCCTTTTTCTGGACGAAATTGCGACCATGCCGCTGCACCTGCAGGCCAAACTGCTGGGCGTTCTCGATAATGGTACCATTCGACGTCTGGGAGGACAATCGCAAATTACGGTCAATGTCCGCATAATTGCGGCAACGAATACCGACTTGGAAGCAGCGATCCGCAGCAATCTGTTCCGCAAAGATCTGTACTATCGCATCAGCGTGCTGTGCATTCATATCCCGCCTCTCAAGGCTCGCACAGAAGATATTCCCCAGTTTTGCCGTCACTTTATCACCCTTTTCGGGGCCAATCCGGATCTGGACCTCGATGAAAAGGAAATCAGGCTCCTGCAGCAATACGATTGGCCGGGAAACGTCCGGGAATTGCGAAACATCCTGGAACGGTCATACATCCTCCATAAAAGACAGCTTCGTCCTTCGGAACTGCTGTTTGGCGCAGAGCGAAAAATATCCGGGGAAAACCCGGTTATCGCGCATACCTCCCACGAACCCTGTTCCCTGGAGGAGATGGAAAAGAATTATATCAAGGAAATTTTAGGCACAAAGGGAGGCAACCTCACCCAGACCGCCAAAGCCCTCTCCATTTCGTTGTCTACTCTAAAAAGGAAACTCAAGCTTTTCCGCCTGACCGATACCGTTCAAATTGAATAGGCAACAGGTCATATTGAACCACTCATTTTGACCCACACCGATCATGCCGACACCATTCACAGCAAGGCTGAAGTCCTGAACCCAGGCCGCTAAAGGCATTCCTTTGTCTTCACTGTTTGGCATAGACCATGCTTTAAGAAAGGCGCCGATATTTAAAGCAAGATGATCAATAATATCATTTCGTAATAGAGATCTAAGGGGTTCAGTGTGGCGATTATTTTAATAGTAGATGACGATAAAACGTTTTTATTGAGCTTGGTTGAAGGACTCAGAGCCCACGATCAGGAATTTGAAATCAGAACGGCTGAAAACGGCAAGATAGCAACGCAAATCCTGAAGGATGAAAGTGTTGATTTGATCATAACCGATCTTAAAATGCCGGTTATGGATGGATTCGAACTGCTGGCTTACATGAGTTCTCACCATCCGCGAATCCCTGTCATCGTCATGACGGCGTACGGGACTCCGGTCATCGAAAACAGCGTCTCGCATCTGGGGGCGATCCGTTACCTGGAAAAGCCTTTGGACTTTGACCTTCTCGTGGATAATATCTACAACATTGTTAAGCCGTTCGATGATGTGGATGTGCCGGGCATCCAGTTAACCTCTTTCCTGAAGCTGTTGCAGATGGAAAAGAAAACTTGCGTCCTCACGATCCGGAATCAGGATCAGAAGGGAAAGCTTTTTTTGAAAAAAGGTAACCTGATTCATGCCATCGCCCCAAACAGTTCAGGAGAAACGGCAGTCATGGAAATCCTGGCCTGGGGACAGCCGGAAATTCAGATCAGTTCAAAAACCTTTTCTGTGGAAAAGAATATCCAGCATGATCTGGATTTTATCATGATGGTCCTGGAAAGCCGGCAGCGGAGCGCCCGCGCATCCGAACCTGTGCAACCATCCGCCGCAAGCACCTATGACATTGAACTGGGTGATATCTTCAACGTGGGAGAAGAAGTCCCGGCAACGGCTTCCCCAGAAGAGGTTCCGGTTACAGCAGCGGACGTAATGCCATCGCTCGACCTGGAAGAGGAAACAACACCCGCCGCGATACTTGATGCGTCGGAAAGCGATCAACTGGCCGAAGAGATTTCGGAAACTGAAACCGCAACGGCAAGTCCTCTTTCGGAGGAAGGCCTCACGCTTGAGACGGAAATATACCTTTCTCCATCTGCAGACGAAGAGCGCCGGGACGAAGAGACTGCAACCGATGCATCAACCGACGAACCGGCAGGAGAATCCTCTAGTGACAGCATCCCGGAACAGACAGACGGGTTGCTCATAGAAATGCCGGTGCCCATAGATGAGTCTTCGGCTGAGGTCATCGATCAAACAGCGTTTCGTGCTGAAAATCCTGAGTTCAAGGAAAAAACGACACGGGCTGAGGAATCATTTACTGAACCCTCCGCACAGGACGTCAACCAGACAGAAACTGAGTTGCTTGAAGAAATACCGGTTCTCTTAGAAGAACCAGGACAAGAGCTTCGCACCGGAAATATACCAGATACGGGAATTCAAGCACCGAAAGATCATTCCATCGGCACCGGTGAGGAATCGATTTGTGCTGAAAGCGTTTCCGGGGATGAGGATAAGCGGCCTCCCATTTCACACACGGGGGCGGAACAGTTAACCAACTTATTGGAAGGAAAGGAGAATGCCGTGAATGTCAAGAAAATGAACGAAGCGTTGAACACTCTCAAAGAAACAGCGGGAGCCGGATTGATCTCGTGTGATATCTACACGTCCCGCGACGGTCAATCCATCATCAGCTACAACGGAAACGAAACGTACTGCGCCATGTCCAACCAGATCACCCAGTATATGATCAACACCATCAAGGAAGCGGGATTTCCCCCGATGGGTAACACCTATATGGTTGATTTGGCTGATGACAAGATGGTCATCGTGTTGATCATGGGTGATTATCAGTGGGGAATTCTTATCGATACGAAAAAGACCTCCCTGGGCATCCTGCTCAACGTGGCCCTGCCGAAAGCCAAGGCCGTTTTTGCCGCCGCTTTGGAATAGTTGACGTCAAAACTTCCTATCCGGAAAATCCGGATTAGAAAATGCCTTATCGGCTGGCATTGACTGTTTATTGTGTCATCTTTGAAAGGGGTCCGGACTTGCCATGTTATGCGTTTATTTCCCTGAGATCCAATGAATTTAGGGATTAAATAAAGTAAGCATGGACAGTTGTTGCTGTTTTTGGGGGACCAACAACACGAGAGCAGGAGAAAGGCGGTTCGGAAAAGCATATGAATATTTTTAATATTTTTACTCCCAATGCCGGGAAATCAGCAAAATCAAATCCTACGAAGGAGCATACAATGGATATCAGCAAACTCAATCAGGCCATGGATGAATTAAGAGAATATTCGAACGGTGGCGCCCTGGCGAGCGATATTTACACAACCCGGGATGGTCAATCGATCGCGTCATTCAACTCCAATCCCGTCGCCTCGGCCATGTTCAATCAGATCACACAATATATTGCCAACACCATGAAGGAAAGTGGTCTTCCTGAGATGGGAAAATATTACATTATCGAACTGGAGGGAAACAAAGCCATCGTCGTTCTAAATTTGGGTGACTACCAGTGGGGTATGGCCGTTGACACCAAAATCTGTTCCCTGGGACTGATGATCAACATCGTCATTCCCCATATTACGGCCCTTTTTAAGTCCGCGATTCCTTAGTAAACGACCGCCCCTGAAATCGTCTTCTGGATTCAGACGCACAGAGCCAGGTTGACTTAGGGACAATGATTATTATCCATCAGGCATCAACCGTTTTTTGATGTCGATATAAGGTATTGTCCTGTCATCGGAATAGGGCGCAAACATCACTGTGGTCTTGGCCGTTTAAGCAAGACTGGGTTGGCGACAACCATTTTGTTTTTGTATTTTCATTGGCCCCTGCCTGGAGCCATGGACAACATAGCAGCATGTTCGGAAGCGGCGAAATAACCAACAGGCCTCTGCATTCACTCTCTTGCCGATTGCACTTTATGAATGCAAGCGCTCTCGTGTAAATATGCTTTGACAGGCGGTGTTAAACCCCCTATTCTGCAGCCCATGAATCCATTGGAACAGATCAGGACCATTCCACTTTTTGAAGGGCTGGAGCGCGATCAACTGCGCAATGTTGCGGATATTGTGCAGCAGCGTACTTATCGCCGAGGCGAAGTCATTTTCCTCGAAGGGGATGAAGGAAACGGATTTTACATTGTCAACACGGGTCAGGTAAAAATCTATAAAATTTCCGTGGAAGGAAAGGAACAGATTCTACACCTGTTTGGTCCCGGCGAATCTTTCGGCGAAGTCGCCGTTTTCACCGGACATGACTTTCCGGCAAACGCCAAAGCCAACGCCAACACGACCTGCATGTTTATCCCGCGTGACGGTTTTATCGACATCATCCGGCGGGACCCTGCTCTTGCCCTGAACATGCTGGCAGTGATGTCCATCCGCTTGAGAAAGTTTACCGGACTGATCGAGGACCTGTCCCTAAAGGAAGTCCCGGGACGTCTGTCCGCTTATTTGCTTTTCCTGAGCGACAAGTCACCGGAAGCCGAAGATCTGGATCTGGAGGTCAGCAAAGGTCAACTGGCAGCGCTGCTGGGCACGATTCCGGAAACCTTATCCCGGATTCTGAACCGGATGGCTCGTCTTGGACTTTTGAAAACCGAAGGCGCCCGCGTGAGGATTCTGAACAAGTCGGCCTTGCAGAAAATTGCCGACGGAGAGACCAAGATGTCTTGATGCATCCTATAAATTTATGATTAAAAAAATCCAATTTCCAGGAGGAGTGCTATGAGTGACGAGCGAAGAAAGCGGACCCGGGTTCCCGTCCAGTTCGAAATGGCAATCCGGTGCGGCGAAGAGGAGTATCCGGCGGAAATGGTCAATTTGAGCCTGACGGGGGTGCTCTGCGTCACCGCCCCTTCTTTTCAAAAAAACGCACCCTGCACCGTCAGGATAAGACTAAGCGATGAGACGAAAATCGACCTTGCCGGTCAAATCCTGCGGGTCGGCACCGACGAAACAGCCATCAGTTTTACCTCCATGGACGAGGAAAGCTTTTTCCATCTCAAGCGCATCATGGAATTCAACGCCAGCGACGCCGATAAAATCGACAGGGAGATGATTGTTCCCGCTTTTAAATAGCAAAGACCGGTGTGCTCGCCTATGCAACCGGTCTCTTGTTTTCTCCATGGCAGCAATTTATAGTTAACAAAACCGGATTTTTATAAACAACCTCCTTATATTTCAGTTTGCCATCGACAAAAAATGACGGTGGACCGAACCCACTTTCAATCTTCTCTTACAAAAAAATCGTGGTTGTCCCTTCTCATCAAAGCTTTCCGTTAAAATTTTACCTGCGGCGCCGCCTTGGCCACGGCGGGGGCTTCAAATAGGGTAGCCGGAGCAAACCCGAACATGCCGGCGAGGATGTTGGCGGGAAAACTTTTAACGGCGATATTGTAGGTCTGTACGGCATCATTGTAGCGCTTTCGCTCCACGGCAATACGGTTTTCCGTTCCGGCCAGCTCATCCTGAAGGCGCATGAAATTTTGATTGGATTTCAGATCAGGGTACCGTTCAACCACAAGCAACAAACGGCTCAGGGCGGAAGTCAGGTCATTGTTGGCGCTGATCTTGTCGGGTACGCTGCCCGCCCCGCCGACTTTCGCCCGGGCGTTGGTGACTTCCACGAAGACATCTCTTTCCTGCTTTGCATAACCCTTGACTGTCTCCACAAGATTGGGAATCAAATCGTAACGGCGCTGCAACTGGTTTTCCACCTGGGCCCATGCGGTCTTGACCGTTTCATCGCGTGTCACGAAGTTGTTATAGGTTCCCTTGAAGAACGAATACAAAGAAATGATCAGAATCAAGAGAATGATACCGGACACAATCAGCCCCATTTTCCCTTTCGACATACGATACCTCCTTATTATTTTATTCGTTAAGCTTCATTCCGCTTTCAACTGGTTGATAAAATCATCCATCTTCCCGACTTCCAAGAGATATTGGTCGAACAGGGGCGCCACCGCTTTCAAGTCATCTTTCGCCGTCTCTTCCTTAATCTCAAGGCACCGGCTAAAAATATCGCCGTCGATTCCGGCGAGGACACAGGCATCGCGGATCAATGCATGCCGTGCAGACGGAATCGGGCTACCCTTCAGGTAAAGGATGGCGGCAAACAGGGATAGAAAAGCCACCAAAGAAATTTTGATCAAGTCCCGGAGCTTTTTCGCCTGGCCTTCCGAGTCCAGATAACCCTGTCGGAGATGGAGCAATTTCCCTTTGACTTCACGCTCCAATTGCAACCTCAGACAGGTCCGGTCAAAAGCAAGCGCGGACAGCGGATCATCGCCATAGACCGGCACATGCTGCACCTGCATGTTCAGAAATTCGATAGGATAAACGTCCAGTGCATTCTCCAGGAACATTTTCGACATGATCAGCGGTGTTGCAATCCGTCTTTTCTGCCACCCGCCGATCAGTTCATGGAGTCGTTTCAGGTTTTTCATCCCCTCCTCTGTGACCATGACGAGGAAATTGAGATCCGACCGGCCGGGCTCATAGGCTTCGGAAGCACCGCTTCCGTAAAGGACTATGGATTGCAGATCCTTCCCGAATGCTGTTTGAAGCTGTCCGGTGATTTCCGGAAAGATATCCTCCGGTTTTTTGATTGTATTTGCCATGTTATTTTCTCCTAAAAACCCCGGCTTGCCCCACCGCCGCCGCTCGAGCCGCCGCCGAACCCGCCGTAACCGCCGCCGAATCCGCCGAATCCGCCACCTCCACCGCCGCGACCGCCGCTGAGGAAGGCCAGGATCAGGTAAGGCAGCATCGCCCGACCTTGCCTGGTCAAAAGCAGCGGAATCATGACCAGAAAAAAAAGAAGCAGGGGCAAGATGTTCCCGCGATTGTCCGGTCTGGTTCGGGCGGTTGCCCTGACTGCGACATTCCCCTCCAGGGTAATCCCCGCATCCTTTGCCACCACTTGCGACACAACCACCGCGGCATTTTCCAAGCCCATACCATAGTCACCTTTTTTCAGATAGGGCATGACATAACGGTCCAGGATTTCTCCAACCAGTCCGTCGGGCAGAATACCTTCCACCCCGTAACCCGTTTCAATCCTGATTTTTCTCTCCCTGAGAGCGAGAAAAATCAACACCCCCTTGTCTTCTCCTTTTTTCCCGATTCCCCAGGCCTGGTAGAGTTCATTGGCGTACATTTCAGGTTCATTGTCGCCCACATCCTTGACCGTGACCACGACGACCGTCGTTCCGGTTTTTTCCAACACCTCCTGAGACAAACGGGCCATGCGTTTTGCCGCATCCGCCGGAATAACACCGGCAAAATCATTCACGGCGCCGGTGGAGGCAGGAAAGGCGTTCTCAGCCCACGCAAAGGGGCAGAACAAAAGGACAAATATGAAAACGGCCAGGATCGTGCCAACGACACCCCTCTGTCGCAGGCAACAATATTGAATTTGATTCATCGTTTGCTCTTAGATCGCGCTCAAAATAATGATAAAGGTTCTCTTCTCAAAGCGGTGCATGGTGGTTCTTTTCACACAGCGTGGACATCTTATATAATGACGACCAGACGGCGGCAAGGAAAACCTTGCACCACCGACAAACCTGCCCGATTTAGGCCTTGAATTAATTTCTGTTGTATTATAGCAACCTCGCTTGACGGCCTTTTCGGATATTGAAGGGGAATTTACCCGTAACGAGGAAACATATGACGCTCTCGCTTCTGCAGAATGAAATCATTGCCCTCCTGCGCCGGAAGAATGCTATTCTGCTCGTCCATTACTACCAGCGACCGGAAGTGCAGGAGATTGCCGATTTTCTGGGCGATTCACTGGCCCTGTGTCTGGAAGCGTCCAAAACGCAGGCGGAAGTCATCGTCTTCGCCGGTGTGCATTTCATGGCGGAAAGCGCCGCGATTCTTTGCCCGGATAAAACCGTCCTGATCCCGAGACCCGACGCGGGTTGCCCGCTTGCGGATACCATTACCCCGGAGGCGCTGAAGAAAGCTAAAGCAGATCACCCGGCCGCAACAGTCGTAACCTATATTAATTCCACGGCAGAAATTAAAGCTTTAAGCGATATCTGCTGTACATCGGCAAACGCACGGCACGTGGTGGAATCGATCCCCATGGAGAAAGAAATTCTCATGGTCCCCGACGGCAATCTTGCCCGTTATACCGCCCGTTTCACGAACCGCCGGGTTATTCCCTGGACCGGGTCCTGCCCCTTCCATCAGGCCTTGACACCGGATGAGATCCGCACGCGTAAAAACGCCTATCCCGACGCCCTGTTCATTGCCCATCCCGAATGCCGACCCGAGGTGCTGGATCTGGCAGATTTCGTTGGTTCGACCGCCGCCATGCTGAGATACGTTCAGCAATCGGACCATCCAGCGTTTATCGTCGGCACGGAAGTGGGTATTCTTGTCCGCATGCAAAAGGACAACCCCGGCAAGGTTTTGGTGCCGGCGGCAGATCACATGGTCTGTGAAACCATGAAGTATACGACCCTGGAAGATATCCATGCCACCTTGCTCAACATGAAACCTGTCGTGGCCATCGCGGAAGAAAAGCGGCTGGCCGCTCTTGCTTCCCTGAAAAGCATGCTGTCCCTTTCCGAGTCGAAGTAATATACCCTTGCATTTAAAAAAACCGGTTTTGCCTGTGAGAAAGATCATTGCACAAAAGTCATTTCCATCCCATTCCCCTCTGGGAATGCTCCGGGAACGCTTGCGATCGGAGGCGAAAACGACGGTGGGAGGCTTGCACGGCTCTTCCCGGAGTTTATTGGCATCGCTTCTGTTCGCGTCGCAGGATGAATCGCTTATCGCCGTCTTAGGAACCGAAAAGGACGCCTGGGATTTTTACCGGGACTGCCGGGTATTCTCCAATCAGACCGACGTCCTCCATTACCCCGCTTGGGATATCCTTACAGCCGATTTTTTCGCAATCCAGAAGGAAATTGAATTGGCCCGGCTGGAAGCCCTCTCGGCCCTGCTGTCAAATCGACCTTGCCTGATGGTTACTTCTTTGCCCGCTCTGGTGCAAAAGATCATTCCCCGCCGCGTGTTCACGGGCTACATGAAAACCATTTCCCTGGGGGATATGGTGGACAGAGACAATCTGGCGCAAAAGTTCATCTCCGGCGGGTACACAAAAAAAACCCTGGTCGAAGAAAGAGGCGAATTCAGCGCCCGGGGAAACATCGTTGACATTTATCCCCCCGATGCGGCTAACCCTTTCCGCATTGAGTTGGTGGGTGACGAAATAGAGTCCATCCGCCAGTTCGATCCCGTTTCTCAGCGTTCGTCCGGGGAAACCCTGGCGTTCCAAATCGTCCCTGTCCGTGAACTGATTCTGACGGATCGGAGAAAACAACGGGCCGTCCGGAACATCCGCCTCCGCGCCAACGATCTTGAACTGCCGCGTCAGGTGAAGGATCATCTGACGGAAGCGATCAACAACGATCTCCTGTCGTCCTTGAATCCCATGTATCTTGCTCTGTTTTACGCTCCAGACGACAATTCTGCCTTCACTGACCAACCGGTGGAAACATTGGGTACCTTCTTCGATTACTGCTCGGGGCAGGAGCTTTTCTTCTTCGATGACGCTTCCTCCATGGCCAGGTCACTGGAAGACCTGGAAAACACGACCAATCGTTTTTTGTTACAGGCCCGCCATGAAAACAAGTTTTTCGTCGATATCGCAGCCTTTCATCTCGCAACGACAGATCTGAAGATGCGTTTGGCCTCCTTCCCCCAAATTCGTCATGAAGCATTGCAACTTCAGCCCACTGCATTTTCCGAGACCACGACCGCCAAACCTTCGTCCCTGCTGTTTCACACGGCGGAAATGGGACTGATGAAAAGGGAAGGCCCGGTTGCTGCGGAAGGCCTCCTCTACCCGCTGGCAGAAAGGATCCGGGAAAGGCTGGAAGACGGTGATCTGGTCGTCTTCATGTGCCCGGGAAAAGAAGATATCCCCAGGATGGCGCATCTGCTTGAAGGATACGGCTTAAAACCGGGCCGTCAGGAACCGGACGTCTCTTTTCTGGATCTGGTGACGGACCACCGTCCTCCAGGACGTCTGGTCCTGATGGAAGGCAAGGTAACAAGTGGATTCCACTTTCCTGAACTCCACCTCACGGTCATCTCGGAAGAAGATATTTTCGGCCGCAAACAAAACAAGCGTATCACCAGGCCGGCTCGGGAAGGCTATTTTCTCAAATCTTTCGGTGAGTTGACCGAAGGCGATTTTATCGTCCACAAGGACCACGGCATCGGGATTTACCTTGGGCTGCAGAAAATGTCCGTGGCGGAGATCGAAAATGATTTTCTGTTGATCGAATACGCAGAAAATGACCGGCTCTATATTCCGGTGGACCGTCTTGATCAGATCCAGCGCTATATCGGTCCCGATGGATATACACCCAAACTGGAGCGTCTGGGAGGCACCTCCTGGGAAACGGTCAAGGAACGGGTCAAGAAATCGATCCGGGATGTCGCCGAAGAACTGGTCTCCATCTATGCCGCCCGGGAAGTGATCGAAAGAGAGGTCTTTTCACCTCCCGACCGGCTTTACGAAGAGTTCTGCGCCGCCTTCGAGTATGAGGAAACACCGGACCAGGTTCGGGCTATTGAAGATATTCATGGCGATATGGCCCAGGAAAAGCCGATGGACCGTCTCATTTGCGGCGACGCCGGGTTCGGCAAAACCGAAGTGGCCCTGCGGGCTTCCTTCCGAGCCGCCATGGATGGTCGCCAGGTCGCCGTCCTCGTGCCGACGACTATTCTTGCGGAACAGCATTATCAGACATTTATCCGCCGTCTACAGGATTATCCCCTGCGCATCGAGGTTCTGAATCGCCTGAAAACCAGAAAGGAACAGGCGGCAATCGTGGAGGCCGTCAACCGGGGTGCAGTGGACATTGTTATCGGCACCCACCGCATTCTCCAGAAAGATCTGACCTTCCGGAATCTGGGACTGGTCATTATCGACGAAGAGCAGCGCTTCGGTGTCACCCACAAGGAACGGCTGAAGAAAATCCGCACCCTTGTCGATGTCCTGACTCTGTCGGCGACGCCGATTCCCCGAACCCTGCATCTCTCTTTGGTCGGCATCCGAGACCTGAGTATAATCAATACCCCCCCGGAAGACCGACAGCCCATCCGGACCTATGTCCTAGAATTCAATGAAGAGACCATCCGGGAGGCCATCCGGCATGAACTGAATCGCCACGGCCAGGTCTTTTTTCTCCATGACCGGATCCAGTCTATCTTCACCATGGCCCGTTTGCTCGAAAAACTGGTCCCGGAGGCAAACATCGGCGTTGTCCACGGCCGGATGAAACCCGGGGAAATAGAAGAGACCATGGTAAATTTTGTGAAGGGACATCTCGATATTCTGGTCTGTACGACCATTGTCGCCTCGGGCGTCGATATTCCCTCGGCCAATACGATGATTATCAACCGGGCGGACCGTCTGGGCCTTTCCCAGCTCTACCAGATACGAGGACGAGTCGGACGCTCGCGGGAAGAGGCCTTCGCCTATCTGCTCATTCCCAAGGGGGCGATGCTCTCCCGGGACGCCCAGAAACGTCTTCAAACACTGATCGACTTCTCTGAACCCGGTTCGGGATTCCGCATCGCCTCCAACGATCTGGAAATCCGGGGAACAGGCAACCTTTTGGGTACGTCACAGTCGGGACATGTCTCGGCGGTCGGTTATGAACTCTACACGGAACTCATGGAAAAAACGATCCGGGAATTAAAGGGGGAAGAGCTCCCTCGGGAAGAGATCAAGGCAGAGATCCACCTGGGCATACCCGCGTTCATTCCCGAAGCCTACATGACCGACGAGCACCGTCGCCTCCTCACATACAAACGCATTTCTCTCGCCCGCACCGAGGCGGAACTCTTAGAAATTCGAGACGAAATGACGGACTGCTACGGCTTTATCCCGCCGGAGGTGGACAATCTGCTTCATAACATCCGCCTGCGGCATCAACTGGAAACGCTGAAAAGCCGCAAGATGACCTGCGATTCCCACTACTTGACCATTCAATTCAGTCCGGACAGTCCGGTGGACCCGGGAAAAATTCTTTTGCTTTCCCGGACGCAGATGAAAGGAACGAAGTTGACGCCGGAGCTGAAATTGTATATTCCAGTACCAAAGTTACCGGATGGGGACCGCATTCGTTTTGCCCGGGAGGTTCTGAATGCCCTCATCCCACAACCAGGCTCTTCAACCAAGGAGGAAAAATGAAGTCAACCGGATTGCGCACAACCCTTTTGACGGTTTTTACACTTTTGCTTTTTGCCTGTCCCGTTCATGCGGTGATTGTGGACCGCATTGTCGCCGTCGTCAATGACACCCTAATCACCCAGTCGGATCTGAACAGCACCTTTGAGCCGATCCGGAAAAGAATCGCGGCCCAGACAAGCGGAGAAGAACGAGCAAGCGCCCTGAAGAAAGCCCAGGAGGGTATGCTCAACCGGATGATCGATGATATTCTCATTGAACAGGAAGCGGCCAGGCTGGGCATAAAAATTCCGGACGAAGACGTCACGGGAGCAATTGAGAACATCCTTGCCCAAAAAAATCTTACCATGAATGATTTTGAAAAGATTTTGGAAAAAGAAGGTATGTCCCTCGAAGGCTATAAAAAGGAAGTCAAGACGCAAATGATTCGCTCCAAGGTTGTCCGGCGCGAATTGCGCACCGCGATCGCCGTCACCGATGAAGAAATCGGGGAGTACTATATCAAGCACCGGGCGGAATACGAGGGTCAGCAAGCCGTCCGGATCAAACAGATCGTCCTGCTCTTTCCGGAAAAACTTGACGATGACATAAAACAGAAGCTGAAAGGTGATATGGAAGCGATTCTCAAGCGGCTGAAAGCCGGAGAGCCTTTCGATAAACTGGCCTCGCAGTTCTCTCAAGGCCCAACAGCCAAGCAGGGAGGAGATATCGGATTCGTTGAAAGAGGCATCATGCCCCCCGAGATGGAAAAGATCGCCTTTGCCCTGGAACCGGGGCAAATCAGCGATGTCATTGAATCTCCGGCGGGCTTTACGATCATCACCGTGACGGACAAGCGGGGTGCAGGGACCCGGATGATCGAATCCGTACGTGATGAAATCAAGGACAAGCTCTTGGACGCCAAAATGGACAAGAAAATTGAGGAGTGGATGAGCGACCTTCGCAAGAAGGCGCACATCAGCATCAAGGAATGATCCGGCGGGGATGTCTGCCCGCGGCCAGCAGGTCCTTGATCCGTCCGAATTGATGCCCCGACATTTTTCCGGGGCATCCTCTTTTATGGAAGTATGGAAGGTTTTCCCCCATGAACTGTATCCGCATCAAAGGGGCCGCACAGCATAACCTGAAGCACTTGACGTTAGAAATCCCCCGGGACAAACTGGTGGTGATTACGGGACTCAGCGGCTCCGGAAAATC
>CAZBQX010000004.1:49008-50261 GCA_964494155.1 uncultured Syntrophales bacterium
CATTGTTACCAGTGTGGACGGGAAATCCAATCCCAAACCATCGACACGATGGTCGAGACTGTCCTGGCCCTGCCGGATAAAACCCGTCTAACCATTCTGTCGCCTTTCATCCAGGGCAAGAAAGGAGAATTCCAGAAAGAATTCAAGAAACTGCTCAAAGACGGTTTTGTCCGGGTCCGCGTCGATGGAGAACTTCATGAACTTACGGATAGCATCGCCCTTGAAAAACAGAAGCGTCACGATATCGATGTGGTTATTGACCGGCTGGTAATGAAGGAAGGGATTCGTCAGCGCCTGCGGGATTCCCTGGAAACAGCCTCCCGCCTGTCCGACGGGCTGGTCCGGATCGAGCTCGCCGAGGGCCGGGAACTCCTGTTCAGCGAGCGATACGCCTGCCCCACCTGTGGCGTCAGCCTGCCGGAACTTGCTCCGCGCATGTTCTCCTTCAACAGTCCTTACGGCGCCTGTCCCGAATGCAGCGGTCTGGGCACGCAGATGTTCTTCGATGAAGAACTTATTGTTCCCGACCCCAATCTGTCGATCCGTCAGGGCGCCATCGCCCCCTGGTCCGGCCGGAACTCCCTGCCTTACCACCAGATGCTGGACGCCCTGGCCGGCCATTATCACTTTGACATCAACATGGCCTTTGGACAGCTACCCGAAACCGTCAGAGAGGTGCTTCTTAAGGGATCGGGCAAACAAAAAATCCAGTTTTATCTGGACCGCGGCGGACGCAGGCTCTTCTACGATAAACCCTTCGAGGGCGTCATTGCCGAACTGAACCGGCGCTACCGGGAAACCACCTCCAACGCCGTCCGGATGGATCTCCACCGCTACATCAATTCCCGGGATTGTCCCGCTTGTCAGGGAGCCAGGCTGAAGAAAGAAAGCCTGTCCGTAACCGTAGGCGGGAAAAACCTTTTCGAATTGTGCACCCTGTCCATCCGCGAAGCAGCCCTCTTCCTGGAAACGATCCGCCTTTCGCCGCAAGAACGGTTTATCACGGAGAAAATTTTGAAGGAAATCGGCGAACGGATTCACTTTCTCATGGATGTGGGTGTCGATTACCTCAATCTGGCCCGTTCCGCCGGCACCCTCTCAGGTGGAGAAATGCAGCGGCTGCGCCTGGCCTCCCAGATCGGTTCCGGTCTTGTGGGCGTGCTCTACATTCTTGACGAACCGACGATCGGCCTCCACCAAAGGGACACGGCGCGTCTGATTCTGAGTTTGAAGCGGCTGCGGGATATGGGCAA
>CAZBQX010000004.1:50361-56366 GCA_964494155.1 uncultured Syntrophales bacterium
ACGACGTTATCCGGCGGTGAAGCCCAGCGGATCAAGCTTTCCCGTGAACTGGGAAAACGCATCAACAGCAACACCCTTTATATCCTGGACGAACCGACGATCGGCCTTCACTTCGCCGATATCCAGAAACTCCTGGACATCCTCATGCGCCTCGTTGATATGGGAAATACCGTCGTCGTCATTGAACACAACCTTGATGTCATCAAGTGCGCCGACCATATCATCGAAATGGGACCGGAAGGGGGGCCCGGGGGTGGAGAAATCATCGCCATGGGCACGCCGGAAAAAGTCGCCCGCCAATCAACATGTCCGACCGGCCGGTTTCTACGGGAGGTGCTGCCCGGATAGGGCCTTTTCGCTTCTGACCAGAACAATCCTTTCCGCCAGATCATCAAAGATGTGGTAACCGGACCCACCGGCTGCCAGGACATCCAGGACTTCATCAGGACGTTTTACACGGATACCCCCAATCACCCGCACCCCCCTGGCAAAAAGCGGTCCCGGAAGCATGCCCGCCGTGGGCCCCATGAGGTAAATATCCGCGCCTCCGGCGGCCTTCTGTAGAATACCCTCCAGGGTATGATTGAGTAGCGTCACCCCGGTGATGACAAGAATATCGGCCTGTCCGATCGCCTCATCGGCACGCCCGGCGGGGATGAAATGATCCATTTCATCTTTCCGCAGGGTTCGGGGATCCTGCTCGACAACCCACCAGGTTCCGCCGTGCTTTTTCAGTTTTTGCAGCACCGGGGCCAGGGCGCCGATGACCGTCACTTTCTTATCCGGCATAATGGGAATCAGATCCTGGGCATCTGTATTGCCTCTGATTTCATAGTCCCTGGGATCATTTCGTTCCCAATAAGCGGCGGACAAAGCATTGAGTGCAGCGACACCGATCGCCCGCCGCAGCGGTTCTCGGGAATATAAATCGTCAAGCAGTGCCACGGCACTGGTTCCGTTTATGCGCCGGGGATCACGGATCCGACCGGCCGAACTTGGGCAGCAAACCGCTTCGGGTATCTCCTTGACGGGAGTAAAACAAAGCCCCCCGTTACCGGTTGAGAGTTTTACACCCGTGAAAAAGATTCCGACGACAACGCGCTCTACCGTCGCCTCCTCAGCTGCCGTACCAAGAGCTGCCAGAATTTCATTTCTTGTCTCATCCAATATCGCCATTGACGTCATCCCCTTTCGATGATTTTTTCTCATTATGATGCTTTCCAAATCGCGTTCACCTTGACTTAAGTCAAGTAGATGAAGAAAAGCCATCATCCAGGGCCGAATATATTTTTCAGGATGATTTATTTTGGTTGAGCAGGAAATCGACGAAACGCGAACGGAGTTGCCGGTTGGCCATGGCTTGTTTGATCGGCGGAAGCTTCAAAATGGCGCCCAGCACCGCGGCCATGGCCCGATGACTGAAAAGAACACGGTTGTCAAAGAGGAGATGCTGAAGTTTTCCCCGTTCGACCGCCATCAGGACCGTTCGGTGAACCGAATCGACAGGTGTGATGGTGCGATATGCCCTTGGTGCCAAGAACAGGGCGCCGGTCGGGCAATTCCTTACACAAACGCCACACCCAAGACAGGTATTTCCGTCCAGCCGGGCCGTTTTCTTCTTTGGATAACGTGGATCCTGGGCGGAAACAAGGGAAACGGCGTTCACCGGACAAACATTGACACAGGTTCCACAGCCGGAACAATCATCGCCGTGCAACGAAGCAATAAAATTCGTCGTGTGGACGGGCTGGAGAAAACCGAACTGCCGGGCGGCGATCATCGCCTCGCAGCAGCAGCCGCAGCAATTGCAGATGAAACTCACCCGACTCCGGACGTTTTCGCCGAACTGGACGAGGTTCAGGGACCAGGCCTGCTTGAGCAGGTCCAGCCCCTCTTCCACACTGATGGACCGGGCATAACCATGGCGGATCAATGACGCCGCCGAGGTGTTAAAAGTCATGCAGATATCCAGGGGGGCCTGGCAGGCCTGTCCCAGGTGGCTTTTTTTGTGACGACAGTAACACAAGCCTACACCTCGCGAGGTTGCCGTCCTGATCACATCACTCGCCCGTTCATAATCGAGAACATGCAGGGCGTTATCCCCCGTCAAGGCCGGTTCATGGACAAAAACCCGCCCCATCTGGGTTTCACCTGTCCCAAAGAGAGCCCGAACAAAATCCTCCTCAACGTTCAGGTACTGGTAAAAGAGTTCGCTTAACAGCTTCTGGTCGATATCCCCTCGGAGACGCATCAGGGAAAACTCGAAAAAACCGGCCATGGGCGGGGGAAGCACGTAGAGCGTCCGATCCCTGTGGACCATATCCAGCAAGATTCCCTTTTGTGCCAGTTGTTCGAGGGTTTTTTCCGCTTCGGCCAGGGGAACCTTCCAGATCCGGGACGCCTTCTTGGCCGAGAATGGTTTAATTGGGAGCAGTGCAACCAGGGACGCCTCTTTTTCCGTGAACAGAATCTGCAGGATCCGGTACAACAACTCAGACGGCGGCGCACCCTGGGGAAAGCGGTTCAACCGCTCCACCAGGTCATGATAGCCTGTTTTTAAAATGCGATGCGCCATGGTCTTTTTGTATCTAAGGATGCCCCGTCAGTCGGGAGGGTCCCGCCACCGCTTGATGAAAAGCCCTCTTGAATCTAAGCACCACCATTACCTTTCACCGGGGTTATCTCACCGTTTACATCCAGATGATAGCCGCCGTTGTAATCGATCAGAATGCCGTTCATTTCCCTGCGGAACTCGTCCCGGCCCGCCTCGGTATCATAGCCGTCATATTCCAGACTGACAACACAGCAACAGGAAAGGACCTCACACAACTCGCCCGGCTGCGATACATGATCGTAAAGAAACTCAATGGCTTCGAATAGTTTCTCCTCCACCATATTTTCCTGTGACCAGGATTCCAGAGGAAAGATTTGGTACTTCAAGACCATGGCGGCCTTATTCTTGGCCCGCTCCGGCAGGATGTCCGACCTGATGCCCAGTTTCTCTTTGAAATAATCGCCGTCCCGGAAATAAAGGTAAAAATATTTCAGCTTCTCGTACAAACCTTCTGCGTCCAATTTTCGCATTTTCAGCCTCGACGTATAGTACTGCCTGATTTCATGGACCACGGCCATGATACCTCCCGTTCGTTTCAACTGATGCCTATTGCATTCGCGTTGGTGATCATTATAGATGAAACACCTCTGAAAACGTATTGTTTTTTTATATCTCCAGACGTTTCGTTCTTCTTCACAATGAGTGATTTGGTAACGAACAAATTGGCAATGCAATAAATATGAGGCTTGCGGGGTTATTTTTGTTGAAAGACCGGGTGTACTGTGGCATGATGATCGGCAAATACTTCGGTTCTTTTCCGTACATTTACATCGCTACCGGAGGTAGATGCTGATCACCCTTAAAGATGGGTGCTCAGATGAACTCTCTGAAATAAGTGCGTTAATTTGTGAGGCAAAGATTATCTTACAGCAGTTGGTAAAGCCATTTACCCAAGGCATTATCTTATTTGAAAGGAGAAAAAAAATGAGAAAAAAATCGTTCTTTGTATTGGTTGTCATCATGATGTCGCTCATGCTTTGCTGTCCTGCAATTGCGGCGAACCGCGCCGGAGCCGGTTCCGTCACACCATTTATCGGCGGCTATAACTTCGACGGGGAGGAAGATCTCGATAAAGCCCTCCTCTATGGACTTCGCATGGGATATAATTTCACCAAACACTGGACGCTTGAAGGCGTTTTAACCTTTGCCGAGCCGGATGGGGATCGTGAATACATTTCTGTTGTCCCGCAAGCTGGAGGACCAGCCCAGTTAGTCCGCGGCGACTCCAATGATGCCAAGATGTATGGATATAAAATGGAGATTCTTTACAATTTCCTGCCTGACGGCATGATCGTACCCTTCATCGCTGCCGGCTTGGGTGGCCGGTACATGGATTGGGACGACCGCAGCAGCGATAATGACTTTGTTTTGGATTACGGCGCCGGCCTGAAGATCTTCTTCGCCGAAGACTGGGCGGTTCGGGCCGATATCCGCCATGTTTATGTGACGGACGAGAATTTCAACAATGTGGAATACGGCATCGGTCTTTCCTATTTCTTCGGCGGCAAGAAAGAACAGGTTATTCCTCCTCCGCCCCCGCCCCCTCCGGCACCGGCGCCCGTTGTTGAGCCCGATACGGATGGAGACGGTGTTATCGATAAACTGGATCAGTGCCCCGATACGCCGGCCGGTGTCAAGGTTGACGAAGTAGGATGCCCCCTCGACACGGATAAAGACGGTGTTTACGACTATCTGGACAAGTGCCCCGATACCCCCATCGAGTTGAAGGTGGACAAGGACGGTTGTCCCATGAAGGTCACCATCAATCTCAATGTGCTCTTTGATTTCGACAAGTCCGACGTGAAACCGAAATATCACGATGAAATCAAGAGAGTGGCGGATTACATGAACGCTTACCCCTGGGAGAAGGCCACCCTGGAAGGTCATACGGACAGCAAGGGCACGGATGCCTACAATGAGAAACTCTCCCAGCGCAGAGTGGATGCCATTAAGAACTACCTGGTTGAAAAATTCGGAATCAGCGCGGATCGTCTGAAGGCTGTCGGCTATGGCGAATCGAAACCCATTGCCACCAACGATACGGACGAAGGCCGTCAGTTGAACCGTCGCGTCCAGGCCGTTATGGAAACGTACATTCGCAAATAGGCGATCACATGATCACATCATTATAATAATAACTTGAAAGCCCCGGGCAAATCAAAACCCGGGGCTTTATTTTTTTTAAAGTAGGGCACGTTTACTCATCCGGAAATGTAGAGCCCCTGTTCAAAGAGGTAATGAATCACCGAATCGGGAACAATGTACTTGATTGACCGCCCTTCTCCCAAAGCCTGGCGGATCCGGCTCGAAGAAATATCCAGAAACGTGACTTCCCGGAAATAGATGGCATATCCACGGGGCCCGAAAAATCCCCGATCCGGCTCCCGGTAGTCAAACGCTGCGGCAAAAGTGGCGGGGACAATTCCCGCAAGACTTCGGTTCTCGTAACCCGGTCGGGTCATGACGACAAAGTGACACATCGTCAGCAATTTTTCCCAATCCTTCCAAGTTTGAATGGCCTGAAAGGCATCCTGACCGACGATATAATAGATTTCCAGGTTGTGGGGATGTTGCTCCTGGAAATAAGAAACGGTGTCTATGGTGTAGGATCGACCCTCCCGTTGTTGTTCCACATCGGAGCATGCGAAATGTGCATTTCCGGCGATGGCCAGGTGCACCATCTGTTCCCGGTGTGCGAAGGCGATGATTTCATGATGGGTTTTGTGGGGTGGCCGCGCGGCGGGGATGAAAACGACGCGGTCCAGACCGAACATCTCCCTCACCTCCTCGGCGCAGCGGAGATGGCCCATATGGATCGGATCAAATGTCCCGC
Organism: uncultured Syntrophales bacterium; assembly: GCA_964494155.1. Taxonomy (GTDB): domain Bacteria; phylum Desulfobacterota; class Syntrophia; order Syntrophales; family JAAYKM01; genus JAAYKM01. The sequence continues at coordinate 55,809 of CAZBQX010000004.1, forward strand.
CCAGGATTCCCCATTTCATATTCTGATCTGGCCGTTACCGTAGATGATGAATTTAGTCGTTGTTAATTCTTCCAATCCCATGGGACCGTAGGCGTGTAATTTGGTCGTACTGATTCCGATTTCCGCCCCCAGGCCCAGCTCATAGCCGTCGCTGAAACGGGTCGAGGCATTGACCAGGACGGTCGAGGAATTGACTTCGTTGAGAAATCGCTGTGCATGGGCATAGTTTTGCGTGATGATCGACTCCGTGTGGAGGGAACCGTACTGGTCGATATGTGCCATGGCTTCGTCCAGATCGGTGACGACGCGTACAGCCAGGATCAGGTCCGTATACTCCTCATACCAATCCTTCTCTGTCGCCTCATCCAAACCGGGGATAATTTCCCTGGTTTTGGAACAACCGCGCAAGACAACTCCGGCTGCCCGATATTTCGCCGCCATGTCCGGCAAAAAACGGGGGGCGATATCCTGGTGGACAAGCAGCGTCTCCATGGCATTGCAGACCGCCGGGCGCTGTACCTTCGCATTCATGCAGATTTCCATGGCCATGTCGAGATC
>CAZBQX010000004.1:56466-59641 GCA_964494155.1 uncultured Syntrophales bacterium
CCGCCGGGCGCTGTACCTTCGCATTCATGCAGATTTCCATGGCCATGTCGAGATCAGCGTCGGCGTCGACGAAGATATGACAGACGCCCTTGTAATGTTTGATCACTGGTATTTTGGACTGGCTGACGACGGCGCGGATCAGGTCCTCCCCACCCCGGGGAATAATGAGGTCGATCAGTTCATCCAGTTGCAGCATTTCATATACCGCTTCCCGCTCCGTCATGGGGATGACCTGAATCGCGGCTTCCGGGATATCGACCTGTTTCAGACAATCCTGCAGGATCCGGGCAATGGCCAGGTTGGAATGGATCGCTTCCGAACCTCCCCGCAGGATGACGGCGTTGCCTGATTTCAGGCAAAGGGCCGCCGCGTCGGCGGTGACGTTGGGCCGGGATTCGTAAATGATGCCGATGACGCCCAGGGGGATTCTCATGCGACCGACCAGAAGCCCATTCGGTCTTTTCCACATGGAAGTCACCCTCCCCACCGGATCAGGCAAGGCGGCTACTTCACGCAAGCCTCCGGCCATACCTTCAATGGTTGCGTCCTTCAGGGCCAGACGGTCCAGCATGGCCGCAGACAATCCAATGGTTCGCGCGTATTCCAGATCTTTTTCGTTTTCCACCATCAGATCATCTTTGTGCTTGAGAAGTTCCTCCGCCATATGAAGCAACGCCTTGTTCTTAACAACAGAGGAGACCCGGGAAAGTGCCGTCGCCGCCGATTTTGCGCTTTTGGCCATGCTGATGATTTCTGATTTGACATCCATTTAGAGATTCGCCCTCCTGATTGTTATCAACCGCTGACCATGGCGAAGGACCTGGGTGCCGACAATGAGATTGACAAATTCCATCACCATTGTGTATGGTCCGTCGGACTATGGCATCGCCATGGAATTCTCAACCGGGTCTGGCGATTGCCGTCATATAAACTGTCGGTTTGACACATCTTCTGCCCGGTCGTTCCTTTTCGCAACGGTGTCCGTAATTTACAGAAGGGGCTGCCCTGTGTCAAGGTGTTTGATGACTGCACGGTGTAACGGTCACTTAACAGGGGACATGCGAAACCTTGCGAGACGGGAATTTTTGCGGAAATTTATCACCGAGGGGTAAGCAGGAAATCCGTGATTGACGATCTGATTATCAAGGCGGGGAAAAATGCTTTAGCCATGGTCCGTGACGGCGGCTTCGACTGGAACCGGATCAGCACCTACTATGGCTCTGCCTCCGGCCCCCGCTGGCTTGTGACCAGCGGCTTCGACCTGACGCTTCTGGAAACAGGCTGCCTCGGTCGTAACCGTTCGGTTCTCCTTGCCGGTGCTTCTTCCGGCGCCTGGCGTTTCGCCGCCTGGCCTCAGCCGGAACCGATTAAGTCCTATCTCGAACTGAGGCAGGCTTATATTGAAGCCCAATACCTGCGAGAAGACACCCCTCAAACCGTGCAGCAATCGCTGATGCGGATTATCGACCGTTATACTGAAGACGATGCGATTCCCTTCGCCCTGCAAAATAAGCAATACCGACTCGCCGTCATCACCGCCCGTTCCAGACATTTTACCGCATCAGAGAAATCCTGGATTCAGAAAGTCGGCCTGGGGCTGTGTTTTGCAGCAAATCTGGCATTTCCCCAAACCATGCGCCGTTTTTTTGAACGGATCGTTTTCTTCTCCGGTCCCAAGCCGCCCGCTTTTTGCTTGAATGGCTCTTATCGCGGTCGATATATTCCGCTCAATCCATTTAACTTCAAACATGCCGTCTTGGCGTCGGGAGCCATCCCCCTGGTCGTGGCCGGCGTGCAGGACATCTTCGGCGCCCCCCGGGGTATCTACCGCGACGGCGGGCTGGTGGATTATCATATCAATGAAGCTTATAACGCTCAGGCGGATGAAATGACCTTGTTTTTCCATCATCAGAGGCAGGTCAAACCCGTCTGGATGGATAAGAACCTGAAATCACGCCGCTCACCGGCACATCTGCTGGACAATGTCCTGATGGTCTATCCCACGCCGACATTCGTCTCTGCGCTTCCTGATGGGAAAATTCCGGACCGGACGGATTTTGTCACCTACGTGGATGACCAGCCCCGGAGAATCCGCAATTGGTGGAAGGCTGTCGAAATGTCGGCCCATCTGGGGGAAGAGTTTATGGAACGGGTGGACAGCGGCCGGATTCGCAGCATGGTCCTTCCCCTGGATTGACGTGATTGACCGGTACACAAACATGAAAGGCAGGGTATACAAATGCCGCAAGATTTCGAAGCGATAACAGGAATGAACCCCTTGAACGATTATTTATTATCTTGTCGTCTCTGCCCCCGCCATTGCGGCATCAACCGGATCAAGGGCGAAAGAGGCATCTGTGGCCTGGGCAGCGGGATTACCTTGGCGCGTGCACTCCCCCACCATGGAGAAGAACCCCCCCTGTCCGGAACCCGGGGTGCAGGTACGCTTTTTCTGTCCTCCTGCAATCTCCGCTGCTGTTTCTGTCAGAATTTTCAGATCAGCCATCAAAGCTCAGGTGAAAATCTGACACCGGGAGAACTGGCCCGACGCATGATGAGCCTGCAGGATCAGGGCTGCCATAACATCGAGGCCGTAACCCCAACCCCTCAATTACCACCGTTGATCGACGCGCTGCAGCTTGCCTGGGAGGCTGGGCTTAACTTACCGTTGGTTTATAACTGCGGCGGGTATGAAAATCCCGAGGTGATTCGACTGCTGGACGGCATGGTGGATATCTATCTACCCGATTTCAAATATGGAAATGAGGAGGACGCCTTCCAGTGCTCCGGTGTTCGAAATTATATCCCGTTTGCCCTTCAGTCGATCCATGAAATGATCAATCAGGTCGGCCCCGGACTGGACATGGATGGAGATGATGTGGCGACCCGGGGCATGATCATACGCCACCTGATCCTTCCAGGACATATTGCAAACAGCATCCAGGTCCTGGAGCTGATCCGGGATCACCTGTCCCTCGACATCCCGTTGAGTCTCATGTCCCAGTACACGCCAACCGCGCTGGTGAAGGACGACCCGTTTCTGGGCAGACGGATCACCCGCCAGGAGTACGACGAGGTGGTTAATCGGGCGCTCGATATGGGTTTTGAGCAGATCTTTGTGCAGGAAGTCGACGACCGGAACCTCTGTCCCGATTTCAATGCCCCCAACCCTTTT
>CAZBQX010000004.1:59741-80981 GCA_964494155.1 uncultured Syntrophales bacterium
GCAGGAAGTCGACGACCGGAACCTCTGTCCCGATTTCAATGCCCCCAACCCTTTTCAGTGGACTAAGGAGACGCAATAATGCCATTGCTACCCCAGTTGGGCAAATTCCTCATCCTGGTGGGGATCGTCATCACCGTTTTGGGATTGGTGATGCTGGTCTCCGGTAAAATGCCCTGGCTGGGACGGCTGCCGGGGGACTTCTATTTCAAGGGAAAGCATGTTTCCTTTTATTTTCCCCTGGCCACAAGCCTCCTGATCAGTCTCATCCTGACACTCATCTTCTGGCTGATCGGTCGAAAATAAAGGCCCGCTTCGAATAATTCAGCGAGCCTTTTCCACAAATTCCTGCTTTTTTCGTATACTGCCCTACCCCCAGAAAACGAGACCCGGCTCCACCTTCGACGACAGACGGGGGTGATAAGGCATGACCCGGACGCCATAGCTGTAGGGTCCGTTGCTTCTGACAGTGTATTCCACAAAGAACGTGAGCAGATCGGGTTCCGACCCGCTTTGCAGCGTCAGCGGCACGCAGGCCATATCCGATAGCAGACCGTCTTTGCCCTTCTTGCCGATGATCATCTCGACAAAGATTTCTTCCGGATTCATCTTTCCGGCATCGACATGGACCGTGAGGGACAGGGGCTCGTCGACGTGAATCATATCCCCGTGAAACCCCTCGACGGCAAAATCGATCATCCGAAGTGATGCAAAGCGCATGGGCAGGGTGCTTTTCCATAGCGCCAATTCCTTGGCCAGGGCATAAGAATCCTGGGTAAGTTCCTTGGCCCTTTTGGCGGTCGGCAGGTACATGATATTGAAGTAATCGATCAGCATCCTTTCCGTGTTGAACTTCGGGGTCAAGGTCATCATGGCCTGTTTGATCGTTTCGATCCATTTAACCGGCAAGCCCGACATATCCCGATCGTAGAACATGGGAATAATGACGTTTTCGAGCAGATTGTACAGGGACTGGCAGTCTTCTTCGTCGGCGTTGGGCACTTCTTCGGCATAATCGGTAACCAGGGGTCCGATGGTCCAGCCGTTGCTCCCGTTATAACCTTCAGGCCACCAGCCGTCGGCGATACTGAGGTTCAACACCCCGTTGGCCGTGACTTTCTGACCGCTGGTCCCGCTGGCCTCATAAGGCCGGCGAGGTGTGTTGAGCCAAAGATCAACGCCCTGAACCATGTGCCTCGCAACCCGGATACTGTAGTCCTCGATAAAAAAGATCTTGCCCCGGAACCGTTCATCCCGACAGATATCGATAACTTTCTTCACGAGACTTTTTCCCATGTCGTCATTGGGATGGGCCTTCCCCGAGAAAACGATATGGACCGGTCGGGTTTTATGATTCAGAATACGATCCAGGCGATCCAGGTCCGAAAACAGCATATCCGCTCGTTTATAGGGGGCAAAGCGGCGTGCGAACCCGATCATGAGGGCGGCGGGGTTGATTCGGGAGAAGATCTCTTCCTGCCAGGTTTTGGAAAAACCATATTCGGCATATTGCCGCGAAATCTGATCCCGGAGAAAATTGATGGAGCGCTGTTTGACTTCGTAACGCGTCCGCCAGAGCAGGCTGTCCGGTATGTCCTCAACCTTTCGCCAGCGATCCGCATCCGTCAGGTTCCGGTCCCAGTCAAGCCCCAGGAAGTTATCAAGCAGTTCCCGCATCCGGGGGGCGATGTAAGTCATGGTATGGACGCCATTGGTAACATGGCCGATCGGAATGTCCGTATCATGAAACCCTTTCCAGACGTCCTTCCACATATGCCGGGAAATCTGACCGTGGATGGCGCTGACGGCATTGCTCATGTGAGTCAGTTTCAGAGCCAGAATCGTCATAAAAAACGGCTTGTCGTCACCCAGATCCTTCCGGCCCAATTCCCAGAACTGGGACCAGGATATTCCGGTCTTTCTCACATAACCGGAAAAGTAATGTTCCATTAATTCTTTGCTGAATCTTTCATTACCCGCCTCCACCGGGGTATGGGTCGTGAAGATACTGCTCCCCCGGACCACTTCCGCCGCCTCAACAAAAGAGAGCCCCTCTTCCATCATGAGCGAGGAAATCCTCTCTAAAAGCAGAAAAGCCGAATGGCCCTCGTTGATATGATAGACACGCGGTTTATAGCCCAGTTTCCGAAGCAGTTTTACGCCCCCCATCCCCAGCAGGATTTCCTGCTCAATTCTCGTCCGCTGTTCGGCGGCGTAGAGGCGATCCGTGATTCTCCGGTCCTGGGCAGTGTTGCGGGGGATATCGGTATTCAGGAGGTAAAGGCTGACACGTCCCACCTTGATCTCCCAGATGTTCGCGTAAAGGGTCCGCCCGGGCAAATCGAGGGAGATCTGGACTTCGTTGCCCAGATCATCTTGAATCTGTTTGATCGGCATGTTGGTCAGATCGTTTTCCGGGTATTCGGCGAGCTGGATACCATTCTGATCGATGACCTGGCGGAAGTATCCGTTTTTATAGAGAAGACCGACACCGACCAGGGGGATGTTCAAATCACTCGCTGTTTTCATATGGTCGCCCGACAAGGTTCCGAGACCCCCGGAATAGATCGGTAGGGTCTCGTGAAGACCGTATTCGGTGGAAAAATAGGCAATGGGGTGAGTGGTCTTTATTTCAGGGGCGGATTGGATTTTTTTATGGACGCTTTTATCCTCCATGTACTGATCATAGTGTCTGAAAATTTCCCGATAGCGTCCCATATAAAAGGAGCTTTCCGCCGCTTCTTCCAGCTTTTCCGGTGAAATCATCTCCAGCATTTTTACGGGATTGTTGGCCATTTCGTTCCACATCTTGGGATCCAACGGCGCAAAGAGGTCGAAAACTCGGGGATTCCAAGCCCACCAAATATTATACGCCAGTTCACGTAAGCGCCTGATTTTTTTTGGCAGATGGGCCACAGCGGTAAAATTTCGGAAATGGGGCAGTGTCGAAACACCGCCGGCGTACGTATACTTCTCCTCCGTCACCAGTTCCTTTGCGGTAATCTTCAGGGACCGCTCCCGGGCCTTGTCGATGGCCTTGTCATACGCTTCAAGATAAAATCGGGAAAACTGCTCCCAACTGGCCTGTTCCGCCACATAACGGGCATTTTTCCTCTGTTCCCGTAATTTTTTGTCGCCTTGAGACATGAACTGGTGCAAAATAAAGTACAGATTTTCTTCGATTTCCGGCGTAGAACGTCCTTTCCGTTTCAGGAGAATCACCCCTGTCGTTTCACCAATGTTTTGCTGAACCCATACGCCAAATCCTGCCTGATCGGTGGTCACTGTCGGCACGGCATAGGCCGCACTTTCCAGGGGTGTGTATCCCCAGGGTTCGTAATAAGATGGAAAAACACCCAGATCGCAACCGGACAGGGCCTCATAATAGGAAATATTGATCAAGCCGTCATAGCCATCCAGGTAGGCGGGAATGAAAATGACAAAGACCTTATTTTGCGGAGCGTTGCGGAAACCCACCCGATTGCAGGTCTGAAGAATCGGATCAGATGCCTCGTAATTCAATCGATGGGTGGCAATAGGAACACCTGCCGCATCGGTTTTGGCAAGATCGCTCTGCAAACGCGGATTCAAGTCGGTGTGACCAGCCACCATGGAGAAAAAAACCAGGATGGGCTCGTTTTCATCCAGATCCTTCTCCAGCCGCGCCAGGGCATCCAGAAAGACATCGACCCCCTTGTTGTGGAATTCATAGCGGCCGGAGATAATCATGATTTTGGTCTGTTTGGGAAAATCTTTTCTCAGGAAACGTGAAGCCCCTTCCAGAAGCTTTTCTCTGGCCTTCAGGGCCGGTGTCCGATTTTCGGACAGATCGGGAATATTTTCAATATCCAAGCCGTTCGGGGTGATGACGTCGGGCTGACGCCCCAGAAAATTAAGCACTTCCGTTGCCGTAATCCCGCTAACGGTGGTGAAACAGTCGGCGTTTCTGGCCGATGCGGCTTCCATGGAATATTTCGCCGTGATGTTGTGCGCACTCGCCTCCCGCTGGGGGGAAATGCGGTCCATGCCGGAATAGATGTCTATCCCCGATCCGGCCAGGGAACGGCCGAGTATCGTCGCGTGTGTGGTGAATACCGTCGCAATTTCGGGCGTTTTTTCTTTCAAATAGAGAAGACCCGCGCCGCACATCCATTCATGAAAATGGGCAACGGCCGGTTCTTCCTGGGGACGAATCAGAATATTATAAACCGTTTCAATCACCTCGCCGCAGGCGTAACTGAACATGACCGGTTCAATGTAGTCCCAGCCACCGGCGATAGAATCAACGCCATGCTCTTCCCACAATGTGTAAAGGAGTTGGTCCTTATTGTATTTTTTACCTGCGCTCACCAGGATGACTTTGGGTTCTCCGGGAATTTTCCAGCGCCCAAAACGGCAGGCAATGTCCTTCATGGCCGTTGTCTCGCGAATTCTCGTCCAACAGTCTTCTTCGGTCTCCTCGAAATCGATATTGGTTTTCATATCGGGCCCCAGAAGAAAGTAATTTTCTCCATACTCGGCAATGGCCTGCCGCATCTTGCTTGTGATGACCGTATAAATACCGCCGACTTTGTTACAGACTTCCCAGCTGACTTCGAAAAGATAACCTTTCCCCTGTTCCGGCATAGATTGCTCTCCTTTACTTAGGCAGATTGCGGTCAAAATCGTCCAAAATGTTCATGTAGCTGATATAGGCGTCGTAAGGCGATTCCCAAGGGTTAAAGTAGGTATGAACATCACCGTCGGCAAACCACTTCGTACACATATAATAAAAATGATCCGATGTCTGCAACATTCGCCATGTCTTCAATACATCTTCGTCACCTGATTTTTTCACCCTTTCTTCCATCTGATAAAGTGACTGGAGCGCATCCCTTTGCATGCCGTTTCCGGTCCAGGCCGTCAGATCCCGCTCCGAATCGGCCCAGGAAATCGTTTCCTTTACGTCAAGCATAGTGACCGAGGAGGGCTCCGGGATAATCTGAGATGGTGTCCGGAAACCAAGATCGGGGTATTTCAGGATTTCCGCAGGCAATTCCCGGAGAAAATCGAAGATCCCCGTCTCCAGCCACTGGTGTTCACCAAAGGTTTCATAATCCATGAAAAGATTGATCACATCCGCCGATCCGCCGTGCTGATTCAACCAGCGGGCATATTTTTTTGCGGTCAGGGGGTACTCAAACCAGTCCTTTGTGGAAAAACGAAAGGAAATGTCATCCGACAGGCGATAATCACGCAGGAGAACGGTCAGATCAGGGCGGGATGCGGCCCGCCAGGCAACACGAGGATTCCGCCCGGCCAGCACCTGATCGACACCCTCCGTCAGCATGACCTGATAACCCATTTCCCCTGCCGCCTGAGCGATATCATTATCATAGATCATTTCCGTATTACAGAATGTGACGGCCTTTTGCCCGAAAAGCGCCTCGATCTTTGCGCGATGGCGATAAACCTGTTCCCGGAATTCCCCCGGAGAATAGAGACTGGCCAGGGAATGATCGTAGGTCTCATTCAACCATTCCACATAACCCGTTTCGTTCAATCTTTTGAAACTTTCCAAGACTTCCCGCTCCTGAATCTCCAACTGGTCAATCAATGTTCCCGTCAAGGAAAAGGAGATCCGAAAATCCCCTTCATAGCGGCGCAGAAGATCGAGAAGCAGTTGGTTGGCCGGAAGATAGCATTTTTCCGATACTTTGCGGAGGATCTGGGTATTCAATCGTTCATGATCATAATCATGATGCCGATCGATGTCGAAAATGGTATAGCGCCGAAGACGTCGCGGCTGATGAACCTGAAAAAACAGGCAGATATGGGGCATGTCCTTGCGCTCCTTAGTTAATCATCTTCGTGTAAACGGCTTCGATTTTGCGTGCAGCCTCTTTCCAACCTGCCCGCAACAGTTCTTCCCGGGCGCGTGCTTTCAATTCCCGGACCAGGGGTTTACGACACAGCAAGGCCATCATTTTATCAGCCATGTCCCGGACATCCCAGAAATCGACAAGAAGGCAATGGTGAAGAATCTCCGCCACGCCGGACTGTCGTGACAGAATGACAGGCACACCGTAACGGGTCGCTTCCAGAGGCGAGATGCCGAAGGGCTCTGAAACACTCGGCATGACATACAGATCGCTCATCCGGAAAATGCGCGCCACCTCCTCTCCTCGCAGAAAGCCCGTAAAGTGAAAATGCTTGCCGATACCCATTTCGGCGACTTTTTCGATCATACCGGTCATCATATCACCGCTGCCGGCCATGAAAAACGTGACATCCGGCAGCCTTTTCAGGACTTCCGCCGCCGCTTCGATAAAATAATCCGGACCTTTTTGAAAAGTAATTCTCCCCAGAAAAAGAACGTTTTTTTCTTTGTCTGCTTTCCCGGATTCGGCAACCTGCTCCGGCATATCATGGCCGATCACGCCGTTATGCACCACGGTAATCTTGCCCGGTGGAATGCCGTAGTACTCAATGATGCGCCTCCGGGTATAATTGCTCACAGCGATTATGTGATCCGCAGCCGTCAAACCGTACCGTTCCATGTCAAAGATCCCCCGATTAATTCCCTCGCCGCTGCGGTCCGGTTCGAGAGAGTGAACGTGAAAGATCCAACGCTTGCCGCTCACCTCCCGCGCCCGGATCGCCGCCGGCACGGTCATCCAGTCATGGCTGTGAATGACATCGAACGTTTCTCGACCGGCAATGGACGCCGCCGCCCGGGCATACCGGTCCACCTCGGAGAAGAGATCAGAACCATAGGGCACAAAAGAAGCGACACCGGACGTCCCCAGATCGGACAAGATGCCTGTTTTCAATGTTTGACGCCGGTTCCGGTAACCGGAAGCCGTCTGATAGGGATTGAGCGGGGAATCGACAAGAAAGCGCCTCATGGTCGTTTTTTCATCCAGGGGGGTGGTTTCTGCATGTTGCCGCGCTGTTGGCGGTTCAGGCGCAATGAATCGGACAAACCGGTCCGGAAGGAGGGGTGGCTGACCCGGCATGACAAAGAGAACCTCAACGCTGTCGTCCACCAACGCCTGGGTCATGCCCAGGCAGGCCGTACCAAGACCACCGCTCATATAAGGCGGAAATTCCCAGCCAAACATCAGAACTTTCATGAGAATTCCCTCCTTCTCAAGGGATATCATTCAGCAACGTCAATAACCGGATCAGTTCCGCCGTACTCCAGGCCTGAGCAATGCAGCCGTTGGGCCGGTGCGGCGGATCTCCGTCAAACACTTCCGATACACAGCCCACCCCGGCCTGGTGCAAATGACTCTTGAGGAAGAGCCTGATATGTTTCTGCAGGACATGCTTGGCCTTTTTTGAATGTTGGTGCACCCGCAGGTATGCTTCTCCGAAATGACCCCAAAGCCAGGGCCAGACGGTTCCCTGATGATAAGCGCCATCCCTTTCGGTCATCCGACCTTCATAGCGCGCCCGGTAATCGGGATCACCGGGCGCGAGCGTGCGCAGACCGCAGGGCGTCAGAAGCAAACCCTCCACTTTATTGACAATACCGGGCCAATCAGCGGGATCCAAAGGAGAATGAGGCAGGGAAACGGCAAAGATCTGGTTCGGCCTGACCGCTTCATCGAGTTCCCCCTGCCGGCATACATCCCCCAGATAGGACCCATGATCAAGCCAGAATGTCTCCCGGAAAGATCGGCGGATCAGGGGAATCAGATTTGCAAGGGCAAATTCCTGATCGTTGTAGCGCAGGGCCAGATCGTGACTAAAACAGATGGCATTGTACCACAGGGCGTTAATCTCCACCATGTATCCCCAGCGGGGGGTCACCGGCAAACCGTTTACCGCGGCGTCCATCCAGGTCAGACGGGTTCCCTCACTTCCCGCATGGAGAAGTCCGCGTTCGTCCATATGGATATCGTAGATTGTTCCGGCCATAAACTGTTTCAAAATCCGCTTCATCACCGGCCACAGGTGCTGACGGAGCCAGTGATCGTCTCCCCCGTACTTCAGATATTGCTGCACAGACCAGAAATACCATAAGGAGGCGTCAACGGTGTTGAAGGCGTTTTCTTTTTCATCCTCGGCGAAGAAATTGGGGAACAGACCGAACTTTTCGAACTCGCCGAAGTTTTTCAGGATTTCCTGTCCTTCCTGAAAACATCGGCGGCAAAACGTCAGACCCGGTAACGAAATCAGGGTATCCCGTCCCCATTCGTAAAACCAGTGATATCCTGCTAGAATAGCATAACGACCGGACGGGGTCCGGATGAGGAGTTGATCCGCCGCTGTGATCAGGCTTTTAATGTTTTCCCTGTCTTCCTTGAACGACTCTACAAAAACACTGTTTCGTTTTTCCGCAAAGGCGCGCCGTTTCTGTTCCTTCATCCAGATCTTTTTCAGCGTCTCGGGAAAAGGATCCGTGGTGAAACCGACATAGATTTCCTTCGTCTCACTAAAAGGAATCTCAATGATCCCGGGGCAATAGAGATCTTCCTGCCAATCATAGCCACGCGCTTTTTCTTCCGCATATTCGAATCGCTTATACCAGACCCCAAGTGGCAATAATCGGGAAGGGCCGCTCACTTGGATATGCAGGGGCGGCATACCCTCATAGGGCGCCATCCGGTAACCCTCGGGCATGCCCGTGATGTCGCCACGGAAGTAGGAATTTTCCGTGGAAAGACTGTGAATGCCGCGATAGGCCAGGAAGGGTTTCAAACGGAGCACGCCGGACGCATCGGTTTTCTGCAGGCGATACTTCAGCACCACGGCGTCCACACCCCGGATCATCATAATTTCTTTTTCCAGCGTCTGATCCGTGATTTCAAAGGTAAATTTCGGACATATACCGCCATCAAAACGCTGCAGAATTTTCTGGCCGCCGGGAAAGAAATAACCCGGATACTGGTGGGACACAAAAAACGACTCCCGTCCGGCGATTTCTAAGGAATCCTCCACTTTGGAAACAAGGATATGGCGGCCGGACGGTTTGGTCAGATTTGCGACAAGCAAGCCATGGTACTTTCGCGTATGACACTGGAGAATAGAACTGGAGGCATACCCGCCTGTGCCGTTTGTTTCCAGCCATTCATAGTTCAGCGCTTCCTGAGACCGGATACGGTAACGGCTGTCGATCGTAATCGTTGACATGGATACCCTCCTTAAAAGGGATGTCCTGGTTTAAGGTAAAGAAAAGATTTCGACGCCCGCCGGTGGTGTGAAAAGGAATTTTTCGTCCTTCAGTTGCTGATTCAGTTTAATGTTGGATAACGTAACACGGGTCACATTGCCGTATGGATCTTCAAACCAGACCCGATTAATGTTGTACGTCGCTGCACTGATCTCGATATGGGCTTTTGAAAAACCGGCACCACGTTCCCGGGGAATCAAACGCAGGAGGTAATTTCCTTTACGGTCAACCTGATCGGTTGCGGCAAACTGCACTTGAAAATCGTCCTTAATCCCAATGAAGCCGGATAAAAGACGAACGGCTACGGTCGACTGCAGCAGGCGATCCGTTTGCTGAACATAGGCAACCTGATCCTCGGGAATAAATAACCAGGATTTCTCGGTATTGACCACGAGGGTTTTCGCTTTGGGCTTCTCATAACGCCACAGCATCTTTCTCGGCTTCTTGAAATAGAGACGCCCCTGTTCCCGTTCCGTCTTGCCCATGCTTTTGAGCGTCGTTTCCTGGATAAAATCTGCCTGAAAATCCGTGGTCCGGTTGTACTGCTTCTCGATTCGTGCCAGCAGATCGTCCAGCGACACAGCCCATAGGCACGATACATCCAGCAGAAGAAGCAAACCGGCCAGCACCGAAACAATCACTGCCAAGCCGGATATCCTCGATTGATCTCTTCGCATTTCCTACCCTTTACCGACTAACACGACAGACCGTCTTAAAACAGCCAGCCGTGTCAAGTTTTCTGACAAGTTCGAATAAACATCAGATATTGCGTAATATATTATAATTAGTTGTATTTATTATGTATTTTACTTGCCCATAATCTATGCAATAAGGTAGAAAATCGAAGCGGATATAGACTTAGAGACTTTATCCACAGCCTTGTCCACAGGCTTCTCCACATCTCTGTGGATTGCATGACCAAGTGTCCGTTTCGATGCAGAAATCAACGTGCCGATCCTTCTCTTAAGCAATTTTAATCCGCCAGCCGAAGGGATCGTTCGCCTGGCCGTATTGAATACTCAGGATCTCGTTATAGAGTTTTTCGGCCAACGGCCCCGTTTCACCACCGTTGATGGCATATTCCGTTCCTTTATAATAGATATGTCCCACCGGTGACACAACCGCCGCCGTTCCCGAGGCGAATACCTCTTTCAGTGTGCCGTCCTGGATCGCCCGGGTCACTTCATTGATGTCGATACGCCGTTCCACGACCTTCATGTTCCAGGAAGCGGCTAGCTTCAGAATCGAATTCCGCATGACCCCCGGTAGAATGGTTCCGGCCAAGGGCGGCGTCACCAATTCGTCACCGATTAAAAAGAAGATGTTGCTTGTTCCCACCTCTTCGACAAATCGGCGTTCCACCGCATCAAGCCACAGCACCTGAGTGTAGCCCATCTCGTTGGCCAGACGCATGGCATAAAGACTGGCGGCGTAATTACCGCCGGCCTTGCAGGCGCCGGTGCCTCCGGGCGCAGAGCGCACATATTCCTCACTGACGTAGATTTTGGTCGGATTGAAGCCCTCGGGATAGTATGCGCCGACCGGTCCCACAATGATAAAAAACAGAAATTCCGCGGATGGATGGACACCAAGTGCGGCTTCCGTGGCGATCATGGCGGGCCGGATGTACATGGACGCGCCTTTGGTCTTGGGAATCCAGTCGCGGTCGATTAAAACCAGCTTTTTGACCGCCTCGACAAAAAAAGACTCGTCGATTTCGGCCATGCACATGCGACGCGCTGATACATTCATCCGCTTTGCATTCTCATAGGGGCGAAAAAGATAAATCGATCCGTCATCACCACGGTACGCCTTCATGCCTTCGAAAATCTCCTGACCGTAATGGAGACACTGGGCTGTCGGCTCCAGCGGCAAGGGTCCAAAGGGTCCCAGTATCGGATCATACCATCCCTTTCCCTGATGATAACGCATCGTAAACATATGATCTGAAAAGATTTTACCGAAACCGAGTGCCGTTTCGTCGGCCGGTTTGGCTTTTCTTTTTTCTTCGGGAACCGGATTAACCATGATTTCCATAACATCTCACCCTTTCGCGTATTAGTATTATATTCCCCCGGTAAGCTTGTTTTATTAGCACTAAATCAGCCTGCGATCAAGGTTTCTGTACTGAATGGCCTCGGCGACATGACGTGAACAGATCCCTGCTTCGCCATCCAGATCCGCGATCGTCCGGGCCACTTTGAGAATCCGGGTAAAGGTACGAGCGCTCATACCGAGACGGTCCATCGCCATCTCCAGAAGTCCCTGTGATTCCTCATCGATTTGACAAAACACTTTAACCTGACGTTCCGTCATCCGTGCATTCACCAGGATATTCGATCCGTCAAAACGCTGACGCTGCAGGCTCCTCGCCTCCATAACCCGCCGCCGAATCTCCCCGGACGATTCCGCTGCACGTTGAATGTTAAGATCGCGGTAGCGCAAGGCCGGCACTTCAATGTGGATATCGATTCTGTCCAAAAGCGGTCCGGATATCTTTGCCTGGTACTGCCGGATTTGAGTCATGGAACAGCGGCAGGCTTTCAATTTATCGCCATAGTAACCGCAGGGACAGGGATTCATCGCCGCCAGGAGCATGAAGCGCGCGGGAAAAGTCGCGCTCGCCGATGAGCGTGTAATCGTGACCGTTCCGTCTTCTAAGGGCTGACGCAGAGCTTCCAGGGCGTTTTTTCGGAATTCCGGAAATTCATCAAGAAATAACACACCGTGATGGGCCAGACTGATTTCGCCGGGTTTCGGCATATGGCCGCCGCCGACCAAGCCGGCATCGGAAATGGTATGATGCGGCGCCCGGAATGGCCGGGTCCGCACGATCATCTGTTCCCGGTTGAGCAGACCAGCCACAGAAAAGATCTTTGTCGTTTCAATCGCTTCCGGAAAAGACCACTCCGGGAGAATCGTCGGCATGCGTTGAGCCAGCATGGTCTTTCCCGAACCGGGCGGCCCGATCATCAGCACATTATGGGCGCCTGCGGCAGCAATTTCGAGGGCCCGCTTGGCCTGTTCCTGACCTTTGATTTCACTAAAATCGGCCAGACCGGACAGGTGGTTGAAAAAAAGTTCTTCCGCATTGACCCGGGGGGCGGCAAACGCTTTCTCACCCCGGAAGAACGCGACCACGTCGGACAGATTATTGACGGCGATGACCTCAATCCCCTCCACCATCGCGGCTTCCAGGGCATTTTCCTCCGGCACGATCACCCCTTTTTTGCCCGTTTCCCGCGCCAGAAAAGCGGTGGGTAAAACACCTTGTACCCCTTTTACCCGGCCATCCAGGGACAACTCTCCCACAAGCAGATAATCTCCAAGGGCCTCCTGTTGAATCAGCCCCTCGATGGCCATCAGACCAACGGCTATGGGCAGATCGAAGGCCGTACCCTCCTTCTTCACATCTGCGGGAGCCAGATTAACGGTGATGTGGTGTCGGGAATAACTGTAGCCGGAATTTTTCAGTGCTGCCCGGATGCGGTCCTTACTCTCCTTGA
The DNA here is from genome assembly GCA_964494155.1 of uncultured Syntrophales bacterium. Lineage (GTDB taxonomy): Bacteria > Desulfobacterota > Syntrophia > Syntrophales > JAAYKM01 > JAAYKM01. The sequence goes on from CAZBQX010000004.1 coordinate 72,405, forward strand.
CCGCGACGTCGGGAAGCCCGACCGTATAAAACTGAGGCAAGCCTGGAGATACATCGACTTCAACTTCGACGGCACAGGATTCGACTCCGATGGTGGTGCTGCTGAAAAGTTTGACAATCATCCTCGCCCCCCGGAAGGCATGCGTCATACGCATTCAGAAAGAAAGCCCGCAAGCATTGATGATCGATCCGACGACGGGCTCTCGATTAATCGCCGCCTCGATATCTATAATAATATTCAATATCCGGCAAGATTTTTTCTCCTCTGGGAATGCAGCAGCGGGCTTTTGCCCTTACCTGACCGAAACGGTCATTTTTTTGTCAACACCATCAAGAGAAATCCTTGGCATATGGTTAATTTATTAATATAAATAGGTTACAAATATATGAAATAAATTTTATTTTTTATAACCTGCACCCCAAACCTACGCTTGACGACCGATACGGCCTGTGTTACTTACTCAGCGAATGTTTTCCGGCATGCACATCCTTCCCCAAAAGAGAGGTACCAGTGACAGAGACCCTATCTCATCTCGACGAAAATGGACAGGCGAAGATGGTCGACGTGACGGTCAAGGAACCGTCCTTAAGAGAAGCCGTCGCAACGGGCCGGATTCGTATGTCGCCCCGCACCCTCGCCCTGATCCAGGAAGGAGGGATGCCGAAAGGCGATGTCTTCGGCGTTGCCCGCGTCGCGGGAATCATGGCGGCAAAGAAAACGGGCGAATTGATTCCCATGTGCCATCCCCTGGAGTTGACGCACATTGAAATCCGGTTCGATCTCCATCCGGAATCGGGAGAAGTGCTTATTGAAGGCCGGGCAAAACTGGTGGGACGAACGGGTGTTGAGATGGAGGCCCTTACGGCGGTCAGCGTTGCCGCCCTTACGATTTACGACATGTGCAAAGCCGTCGATAAGGAAATGATTCTGACGGACATCATGCTCGTGAGAAAGTCAGGCGGCAAAAGCGGCCTGTTCGAGAGGAAAAGCTGACCATTCGGAAGGTTTCGCAAGGCTGAAGACCATGGATACGCATCACTACAAAATCAAGAATTCCTTTGCGATCCCTTTCGGCTTGGCCGTCTGTCTGCTTCTGGTTCTGTTGGTCATATCCCTCTTTTATCGCCGGGCCGCCGCCGAAACTGTGGTCCTGGCAGTACTTTTATGTGCCGCGTTACCGGTTCTTTTTGAAATATCGTACCGTCTGGTCACAACCGACGCCGTCGGCGTGACCGTCAGAAAGTTCCTGCGGAGCCGGACCATCCCCTGGGAAACAATCAGTCAGGTGGGGCTGGTCGTCGTGCGACGCAAGTCTTACCTGTTGTTGACCACCCGTAAGGGTTTTTATATTCTCTCCAATTCCTATGGAGACTTTATCCGTCTTGTCCGCGACATCACGGACCGCGTGCCACCCGACCGGGTTGATGCGGAGGTCCGTCAGCAGTTGGAAGATCCGCTCATCAACCGTGGCGATGTCTTCTCCATTTGGCTCGCCGTGATTTTGATGCTTGGATTGATCGTGATGAAACTGTTTGGAGTGATCTAAAAACCTATTGTTAAAGGACATGTTATGGCTAAGAAGGACAGAAAGACGGAAATGGAACTGCAGGGCAGCACCGCGAAGGAAGACGCAGACTCACCCCTATCCATCATCGAAGACATTCTGCGCAAAGACCTCGACAATGTCGTAACCGTCCTCAATTCCAAGGGAAACGGGAAAAGCACCCTTTACGATGACGTGATGACGATTGTCGACCGTAGTTTGTTCAAAATTGCCCTGAATCGATCCGGTCAGGTGAAGACCACAGCCGCGACTTATCTCGGGATCAATCGCAATACATTCCAGAAAAAAATGATCAAACTGGGCATGAATGGCCGGGAAGGCTGATCATCCGGGACCCATGAAGGAGAACAAAATCTGCAGGCCCTGCGTCATGTTCGTCAGGGCCTGATTGCATGATAAAGATCATGAATCAATCCAAGCCTATAGAAGCGCTACGGCAAAAAGGTGTGGTCATCCCCCAACCCACTGCCGTCGATATCGGAATGGATGTCAATATCGCCCACATTTCGGGCGAAGGCGTCGTGCTATATCCGGGCACCAAAATCTACGGATCCGACACGGTCATTTCCGCAGGGGTAAAACTCGGTTACGAAGGCCCTGTGACCATTGAAAACTGCCAACTGGGTCCGCGCGTCGAACTCAAGGGCGGCTTTTTCCGCGCCTCGGTCTTTCTTGAAGGCTGCAGCCTGGACAGCGGCGCTCATGTCCGGGAAGGATGCCTTTTGGAAGAAGAGGTAAAAACCGGACACACGGTCGGGCTGAAGCAGACGATCCTCTTTCCCTTTGTCACCCTGGGCAGTCTGATCAACTTCTGCGACTGCCTCATGGCCGGGGGAACGGACCGCAAAAACCACAGCGAAGTCGGCAGCAGTTACATCCATTTTAACTATACCCCTCAGCAGGACAAGGCCACGCCCTCTCTCATCGGCAGCGTCCCAGAGGGGGTCATGCTCCGTCAGAAACCCATTTTTCTGGGCGGACAGGGGGGCCTCGTCGGTCCGGCCCGGATCGGATTCGGCACCGTTATCGCCGCAGGCGTCGTCTACCGGGGAGACTGCCCGGAGGGTGAGACGCTCATCGCAGGCGTGCAACCCGACGCCCGGTCGAAGCCATTCCATGCCGGATTGTACGGATACATGTCGCGCCGTATCCATAACAACCTGATCTATATGGCCAATCTGCTGGCGCTCAAACAATGGTACGCCCATGTCCGGCGTCCTTTCTTCCGGGGCGACTCCCTGGCCGAAGCGCTGTACCGGGGCGCTCAGAATACACTCGAAGCCGTCGTGCAGGAGCGGTTGAAGCGCCTGGACGATTTGGCCGGAAAAATGGATGGTTCCCTTGCGCAGGTCGCAAAACATTTGATAGGTCAGGTGAAAAAACGGGCGATCCAGGAACAGGAAACCTTCCGGGATCGGTGGCCCGACATGCGGGCAATTTTTTCATCAAATCTGGAGGAAACCCTGGGGATGGATGACCGACGTCAATTTCTCGTTGAACTTGACCGCACCGCAGACCGCCAGGCCCAATATCTTCCGACAATCAAAGCCTTGCCTCCTAAAACGGTCACCTGCGGGGAGCGCTGGCTCAAGCAGGTCGTCAATGGCATCGCCGGTCACAGCACATCTATCCTGATGGGAGAAAACCTCCAGAAATGAATTTCATTAGCAATATAAGTAGATTTATTTGTTCGCTCAAGACATGGCGTTGGTTCATCGGCGCCGATCCGAACCGCTGCCCGCCGCAATCGTTTATTCTTTTCCCGTTTCACCCGGCGACGTTTTTCTGCGGTCTGGCAGGCATTCTTGCCTTCAAGGGCCCGGTAGCTGCTGCAAAAGTGGATCAAATCGCAACTTTTACCGCCCTCTACGACACCGTTGCGGCGCTGCGGATCGCCGATGTGCAGGCCGGTACTTTGCCTCTGGAAAATTATCTGGCGGGTGGCACCCGCCTGGAAGAAATGTCCCACCGGCTTCTGGCTCTCAAGGGCGACGACTTTTTCCGTGAACTCGCCTCCCGCCCCGAAACCACAGCGAAACTGGATGGCCTGGCGGAAGACATGAAGGCCTTTCTCATGCGGGAAGAAGCGGTCCTGGAAGAAGCGGCGGCCTTTTTCCCCACGGATAGTCTGGAAAAAATCAATCGGTCCATGATCATGCTCCGGGATATCGTCTGGGCTCTGGAGAAAGACGTCCTGGCAACCTTCAACCAGATCAAAGGACTGACTGGGGAAAGCGGCGGCGCATCGGCGACGGAATCCCTGGTGAAATACAAAAAAATTAACTTTCTTCTGAACTGTCTCAACCGCCTGGAAGTTAGGGGCAGGGATTCCGCGGGTATTCAGATTGCCCTCACTGCAGCACGGGGAAACACCTTCCATGAAATCATCCGCCGCCTCAAGGAAAAGAATCTCTTCTCGGAACTGACGGATCGCACGAAAACGGGCGATTTGCTCAATCATTCGATCGGCCTCCCCTGTCCCGTTTCCGATCTCGAACATGGCGGGATGCGCAACGTCGGCGAAACCGTCACCTTTACCTACAAAACGGCCTCGATTATCGGAGAGTTGGGCCAGAATGTCCGTGATTTGACGCAATTAATCCGCGAAGACCGGATTCTCCGGGAATTCACCGCAGCCGAAACCGAATGCGACTCCGCCTTCTGTCATACCCGCTGGGCCTCCGTCGGCTCGATTTCCGTGGAAAACTGTCATCCTATCAATAACGCCACCTTAAACGGCCACCCGCAGGCGACCACGAACAAGGAATACCCCCGGTATGGCCGGGGCAACTGGACGATCAACGTGGCCCTAAACGGCGACATCGACAATTATCAGGACTTGCGGCATCTTTTTGAAACGGGCCGTGAACTGATCGCCCCGGAGGTGACCACGGACACAAAAATCATCCCGCTGCAGATCGAGCACCATCTGATGCAGGGTCATGATCTCGCGGATGCTTTTCGTCTGGCGCTGAACGACTTCGAAGGGTCCCATGCTATCGCCATGATCAGCAACCTCGAACCGGGCAAGGTCTTCCTGGCCCTGCGGGGGAGCGGTCAAGCCCTCTATGTCGGACTCGCCGACGACCAGTATCTCTTTTCCTCGGAACTTTACGGATTGGTCGAACGGACCCCCTACTTCATCAAGATCAACGGGGAAATGCCCTCCGATCCGATCCGGCCGGAAACGACCGGTCAGATGTTTATTCTCGACCATGCCGGCCGAGGGGGACTGGACGGCATCACCACCTGTTTCTACGACGGCACCCACCTGCCGCTCACGCCGGATGATATTCAGAAGGCGGAAATCACAACCCGGGATATAAACCGCGGCGATTTCAGCCACTATTTTCTGAAGGAAATTTCCGAATCGACGCACTCCATCCGCAAAACCCTCCTGGGAAAGTACCGCGGCGCCCAAGGACAGACCGGGACGACACAGGTCTTTTTTAACCTGGGACAGGACGTCCTTCCCGATAAAATCCGGGACAATCTGGCCCGGCACCGTATCCGCCGTATCATCATCATCGGCCACGGGACAGCCGCCGTCGCCGGTCAGGCCATCGGGGACGCCATGAACCGATATATCAAGGAGCCGGGCATGATGATCGAATCGAACGTGGCCTCGGAATTGAGCGGTTTTTCCCTGAGTCACGATCTTTCGGATACCCTGGTAATTCCGATCACCCAGTCCGGTACCACGACGGATACCAATCGTGCCGTCGCCATGGCCCGGGACCGTGGGGCGTCGGTCATCGCCATCGTCAACCGCCGTCAGTCCGACATCACGACCAAGGCGGACGGCGTCTTCTACACCAGTGACGGCCGGGATATCGAAATGTCCGTCGCCTCGACCAAAGCCTTTTACTCCCAGATCGTAGCCGGCCATATCCTGGCCCTGTCGTTTGCACAGATCATCGGCTGCCTGACCGACGCGGAAATCGCTGCGGAATTGGCCGTGCTGGAACAGGCGCCGCAGCTCATGAACCGGGTCCTCGAAAAGAAGGATGTGATTCGCGAAGCCGCCGAACGGTTGGCCCCCCGGAAGAGTTACTGGGCCATTGTCGGAAGCGGTCCCAACAAGGCCGCCGCGGACGAAATCCGCATCAAGCTGAGTGAACTCTGTTATAAAACGATATCCTCCGACATCGTGGAAAACAAGAAACATATCGATCTGTCGGCGGAACCCCTGATCATCGTGTGCGACGCCGGCAACCCGGAAACGGTCGTCGGCGATATCGTCAAGGATGTCGCCATCTTCAAGGCCCACAAGGCCGGGGTGGTTGTGTTCACCGACGAGGGGGAAAACCGTTTCGACGACCTGGCGGACGGGGTGATCAAACTTCCCCGCGGGGCTGCGCCCCTGCCGGTTATCCTGAACACGGTGGCGGGACACCTGTTCGGTTATTACGCCGCCCTCAGTATTGACAGCGATGCCCAGTTCCTCCGCCAGTTCCGGAGCGAACTGAACCGCCGAATGGTGGAACAGGACAAGCAGCACTGGTCGGTTTACGAACGGATCGCCGACCGAGACTTCCGGCGCCTGATCCGGGATTTTTCGGGCCGGTTCCATGAAAGGCGAAACCGGGGTGCGTTTCACTTCGCGAGCACCAAAACCATTTCCGACATCGTCCTGCTGCTGAAGTACACCGTCGGCCGCCTGCCCTTGGAGGATTACGCCCACGACTTTAAGGGCCAGGGAGAACTTCTGTCGCCTATCGATTTTCTTGACGTATCTTTGGGCAACGCCATCGACGAGCTTTCGCGTCCCGTAGACGCGATCCGCCACCAGGCAAAGACCGTCACCGTCGGCACAAGCCGGAAAGAGCAACCGCTGTATGGCATTCTTTTTGAGCTGTTGAAGGAACTTTCCTTCTCCGACCGCGCCCTGACCAGCAAAAACATCCTTGGTATCAGCCGCCTGCAGCCCGCCGTGGCTGAAATCCGGGGGTACACCCTCTACTCAATCTCCGACCTGGACGCGGAAGGCAATCCCACGGAAGAGACGACGATCTCCATTGCCGGCAGGGGCGGCGTATCGCTTCAGATGCCGTCGCGGGTGGAAAAATCGGGACGTCTCATGGGCACAAAGAAAACCATCGTCAATACGGGGCATCTCTATATCGGCCGCGGCAAATCCGACGGCGCCCCCATTGTGGTCATTCCGCTCAAAAAAGAGGGAAACGCGATCAGCCACCTCCTGCTCATCCATGTCGCATTTGAAGAACGTCTGTCCCTGAGGGACCGCATCGCCGTCATGGGTGTCCGGTTCAACGATCTGAAAAATCTGATCAACGAATACAACCTGCCCTGGACGGACCAGTATGTCGAACAGATCCCCCTGGAAGTCCTCCTGGGAGAACCCGTGGAGGTCATTGCCGGCCAGATCAGACAATCCTTGGGGAACAGTCCCCATAAAAACGGGGAGGAACGCGAAAAAGCATGAAAACGAAGTACATTTTCGTGACGGGAGGGGTCCTGTCCTCCCTGGGGAAGGGCTTGGCCGCCGCCTCCATCGCGGCGATTCTCGAAAGCCGGGGCCTGAGGGTCACCAACCAGAAACTGGACCCCTACATCAACGTCGATCCGGGTACGATGAACCCGTTCCAGCACGGCGAGGTCTTCGTCACCGACGACGGGGCGGAAACGGATCTCGACCTGGGGCATTACGAGCGTTTCGTCTCCACAAGGATGGGGAAGCACAACAACCTGACGACCGGCCAGGTTTATTACTCCGTCATAAACAAGGAACGGCGGGGCGATTACCTGGGGAAAACCGTCCAGGTCATCCCTCATATCACCAATGAAATCAAAGATTTCATCAAAGATACCACAACGGGTTTTGACGTGGCCATCGTCGAAATCGGCGGCACCGTCGGCGATATTGAAAGCCTCCCCTTTCTGGAGGCGATCCGCCAGTTCAGAAACGAAGTGGGCAAGGGCAACGCCATCTTCATCCACCTGACCTGGGTGCCTCTCATCAAGACGGCGGGGGAGGTGAAAACCAAACCGACCCAGCACAGTGTCAAGGCCCTCCGGGAGATCGGTATCCAGCCGGACATTCTGCTGTGCCGGACGGAAAATTTCCTCTCCGACGATATCAAGGCGAAAATCGCCCTGTTCTGCAACGTCGAGGTGGCGGCGGTTTTCACCGCCAAGGACGTGACCTGCATCTACGAAGTGCCCCTGATCTTCCACCGGGAAGGCCTGGACGAAAAGATCGTCGATCTTTTGAACATCTGGACCGGCCAGCCCCGCATGGAAGCCTGGGAGGCAGTCGTCGAGAAGATGACGCATCCCCGGACGGAGGTGAACATCGCCATCGTCGGCAAGTACGTGAACCTGACCGACTCCTACAAGAGCTTGAATGAAGCCTTGACTCACGGCGGAATCGCCAACACGAGCCGGGTGAATCTCACTTTCGTGGACTCCGAAAAAATCGAGCAGGAGGGTCCGGATAAACTCCTGAAAGACGCGGACGGTATTTTGGTCCCCGGCGGCTTCGGCGCACGGGGCATCGAGGGGATGATCCAGGCCATTCGTTTCGCCCGGGAAAAGAAGCTCCCCTTCTTCGGTATTTGTTTGGGGATGCAGATGGCCGTGGTGGAGTATGCCCGCCATGTCTGCAACCTGGCGGGAGCCAACAGCTCCGAATTCGACGAGAAGACCCTTTATGCGGTCATCGACCTCCTGCCGGAACAGCGCCACATCACTGAAAAGGGCGCTTCCATGCGCCTGGGGGCCTACCCCTGCACCCTGGTTGCCCCGTCTTTCGCCGCCGACGCCTATGGCTGTCCGGCTATTTCCGAACGGCACCGGCACCGCTACGAATTCAACAACGACTATCGGGAAGCTCTGACGCTTGCGGGCCTGCAGATCACCGGCACCTCGCCGGACTGCCGCCTGGTGGAAATCGTCGAGATTAAAGACCAGCCCTGGTTTTTAGGCTGCCAGTTCCACCCGGAATTCAAGTCCCGCCCGACAGACCCCCATCCCCTGTTCCGGGATTTCAT
>CAZBQX010000004.1:81081-97528 GCA_964494155.1 uncultured Syntrophales bacterium
AGGGCTTGTCCCTGCCCCCCAGGTAAAAAGGTAATTATAACCGTCAGGGCAACCGCAAGGATTGCCCCGACATAGAATTTATATAATTAACAGGAGGTTACACCATGATGGACGGATTCACCCCCTGGCCGGAGTCATACAAAGAAGAATATCTAAAGAAGGGTTACTGGCGGGGAAAGCCCCTGGCGGCGATAGTCGAGAACGCAGCGGCTCGCTGGCCCAAACGGACCGCCGTCACCTTCAACGGAGAGCAGATTACCTACGAGCAACTGCTCCGGAAGGTCAACCGCCTGGCCCTGCACCTGGCGAAACTCGGCCACCGGCCGCTGGACCGTCTGATCCTTCAGATGCCGAACTGCCCGGAAACCCTCTATCTTTACTTTGCGGCCGTGAAGATCGGCGTCATCCCCATCATGGCCCTGGCGGCCCATCGCCTGGCGGAAATCTCGTTTTTTGCCGAATTCGCCGCCGTGAAAACGTACTGCATCTCCGGCGTTTTCGGAAAGTTTGACTACCCCGCCCTGGCAGCGGAGGTCCGCACCAAGGCGCCGACACTTAAGCATGTCATCGTCCACGCCGATCAGGTTCCGGAGGGGATGGTTTCTCTCAAAAAATTACTGGACGATCCTCTTGAGGAACGGGTCAGCGCGGAGGCGATTTTTGCCGCCCTGAAACCCGATCCCTTGCAGCCCGCGGTGTTTCAGCTCTCGGGTGGGACAACCGGCATTCCGAAACTGATCCCCCGGACCCACAACGACTACTACTACAACGCGTACCGTAACAGCGAAATCTGCGATTTTAATAAAGATACGGTTTATCTGGTCGCCATTCCCATGACCCATAACTTTGCTGCCGCCTGCCCCGGCTGGCAGGGGGTATTTCTGCACGGCGGCCGGGTTGTGCTCTCGCCCTCCCCCGCCCCGGATACGATTTTCTCTCTGATCGATAAAGAGAAAGTGACAACGATCCCGGCCGTCCCGGCCATCGTCATCAATCTTCTGAATCATCAGGACCGGGCGCGCTATGACCTGTCGTCGCTCCGGATGTTCCATGTCGGCGGTTCAAAACTAAATGAGGAAACGGCCCGGCGGATCTGTCCAGAACTGGGAGCGAATGTCCAGCAGGTCCTCGGCATGGCGGAAGGTCCCCTGTTCTGGACCCGGCCGGACGACCCGGAAGAAATCGTCTGGATCACACAGGGAAGGCCGATCTCACCCGGAGACGAATTCCGAATCGTCGATAGGGAAGACAGGGATGTCCGGCCCGGTGAAATCGGGGAACTGATCTGCCGGGGCCCCTACACGATCCGGGGCTACTACAACGTCCCGGAATACAATAAGAAAGCCTTTACGTCCGACGGGTACTACCGTTCGGGCGACCTCTGCCGCCTCCATGAAAGCGGGAACATTATCGTTGAAGGACGCAGCAAGGACACGATCAACCGAGGGGGAGAGAAGATCAGCGCCGAGGAGATGGAAAATCACATCCTCGCCTTCCCCAAAATCCGGCTCTGCGCCTATGTGGCTATGCCTGATCCTATTCTGGATGAACGGGCGGCCCTCTTTGCCGTCCCGCAGGAAGGGAAGTCCTTCAGTTTGGACGAATTGAACGCGTTTTTGCTGACCGAACGCCGGATCGCCCGTTATAAGCTGCCGGAACGGCTGGAAATCGTCCCCGAACTGCCCCTGACCGCCGTGGGAAAGGTTAACAAGGTGCGTCTGCGGGAGATGATCACTGCAGTGTTGGAGGCGGAAAAATCCGGATAATCCAAACCAGCGCCTTCTTGATTCAGAATAAAAAAAGCCCTTAAACGGAACCGCGCGGGCAACTTTAAGACCCCGACCTTTTGCCGGATTCCGCCTTGCTACTTTCTGCAGCCGCTGGCAATCACCGCCGGTTATGGGGTTGGTATGCAGCCATCGACGTATATTTAATATCCAAACCGAGTATTATGTATCCACATCCCGGCTCATGACAGCCCTTCCCAAATGCGGTTTAATCATTATATTATTGCAATATTATTGGTGTTTTATTGAAAAAACCAAACTGGCACGCCCCTTGCGCATACCTTTACAAAGGGTGGATGCGAATACCTGCCGCAACCGCAGGGCGGCTTGGGACGGTACATAACCATGGAGGGAACGAAAATGAATCACGCAAGACACCGGATGGCAGCTTTATCCTTGCCGTTGGGAATGCCGAAAACATGGCGTTATTTTTACATGCTGCTTCTGTTTACATCTCTGTCTCTGGCATTGTGCATGGTGTGGCCGCTGACCGTACGGGCCGATCAGCGTTTCGGCTACAACGCCGGGTCGGCCGCGTCTTACCCCGGGCAGGTGTTCAGCTATCCCCGGGAAGGTCAGTCCCCGTTGCAGATGGACCGTGACCGCTACGAATGTCATATCTGGGCCATGGGGCAAAGCGGCTACGATCCGAGCCTGCCGCCCCTGCCGGTCCGGCAACCGGTCCGGGTCGAACCGGTGCCGCCCGTGGGCCATGATACGACTTTTTTGGCCTTCACGGGAGCTCTGCTGGGGGCGATTATCGGAGGCCACCGTCACTCCGGCGAGGGGGCTCTGATCGGCGGCGCCATCGGCGCCATGACCGGCATCATATCGGATTCGGCGCGCGCTGAAACAGCCCGGAGAATCGAAGCGGACCGGAACAGACAAGGCGTTGAATACAACACCCGGACGGAAGACCGGGCAGTCGACTACCGGCGGGCCATGGGGGCCTGTCTGGAAGGAAGAGGCTACAGCGTTAAATAAGACATCGATTCGTTCATTTCGTTATAAAGGAGGCAAGGGCCATGCAATATCATCGTCAAAGCTATTTATTCTTCACCCTGGGGTTTATCCTGATGTTTTTGCTGGGATGGAGTCAACCAGCCTTGGCGGAAAGTTGGGGCAGCCGTCAGGGAAATATTCAGGGGCACCGTTCGGGAAATCACGGATGGCAAAACCCTGGAAGCAGTCACGGCAGTCATAGTAAAGGCTTCCTGAGAAGCGGCACCATTGCACAACATGGATCGGACAGACGCGTGAACATAAATCGAAGCCGGCAGCAGAATTACAACCGGGGCTGGGACACGCGCTATCATCATAACCGCTATTATCCCGTTCGCGGCCATTACGTGCGTACTTTACCTCACGGTTACCATACCGTTTATCACCGCCGTGCGCCGTACTATTTTTCCAGCGGCGTCTGGTATCGCCCCTACGGCCCATACTTTTCAGTGGTCGCCCCACCGTTCGGGCTGGTGATTCCCGTGCTGCCGCCTTTTTACACAACCCTGTGGGTGGGAGGCATTCCCTATTACTATGCGAATAACACCTACTACACCTACTACCCGGGCGGTGGTTATGTCGTCACCAATCCCCCGGATAACGAGGTGAGTGAAGAACCGCCGCAAGCCGACTGGTTGTACAGTTACCCGACACAGGGCCAGAGTGAACAGCAGCAGGCGGATGACCGTTATACCTGTCACCGCTGGGCGGTGGGACAAACCGGCTACGACCCGACCCTGCCTCTGGGCGGCGTTGCTGAGTCGCAGAGCGCCAAAAAACGCAGCGACTATCAGCGCGCCCTCGGGGCCTGTCTGGAAGGCCGCGGCTACAGTGTGAAGTAAAGGATGTTCTGAATGATATTGAAATTACGAAGCAAGTTGCTCTTAAGACAAACGATCTTTTAACCCGTGATGCGGCAAGGCATGGCATCACGACTCTTCGCCGACGGCGGGATGAACCTGTCGTCGGTTTTTATTTACGGGTGAAATAGTTCCGAACCTGAGTTCCGATTTTGTTGAAGGTTTTTATGGTTTTATGGTAGGTAGCCCTGAACCAGTTGCCGACGGATTGGCTGGTCTTTTTGGCCTGACACGATGCAGACTGCCCGGCTTTTTTTATTTCCCGTCCGGCTTGCCGGCCCTTCTTGTTGATGGCCTGACCGGTTGCCCGGCCGATTTTCTTCAATCCCTGGCCGACTTCTTTACTCCCATCCTTGATCGCTTTCCCCGTTTCGGACCCCATGGTCTGAAATCCACGGCCGATTTCTTGTGTACCTTCCTTAACCGTTGCTCCCGCACATCCTGGAGCACCCAGGAAAAACAAGACGATGAAAAGGATTACAAGCCTTAAGAAAAACATCATCGTACCCTCAAATCTTTTCGCTTCACCGGCAGGAAGAAACGGTCGGCATCACGACTTGAATTAGGCCGTGCATTCACCCTTGTCCATCAGGCATCAAAAGGATTGAAGAAAGAGGAAACCCTCTGAAGTGCTGCAGATTTTAAAAACCCGCCGGACCTTTCACCAATGCGTCCGACCTACCTGCTTGCCGACCAACCCATTCTTGAAAGACGCAACGCCCTTTAAAACGCTCTTCCAAATGAAGATATTCGGTGTTTATTCACCGCTTTGCCGTTAAACCTCCCTTCGCAAAGAGAGGGACGGAAATCTATTTTTTACCATCGTCGGTTCTAGCTGTTGCTGTCACCCCTTTCTGACGTAAGAACCTTGCATCAAGTGTTTGTACATCATCAAAAACAATGGCGGGCGTTGCGTCTTTCATTAATTTTCATTTTAAACACGGATCTGAAATAAGCAAGGGGTTTTTGGCGAAAAACTCACCCTCCACGAGAAAAGCCGCGCTTGAACCTGATATACAGATCCAACGTTACGGATGATCACTTATTTCAGTCGGAAATCCACCCGGCTCTTTTTCAGTTTCTCTTTCTCCGGCGGCGTCAGATACTTGGTCTCCACGATAAAAACGCGCTCCGGCGCCACATCGCCCGACGCCAGGATGGCATCCCGGGCATTGATAGCCCGCTGATTGGCCAGCAGACGCAGGTCGTCGTCCTTAACCTCGAGGTAGGTGTACATCAACTTTTCCATTTCCGGCGCCGGCAGCTTTTTGGTTAGACCGATCAGATTTCTCGGTTTGGGGAATTTCTCTACTGTGTAAGCCTTTCTCAGGTATTTTTCATATTCGTCCTGCCCCACCACCACCTCTTCCAATTTAACGTCGGTCTTGCCGGCGCGAATGAGGTCGTTCAGTTTTTGGACCTTTACTTTTCGCTCAAACGCTGTTTTTTTCATCGCCTCCCGGTCTCGTTCGGCGTCGACGTAGCCTTCCAGATCGATCTTCAGGGCGGGACGTTCCCCCAGGGCTTTGGAAAGCGTATCGATCTTCTTCATATTTCCATCACCCAGCACAGCGAGACCTTCATCGAACTCAACATAGCTCAACTCTTCCCCGCCGCCAAAAAGTGATCCGATCAGGGCGAAAGGCGCCGTGGCCGCTTTGCTAAGGAGATTTTTCAGAACCTTGATGATAATCCGCCAGACGCTGAATTCAGGATCGTCCAGGCTGCCCGCAACGGGGATATCAAGTTTGATCTGGCCATGGCGGTCTTTCAGGAGCGAAACGGCAAGCGCAACGGGCAATTTCGTGGCATCCGGGCTGTCCACCTTATCTCCCAGGTTCAGTTGATCGATAAAAACAATATTCGTTGAATCCAGCTTGCGCCGGTTGATGAGATATTTCAGATCGAAGGAGAGTTTTCCCTTTTGAATCTCGTAGCCGATGTACTTTCCCGAATAGGGGGTCATGGGGCTTAAGTCCATGTTTTTGAACACCGCCTTGAGGTCCACAAAAAGATCTTTCTGTAACGGGTTGATCTTACCGGTTATTTCCAGGGGCGCATAGCCGTCGAGCTTGCCACGGAGTTCAACGTCACCCCGCGAATTTTCCAGCGAGGAGAGATTTGAAACACGTCCGCCCATTTCCAGAAATCTCTTTGAATATTGAGGTTTTATACTCGAATCGAGAAAATCGATCTCGCCCCCCTGCAGGGTGACGGAACCGATACGAATGTCACCGCGCGCTTTCCTTTTCTCTTCATCTGTCGCTGATTTCTCAATTTTTTCGGATGCTCCACCCATTTGCGGCTCCGGCTTTTTCTCAAGAGCCAGATGCTGGAGATTCAGCGTTTTGTCCGGACGGACAATGATCCGGCTGTAAAAATCGCTCAAGGCCACGCCGCGGATATGGACGCGCAGGGGATTAGATCGAAGATCGACACCGTTAAGATACAGACTGCGCCATTTCAGAAGATCATTGGCCGAAACGGTATCGATGGAGGCAAAGCGGGTTAAAAAGACCTTACCCGTGTAGCCAACCTTCAGTTCTTTATCGACCGTATCGAGGATAAGATCACCCTGGGCTCCAAGTTTTCCACCCGTCACCTGAACATTCAGGGTATCGCCGATATAGGGCTGGAACAGGGGCACATCCAGGTTCTGGATATCCAGGGTAAGCTTCCCCGACAGGGGCGAAACGGTAACCGGACCAGCCAGGTTGATCGATCCCTTCTTCGGGAGCATCACACTAAGGGCGGCCTTGCCTTCTTTTCCTGCCGCCGTTGACAGATTACTCGCCGTCAATTGACAATCCGACAGGGTCAGTTTGACCGGAGCCGCAGGCTTGAGATCTTCATAATGGAGCTTCGCCTGTTCTATCCGGAACGTGTCGATTTCCACGAGCGTTATGTTCCCTGCAGGCGGTTCCCCGGATGATTCGGGTGTCTTGATCTGCTGAGGACTCTGTTCCGTCTTGGGGGGAAAAAGCCCGAGGAGGTTGATTTTTCCCTGTTTATCCCGACGCACATGCAGCTCCGGGGAAACCAGGACCAGTTTCGCAAAATGGTAGGTCTTGTCCAGGGGCGCCACCTCGCCCAGATCGAGCCGGATAGCCGGGAGCCGCAAAAGGGGTTGCCCCGACATCTCGTCCAGGGCAATATCGTTCAGAGCCAACTGCCCCCCCAGCCCGAGGAACTGTTTCCCGCCGTTTTCCTGGCGGAAAAGCAACTTCGCGTCCACATCCATGGAGGCGGACAGAAGCCGAAAATTCAGTTTCTCCGGCGCATAGGCCAGGTAATGGGGAATATCGATCCTGCTGATTTTTATATCCAATTCTGTCTGACGGGTATTCTTGAAGGGCTTCGTATTGCCCTTCAGGGTATAAGGCGCACCGTTGATCACCGCATGAAAGGACGGCTTGACGAACGTATCCGTGTGATAAGTCATATTGGAGATGAAGGGGAGGTCAATCCGGATCTTATCGGCGACATGGCGGGTGGCCCGGGGACCGTCCTGAAAAACGACCTGCCCCGCACTGACTTGGATATTGTTCACGGAAAAACGCAGCGGCGGGGTCTCCTTCTCTTTTGTCTCTTTTCTCATTAAATCCGAGAAGTTATAGGATTTATCCGGAAGACTTTCCAGGTGAATGTAGGGGGCAGTTAATCTGAATTCGTCAATGATAACCGATTTTTTAAAAAGCGACATGCCCTCCAGGTTGACAAACATTTCCCGGAAGGAAACGAAGGTTTCTTGCTTTTCCCGTTCACGGATGACAAAGCCTCGCACCGTCAGGGTAAAACGGAAGGGATTGAAGCGGATCTTTTCAATGGAAACGTCCCGGTGCAGTTCCTGGGACATCTTTTTAACCAGAACGGATTTGGCCACCGGCGGCACAACAAAAAAACCCGTAACGGCAAAAAGAACCAGAAACACCATCAAGCCGATGATGATTTTCTTTAATCGCGGCATCCTTACCCCCTTAGCATCGATACATAAATGATGTCAGCAATCTTAAATTTCCTATCTTAGGAATACACTCACCCGCTCAACATTTCATGGTAAAAAAACCTACGTCTCAGCTTTCTGACTATATTTGCTCAGCAGATTGTTGAGCTTATTGGCAAACGCCTGCCGATCTTTTTTACTAAAGGCCTTCGGACCACCCGTGATCAGGCCGTTGTCGCGGAGTTGGTTCATCAGGTTGCGCAGGGCCAGGCGATCCTTAATGTTTTCTTCCGTATAGAGATCTCCTCGCGGGCTGAGGACCCAAGCACCTTTTGCAATCACCCGATCCGCCAGGGGAATGTCGGAGGTAACAACCAGATCGCCGGATCGGATGAGTTCAACAATGCGGTCATCCGCCACATCCGGTCCCGCAGGTACGACGACACATGAAATGATGGACGATCTCTCAAATTTGAGCGGTTTATTGGATACAAACACCAGGGAGACGCCCGCCCGTTGGACGGCCCGCAGCAGAATATCGTTGAGCAGAGAGGGAAATGCGTCGGCATCGACCATAACCTGCATAATGAACCTCTCAGATCAAAACGGGGCATAATCCCATTGCCCCAGCGGGTTGGAATATACGCGTTGATGACTTTATGGATAATCTCATGGTTTTAATATACACCTGAATTTCCTGGAAAACCAGCTTCACGGAACGCGACGTCATCTCTGACAATCCTGTTCGGTGAAAAATCCTGGGGAGATTTGAAATTGCTTGACACGATAAAGGCCTCTTCATATAGTCTCGCCACTCACAGGTAACCCGGATCAATGTCTGGAAGACAATCGGCAGAGATCATGTTCTGCTCAGGGAAGTATAAAAAAAGGAGGTAACGGTCATGTCAAAATCCCAGGACGTCAAAAAAGACGAAAAGAAAAAGCCGGCCAAAACTGCCAAAGAGAAAAAACAGGCCAAACAGGAAAAGAAAAGAGGCGGTTGACCGCACTTTTATCGGTCGCCAGGCAGCAAGAGAAAGGCAGGAAAGCATGGATATCACATCGGCCGTCACAGGCAGACGGAGCATCCGGAAATTTTTCAGCAAAGAGGTTCCACGGGAGATTATCCAGGAAATCCTGGACACGGCGCGCTGGTCGCCGTCATGGGGCAACACCCAATCCTGGAACTTTCACATCATGACCGGCGAACCTCTGGCACGTTTCAAGGACGAAAACCAGCGGCTCCTCAGCGAGGACATTCCCTCCACACCCGATATCCCGATGCCCGAAGCATGGCCCGACGCCTGTCGGCTGAGGTATAACGACATGGGCCGCACCCTTTACGATTCCCTGGGCATCGCCCGCCGGGATACGGACGCCCGTCGCAAGCTCCGACTTAAGATGGCCCATCTCTTCGACGCCCCGTGTCTGATTGTCGCCACCATCCACAAGGACAACGCCGTGGAATATGCCATGCTCGATATCGGGCTCATTGTGCAGACTCTGTGCCTGCTGGCCCATGACAGGGGGCTGGGCACACTGATCATGGCGGCGGCGGTCCAGTATCCTGATTTAATTCGGGAAATCGGCGCTATTCCGGAGGACCGGCGGATTGTCGTGGGGATCGCCCTGGGCTACCCCGACCGGGAATACACACTGAACAACTTCGAACGCAAACGCGCCGCCACGGAAGACTTCATCCAGTGGGTCGGATAAGCTTCTGAACTTCCCGGATTGGTTTACCCGCCGATCCGCTCCACCGACACCATCGCCCGGCCGTGGTTATTGCGATAGAAATAGTCGAACCAACCCGGAATCGGCAATACGGCGTCATTGACAAAGAGGAACAGCTCCCCGCTCCGGCGGGCCGTCATTTCGGCAACGAGTTCACGGGCGTCGGGTTTCAACTGATCCCCGTCAACCGGGTCGAGGGGGTATTCGTCGCTCCCTTCGCAACCGATGCGGGCAACCGGCTTGAACCACGGTTCCGCCATATGACGTCGAAAGGCCAGGCCCGGATTCATGGCCGGCGTCATTTTTTCCCGCCCGAAACCGGCCGGACCGGTCTCGATGGAATCATCCCGCCAGGGCTGCGTCTCATCCACCCGGATCGTAATACGGTAGCGTTGCCCTTTCACAACCGACAAACCACTCGACCAGCAGAGCTGATCACAAGAAAAAACGCCATGACCGTTCACGCCCGCACCTGTCTGTGCGGCCGTCGATCTTGAGCAGATCAGACCGGCGGCGTTCATGATCGCATAAAGGCCTCGGGTGAGGCCGGCCAGCATGAAAAGGATCAGAATTCCGGCCAAAGCGGGTGGGATAACATCACGCCATAATTGACGAAAGAATAGCCGGTAAAAGAAATTATTCCGATAGCGGTAGAGAAAATTGTCCGGCAGCGGTGAAACCGCAACCGGCGTTCCGGGCTGATTCAGAAAGGATTGCCAGATGCTTCGCATGCGGTCGAAAATGCGGATCTGAAGGCGGCTGTTCACGTAAAGACACCAGGCAAATGTGAAAAGAAGCAGGAAAAAGACCCCGGGATGACTAGCGTAGGCCTTCAGCCACCAGGAAACGAAATCCGGCAGAAACAGGCCGAGCCAGCGAACAATCGGCGACAGGAAGCAGTCCCATCCTTCGCAGACGGTTGTTGCGGGACGGTACAGAGGAAAAAGCGCCAGGGCCAGGGCCAGAAAAATGGAAGAAAAGTAAAGCACCCGCTTCCGCCAGACCCAATTCCAAACGTTTTCCTGCCGGTGGGCGCGGTCTTCGCCCTGGGTGGCATGTTCGATGTCCACACTGACTGCGGCACCGACAGGCATGTCTTCAATCGTCCCGTCGTCCTTGACGACGGCATAGGACGCCGGCAACCCGATGGGCGCATAACGTTCCCCGCCGTGACGCATGCGTGTAAAAACACTTTCGTGGATTTTCGGTCGCCCTACAAAGACACCGTTTTCCCTGTCCGTGCATAGAGATGCTATCTTCCGGGGCAGATAGCGATAAAGGCCCCCGAACCCCTGACGCGAGTCATGCATTTTTCCGTTCACATCGGCCGCCGTATTGACGCGATCCTCTTCCCCCGGCTTATAAACCAGTCCGGCCTTTCCCGCCTCCGCCATGATCCACCGCAGCGACACATGGGCCAGGGCATCGTCTGGATACCCGCCGCCGACGTTCGAATGCATTCCGGCAAACCAGACCTGGCAGATTTTTTCGTCATCCGTGGTTTTGCTCAGGGCGCCTCCTCCCGGCAGCGTTGCCTCATTAAAGAGTACCGGATGGAAGGTATGGCGTTCGTCGTCGAGGGCCAGGACGTGGCAAACCCGTTGCACATTGTCGCTCAGTTCCCGGTCGGGCATGGCCAGGGGGAAAACGACATTCCAGGCCCGGGTCAACTCATCGATAGGGAGGCCGTAAGCGTCCACCGTATCCCAGAGACCGACGAATTGAATCGGCGGCACAAGAGGAACCTCGGCCCGGCGGTATGGACTCACCCCTTTGCGCATCCTGTTAAAACCAAGGAAAAGATCCCGGGTGGCCCGCAGGGGAATTTCCAGCCGAAACAGGGTTTTAAACCGTTCCGCCCGGTAGGCCCGGTAGGCGTCCCTGGCCAGATAGCGGAGCTTTGCCTCCGACGCGGCGGATACCAACCCCTGACTCTGAATCAGGCCGAGCAGAATCCGAATGGTGAAGGCCCCCCGGCTGAAACCGAAAGCATAGATGGCATCTCCCTCTACGTAATTGCGGCAGAGAAAGGTGTAAAGATCAACGACGTTACGCTTCAGACCCCACCCACAGGCCCCACCCAAGAGCGCCAGGGGCTTGAACACCGAGGTCCCGACACCATCGTCATACCAGGCGAGCTGCCGGGGTTTGTTCGGGTGTGCGGCATCGGGTCCTGCGTAATCCAGGGCCTGAAAAAGCCGCCAGACGTTTGTCTTGAAAAGTTTTCCTGCGCTGTTTCCAGTTCCGTCGGAAAAAAGAATGATATTCTTCCCCATGATAAGATTCCCTTTTATCTACATAGCATTATCACCGGTTGTCCTGCTTCCGGTGGGTGGGTCATTATGCACCACGCCCCCCTGATTTCCCCGGGGCTTGACTGAATCATGCACCCAATCGCTAACGCCGACCTTACGCTGTGGATCCGGTAAGATATCGAAATTGATTGAAATCGGCGCACCAGGATCACGCAGGTACTGCGTGTTCAGCACGTTTGCCCCCGCCAGGGGCAGATTGGCCAATGCCGCCCGGGAGAACATCCACGACAAAGCAATGCTGGACAGGCCGACCGAGGCGCTGCCGCCCACATCGGAATGGACACCCCGGAACCAGACCTCTTTGATCCGTTCATCCCCGGAGGGATGAACTTTTTCCGTCCGGATTCGGGTTACTGGAAAGTTGCCCCGTCTTTCATCGAGGGCCATGGCATGAAAACATCTCCGAACATTCGGCGGCAAGGTCAGTTTCCAGCCGACATTGAGATCATTTCCCGGCATGCCGAAGGAGGCCACCACATCCCAGACGCCAAGGAAACGAATGACTGCCGCGCCTTTTTCCTGATGGATCATGTTTGCAAAATGGAGGGCCAGGGCCGAACCCCGGCTGAAGCCGATGATGTCAATATCATGATCCCCTCGCTTAAAGTTCTTATCGAGGCTGTCCAGCGCTTCATCCATCCGGACACGGCCGCCCGCGCCGGTTAATCCGCCCAGGATTTTTCCAATAAACCCCAAGCGCGTGCCGACACCCTCCAGATAAAACACCGAACCCAGGTATGCGTCACAAAACTTGACGACATTGGTATCTTTCGCCTCGTCCGTTTCGTCTTCATTCCACGTGCCGTCGAAAGCATAAATCGCCATGAATGACCCTCCCCTGCCGCCGCCTTATCTGTCGATCCATGAACCCCGGATTGAGAATCGGCGACTTTGCTTTTTTTGCTACCTGATACCGGATCTCCAGTCCCGGGGTATCATATCATTTCTTCGGAAAACGCAAGACGTGCAAGACATGCCGTGATTCAACAGACAACACAGGCCCCGGGCAACGGTGCAAAGATTAGAAAATATGGCGGTTTCTGTCAAGTTTATATATCTTTCAGCCGATAATGAATAAAGATAACGGTTGTGTTTTCGGCATGTCGCAACGGCCAATTCAAAGAAAAAATTTGACAACAGCACATTTTTCGACCAATTTGTAAACGTGTTTTTATGGCGGCTTGTTCCTGTTCGTTTTGCAGCATTCTCAGCTCCGGGGGGCCAGGCAATCAACCCCATGGAGTCATCGATGAAACAAGCACAAAACACTTTAAGACCTGACTTCTCACATTTTTTCAAACTTTTATCTTGTGCGACGCATCGCAGCATTCATTTACTGCTCCAGCAGGATGCAACAAATAATTCTCCGTCATACTGGAAAGAGTCTTGCATGCTTTCCGGCATGGATACGCCATAAACAACGTTGCAGGAGCCGTCAATGAAACAACACCTTTACAAAACATTTCTGATCATGATCTTTCTGCTGTTTCCGTCTCTTATTTGGGCCGGGGACTGCCATATCCTCTGGTTGCATCCCGAACAGCCCCCCTTTATCATCAAGAAAGGATACGGCGCGGGCATGGGCATCATGGACCGCACGGAGAATTTTTTGGCGCAGCACTTGAAGGATTGCACGCATACTTACGAAAGCGCGAACTACGAGCGCATTATCCGCATGATGAAATACAAGGATAATGCCTGTGGCATCCCCCTTTATCGCACGCCTGAACGTGAACAATTTGTTGAGTTTTCCATCCCCTACAGGGTTGTGATACCCAATGCGGTGATCACGCTGGCCGCTTCCCGAAAAAAAATGGCTCCCTATATCAATGACAAGGGTTACATTGACCTGGAGCGCATGATTGCCGCCGGTCATCGTATCGGCGTGGCCCAGGGCCGTGTTTACCGGGGAATCATCGATGAGACGCTGACGAAGTATAAGGATGATCCCCGCATAATTGTTCAACCCAACGCCGAGAATATGGTCGACAGCATGGTGAAGATGATGCTTCAGGGGAAAATCGACGCCCTGATTGCCTATGCCTACGAAGGACAATATGCCGGCAGGATGACGAATCTCAAGGTTGTTTCAATCCCTGTTGCGGGCATGGACGATTACGGATTGTCGATGATGGGCTGCGCTAAAACCGATCAAGGAAGAGAAATTATCAGACGGGTCAATGAAATCATTTTGAAATACAGAACATCTCCTGAATTTATGAGCTTCGTCGAACAGTGGCTTGACCCGTCGGCCCGGGAACAGTTCCGGAAATTCACCCACAAGGAATTCGGGCCCTGATTCAAGGCGTATCCACATGGCAGGAAAAAGTTAAACCCGACTCAAGCAGATGATACGGAATGCATATATTCGATGATGATTGAAGTCAAAGGCGCCTCCCGGGCCGGTAATGTTCAAAAAAGTATCCGCCGGCATCAGACAGGAAAGAGGTTTTATCCCTTCCTGATGATCATTGCTTTGTTCTTTATATACCCAGCCGTCCCGTATGCGGAAGAATGTCGGATTTTATGGTTCCATCCTGAACAGGCGCCTCTGATTATTAAAAAAGGCTACGGCACGGGTATGGGAACGATCGAACGTATGGAGGCGTTTTTTAAAGCGCAGTTAACAGGCTGTCTCCACCATTATGAAAACGGTAACTACGAACGCATCCTCCGGATGATCAAAAAAAAGGAAAATGCCTGTTGCGTCCCTCTTTACAAAACACCCGAACGGGAGCGATTCATAGAATTTTCGATACCTTATCAGATTGTGCTCTCCAATGCCCTCATCATTATGGAATCGGACCGCAAGAAATTTAAACCGTTTATCGGTCCTGATGGAAAAGTCGCCCTGGAAGATTTGCTTGCCAAAGGTTATCGGGTTGGTGTTGCCAAGGGACGAATTTATCGGGGCGTTATTGATCAGACCATCGATAAATACCGGAACACGCCCTCGTTGGTCGAGCACGACAGTTCGGAGCAGATGATCGACAGCCTGATGGCCATGATGGAAAATGGCCGCATTGATGCCTTGATTGCCTACCCCATTGAAGCTCAGTACGTTGCAAAATCCATAGGGATGAAGGCGCTTTCTCTTCCGATTGCCGGTATGGATGATTACGGCCTGACCTCGGTCGGCTGTTCAAAGACCAAAGCGGGAAAAGAAATCATCAAAAAACTCGATGCCCTTATCCTAAAATACCGGACAACCCCCTCCTTTATGGATTATACGGAACACTGGCTGGACCCGTCCGCTCTGGAACGGCATCGAACATTTACACGAAAGGAATTCGGGGACTGAATCATTATTATTCTAAAGATTTGAGAGATATCCATGCGTTTTAAGCCGCCATTTCAATCAATCACTCAGAAAGTTCTTCTGGCCCTTGCCGTCAGCATCATCCTGATGATGTCGGTCGCCGGAGTCGCCTATTACAATGTGGAAAAGAATAAAGCCGTCAGCCATTTACAGCAGAAGGCGGCTCAAATATCGGAAAGATTATCCAACAGCCTTGTCTATCCCCTCTGGAATGTCAGCACCACAGAAATTGCCGAAACCATTGATTTGGAAACAGCGGATGAAGATATTCAGGCTATTATCTTATACGACGAATTCGATGCCTTTCTGATCGGCAGGATAAAAGACGAGAAGGGACGAACCATCCCTTACTCTCCCCCGCAAAAAGGTCCTATTCAGATCAAGGAGGCCTTGTTTAGTGTTGACAAGAAAATATTGAAAGGTTCCGAGTATCTGGGAGAAGCAAGACTTTATTTCACCGATCGCAATGTGAACCGGTACCTTCAAAATCTTGTCTGGCAAACCATCTTGCTGACGGCTCTGTTATCCATCTTTTCCGTCCTGATTATTTATTATACCCTGCACCGCATCGTTCTCACCCCGATCATGACCCTGCAGAAAATGACCGACCGTTTGCGCGCCTCTTTAGGCGGAGGCATGCCCGGAAATCGGATTACCACAAGCAGAGATGCCGACGAAATCGGGTTGCTGGGTTACAATTTTGAGGCTATGGCAGACGAACTCAGCCAATCCCAGGATCGGCTCCGGCATACGGCGGAACACCTGCAGGCCTTACAGGATGAAACACCCGATGCCGTAGTCAGTTTAAACGCCGTCGGCCGGATCATTGACGTCAACAAAACCTTTGTCGAGATGTTCGGTCATACCCAGGAAGAT
This sequence comes from uncultured Syntrophales bacterium, assembly GCA_964494155.1. Taxonomy (GTDB): domain Bacteria; phylum Desulfobacterota; class Syntrophia; order Syntrophales; family JAAYKM01; genus JAAYKM01. The sequence goes on from CAZBQX010000004.1 coordinate 96,918, forward strand.
ATTCTTCAGCGACCGTCCTTCGAACTGGTCTCCCAAAATCTTTCGAAAGAGACCATATTCGGGTTTTTGGAACAAGCGCTCACAGGAGAGCATGTCGCTTTCGAATGGCAAGCGTTGCGCAAAGACAATACCTCCTTTCCGGCCTATGCGCGTTTGCGCGCAATGCATTTCGGCGATGAGCGTCGCCTGCTGGCGGTGGTGACGGACATCACGGATCGCAAAAAACAGGAGGAAGCGCTACGGCTGAGTGAGGAAAAGTACCGTCACCTCGTGGACAACGTCAGTCGCGAATACTTTTTCTACACCCACGGCACGGACGGCGTCATGACATACGTCAGTCCCTCCGTCCATGACATGATGGGCTATACACAGGAAGAGTTTCTCACCCATTATACCGCGTTTCTGACCGATAATCCGATCAACCGGGAAGTGATAGAAAAAACGAACCTCTGCCTGCAGGGTTTGAAGCAACCGCCTTACCAGCTCGAAACTTACCATAAGTCCGGGCATCGGATCTGGCTGGAGGTCAGTGAAGTATCCGTTTGTGACGGCGAAGGTAAGGTTATCGCCGTGGAAGGCCTCGCCCATAATATCTCCGCCCGGAAACTGGC
>CAZBQX010000004.1:97628-108275 GCA_964494155.1 uncultured Syntrophales bacterium
CAGCCAAGGCGTCTGCCTTCCGGAGAGATCTTATTTGATGGTTTGGAAATAGACATTAACGAATTAAAACTGACGGAACAGGCTCTAAGGGAAAGCGAAGAACGCTTCTCCAAGGCCTTCCAGGCCAATCCTGCCCCCATGGCCATCACGGAAATCGAATCCGGCCTATTTCTGGATGCCAATGACAAGTGGCTGAATTTGTTCGGTTACACACGGGAGGAACTGATCGGCCGCACCTCGTTGGAGTTGAACATGCATGTCGATCCCGCCCTGCGGCAGGCAATGATAACCCAATTAAGGCAGGAAGGCTCCTTTAAGGAAGTCGATATGCTTATCCAGACGAAAGCGGGTCAATATGTCAATGCCCTCTGGTCGGCGGAAATGATCAACCTGGGCGGGCGGGCTGTCATGCTAACCCTCCTGATCGACGTCACCGAAAGGAAAAAAGCCGAGTTACGCATCCTCGAATCCATGGGACTTCTGCAGGCCACGCTGGAGTCCGCTGCCGACGGTATCCTGGTCACCGATCTCAATGCCTGCGTTATCAATTACAACCGGCGTTTCGTCGAACTGTCACAAATTCCCGAAACAATCCTGGCATCCGGCGATGACCGCACCGTCTTGAAAAGGGTTCTTGCACAATTAAAAGAGCCGGGAACCTTTCTCAAAGGTGTACGCGATCTCTATGCCCACCCGAATGTCGAACAGCATGATGTCCTGCGCTTTCTTGATGGACGTTTCTTTGAAAGTTATTCAATCCCCACTTACCGGGGTGATGAGATTATCGGCCGCGTCTGGAGTTTCCGCGACGTCACCGATACAAAACATGCAGAGGACGCCCTGCGTGAGAGTGAAGAACGTTTCTCCAAGGCTTTTCGTGCCAATCCGGCGCCAATGGTCATCACCGACCTTGAAACGGGTCGCTTTCTGGATGCGAATGAGCGCTGGTTGAGCCTAATCGGCTATACCCGGGAGGATATGATCGGATTCACATCCCGAGATTTGAATATCTACGCGGATCAGGGAACCCGGGAACGCATGGTGGCGGAATTGAGGAGGGAGGGGCTCTTCAAGGAAGTCGACCTGCGCCTGAGAACGAAATCGGGCCAAATTGTGGATGTTCTCTGGTCGGCGGAAATCATCAACCTGACCGGACAGAAGGCAATGCTTTCCCTGCTGATCGATGTCACCGAACGCAAGCAGGCTGAAGAAGTCCTGCAGAATTCGAAAAATGCCCTGTCAACTCTTCTGGACAACACCTATGACGCCATTTTTCTGCATGATCTGGAAGGTCATGTCACCGACGCGAACCGGCGAATGCTGGATTTATATCAGGTAACCCGCGAACAGATCCCGTTTTTGACCATATACGACTATTCCAGCCCGGACAATCCTCTGGAAAATCTTACGACAATCTGGAAGAACGTTCTTAAAGGAGAAAAAAACCGATTCGACTGGATAGCACGCCGGCCTAACGACGGATCCTTGTTCCCTGTTGAAGTTTTCTTAACGAAAATCAAATTAGGCCTTGATGAGAAAATACTCGCCAATGTACGGGACATCACGGAAAGAAAACAGTCGGAGAAGCAAATTCTGGAGTCCCTGGGGCTGCTTCAGGCGACGCTGGAATCAACGGCGAACGGCATCTTGGTGACCGATCTGGCAGGTAAGGTCATTCATTACAACCGCCTTTTTGTCGAGATGTGGCGAATCACGGAAGAAATTCTCGCATCCGGGGAAGGCCAACCGATTCTGCAATTCGTCATCGATCAGCTTACCGACCCGGATGCTTTTATCAGCGGCGTGCAGCACCTGTTCAACCATCCACAGGAAGAGCGCCGGGATTTGATTCTTTTTAAGGACGGCCGCATCTTCGATCGATACTCCATCCCTACGTACCGGGGCAACGAAATTGTCGGCCGCGTCTGGAGCTTCAATGACATCACGCTGGAAAAGCAGGCGGAAAACGCCCTGCGGGAAAGCGAAGTAAAATACCGCCGCCTCCATGAAAGCATGACCGACGCCTTCATCCGGGTGGATTTAGCCGGCCGCATTGTGGAAACAAACAAGTCTTTTCGGAACATGATCGGCTACACGGATGAAGAGCTTTTCCAACTAACCTATGAAGAACTGACCCCGGTAAAATGGCATGCCGCAGAGGAGGAAATCACCCGGAATCAGGCCCTGGTCAGGGGCTATTCGGATATTTACGAAAAAGAATACATCCGCAAAGACGGCACCGTTTTTCCGATCGAAATAAGAGCGTTCCTGATACGTGATGACGAAGGCCAACCGATCGGCAGATGGGCCATTGTACGTGACATCACCGAGAGGAAACGAGCGGAAGAGGCGCTCCGGGAGAGTGAAGAGCGCTACCGTTCCATCGTTGAAAATATTGCAGAAGGTATCTTCCAGACATCGCTCGAAGGAAAATTTTTGAGTGTTAATCCCGCACTGGTCAGGATGTTTGGCTATTCATCACCCGAGGAAATGATCGAAAACATCAAAGATATCGGTCATCAGATTTATGCAAATCCTGCCGACAGGCAACAGATTATGGAGGCATTGCGGCAAGACGGTCATGCAAGCGGTTTTGAGTGCGAGAACATCCGCAGGGATGGCACTCGGTTCTGGGTTGCCATCAGTGCTCATTTTGTACGTGATGCCCAGAGGGAAGTGCTTTATATTGAAGGCACCACCATGGACATCACCGAACGGAAGCAAGCCGAAAATGCACTCCGCCAAAGTGAAGCGAAATACCGGAGACTGCACCAAAGCATGACCGATGCCTTTGCCAGAACAGACATGCAAGGCAGATTACTTGAAGCAAACAAAGCCTTCCAAGATATGCTTGGCTACACACATGAAGAGTTGTCACAAATGTCCTACAAAGACATTACCCCCGCCGCCTGGCATACAGCGGAGGCGGACATCATCGAAAGCCAGGTGTTGTCCAGAGGGTATTCAGACATCTACGAAAAGGAGTACATCAGGAAGAATGGTGACCTTTTCCCCGTTGAGGTGCGGACATATCTGATCCGGGACGACAGCAAAAAACCAGGCGGCTTTTGGGCCATCGTACGGGACATCACAGAGCGGAAACAGGTGGAAAATGCCCTGCGGGAAAGCGAAGCCCTTTTCCGTTCACAGTTCGAGTATGGCAACATCGGTATTGCCATTACATCTGTAGAAAAGGGATGGCTGCGCGTCAATCACTACATCTGTGATCTGCTGGGCTATTCAGAAGAAGAACTTAGAAGTAAAACCTGGGCCGAAATGACCCACCCGGAAGATCTTCAGGCCGACGTGGACCAATTCAACCGACTTTTGTCCGGTGAAATCGACGCCTATGAAATGGACAAACGGTATGTACGCAAGGATGGGGAAATCATTGTTGCCCATCTCAGTGTTTCCTGCTTCCGCAATGCCGACCGATCAATTCGGTTTATTATTTCGTCGCTTTTGGATATTACAGAAACCACCAAAGCTCTTGAAAAACTGCGAACGAGCGAGGCAACCCTTCGCGCCCTGATGAACGCGACCGCAGACGCCCTGTTTGTAATGGATAAGAAAGGAAACCTGCTCGCCCTCAATGATACTCTGGCGCGGAGATTCGGTCAGTCTGTGGACGAAATGCTGGGAACCAGCATTAATGATTACATGCCGGCCAAACTTGCCCGGCAAAGACTGGCTTACCTCGCACAGGCCGTCGTTTCCGGAGATCCCGTGCATTTCGTCGACGAGCGCCAGGAAATGTGGTTCGAAAACACATTTTATCCCATTTTCGATACCGCAGGCGCCGTGGTCATGATCGCCGCATACAGCCGCGATGTTACGGAAACAAAAAAGGCCGAAGAAGCCCTGCGTTTGACACAGTTTTCAGTGGATCGCGCATCGGACAGCATCCTGTGGCTGGATGAAAACGCCAATCTCATCTACGCCAATGATGCCGTTTGCACGGCTCTCGGTTACACACGGGAAGAACTGCTGTCCATGAGTATTCATGATCTTGATCCGGATTTTCCTCCCGAAGCATGGCCGCCCCACGTTGAAGAACTGCGACGGCGAAAAGCAATCACTTTTGAATCAGGCCACCGCACCAAAGACGGGCGAATCTTTCCTGTGGAGGTCACTTGCAACTATTTCGAATATAACGGACATTTTTACAGTTTTTCCTTCGATCGCGATATCTCACAGCGAAAACAGACCGAGCTTGAACTGAAACAATACCGGGATCATCTTGAGGAACAGGTCAGGGAACGAACCCAGGCCTTGTCGGAGGCAAACGACGCCCTGATCCGGTTCCGCCGTTTTGCAGAAGCCTCCGGTCAAGGTTTCGGCATGGCCACCCTGGACGGAACCATCATCTATGCCAACGCCACTCTGCGCGACCTGATCAACGATGGAAATCTTATTTCTTCGGAATCATTATCTTTCATCGAACGTTATCCGGTCGCATACCGTAATAAGTTACAGAATGAAATCATCCCCCAGATCCTTGAAGACAAACAATGGATCGGAGAGTTGGCCCTGGTCACCGTCTCAGGCGAGATCATCCCCACAATTGAAAATTACTTCCTGATCCGTGACGAAGCAGGAAATCCCGCGTTGATCGCCGATGTCGTGACGGATATCCGGGATATGAAGCGGACGGAGAACGAACTGAAGAAATATCAGGATCACCTGGAAGACCTGGTCAAAAAGCGCACCCTGGAGCTGCAGAAGCTGAATAAAGACCTCCAGAAAGAAATCATCATCCGCACCGATGCGGAAAAGGCCCTCCGCGCCTCGGAACAGCGATACCGCACCCTCTTTGACAACGCCCCGATAGGGATCTCGATCATGAAACCGGATCTGACATTCGACTACTTCAATCCGCGGTTTACGGAAATGACGGGCTACAGCCTCGACGACCTGCCGGACAAAAACGCCTGGTTTGAAAAAGCCTATCCCAATCCCGACTACCGTCAAAAGGTCACGGAAATGTGGCAGAAAGATTTAAAATCGGAAGCAGGTACTGAAAGAAAAGGTGACCGGATCCTGAAAGTGAGAACCCAAAAAGGGCAAGATATCATCATCCATTTCCGTACCGCCGTCCTCGAAAACGGCGAACACCTCATGAGCTACGAAGACGTGACGGAATTACAGGATTTGAATGATGCCCTGCGTGCGGAAATCGCCGAACGTATCCTGGCGGAGGAGGCCCTGCGTGAGTCGGAGGAACGCTACCGTACCCTGTTCAACGGCGCCCCGGTGGGCATAAGCGTGACCACCGCCGACGGCACCATCGTAGCGGCCAATGAAGGTCTGGCAAATCTATTAAAGGCGTCCTCCATTGTAGAAACCTTCGATACCAATGCAAGAAGCGTTTATCTAGATCCCCTGGAACGGGAAAAATTACTAGAACGGCTCAGTCGTGACGGTTACGTCCGCGACTACGAAACGCGTCTGCAATGCCTCGACGGAATGATACGGGACGTACTCATCACATTGAGCCGCATTAGCTATCAGGGAAAAGACGCCATTATGGCTGTTCTCCAGGATATCTCCTGGAAAAAACAGGCGGAAGAAGAGACCCGCCATCTGAAAAACTATCTGGCCAACATCATCGATTCCATGCCATCCATGCTGGTCGGCGTGGATACCGAAGGTCAGGTGACGCAGTGGAACACCGCCGCCCAGGAAACAACAGGCATCGACGCCAACCTGGCCAGAGGACAACACCTGGAACAGGTTTTGCCTCTTTTATCCCATCATATCGACTTGATTCGCGAGGCCATATACGCGAACCGGGCACAGATCTTTCCGCGTCTCCAAAACGTCATAAAAGGGGAAAATCGTTTCATGGACGTCACGGTTTATCCCCTGGTGAGTAATGGCGTCAGCGGGGCCGTGGTCCGCGTTGATGATGTCACCGACCGCATCCGCATGGAGGAAATGATGATTCAATCGGAGAAAATGCTTTCCGTCGGCGGACTTGCGGCAGGTATGGCCCATGAAATCAACAATCCCCTGGGTGTGATTATGGCGGCCACCCAGAATGTCGTGCGTCGTATCGTGCCGGATTTGCCGGCCAACATCAAAACAGCCGAAACGTGCGGGCTATCGCTATCCGCAGTGCATGATTACATGGAAAAACGGCAGATTCTGACCTTCCTGGAGGACATTCGCAACGGCGTTGTCCGGGCCAACCAGATCGTGACCAATATGCTCAGCTTCAGCCGGCGGCCAAGCGAGGGGGGGGCTCTGGAAAGCATGGCGGATTTGCTCGACCAGACCCTGCTTTTAGCCGCCAGCGACTACGATCTGAAGAAAAAATATGACTTTCGGCAGATTCTCATTGAAAGGGATTATCATCCGGAAACGCCAAAGGTGTTCTGCCAGGCGAGCAAGATCCAGCAGGTCTTTCTGAACATTCTGCGTAACGGCGCCGAGGCCATGGAAGAAAACCGCGGCAGCAAACATCCTCCCTGTTTCAAATTGCGACTCTATCCCGATCAAGATCGCGTGCGCATCGAAATCCGGGATAACGGCCCCGGGATGGATGAGGCGACCCGCAGGCGTATTTTTGAACCCTTCTTCACGACAAAGCCGCCGGGAGTCGGCACCGGGCTGGGACTATCCGTGTCCTATTTTATCATCACGCAAAACCACGACGGCGCCATATCGGTTGAGTCAGCTCCAGGAGAAGGAACCTGTTTCATCATTGAATTGCCGGTAAAGGAGTATCCGGTATGAACGAGAACGCACCATTCACGATTCTGGTTGTGGACGATGAAGAAAGCATCCGTCGTAATTTGTGGGCCTATCTGGGAGACGAGGGTTTCGATGTCCTGACTGTCGCCAGCGGCGAGGAAGGGCTGGAAATCCTGAGAAAGAGAGCACCGGATTTGTCGATCGTCGATATCCGCCTTCCGGGAATGGACGGCAATACCTTTATGATCGAAGCGCATCAGTTGATTCCACACATGAAATTTCTCGTTTTTACGGGATCAACGGAATATATATTAACGGATGGCATGCACGCATTGGGCCTCACGGAAAAACATATTCTTAAAAAACCTTTAGATGATCTCTCTTTTATGGTCGAACGGATTGACATGCTGCTTGAAAGGAACAACCCACATGAATAAACCCCTGCGACTTTTAACCATTGACGATGAAGAACCGGTAAGAAGAGCCCTCCGCGCTTTTTTCGAGGATCTGGGCTTTGAAGTCTCCGAAGCGAGCGACGGCAAAGCCGGGCTGGAACTTTTCCGCCAGGTTAAACCGGACATTGTTCTGGTTGATCTGAGAATGCCGGGCATGAGCGGACCGGAAGTTATCGAGACCCTCGCACAGGAATCACCGGAAACCCCGCTGATCGTGCTTTCCGGAACCGGCATGCTGGGCGACGCCGTCGATGTGATCCGCACCGGCGCCTGGGATTACGTATCGAAACCCATCACCGACATGGCAACCCTGGAACATGTCGTCGAATCCGTTCTGGAACGGGCCCGTCTGCGGATCGAGAACCGCCGTTACCGCGAACATCTGGAAGAAGAAGTCTTCCGCCGAACCCAGGAATTGAACGATCTGAACAATCGCCTCAAAGCCGTCACCGACTCCACGCGCGTCATCGCCGGAAGTTCGGATCTGCAGGAGGCCGCCTGCCTTCTTTTAAGAGAGCTTTCCTGTAAATTGTCCGCTCAGGGCGGCAGCATCTATATCGTCGAAGAAGATCAATTGATCCTGAAAGACGCTTTGGATCCCGGTCACGCCCCGGAAACCATGGCCATGCCTCTCAAGGAGAACTCATTGATCGGCAAAGCCCTGAAGGAAAAAACCCCGCTTTATCGAGAAGATATTGCCACGGACAAAATACTTAAACCCAGCGGCTGGCAAGGCTACCGTGACGGATCGTGTGTTGTCTTTCCTCTGATCGACAGTGAAGGCCTTCCTCTGGGCAGCATCTCCCTGCATAACAAAAAAAATCCTCCCTTCACGGATCAGGATCGGGAAATCGGGGCCATTTTAGCCTCCTACGGAAGCGAAGCGCTACGGGCGGCCCGGGCGGCGGACGCCCTGCGGGAAAGCGAGCAGCGCTACCGGGAACTGGTTGAAAATCTGGCCGAAGCGATCTGGTCCGTCGATAATACCGGACGCATTCTCTATATCAATACCGCCATTGAAGAAATGATGGGTTATAAACCTGAAGATGTGGTGGGCCGCCGGTTCTCCGATTTTTTTCAGGAAACGGAAAAAGCCGTCGTCCAGGCAAATTTCAGCAGAATCTTATCGGGAGAGTCCTTAATCGAAGACTATCCCCTGCTCGCCAAAGACGGCCGTTCGCATTGGATGCGGATATCGGCGCGACCGATTTATTATGGCGCAGAGGTAATTGGCGTACAGGGCGTCATGACCGACATCTCTGCCCATAAGCAGGCGGAAGAACAAACTCAAAAGCGCACGGCGGAACTTGCCATTTTGAATAGCCTGGCCCGCACCATCGGCGCCGATCTTTCCCGCCAATCCGTTGTGGACCAGGCGTTGGAACATATTGACCGGACTTTTCATCCCGATTTATCCGTCATATTCCTCCGGGAAGGAGACGATCTGACACTCCTGAAGCAGTTTTCCCAAACCGGCGTGGTCATCGACGAGGGAGAAAAGGAACATCATTTGGGCGAATGTCTGTGCGGACTGGCCCTGGGAAACGGGGAGACGGTTTATTCCGACGACATCCATCAGGATCCGCGTTGCATACGCGATGAATGTAAAATCGCCGGCGTGAATGCCTTTGTGGCCACACCGCTCCGGAGCGGCCATGAAATGATCGGTGTCCTGGGCATGGCCTCGGTCGGCAAAACAAATTTCGCAGAACAGGCGCCTTTCCTGGAAGCCATGGCCAATGAAATATCCAGCGGCCTGCGCAACGCCATTCTCTACGAGAAAGCCCATGATTACGGACGGGAACTTCAACAGCGACTCATCGAAATCGAGATCAAGGACAAAGAAAAGGAGGAATTGACCAAGCAACTCCAACAAGTCCAGAAAATGGAAGCCATCGGCACCCTGGCGGGGGGTATCGCCCACGATTTCAATAACATCCTGGCGCCGATTATCGCCTATGCGGAGTTGTCCCTCATGTACACCAAACAGGAGAGCGATATCCGGAAATACCTGCAGGGCATTCTTTCTGCGGGAAGCCGGGCCAGGGACCTGGTGCAGCAGATCCTGAGCTTCAGCCGCAAGACGGAGCAGGAAAGAAAACCGACCCGTTTGAGCCCCCTGATCAAGGAAACCATGAAATTCCTCCGTTCCAGTCTGCCCAGCACCATCCATGTCCGTCTGGACATCAACACCGATGCGGACAATGTCCTGGCCGATCCGACGGAAGTCCACCAGGTCCTGATGAATCTGTGTACCAACGCTTACCATGCCATGATGGAAAAGGGAGGCGCTTTGGATGTAAGCCTCAACCTTGAAAACCTGACCAAGGGCATGGCCGCTGAAATACCAGGTCTTTCCGCAGGGAAATACGTCGTTCTCAAAGTAAAGGACACGGGGCACGGCATCGACGCAGCGATTCTGGATCGCATCTTCGATCCCTATTTCACGACCAAGGAAATCGGACGGGGGACGGGTCTGGGACTGTCGGTGGTTCACGGCATCGTTACCGCCAGCGGCGGTGCGATTCGGGTGGAAAGCAAAAAGGATCTGGGCACCACCTTCACCGTCTACTGGCCTCTTATCGAAAAAGAAGCCGCGTCAAGCAAGCAAAGTGAATTATCGCCTCTGCCCCGGGGTGATGAAAAGATCCTGCTGGTGGATGACGATGCCTGGGTCGCCGAGGTCTGCCGAACCATGCTGGAGCGGCTTGGGTATCATGTCACGCTAAAAACGGACAGCGAAGCGGCCTTGGAAGAATTCCGTAAGAATTCGAATGCTTATCACCTTGTGATCAGTGATATGACGATGCCCCGTTTAACCGGGGCGGATCTGGCTAAATTCTTTATGGAAGTAAGGCCCGAGTTTCCCTTTATCCTCTGCACCGGATTCAGCGAACTGATCGACGAGGAAAAATCCCGAGCCCTTGGCATCAAGGCTCTGATCATGAAGCCCATCGAGTTGTCGGTTCTGGCCGAAACCGTCCGGGCGGTGCTGGATGGCAAAGATCCTGCTGAGAAAAGTTGCTGAATCGGCGTTTCTTGAAGGAGCGACATGAACGATTATTTATTGGAACCGACTGATCAAATCAGCCAGGCGCATCACAAATTGTCCGTGTCCTTCGTGAATGTAAACCCCAATCTGAGCAATCAGTGAGTAGGCGGCGGCAAATTGCGCCAGAGCAAAACCCGCAATCGTAAACTGGCTGACGCTGACCACACCGATCCCGAATTGGGAAAGGGTGAAAAAGCCGCAGGCAAACTGTCCGATGGCAACGATTCCCCTGGCGGGGACCGGCATCCGGTTTGGCCGGTATTTGAAAGAAATATGAATCAGCGGCCAGCCGAAAAGGGTGGCCTGTGACTTATATTCAAAACCCCAGCCATCCCATTGATCTTTTGCAGGATAAGGCGCCCCGCAATGCGGACAAGACAAAGCCTGTTCGGATACTTCACGGCGACATTCCCGGCAAGGTTTCATTTTCGTCTCCCCCATAAA
>CAZBQX010000004.1:108375-109631 GCA_964494155.1 uncultured Syntrophales bacterium
TCTTGGGCTCGCCTGCTGATGATCTCGTATGCCGTCTTCTGCTTGAAAAAAAAAACATACTTGCCGCCGATGGGGCTTCGGGCGCGTATCATGGCCGTCTCTTCCGGGGTGACGGACCCCATCCGGCAGCGGGGCGGACAGATCAGCGTTCTTTCCACCGGCATCGGGACACCCTTGTCCTGCAGTGTCGACACCAGGGCTTCTCCGACCGCGAGTTGTGAAATAACTTCGGCTACGTTGAATTTCGGATTGGGGACAAAAGTTTCCGCCGCCGTGCGCACCGCTTTCTGATCCCGCGGGGTGTAGGCCCTCAGAGCATGCTGAATGCGGTTGCCGAGTTGTCCCAAAATTTCATCGGGCACATCATCGGGAAATTGAGAACAGAAGTAAACCCCGACGCCTTTTGAGCGGATGAGACGGACCACCTGCTCCACGCGCTGACGTAATGCCGGAGGTGCGTCATCAAACAAAAGATGGGCTTCGTCAAAGAAAAACACGAGTTTCGGCCGGTCCAGATCTCCCACTTCAGGCAAGTTTTCAAATAGCTCCGACAAGAGCCAGAGCAGAAAACTGGAATAGAGCTTCGGCCTCAGGATCAATTGATCTGCCTTAAGGATACTGATGATGCCGCGGCCGCTTAAATCGGTCCGCATCAGATCCGATAATTCCATGGCTGGTTCGCCAAACAGAGATTCGCCGCCTTCCCGTTCCAGGCTCAGCAGGGCACGCTGAATCGCGGCTACAGACTGCGTGCTGACCAGACCGTACTGGCTGGAAATCGCTTCGCGGTTTTCCGCCAAGAAACCCAGAAGCGCCCGCAGATCGTCCAAATCGAGGAGGAGCAGTCCCTGGTCGTCCGCGAGTTTGAAGGCGATTTCGAGCATGCCTGTCTGGGTATCGTTTAAGTCGAGAATCCGCCCCAGAAGCGTCGGGCCCATTTCGCTGACCGTGGTGCGCATGGGATGTCCGGATGCACCGAACAGATCCCAGAATAAAACGGGATTCGCTTCCTGTATATAATCGTCAACGCCGATTTCAGCCGCCCGTTTCAGGATTTTGTCATTGGGCGTCCCCGCCATGGCTAAACCGGACACATCCCCCTTCACGTCTGCCATGAAAACCGGCACACCCAGACGTGAAAAGTCCTCGGCCAGAACCATCAGGGATACTGTTTTTCCGGTCCCCGTCGCGCCGGCGACGAGCCCATGGCGGTTACCATACTTAGCCAGCAGATGAACCGGTTGATCTCCCTTACC
>CAZBQX010000005.1:0-101384 GCA_964494155.1 uncultured Syntrophales bacterium
GCACTTGCCGCCTCTGCCCCCGGCACTGCGGGGCCGACCGATTGGCGGGAGAAGTTGGCGTCTGTCGCACCGGTCGTGAAGCCCGCGTGGCGAGTTTTCAAAGTCATTTCGGAGAAGAAGCGCCCCTGGTCGGGACCGGCGGATCCGGGACCATTTTCTTCAGTTCCTGTAATCTTCTGTGCAACTTCTGTCAAAACTATGAGATCAGCCATCTCATGGAGGGGGATCTGACAGATAGGGATATACTTGCGTCCATGATGGTTACTCTGCAGCGAAGGGGATGTCATAATATCAATCTGGTTACCCCGACCCATGTCGTTCCGCAGATCCTGGAGGCGCTGATTCCGGCCATTGAAAAGGGGCTGACCGTTCCGCTCATCTACAATACCGGCGGTTACGACGCGGTTGAAACGCTGCAGCTGCTTGAAGGCGTTGTGGATATCTATATGCCTGATTTCAAATTCTGGGATAATCACTGGGGAAACCGGTTCTGTCAGGTCCCCGATTATCGGGAACGCGTTTGTGCCGCTATTCGTGAGATGCATCGCCAAGTGGGGGATCTCGTCATCGATCCGGACGGCATTGCCCGGCGGGGACTGCTTGTCCGACATCTGGTCATGCCGGGGGGCATTGCCGGTACCGAGGATGTTATGCTCTTTTTGGCAGGGGAGATATCGTCGGCTACCTATGTCAATGTCATGGCCCAGTACCATCCGGCGGGTCGGGCTTCAGGGGATGCATTGATAAACCGGCGGATCAGCCGCCAAGATTTTCACATGGCTATGACGGCAGCCAACAAGGTTGGTCTGTGGCGGTTTGATCGTAAAATATTATAATAAATATAATAGGTTTTATTTTGATGAGTAGCTCGTTGCCAGTCGATATCTTCGCCAGGTGTAAACGCCTTATCCTTGCTTGGTAAAGTCAGAGCCGCGACCGCTTCTTTGCTTGACAGCATGGGTAAAATACCCTAACTTACTTTTCCGTTTCAGAGGGGAGGTCTGTTCGTGCAATGGCGACGAAGAAAGAGCGCAGGACTGCGGAAACAAAGATTAGAAAGATGAAAAAAGGTAAACGCATCGCGATTTTATCCGCAATCGGCGTGGCCGTTTTCGGCTTTCTGGTTTTCTTCTTCGTTTCCATTTTCAATATGGTTTACCCCCCCGTGGGTGGGACGGATGGCGCGTTGGCCAAAAAGGAAAAGCTGGAGGTCGTTCTTTATTATTCCGACAAGAATGAACTTTTCCTGGTGCCGGAGAAACGCTTCGTTATTAAAGAAAAGAACGCCGAAGCTCAGGCGAAAAGATTGGTAAAAGCTTTGATCGACGGCAGCAAGTCGGGTCACATCAATACTTTTCCCGAGAAAACTGCCTTCAAGGGCGTGAAAATCGGCTCCGACAAGATCGCCCAGGTTAACTTCGGCAGCGAGTTTATTAAGAATCATCCCGGCGGAACGACCAGCGAAATCGCGACCATTTATTCTTTGACCAATACACTGATCCGAAATATCCAGACTATTCAGGGTGTCAGAATCTACGTGGAGGACAAGCCGATTGCCTCCATCAAGGGACATGTCAGCACCGAGGGGATTTTTCGCCTGGACAAAGACCTGATCGTTGAAGGGGCCAGGAATATCTAGACGCTGCTCCCGAAAGAGGCAAAAAAATGGCTCCCAAATCACGACTTTCTAAAATCCGTAACATCGGCATTATCGCCCATATCGACGCAGGAAAGACCACCGTTACCGAGCGAATACTCTATTATACCGGCAAGTCCTACAAGATGGGGGAGGTCCATGACGGCGAGGCCGTCATGGACTGGATGCCCCAGGAGCAGGAGCGGGGCATTACGATCATGTCCGCGGTGACCAGTTGCGATTGGAATCAGCACGAAATCCACCTGATCGATACACCGGGTCACGTCGATTTCACCATGGAGGTGGAACGGAGTCTCCGGGTCTTGGACGGCGCTGTGGTTGTGTTTTGTGCTGTAGGCGGTGTTGAACCGCAGTCGGAAACAGTCTGGCATCAGGCGGACAAATACGGTGTGCCCAAAGTGGCCTTTATCAACAAAATGGACCGTGTCGGCGCCGATTATTGGGGTGCCATCGGCATGATGCGGGAGCGTTTTCATTCTGCCCCCCTGGCTATTCAGATTCCCCTGGGGGCGGAAGAGCGCTTCGAAGGGGCTGTTGACCTCATCGCCAGAAAGGTGCTGCGCTGGAACGACCAGACCCTGGGAGCCTCCTATGATGTATCGGATGTGCCGGACGATTTGAAAGGCGAGGTGGAACATTATCGGGATTTGATGATCGAGGCCCTGGCGGAAGTGGACGATGATGTTGCCAATCGTTATCTCGAAGGAGAAGATTTGACGGAGCCGGAAATCGTGGAGGCGATCCGCAAAGCAACGCTGACCCTTAAGATCGTACCGGTTTTGTGCGGCGCCGCCCTGCGCAATAAGGGCATTCAACCCGTGCTCGATGCGGTGGTTCACTATCTGCCCTCACCGGAAGATGTGCCCCCTGTCAAGGGGCATCATCCCGTGACCGGCGAGGAAGAATGCCGCCTCAGCAGCGAAAAGGAACCCCTGGCTGCCCTGGCCTTCAAGGTGATGATGGATGAAGGGCGGAAACTGACTTTCCTCCGGATTTACGCCGGGCGCATCCAGGTTAATGAAGACCTCTATAACGTCATCAAAAAGAAAAAAGAAAAACTGTCTCGCATATTGAAAATGCACGCGAATAAGCGTGAACGGATCGATCAGGCCGCCGCCGGAGATATCGTTGCCGTCATGGGATTGAAAGAAACCACAACCGGAGACACCCTGTGTGATGAAGCCCATCCCATCGTTCTGGAAAAGATCGAATTTTATGAACCGGTCATCAGCCAGGCGATCGAGGCCAAGACACCGGCGGACCAGGAAAAGTTGTTCGTTGCCCTGGCGAAGCTCCTGGAGGAAGATCCGACCCTTCGCGTCAAGTACGACGACGATACGGCCCAGACGATCATTTCCGGTATGGGTGAACTCCATCTGGAGATTCTCCTGGACCGGTTGACCCGGGAGTTCCATACCCATGTTAATGTGGGACGCCCCCGCGTGGTGTATCGCGAGACGATCCAGAAAAAGGTTGAGGTGGAGGGGCGGTTCGAACGGGAACTGGGCGACAAGAAACATTTCGGTCATGTGCGGTTGCTTCTGGAACCGTTAGGGCGTGGCCATGGGATCGCGATTGTCTGGAAAGTCGATAAGTTGATTCTGCCGGACGAATATCGCGAAATGATTGAAGCCGGGATTCAGGAAGCCGCTTCCAGTGGTGTTGTGGGCGGTTACCCCGTTGTCGATGTCAGGGCGGAAATTGTCGGCGGCTCGGTGCGCGAGGGAGAGTCGACGCCCATGGGTTATAAGGTCGCTGCGGCGACAGCCTTCAAGGATGGTTGCACACAGGCCGATCCCGTTTTGCTGGAACCCATCATGATGGTCGATATCGTCACGCCGGCAGACTTTATGGGCGATGTCATCGGGGATATCAACGCCCGTCACGGTGAAGTGCAGTCCATCGCCCAGAAAGGCCACGTGAGCGAAATCCGCTGCCGTGTTCCCCTGAAATCCCTTTTCGGATATTCAACGGACCTGCGGTCCGCCACCCAAGGCCGGGCTGTTTTTTCCATGCAATTTCTGGCATACGACCGGGGCTGATGACGTAACAGGAATATTCAAGACTCTTACAGGGAAAGATACAGTGGAAGACGAAAAACAACAAGAAGCCGTTGTGACCGTTCCTATGCTTGACAAGGACAAGCTCCTGCAGAGTATTTTCCGCATCAGCACCTTCGTTACCGAGTCGAGAAGCCTGAACGAGATCCTGAAAAAAATTCTGGACGAAGTGGTGGATACGCTTGGCTTCCGTATCGGTAACATCCGTCTTTTCGACGAATCCAAGCAGTTTCTTGAAACGCAGGTTGTGAAGAATTACAGCCCCGAGGAGGCGGAAAGAGCTTTTTCGGTGGCAATCGATGTCCAAATGCATGATTGCATTGCCGCCAAAGTGGCCACATCGGGTGCGCCGATGGCGATTGAGGATGCCGCATCGGACGGCCGTATCACCGAAACGGACCGCATGCTGGCAAAAGTTTACAGCAGTGGTTCCATGATCTGCGCACCGCTTAAAATCGGCGATGAAATCATCGGGACCATGGCCGCCTCCTGTCAGGAGACGACGAAATTTTATCCGGAAGAAATCAATCTTTTTCTGACCTTTGCCAACCAGATGGGCATTATCATTCACAATGCCCGGCTTTTCGAGGCCAACGCCGAGAAAATAAGGCAGCTGATGGTCTTGCAGAAAGCTGTTTCGGAAATGAATGCCCGCCATGCTCTGGATAACAACATCCTGAATATCCTGACGCGCAGTTCCCTGGAGATTACACATTGTGACAAGGTTATGGTCTATTTCCTGGATGTGGAGAAAAACCGGAGTCTCGTTACTTTCGGCGGCGAAATCGTTATCGATGAAAGCAAAGCCTATACGCAGCAGGTGGACAGAAGCATCATTAATGTTGCCTTGTCGTCTAACCGCATCACCACCCGGCAACATGCCGCTGCGGATCTTACGCCGATTTTTCCGGGTTTTGAGTCGGAGATTGCCTTGCCGTTCAGCGTCAAGGATAAATTCCGCGGCGTGCTTTATCTGGCAAAAAAAACCGGCTCCTATTCGCCGGACCAGATTCAGGTGCTGGATATTCTGACGCAGGACGCGGCAACGTCCTACGATAATGCCATTATGCACTCCATGCTGTCACTGGAAGCGCAATCCCTTAAAACCGAAGTGGAAAAACTCAAGGAACGGGAGAACATCCTTCTGGGCTTCCACAACATTCTCGGTCAGTCCGAAAAGATGCAGCAGGTGTTCCACATTATCGAGGAAATCGCGGGCCATGACACCAGCGTTCTGATCCAAGGAGAAAGCGGAACGGGAAAGGAACTGATCGCCCGGGCTTTACACAAACAGAGTAAACGGAGCGATAAGCGGTTTATCGATATCAATTGTGCGGCCATTCCGGGGACCCTTCTGGAAAGCGAGTTGTTCGGCTATGAAGCCGGGGCCTTTACGGATGCGAAAAAAAGAAAAACAGGGTTGCTGGAGGCGGCCAGCGGCGGGACCCTGCTCCTTGATGAAATCGGCGAAATGAGCATCCACCTCCAGGCGAAGTTTCTCCGCATGCTGGAAGACGGATATATTCGCAGACTCGGTGGAACGGATAACATCCCCATCGATATCCGTTTTATCTTTTCGACGAACCGGGACCTGGCGCGTATGGTTTCGGAGGGGACGTTCCGGGAGGATCTGTACTACCGCATCAGCGTTGTGCCGATCCGGATGCCGTCCCTCAGGGAGCGCGGGGATGATATCCTTTTGCTGGCTCAGTTCTATGTTGATGAATTTAATAACAAATTCCAGAAGCGGGTTCGCGGATTCAGTAAGGATGCCGAGGCTGTGCTGTTGTCCTATGCCTGGCCCGGTAATGTTCGAGAACTGAAGAATCTGATGGAGCGGGTCATGATTCTCCAGAATCCCAATTCACTGATCAAACCTGAAAATCTGCCGGCGGAATTGAGGGCCAGCGCAGATCAGAACAAGAGCAAAAATCTGTTCCCACCCCTGTCCCAAATTGAGCTGTTTTCACCCGAGGATATTGAAGTATCGGATTATGATGCGGTGACGGAAAAAATAACCAATGATATCAAGTCAAAGATCATCGCCCGCGCTTTGAGTAAAGCGCGGGGGAATCAAACCCAGGCGGCCAAACTGCTGGGGATTTCCCGTTATAAGTTGATCCGCGAACAAAAACGGTTGCAAAATCAGGTGTCCTGATTTTTCTTCTGGCGCTGTGCTTGAAACGCACGCTGTGCGGGTTATGCACAAGCCTGTCTTTGGCGCAAATACCCTCAAATAGGCATATCAGGCGATTATGGCGTTCGAATATCGCACACCATGGTTCCGGTTGGTGAAAACAGGTCTTCTTTCGGGGAACTCAGTATACCATCTCTTGCGAGGATTTATCAGGGCGGTAAAATGTTTATATTATTGAAATGATAGTATTCTTTCTTTTATTATCTTATGTGGCAGCCGGAATTATCAAAAAGGTGCCTTGCTTGGCACTTACATTGCTATAGTTAAGACAACATACAAATAACAAATCACGAAAAAAGCTCAATGAGCGTTCCGGAACCGGGAGCAGCCTCCTTCTCCCGGAAGAAAGAATGATTAAGCGAATATATCAGGTGGACGGTTTAACTCTCCTTTCCGTCCACCACCCCCCTAAGGACAACCTGAAAGGGATCCACCCCAAAAGCCCTTTCAGTTTACATATAGGTGGATGGTTTTTTGGTTCCCCCCTTTTGCCATCCACCTTTTTTATTTTAAAACCAACGGATTCGCTTTCCTGATTCTTTGTCCCACGTCAAACGTTGAATCGAAAATGGGCGATATCGCCGTCCTGAATGGTGTAATCCCTGCCCTCAGCGTGAACGCGACCGCTTTCTTTCGCGCCGTGCATACCGCCCAGTTGGATGAAATCGTCGTAATGCACGATTTCCGCCCGGATAAACCCCCGTTCCATGTCGGTATGAATTTTTCCGGCGGCTTTGGGGGCTTTGGTCCCCTGAGGAATCGTCCAGGCGCGCAGTTCGGGACCGACGGTGGTGTAAAAGGTAATTAAATCCAAGAGTTTATAACCGGCATGGATGAGTTTTTCCAATCCCGATTCCTGGAGTCCCATATCCTTGAGAAATTCAGTCCGCTCTTCCGGAGGCAATTCGGCAATTTCCGCTTCCAGGTCGCCGCAGATGGCGATGACGCGGTTTCCTTCCGCAGCCGCTTTTTCCTCCAGCCTGCGAACCAGGTCCCCGTCCGTCTTCAGGATCGCCTCACTGACATTGGCAACGATCAGCATTTTCTTGGCCGTGAGGAGATGCAGATCCGTCAGAAACACATCCCAATCTTCATGCCTGGGCATCGCGCCCGCTGGAACGCCCTTCCCCAATCCTTCATGGATTTGGTGGTATAGTTCCAGAGTTTTTCTGGCGTCTTTATCACCTACTTTGGCGAGTTTTTCCACTTTTTCGATCCGTTTTTCGATGGTTTCGAGATCGGCGAGAATCAATTCCATCTGGACGATGTCCAGGTCCCGCAGGGGGTCGATGGTGCCGTCTACATGGACTACGTCGGGGTTTTCAAAACACCGGACAATGTGTACCACCGCGTCCACCTCACGAATATGCCCCAGAAATTTATTGCCGAGCCCCTCACCCCGGCTGGCGCCCTTGACAAGGCCTGCGATATCGACAAACTCGACGGCGGTCGGGGTAACTTTCTGTGGCTGGATCAACTTGGAGAGAGCCGTCAGCCGCGGGTCCGGAACGGGGACCATGCCGATGTTGGGCTCGATGGTGCAGAAGGGGTAGTTGGCCACTTCCGCACAGGCCGCCGTCAACGCATTAAAGATTGTCGATTTGCCGACGTTGGGCAGACCAATGATGCCGCACTTAAATCCCATGATTAAACCTCACCTTTGTTTATTCCGGCACTCGTGTTCTCTTCCTCTTCCCAGCGCCGGAGGGTCGTCAATCCTTGTTTCCGTTTTCTGATATATCCTGCGATGAAAATAACCGTGGCCACAAACCACAGGGTTGTTGCGCTGGTTACAATGGGGAACCAGGATATGCGCATTTTCAGATATAAAAGCCAATTCGCTTCCAGTGCTGCAAGGGAAAGTCCTGTCGCCCTGCGAAGCGCGCCTTCGGTGTCGCCATGACGGCTGTAGTCCAGGAGAAAGCGATGAAAGGCGTCCCGCCCGATACGATTAATTAAAAAGGAGATAAACATGAAACTCTCTGCGTAAGCAAGTTGCGCCCGCTCGTTTTCGGAGGGAAACGCGGTCGTCAATTGCCGGAGCGGGATCAGTCGGCCTGTCAGAACGCCCCGCACCAACACCGCCGTACGGGAAAGATCCCATTCCCGCGCCTGGTACATCGCAAGACCCTCGGCAAGCCATAAAGGTCCCGTTTGTCCAGGTAAAGTTTGCCCCAGGGCGATATGACTGAACTCGTGTGCAAAGGTTTCGACGACATCCGGATGGCCTGTCTTTACGGAAAAGGGGGAGCGCAGGATCATCAGGTTTTGCTCCGGATAGGCAACGCCGGCAGCCCACAGAGGAATTCGCGCTCCTGCGGGTTGGAGCTTCTGGAAGGATTCAATGGTGGGGGCTATCAATACGATGGTTTTCCCCGGGAAATCATGGCCCGTGTCGCGGATGATCGCTTGACGGATCTTTTCGATTTCATGAATCAGACGTGCCGCGATTTTTTCATCCTGAGTGGTAAAGGTGAGGATGAAATGCTCCGTCTGCCTGCTGAGGAATGTTTCAGCCCCGGCGTTTGATGGGAGGATTCCTCCCCAGAGGAGGATCAAGGCAGTCAGTAGGAACCGGTACATCTTGCTCATTCCTGGCCCATGCAACTATAATATACGTAAAGTTTGTAAAGCCAAATCCTGTACACGGCGGAAGCAGGGGGGCTGTGGCCTGTTTTCGGGATGGGGCGGAAGGTTTATTAAAACGAAACCGATCAGTTACGCGCCATGAGATGCTTAACTGCTTTTTCCAGACCGTCCAGGGTCAATTCAAACATGGGAAAGATCTGTTCGATGACACCGATGGTCCAAGTGTAATGCCATTCTTCTTCCGCCTGCGGGTTGAGCCACACCGCGTGACGAAACATCGATGCCAGAAATTTCAGCCGCTCAATGCTGGGGATTGTCTCGCGCTGGTCAAAGTAAATGGCGCCGTTTCTGTGCATGAGCTCTGATGGGGCCATGCTGGCATCGCCGACGATGATCAGCCGCGTCTCCGGGTCCTTCCGGATGAACTCGTCCACCGGCTCCGGTTTATACCGGCGGTGTGGGTCCGACCAGATGTAAGTATAGATCGAGTTGTGGAAATAGTAAATCTTCAAATCCTTGAACTGGGAGCGGGCGTAGTTGAAGAGGGTCTGGACAATATCAATGTACGGGTCCATGGACCAGCCGCCGTTGTCGATCATAAGAATGATTTTCAGGCGGTCAGTCAGACGCCGGTCGAAGACGATTTCCACTTCTCCGGCGTTGCGCATCGTTTCGTAGATCGTTTTATCGACATTGACCACGTCCTTGGGACCATGGGGGACCATCCGGCGGAGACGCTTGAGGGCTTCCCCCATCTGGGCTTCCGTGATGGGACCGTCGAGTGAATAATCGCGGTAGCGCCGCTCCATGGCGACTTTAATAGCGGATTTGCTCCGGGAGAAGCCGCCGACCCGCATACCGCCGGGGTGGTAACCCGAATGACCAACCGGGGAGGTGCCGCCGGTGCCGATCCACTTGTTGCCCCCGTGGTGTTCCTCCGTCTGGTCCTTGAGGCGGTCCATAAAATACTGAAGGAGTTCTTCCGGAGTCATCTTTTTGAGTTTTTTTTCATCAATCCCCAGGGCCGCGGCGATCTCTGCCGGGTTCTTCAGCCATTCCTGAAGGAGCGCCCGGGCCACTTCCGTCAGTTCGACCTCCTGAGGATCCACCAAGGGTACACCCTTGAAATGATTGGCAAAGATTTGGTCGTAGAGATCGAAGTAACGTTCGCTCTTTATGAGAATTGAGCGGGCGGCGGTGTAGAAATCCTCGATGGAGGTGATGAGTCCCATCCGCATGGCCTTATGCAGGCGCAGAAAAGACGTCGGCGTGATCGGAATGCCCCGCTCCCGGAGAGTATAGAAAAACTGGACAAACACAGCCGGTCACCTAGAACCGAAGGCGATTGAGCGATTGGGACACGATGCTCATGTCGCCGCTTTTCTTGAACAGGACTCCCAGGTAGGGAACGCCCTTCGCCAGCATCTTGGGTTTGAAATCCGGGTCGGCTTTCAGGGCCCGGATCCAGTTGATCAATTCCCGGGTCGCCGGTTTCTTTTCCACCCCCCGGATGTCCCGCAGGCGGTAGAAGCTTTCGATACAGGCGTTCAGGACCTCCGTACTCTGGTCCGGAAAATGAACCGCCAGGATACGGCGCATCATTTCTGCGTCCGGAAAGGCAATGTGATGGAAGTTGCACCGCCCCAGGAAGGGGTCCGACAGATCCTTCTTGGCGTTGGAGGTAATGACGATAACCGGCCGGTGTTTGGCCCGGATCGTTTTATCGATTTCAATGATGTCGAACTGCATCTGATCGAGAACGTCCAGCATGTCGTCCTGAAAGTCCGTATCGGCCTTGTCGATTTCGTCGATCAAAAGGACGGTTCTCGTATCGGCGGTGAAGGCCTGGCCGATTTTCCCCATCTTGATGTAGGCCTCGATATTGCTGACATCCCGCTTTGAATCGCCGAAGCGGCTGTCGTTTAACCGGGTCAGTGTGTCGTACTGGTAAAGCGCCTCCAGCAGTTTCATGCTCGACTTGACGTTGAGGACCAGCAGGGGCATTGACAGACTTTCCGCAATGGCATGGGCGAGCATGGTCTTTCCCGTACCGGGTTCGCCCTTCAAAAGCAGGGGCATTTCGAGGGCCATGGAGATGTTGACGATCTGGGCCAGTTCGTCATCGAGGACGTATTTCGCCGCTCCGCTGAACGGGGTGTTGGGTTTTTCCTGGAACATGGTAACTCCTTGTATATGTTGTATATATTCGGTTCTGTAAGATGCTGTTCACGCGGAGGTCAGAGGTGAAACGCGCAATTAGTCAAAAATGTTCCGTGTGCTTCCTGACGTCTCTGGGGTAGCAAAAAACACCCGAAAAAGCCACTTTTTTTATGCAGTTACGGTTGATAGAAACAGCCCGGCATGCTTGATGGAAAAGCGGAAGAATGGGGTAAATTCTTCTCTATGGTGGATCAGAATAAACGGCGCTCCGTCGCTTCTTTCAGGTGAATGAGGGCGTCCGATATCGCGACCGGATAGCTTCCTGTCCCGGTTAAGCGTCGAAGTGACGGGGGTATGAGGTGTAACTGTTCTTTCGTGCGGCGGGCCAGCTCCCGCAGCGGTTCCGGTTTCTCAAGTCGTTTCCCCCCAGCCATGACTTTTCTGATCAGGGGGGTGCCGTCCTGGCGTTCCGTTTCCAAACCGATGGTATCGCCGATTATTTGCTTGTCCTGCACGATACGGAAGATCTGCTTGCGTCCCGGGTAGGTCGCCTTGCCGCTGGACTTTTTCAAGCGTGGTTCTCCGGCATATTCCATCAATTTATAAGCGCATTCCAGGTAGGGGACATCGGCAGAGGTGTCAAGTTTGGTGCCGATGCCGAAGCCGTCTATCGGGGCACCCTGCATCAGCAGTTCCGCCACACTGTACTCGTCCAGGTTCCCACTGGCAAAAATCTGGATTTCCGGGAACCCTTTTTTATCAAGAATGGCCCGAACCTCCTTCGATAGGGTAAGCAGGTCACCGCTGTCGAGGCGGACGGCCCGGACACGGATATTTTTAGGGGACAGCTTGGCTGCCACAAGGGCTGCCGTTCTGGCGCCCTCGATGGTGTCATAGGTGTCGATTAAAAGGGTCACATTACCGGGATTGGCCTCGGCAAACTTCAGAAAGGCCGTTTCTTCATCGGAATGTGCCTCGATGTAGGAGTGGGCCATGGTTCCAAATATGGGGATGCCGTAGAGCAATTCGGCAGGAACCGTGGCGGTGCCGATAAACCCGGCCATGTAGCAGGCCCGGGCGGCCAGAAGCCCTGCCTCGGCGCCGTGGGCTCGACGCAGGCCGAAATCGATCAAACTGGCCCGCCCCCGAGCCGCCAGGATACAGCGGGCGGCCTTGGTGGCGATCAGGGTTTCAAAGTGCAGAAAGTTAATCAGACGTGTTTCGATCAACTGGGCCACCGGCAGGGGGGCGGTGATGCGCAGAAGGGGTTCATTGGGGAAAAAAACCGTGCCCTCCGGCAGGCCGTGGACGTCACCGTTAAAACGCAGTGCCCGGAGATAATCGATGAGGGCGGAAGAAAAGCGTTTGGTTTCATCCAGATAACGCAATTCCTCTTCCGTAAAGGCTAGGTTCTCCAGAAAGCCAAGGCAGGATTCCAGCCCCGCTGCAACGAGAAAAGAGCGATTTTCCGGCATCTGGCGGATATAGAACTCAAACACGGCCTCACCGTGAAGTCCCTCCTCTATATAACCCTGGAGCATCGTGAGCTGATAGAGGTCGGTCAGAAGCGGACTCTTTAGAATATCCATGTTCAAGCCTCAACCGCATCCGATTTAACCATTTCCGCACCCCGGGCGGTCATGTTCGCGAGAGCCCGGTCACCGTCACCGGGATGGACGTTTACGGCATAGACTGCATCCGTTAGAACCACGACGGCATAACCCGCATTGCGTAAATCCAGCGCCGTGTTCAGGACACAATAGTCGGTGGCCAGACCGCCGATCCAAACCCGTTTGGTATTCGATTGCTCAAGCCATGTCTGAAGCGTCAGCCCCGAATCGCTTTTCGCGTGAAAAGCCGAGTACTCCTCACGGGTTTTATCCGTCGCCTTGGAAAAGATGACCGCTGTCGCAGGCATGATTAATTCGGGCGAAAATGCTGCGTCGGCCGTGCCGGCGACGCCGTGGGCCGTCCAGGGTCCGCCCTGTTCCTGAAAGGAGATGTGATCGGGAGGATGCCAGTCTCGCGAGAAGGCAATGGGAAGGCCCTTCCGCTCAAATATCCGGATCATCCGGTTGATGGGTGCGATAATGCGATTGCTGCCGGCAATGCCGAGCTTGCCTCCCGGAAGAAAGCAGTTCTGCATATCCACGGCCACCAGGGCGTCACCCGTCTGCAAACGATATCGCTCTCCCATGCCATCCTCCTTAAAAAAGTTTGGGTTATGTGGATCATCATAAAGGGAAAACCGCCGTGATTTCAAGAGGAATATGCGTTATCACCCCATGGTCTTCCGCTATGGTGTCCGGGCTATTCGTTTTCCTTGTGTTCCGTTTTTGTCGAAATGGCTTCCCGGTGCAGCCGGCTGACGAGGTCTGGGAAAATCGCCTTTTCTTCCCGCCAGGTATAAATCAAGAGATCGACGTTCATTTTACTCAAGCGGCTCCAGACCTCCGCTTCCGGAGGTGCGGGCACGGCCAGAAAAAGTCGCGTTCGGTGAGGGATATTCAGACTCTGGAGTAAAAGCTGGGTTACACCCTCCTGAAGGCTTATCGGCAGGGTATCTGTTTTGACGTGAAAAATGGTGCGAATCCGGTCCTCGTTATCGACAAGGTACAGATCACGAAAAGGGTCGTTCCCGACCCGGAAGCCTGCAGTCTTTAAGGTATGGTAGAGATCCCGGATAACAATCCCCTGATCGCACAAACCCGCCATGTCCCGGAAAAAATCACCTTGCCTGTTGCCTGTCCATTCCTCGCGGAAGGAGACTTCTGCGAAGGACAGAATGGTCTGGGGCGACGCGGTATTGGCTTCCGCTTTGATGTGTCCGATTTTATGCACGAAGTGCGCGAGCTGGCGGGGGAATCGCTCCGATTTCAAAAGCCCGATTACCGCCACAACGGTTTCCTGATCGCCGTCGTCCATCAAAGCCCAGACACCGCGATAATGACTGTCGAAAAGCGACTTTCCGATGCCTTTCCGTCCACCGCCGATCTTACCCCGGTGGACAACAAAAATCTGGCCCCGCCGATCCCGGGCAAAAGCCCCTCCTATGCGCCGGTCGATGCCGCCGACGGGGAAATTAATCTCGCATGAGGCTGCCAGGAAACTTCCGGGAAGAGGTTTCCCTATACCGAAGGCGTGATTGTAGGGTGAGGCTTTCCCCTTCTCGTGGGCCATCCAGATGCCGAGGTTCTCCGACCAGAGGACCTGCGAGGCGCTGCTGGCGCCGAGGTGTCCCAGACGTACCTGGATCTTTTCAACCATGAGCGCCTTCAACCTCCGGACAAAGAGGTTCCGGTATTTACGGACAGGATCTGCCTCAGTGATAATTTTAAGAAACATCGTTATGTCACCTCAATCCAGTCTCTTGCGGAAAAAACCCACGGCCCCTGAAAAGACGACGATACCGAGCAGAGACAGAGCCAAATACTGGGGCCAGAGCACGTCCAATCCCACACCCTTAAGGAAGAGACCACGAATAATAACCAGGAAATACCGCATGGGATTAAGATAAGTCAGCCATTGCACGAATTCGGGCATGTTGGCAATAGGAAAAACGAAGCCGCTCAGCATGAAAAAGGGGAGGAGGAAAAAGAAAGTCGTCATCACCGCCTGCTGCTGGGTGGATGAGACGGTGGAGATGAAGAGTCCGATGCCCAGGGTGCTGAGCAGGAACAGGCAAGAGGCGAAAAACAGAGCGGCAATACTTCCTTCCAGGGGGATCTGAAACCATAAAACGGCAAAAATGGTGACAACGGCCATCTGGGCTAAGGAGATGAGGATGTAAGGAATGGTTTTACCCACGATGAATTCAAAAGGCGTCAGCGGCGTCACGATGAGCTGCTCCAAGGTTCCCGTTTCCTTTTCCCTGATGATGGCGATGGATGTCAGCAGCAGTGAGATGACCATGATAATCACGGCAACGATGCCGGGAACAAAAAAATACTGGCTGTCCAGGTTCGGGTTATACCAGGTCCGGATCCGGGGATCGATCCGGCCGTACCGGACGGCATGGGGGTGAAGTTCATGCAGCAGGGTGTTGTTAATCTGCTGCAAAACCGCAACCGCATAGGAAACCCGGATTGAGGCCATATTGCTCATACTGCCGTCCGCGATCAACTGAACCGCGGCACTTTTCCCCTGTTTCATTCTTTCGCTCAGATCCGGTCCGATTTTGAGTACCAGATCCGCTTCTCCTCGGATCATCAGGGGTTCGATATCATGGTCGTGATGGAGAAACCGGGTTATGCTGAAGATGCCGTTTCCCCGAAAGGTTTCGACGATCAGGCGGCTTTCACGGGTTCGTGCTTCATCCAGAACGGCCATGCGGATATGCCGGATGTCGTAGTTGACGACATAGCCGAAGATCAGAATCTGAATCAGGGGCGCCACGATGAGAATCGGCCGGATCTTTTTGTCCCGGAAGAGTTGAATAAATTCCTTGCGGACGAGTTCGCGAATACGAATCCGGTCGATCTTCAAATCAGAGCCCTTCCTTTCTCAACTGGAGCCAGTTGGCCATCAGGAGGGTTAGGAACATGACAGTCAGGACGGCAAAGGAGACCCAGAGCTGTAAAAAATTAAGATTTTTCAGATAGATTCCCGTTAAGATATCAATGTAGTAGGTGGCCGGAACAAAATGGGTCAGGCCTTGCAGGATCGCCGGCATGTTTGAAACGGGAAAGACGAAATTGGACAGTAAAAGCGATGGCAGATAGGTTATAAGGAGCGCGATCTGGTTGGCGACCAGTTGTGATTTCGTCAAGAGGGAAATCAGAAGCCCCAGAGTCAAGGCGACGGCCAGGTACAAAGACGATGCCGCCATCATGAGCCAGAAACTTGATTTCATGACGATGCCAAACAGGATCTGGGCCATGAGAATGGCCGCCAGGACATCCGTCAGGCCGATCAGAAAATAGGGTATGGCCTTCCCCATAAGAAATTCCCCGGCGGAAAGAGGCAGGGCACGGATCGTCTCCATGGTTCCGTTCTCGTATTCCCGGGCGATGACCAGCGAGGTCAGCATGGCACCGACAATCATGATGATGACCGCGATGATGCCGGGGATGATGAAATTCCGGCTCTCAAGGTCTTCGTTGAACCAGATACGGATACGTCCTTCAACAGGTTGTGCGAGGGTGTTTTTCCCCTGTCGATTCAGGAATAAGCCAAGCCTTTCCTGATTATACCGATCAAAAAAGGCGGTGACGTAGGCCCGGGCGATGTTCGAGAAATTCGGATCGCTGCCGTCCAGTAGCAACTGAATGGCTGTTTCCCGCTCATGTTTTATCCCCGCCGTTAAGCCCGCGGGGATAATCACCGCCAGGGTGGCATCGCCCCGATCCAAGGCTTCTCCCGCAACTTTCGTGTCCGGCAGAATAGTCCGAACCGTGAAATAAGTGGATGCATCCAACCGGCGGATAAGGTCGCGGGTCAGGGCGGTCCGGTCGTGATCGACAACGACCGTGGCAATCCGGTCCACATCAAGACTCAGGGCGTATCCGAACAACAGGATCAAAAGGAGCGGAATGGCGAAGGCCAGATAAAGACTCCGGAAATCCCTGACCAGATGATAAAATTCCTTGCGCGCGACAGCCTGGATCCTTCGCCGATTCAATTTTGTTACCCGAAGATTGCCGTTGATAAACGCCCCGTCGGTGTGGTGACCGGAGAGGCGTTCAAATCAGGTTTGGTTTTTCTTCTTGGAGTAGCGAGAAGAAGGTCCTTATTTTTTTGCGGAATCGGCCGCGTTTTCCGTTTGTTTGGTCTTGGGGCGTGTTTTGCCGTGGGTGCCCCGCCAGATTTTACCTCGTTTCGAACGTTGATCCCCTTTTCCCATGCTGCTTCCTCCTTAATAATATGATTGACTTTTTTCGGAAACGCATTACATTGGCCCCAATCGTTTCCTCAAGTTCATCGCATCTTTTGCCGATGGTATGGGGTGTATCTATCAAAGAATGGACCGGATGGAAAGCCGAAAGATCAACACGATCATCAAAGGACGCAAAATTATTGATCAGTTTACTTTTTCGTAAGCGCGGCCCTCTGGTGGTTGTCTTACAGTCCTGTCTGTCGGTGTTGGGATGGTTTTCTCTGCGGAGGGAAGCGCGTGGTAAAAGCATTACCCGTCAATAAACTGAAAATCGGCATGTTTGTCCTGATGCCTGTGTCATGGACGGACCATCCCTTCTTAAAAAGTCAATTTCTTTTAACCTCCCAAGACCAGATCCAAAAGATTATCGGGGCGGGTATGAAGGAAGTACGGGTGGACTTCAGTCAGAGCCGCGTGGCCGATGAAGAGCCGAAACCCGTACCGGTCGTACCGGAGAAACCAAAGCAAGCGATCGTACCGGAAGGATTGCGGGAAAGCATTTTCGACAAGAAGCTGCCCCCTCTGACGAAGGCAAAACAGGTTCATGAATATTCGGGGGAAATGATCAAGAATCTTATGGACAATCCCTCGGCAGAAAATATTCGTGAGACGAAGCGCGCGGTTAACGATGTGGTCGATCTCATCCTGGACGATATGGAAACGAGTCAGCACCTGATGATGATCACGGACCACGATTACTACACCTACACCCATTCCGTGCATGTCGGCGTCCTTTCCGTTTGCCTTGCGCGTAATCTTTTCCGGCGCTCCAACGCCCACGATCTCCACGAACTGGGGGCCGGATTTTTCCTTCATGATCTGGGTAAGGTCCGGATCGATCAGGGAATAATCAATAAGCCGGGGAAGTTGACGGACGAGGAAATGGGGGAGATGAAAAGGCACCCCAACCTGGGATTTAAGATCCTGCAGGAAACCAAACAGATGACGCAAGAGTCGAAGATTATCGTCCTGCAGCATCATGAGCGCTTTGACGGCACCGGCTACCCCAAAGGCATTCGGGGAAATGACCTGCATGTTTATGGGAAGATCTGTGCCATCGCCGATGTCTACGATGCCCTGACGACGGATCGTCCATACCGGAAGAAAATGCAACCCTTCGAAGGGCTGAAAATCATGAAGGAGCAGATGCTCCACCATTTTCAGCAGGATATGTTCGAACAGTTCGTCCTCATGATTGCGGGCTGGAAGAATTAATTCCGCCGAATTGTCCCCATCGGAAAGTTATCATTACCAAACCTTCACTTTTCTTCTCTTTTTCCCATTTATCCCATTTTGACAAACTATCACCCATTATTTTCCTCTAAAGTTATTTGTCGATAATACCGACAATATGATCAATACGGAATAAGGGAGCATTGGGCTTATTTCTGTTTGAGCATGCAAGGGTAAAAGGAGAAAAACCATGTCAAAACACTTTTCGGTTCACCAGAGCTAAGCGGGGGACGAATTATGGCAAGAATAGTGACAGCGAAGGAAGTAGCGGAATATCTGCGGCTGAATCAAAATACGATCATTAATCTGGCCGTTAAGGGCGATTTGCCAGGATTTAAGATCGGGAAATCCTGGCGCTTCGATATGGATGAAATTATTGCAACGATTGAAGAATCGAAGGAAAAATCGCGGAACAGTCATCCTTTAACGAAAGCTGATGAAAACGATTAGGCACGGGGGGCCACAACTAATTCTTCTTAAGGACGAGGTGCGTTTATGAAAAAAATGAAATTGAGTGTCAAGTTGATCGGCAGTTTCTGTCTTGTCTCCCTGATGTTACTCGTTGGGGGATTCATCGGCGTTTCCAACATCATGTATCTGAATAAAAACATCACAACACTCTATACCATCAACACCAAACCCCTGGTGGCGATGGGTGACATATCCGAATTATGGCAAGAATTACGCGCTGAAATTCGCAATGCCTATATTCAGAGATTTGTGTACGGCAAAGATATTGCGCGCGAACTGGAAAAAATCGCCGTCATCAACGAACGGGGAAAGAAGGATTTGGCCGAGGTCGGCGCGACGTTAACGGAGGGAGAAATCAAAAAGGAATATGATCATCTGATCAGTCTGTTTATGCGCCAGAATCCGAACTTGGAAAAGCTCATCAAAATGATTAACGATAACATGAAGGACGAAGCCATGGCCTTCATGGAGGGCGAAGTCACGACGGTGGAAAACCAGATTACCGATTCGTTCCATAAAATCATAAACATGGAGGTCCAGCAGGCCGACGCCACCATGCAGGCCAGTACGTCCCGTGCTAACATGGCCACCTGGTTTGCCTCGGTGTCGACGATCCTGGCATTTATTGTGGCGGTTGGGATCGGTATCTTTATGAGTCTCATGATTACCCGTCCTATTGGCCGGGTGATTGATGGATTGAACGAGGGCGCGGAGCAGGTCACCGCCGCTGCCTCGCAGGTGGCGACATCGAGCCAGCACCTGGCAGACGGCAGTTCTAATCAGGCGTCGGCCATTGAAGAGACCTCGTCTTCCCTGGAAGAGATGTCGTCCATGACCCGTCAGAATGCCGATAATGCGCAACTGGCCAATGACATGATGACGAAGGAAGCGGCCACCAATTTCCAGTTGATATCGGAACGGATGGGGACGATGGAAAAGGCCATGCAGGCCTCGGTCGGGGCCAGCGAGGAGACGGCCAAGGTTATCAAGACGATTGACGAAATTGCTTTCCAGACCAATTTGCTGGCTTTGAATGCCGCCGTGGAAGCGGCCCGGGCAGGTGAGGCCGGCGCCGGGTTCGCCGTTGTCGCAGATGAAGTCCGTAATCTGGCCATGCGTGCGACGGAGGCGGCGAAAAACACCCAGGATTTGATTACCAATTCAACCGGTCGGATCAAGGAAGCGACCTCTTTGTACGGACAGGTATCCGAAGCGATGGGTAAAAACGGTGAAATTGCGCAAAAGGTGACGGAACTGATCGGCGAGATCGCGGCGGCATCCCGAGAGCAGGCTCAGGGAATCAGCCAGGTCAATTCTGCGGTTGTGGAGATGGACAAGGTGGCCCAGCAGACGGCGGCGTCGGCTGAGGAATCGGCGAGTGCGGCGGAAGAGTTGAACGCCCAGGCCGAGCAGATGAAGAGTTATGTTGGTGATCTGGTTATGCTGATCGGCGGTGGGGAACAGGACGGCGCACCGGCGCCGGTGAGACGCCAAGCGGCGATCCGGAAGGTCTTGGCGCGCAGTAAGTCGCCGAAGACGAAGAGCCTGGTTAAGCATCAACACCAAGCGGGAATATCCTCCGGTAAGGATAAAGTCGTCCG
This sequence comes from uncultured Syntrophales bacterium, assembly GCA_964494155.1. Classification (GTDB taxonomy): domain Bacteria; phylum Desulfobacterota; class Syntrophia; order Syntrophales; family JAAYKM01; genus JAAYKM01. The sequence goes on from CAZBQX010000005.1 coordinate 19,844, forward strand.
GCCGGATCAGATTATCCCTCTGGAGGACGGCGATTTTAAGGATTTTTAGGCACTGCTGTCGGGAGAGCAGGCCGTTGCAGGTAAATTAGGATGATTTCATAGAGTCTTGCATGCAATAGGGGCGAATATGCTTACACCGCAGGAATTGATCGTCAAGGTTAACGGATCGGACATCGCGTCTATTCGGGGAATATTGAACAAAATTATCGATGTTGCCCTTGATCCGAATTCAAATGCCATTGATTTGAAAAACCTGATCGAAACCGATCCGCCCCTGACGGCCAAGATCCTGCGGCGGGCAAACTCGGTCTATTATGGGATGCCGCGAAAAGTAGCCGACATCCTGGAATCGATCATGTTCATCGGTTTCGAATCGGTCAAGGAATTGGCAATCAGTCAGGCCGTGGTCGATCTGTTCCAGAACGGGGCAGTCAGTTCGGGACGCTATTCCCGGAACGCCCTGTGGGTGCATTCCGTGGCAGTTGCCAGTTGTGGAAAACTCATCGCCAGAAGGGAGTTGCGCAAAAACGGCAACGAGATTTACACGGCGGGGCTCCTTCACGATATCGGCCTGATTGTAATCGATCAGTTTCTGCGGAATGATTTTCTTAACATGATCAAAGCAATGGAACACCAAAATCATCCCATCTGGCAGGCGGAAGAAGATGTTTTCCAGTTCTGCCATGACGAGATCGGCGGGCTGCTGCTTAAGGAGTGGAATTTTCCCGACAGCATCAGCCTCGCGGTCCGCGATGCCGAAAGGCCCACGCAGGATCATTTGGACCGGCACGAAGCGACGGCTCTGCTTCATATGGCGCACTTTTGCTGCCGGGAAAGAAAACTGGGTTATATTGAAGCCATGCCACTGGACGACGAATTATATCAATTTTGTCTCGAGAAATTCGGCATCGAGGAACGGGCGATGGATTTCATCATGGACGATGTCGAAGAGCAGATTCACCAGATGGTTGAGCATGACTGGTTCTAGAAAGAGAAAAAAACCGGAAGGCCGGCCCTCCATCCATGAACTGGAGACAAAGCTCCAGGATATGGAGATTCAGCTTCGGCATATCGAAAATGAAAACCGGCTGTCCAAAAGTGAATCACGCGCGGCAACACTCAAATATATTGAAATCATGGAGGAGCTGCGTCGGAAAAATGAATCCCTTGAGGCATTGAAAAATGAGCTGGAGGAGCGGGTTAAAGTCCGCACGTCTTCCCTGGAGGCTTCCAATAAAGCCCTCATGGAAGAAATCGAGAAAAATCGCGCCATTCAGAATGAATTAAGGGAAAAGGATAAAAAACTTCTTTATGCCCAGAAAATGGAGGCCGTCGGCACCCTGGCCGGAGGGATTGCTCATGATTTCAATAATTTGCTGATGTGTGTTCAGGGAAACATTTCTCTGGTGCTTCTGGGAATGGATTCAGCACATTTGCATTACGACAAAATCAGAAATATCGAAGAGCAGGTGAAAAGCGGCGTTTCCCTGACCCGCCAACTCCTGAATTTTGCCGTTCAGCGGGAACAGGAATTCTCTCCCGTCGACCTCAATGAAATCATTTCCAAAACCGCGGCCATGTTTGCCAGAACGCGCAAGGAAATCGCCATTGAAATGCATTTCGATGACGATATAGGCTTGGTCAATGCGGATAAAGGACAGATTGAACAAGTCCTCCTCAATCTTTATGTGAACGCTTCTCAGGCGATGCCCGGCGGCGGCCAATTGACCCTGCAGACGGAGAGCGTTTCCCTCTCTGCGGAGGAAGCCCGTCTGTTCTTTGTGGAGGAGGGGTCTTACGTTAAGGTGTCTGTCGCGGACACGGGAGTGGGCATGGATGAAAAGACCCGGGAACGGATTTTCGATCCCTTTTTCACGACCAAGGAAATGGGCCGCGGGTATGGTTTGGGTTTGGCGTCGGTTTACGGCATTGTCAAGGGACACCACGGTTTTGTCGATGTGCAAAGTCAGAAAGGCAAGGGTTCGACTTTTCTCTTTTACCTGCCGAAAAGCACCGCAGCTTATAAAGAGCAGGAAACACCCGTCAAGGAAGCGATCTTGAAAGGACAAGAAACCGTTCTTTTCGTGGATGACGAGCAGACGATTATTGAAGTCATGCAGGACATTCTGGAAGCCTTGGGTTACCGTGTCCTTACGGCGAACAGCGGGGAGGACGCGGTGAAAATCTACGATTCGATGAAAGGGGAGATCGATCTGGTGATTCTGGACGTCATCATGCCGGGGATGGGCGGTATGGAAACCTTTGAGGCCATCAAGGCCAGAAATGCCGATGTGAAGGTCATTCTCAGCAGCGGCTACAGTGTCAACCACATTGCCAAAGAGATCATGGACCGGGGGTGTCGGGCGTTTATCCAGAAACCTTTCAACATTGAAACCATTTCCAAGAAGGTCAGGGACGTTTTGCAGGAAGCCTAAGAAACGTACATAAGGCGTTAATCACCCAACTGGAACCGTTTCAGCTTTTCCACCAGGGTGGTGCGATTCAAGGCCAAGAGTTTTGCCGCCTTATTCTTGACCCCACCGCTCAATTCCAGCGCTTTCAGGAGCAGGTCTTTTTCAAACTGTGTGACCGCTGCATTGTAATCGAAGCCTTCTTCCGGCAGATCCAGGATTTGGGGCGCCTTTTCCGTCCGGTATTGATGGCGGATTTTGTCGGGAAGATCGTCTATCGTAATCTCATCGCTGGTTTTCATCACGACGAGCATTTCCATCAGGTTCTGTAACTCCCTGACATTACCCGGCCAGGGATACTGGATCAGGCAGGCCATCGCTTCCTGTGAAACGACGCCCGGTCTTTTCCCCTTTTTCGCGCTGATCTCATGGAGAAAATGATTGGCCAGGATGGCGATATCCGGTCCTCTTTCCCTTAGCGGGGGCAGGTAGATGGGAATGACATTGATCCGGTAGAAGAGATCTTCCCGGAATTTCTTTTCTTCCACTGCTTTTTCCAGGTTCTGGTGGGTGGCGGCAATAATCCGCACATCCGCCTCAAAGGTTTTCACCCCGCCGATTCTTTCATACTGCTTTTCCTGGATCGCCCGCAGCACCTTGACCTGAAGCGACGGACTCATGTCGCCGATTTCGTCAAGGAAGAGGGTGCCTCCCTGGGCCAGCTCGAATCTTCCGGCGCGGCTGCGGATTGCACCGGTGAAGGCGCCTTTTTCATGGCCGAACAGTTCGCTCTCCAGCAGATCTTCGGGGATGGCGCCGCAGTTGACCGGAACCAGAGGGTTGTTTTTGCGCGAACTGTTGAAATGAATCGCCTTGGCCACCAGTTCTTTGCCGGTTCCGCTTTCGCCGTAGATCAGCACGGTGCTGTCCGAATCGGCGACTTTCTCGATCGTCGAGAACACTTTTTTCATGCAGTCGCTGTAGCCCAGGAGTTTTCCCAGATCGTATTTTTCCTTCAGATGATCCCGAAGATGAACGTTTTCCTCCCGAAGCTGCGCATAGGATACGGCTCTTTGGACGGTAATACGTACCAGATCGTCTTTCAACGGTTTGGAGATAAAGTCAAAGGCCCCCAGTTTCATTGCCTCCACGGCATTGTTGACGGTGCCATAACCGGTAATGATGATGACCACATGATCCGGCGCCATTTCCTTGGCGAAGCGCAGCAACTCCAGACCGTCCACATGGGGCATCTGCAGATCCGTAATGGTGATGTCGTAATGGTCTTCAAGGAAGGCTTTCATTGCTTCCCGGCCGTCTTCAACGGTTTTTACATCATAACCGCTGGCGGTCATCAGTTCGGACAGATTCTGGCGGCTGAGTTCGTTGTCGTCAACGATGAGAATTTTGGCTTTTTTCATGCAGTTTTCCTGGGTGCAGCATTTATTTAATGACAAAGGCTAAAAAACAGCCGAAACGTCGCGCCGCGGTGCATATTACTAAAATATTGGCAAAAAAGAGTAAAGTTTTTTCTTTGCTGTGCCGATACTTAAAATATCGTTACATTGGATTATATGGTAACACCATCGCGCCCCATTTAAGGAGTCTAACTTAACAGAAATATGACGTCTTTAAAAGGTGAAAAGAGCCAAAATACTAACTCATGTCAATAAATTTATGAGAGGTAGAAAATGAATGAAACGGAAGAGATCGTAAATCAGGTCAGGAAATCGGGATCGGACAGAGAAGGCAAATATCTGACTTTTTCCCTGGCGGGAGAGGAATACGGCATCGGCATTCTCAAGGTCAAGGAAATTATCGGGATGATGCCGATTACCCATGTGCCGCAGACCCCCGATTATGTCAAGGGGGTGGTGAATCTGCGCGGCAAAGTCATCCCCGTTGTCGATCTGCGCCTCAAATTTGGTATTGAACCCATTGATTATACGGAGAGGACCTGCATCATTGTCGTCGAAATCATCCATGCCAATAAGACGATATCGATGGGCATTGTGGTGGATTCCGTTTCCGAAGTGCTGAATATCAAAAGCGGCGATATCGAGGATACCCCCTCTTTTGGTACGAAACTCAAGACGGAATTCATTTTGGGTATGGCCAAAACGGGATCGAACGTCAAAATTCTGTTGGATATCGATCTGGTGCTGGCTGATGAAGACGTGGCCGCCATGGAGAAGGCGGACCTCGTCTAAATTTCTGCAGACGGGAATAATGCTGGCCACAGATGGACCTGTAAAACAATGAGTCAGCGGATCGCCCCTCACAGAAAGGGGCGGGACACCGAATCAATCATCGCAAATCGCGGGTAAGTTATGGAGAAAACATTTTTTTCGACATCAGAGGTTGCTGATCTGTTCGGTATAAGCCGTGTTACGGTTTATCGCTGGGTCAAGGACGGAAAGATTCAGGCCTTTGGGTTGGGGAAAAATTTGAAGATTCCTCTGTTTGAAATTAAACGCCTCCTGCAAGATTTCGGCATTGCCGATCTTTCGTCCAACGATCTGGACGGCATTCTGAAGGATCATGGTGTGCGGGAAATTATCCAGGCAACGGCGAAGGACGGCAAGCCGGATCTTTAGCCGCCTGTTTGGCGACCCGCTGATTTCATCCAGGCCAATGTCCAACCGGGCACGTGAAAAGAAATGATAACGGCTGGTTCGTATTTTGCTTATAGAAGTTGTCCATTCTTGAGGGGTTGTTTTAACTGATTAAAGGTTGCTTTGAATATGGCGATGCTTGCGGAACTTAAAGAAACGGATTTTCAGAAAATCAGCCGTCTTGTCTACGAGCAATGCGGTATCAATCTGCATGACGGGAAGAAAGAACTGGTCAAGGCCCGCCTGGGGAAACGCCTCCGGGAAGGGAATTTTGCTTCCTTTTCCGAGTATTATAAGTATGTGACAACCAACGAAGGTCAAGATGAACTGGTCATGATGATTGATTCTCTCTCCACGAATCTGACCTATTTCTTTCGGGAGGCAGCGCATTTTGACAAGTTGCGGGCGGTCCTGCCCGAGATGGTCAACAATCATCAGGCAAGTCGGAGAGGGGCGCCCTTTCAGATCTGGAGCGCCGGCTGTTCTTCCGGTGAGGAGCCCTATTCCCTCGCAATCATTGTGAAGGAAATCCTGGGGGACAAAAATCCGGCTGTTTCGATTTTGGCCACGGATATTTCGACCCGTGTGCTCCAGACGGCGATTCGTGGGGTCTTCCCGCGGGAGCGGATGAAAAATGTGCCCGATGCCATCATCAGGAAGTATTTCCAGTACGGTTCCGGTAAATGGAGCGGGTTTTATCAGGTTAAGAAAGAAATACGGGATATGGTGCGTTTTTTGAGATTCAATCTCATGGAGCCGCCGCCGGCGGATTTCGTCTCCGACGTCATTTTTTGCCGGAATGTGATGATTTATTTTGACAAACCCACACAGGAAATGCTGGTCAACCGTATTCACCAGATCCTGAACAAGGGCGGTTATTTTTTTGTCGGTCATTCGGAAAGTTTGACAGGGTTAAACCATTCTTTTAATTATATCGAACCGAGTGTTTATCGAAAATAAACTTATGGCTGATTTGATCGTTGGAATTTCGGATTTGAAGGTTAGCAACAACCCCGGCGATATCCTGGTAACCTTTGCTTTGGGGTCCTGCATTGCCGTCGCCATTTATGATCCCCTGGTGAAGGTGGGAGGATTGCTGCATTATATGCTGCCGGATTCGACGCTGGATTTAAAAAAAGCACAGGACCAACCGGGGATGTTTGCCGATACGGGCGTGCCTCTGCTGTTTAAGTCCTGTTATCGTTTGGGCGCGGAGAAAAAGAGGATGGTCGTAAAAGTGGCCGGCGGCGCCAGCATTCTTGACGACACCAATTTCTTTCGAATCGGGCAGAAGAACATTACGGCCCTGCGGAAGATATTCTGGAAAAACAACGTCATGATTGAAGCGGAAGACACCGGCGCCAACTACAACCGGACCGTGCGCTTGGACCTGTCGACCGGGAAGTTCCTGGTTAAAAGTTCAATGGGAATGATGAAGGAATTGTAATCATGATAGAGAAGATCATACGTTCGGTTCAGAGCATACCGGCCTTTCCGATGACCGTCCAGAAAGTTGCGGAACTGGTTTCCCGCGAAGATTATGCCGTGACCGATCTGGTCAACCTGATCAAATACGACCAGGCGATTACGGCCAATATCTTGAAGATGAGTAATGCGGCCTATTTTGGTTCTCGCCACAAGATCAAGAGCATTCAAGAGGCCGTCCTCTATTTGGGCCAGCAGAATCTCCTGCGGGCGGTTCAGACGGCCGGCGTATCCCGGTTCTATCGTAAAGTCGGCGGCGGTTATGTCACGCAGGCGCAGGAACTCTGGAAACACTCCGTTGCGGTGGCCATGATGACACAGATTCTGTCACAGAAAGTGTTTCATTGCGACGATTCGGTTCTCTACACCGCGGGTCTGCTCCACGATATCGGTAAAGTCTTCCTGGGTGAGTATGTTCAGGAATCGTTCAGTAAGATTGAAGACCTCGTTACCAACCAGGGTTACTCCTTTCTCGATGCGGAAAAGGAAGTGCTGGGGATCGACCATGCAGGTCTGGGCGGTTTGATCGCCGAACACTGGCATTTCCCTCCGGAGATCAAAGACGCGATCGCCTATCATCATCGTCCGGATCTTCTGGACAAGGAGGGGGACCATATTTCCTGGCTGGTGTACCTTTCCGATCAGTTGTGTCTGATGATCGGTGTTGACGGGGGCATCGACGGTCTGGCCTATAAGGGATTGGAGGAGGCTCTGACGCGGTTCCATCTGCGGGAGCAGGATTTGGAACAGGGAATGGTTATGCTGCTGGAAGCGCTGGAAGCGGCGGAAGACGTAATCAATATTGTATAAATGAGGATTGAGGGCACACCATGTCGTTTAATGTACTGATCGTGGATGATTCCAATGCCATGCGATCCGTGGTCCGCAAGGTTATCCAGTTGTCGGGTTTCCGGATGGATAACTGCTATGAAGCCGGCAACGGGAAGCAGGCCCTGGAGGTTTTGTCCAGTGAATGGGTCGACGTTATCCTGTCTGATATTCATATGCCGGAAATGGATGGCTTCGAGTTACTGAAGGAAGTGCATCAGCATGATGTCTTCAAGAACATTCCCGTCATCATGATCTCAACGGAAGGAAGCCTGGAGCGGGTGAACGAAGCCTATACCTTGGGTGCGAAGGGGTTTATCAAAAAGCCTTTTCTGCCGGAAGAGCTGAAACGTATTCTGCATGAAGTGATAGGAGTGGGAGATGAAGGAGAATATCAGGCAGACAGTGACGAAGGCGACTTTTGAAGTCTTCGAGAAAATGTTCTTTGTGTTTCTGGAACCTGTTGAAGATACCCAATCCAAGTATGATTCGGTGTCTTACATCGATTTCGGCGGCCGGGCCGCGGGGGAACTTAGTCTTATGATGTCCCGGGGCCTTACGGCGATGATGGCTGAGAACATGCTCGGCTGCGAGCCGTCGGAAATCACGGAACAGATGATCGAGGATTGTTCCAAGGAGGCGGCGAATATGGTTTGCGGCAATTTCCTGCGCAAAATGAGTGAACAGGATGTTTTTAATCTGAATTTACCCCAATACGCGCCGATGGACCAGGCGGCAGGCAAGGGACTGATTTTATCCGGCCCCGATGATGTTGTCGTTCATTTCGAATCGGAAGACGAGCATCTCCAGGTACGGTTGGCCTGGAAAGAAGCGGGTGAAGCTTAAAGGGTGCTGTCATGATCGGCAAAGACGTGACACTGCGGGATTATTTTCTATCCCCGGGCTACATTTACATCAGCGAGGAGCCTTCTTTGATCTCCACCGTGGTCGGTTCCTGTGTGGCGGTGTCGCTGTGGGATTGTCATAAGGAGCGCGGGGCCATGGCACATTTTCTCTATCCATCGACGGATGAACGATCCCGGGCGTCGGCCCAGTACGGCAATGTGGCGATCCAGTACCTGATCAAACTTTTTCTGGCGGACGGATCGAAGATAAAAAATCTGAGAGCACAGCTATTCGGGGGCGCAATCAGCCCCCTGGGGGGGTGTGAGCGCATCGGTCCGGAAAATGTCCGCATGGCCAGACAGCAACTGACCCGCAGGAGGATTCCCGTTGTTTCCGAGGATGTCGGGGGCTCGATGGGCAGAAAGATCGTTTATAATACCTTAAAAAATGAGGCCATCGTCTATAAGGTGAATCACCTGAGAAAAGGCGATTGGTATCCTTACATTCAAGAGGGCAGATAGGGTGAAAAAGATAAGAGTTCTCATTGTCGATGATTCCGCGATTGTACGAAAAATTTTCTCCGAGGAGTTGTCTAAATATCCGGATATTGAAGTAATTGGGGCGGCTCCCGATCCCTTTGTGGCCAGAGATAAAATCGTTACACTCAAACCGGATGTGATCACCCTTGATGTCGAGATGCCCCGCATGGATGGCATTACCTTTCTGAGAAAATTGATGAAATATTATCCCTTGCCGACGATTATTGTCAGTTCCCTGACACAGAAGGGCGGCAAGTTGACTCTGGAAGCCCTGGATATCGGCGCCGTTGATGTGATTGCCAAGCCCGGCGGTTCCTATTCGGTCGGTGACATGAGCGCCCAACTGGCGGAAAAGATACGTGTGGCCTCCCGGGTCAATGTGGTCCGGAAAGAAGAGGAAAGCGCCGCCTGTGTGTCGGAACCGATTCGGGCCCTGGCCCAGACGACCAATAAGGTGATAGCCATCGGTGCATCCACCGGGGGAACGGAAGCGTTGAAAAACGTTTTAACCAAAATGCCCTCCAATTCGCCGGGTATTGTCGTCGTCCAGCATATGCCGGCCCATTTTACGACGGCCTTTGCCGAGCGGCTCAACGGTATCTGCCAGATGTCCGTGAAGGAAGCGGAGGATAACGACTCCGTTACGCCGGGTACCGTGTTGATTGCTCCCGGGAATTATCACATGATCTTCCGGAGAAGCGGCGCCCGGTATTATGTCGAAATCAAGACAGGACCCATGGTGCATCATCAGAGACCGGCGGTCGATATCCTGTTTAAGTCCACCGCCAAATATGCCGGAGCGAACGCGATTGGCGTGATTCTCACCGGAATGGGCGCGGACGGCGCCGAAGGACTTTTGGAAATGAAGCAGGCCGGCGCCAGCACGATTGCTCAGGATGAGAAATCCTGTGTTGTTTTCGGCATGCCGAAGGAGGCGATTAAACTGGGGGCGGCGGACAAGATCGTTCCCCTGGACCAGATTGCTCAAGAGATTATAAGGATGGTATAAAATGACTCATCAAGCGCTCACGACAATGATTGACGGTATGGCTTCTGATTTTCTTTTCCTTGACGACCGGGATATAGACATCGCTTCGGCGGGGAAATTCCTGAATCATCTTGACCAGATCCTTGCGGAAGGAGAAAAAATAGGCGCAATGCCGGTCCTGAAGGTTTCACGATCCCTGAGCCATATTCTCGGTAAATGGCTCATCGACCAGGTGAAGGATAAGGAGGCCGGATTCGGCATGATTGAAAAGGGGATTTCCCTCATGCAGGAAGTGGCCGAAGCGTATAAAAATACGGGCGCCTACGGTGGCGATATCGGTCCTTTTGTGGCCGATTGTGCAAACTTGCTCGGGGAAGACATTCCTGCCACGGGGGGGTCTCCGGAAGCCGTTTCCACATCGGCCGGTGTAGAAACAGGGGCTCCTGCCGCCGAAAAAGCCGCAGCGGCGCCACCGAGTGAAGCCGCCGCGCCGGTCGATCAACTGCAGGATGATTCCCTCTTGAAGGATTTTATTGTCGAAGCATCCGAATATATTGACGAAATTGAAGTCAACATTCTCAATCTCGAACAGGAACCGGAAAACAAGGAATACATCAATGCCATCTTCCGGCCTTTCCATTCCATCAAGGGCGTGGCAAGTTTTCTGAATCTCACCATCATCCGGGATCTGGCCCATAAACTGGAAAACCTCCTGGACAAAGCGAGAAACAGCGAACTGGACGTGACCCCACCGGTGATCGATGTCGTCCTTGACGGTGCCGATGTCCTGAAAGTTTTGGTCGGCAAGCTGAAAACCGAACCGGAAAACAGCCAGAAGATTCCGGAAGGGCTGGATCTGGACGAGTTGAAAAAACGCATTCAGATGGTGGAGGAAGGGCGTGTTGATATACCGGCCAAGAAAAAGCTGGGCGAAATCCTGGTGGAAGACGGCGTCATCAGCCAGGAGACCCTGAAAAAAGGTCTCAAAGCGGTTGAGAAGGAACCGGGGGCGAAAATCGGCGAGGTGCTGATCAAAGAAGGAGAAGTAACCCCCAAACAGGTCTCGCAGGCCCTGCGCAAGCAGGTCGATCAGGTGTCCGATGCGTCGACGATCCGCGTGGATACAAGAAAACTGGATGATATGATCGACATGGTGGGCGAGTTGGTCATTACCCAGTCGATGGTACAGCAGGACCTGAACACGAGCCTCCATGCCGACCGAAACCTCACGCGGGACATTGCACAACTCTTCCGCATCACGTCGGGCCTTCAGCGGGCGTCCATGGGGCTACGCATGATCCCCATCAAGCAGACCTTCCAGCGCATGTCTCGACTGGTCAGGGACCTCTCGAAGGCCGCCGGCAAGGCGGTTTCCGTCGAAATGGAAGGGGAAGACACCGAGATTGATCGGAACATGGTGGACGAAATCTATAACCCTCTGGTCCATATGATCCGCAATTCCATCGATCATGGTCTGGAAGTGCCTGCCGACCGGCTGCGGGCAGGGAAACCCGAAAAGGGTCTCATCCGTTTATCTGCTTATCACCGCGGCGGGAACATCGTCATTGAAATCACCGACGACGGTCGCGGCCTGAACAAGGAGAAAATCCTGGAAAAAGCGATCAAGAACAGAGTTGTGCAGAGTGGTGAAGGGCTGACAGATGCTGAGATTTATCGGCTCATTTTCCTCCCGGGCCTCTCGACTGCGGAGAAGGTGACGGATATCTCCGGTCGCGGCGTCGGCATGGATGTGGTCAAGCAGGCTGTGGAAAAATTGCGGGGGAAAATTGAAATTGAAAGTAAAATCGGCGAGGGCACAACCTTTATCACCAGATTCCCCTTGACGATGGCCATCATTGACGGAATGATTGTCAAAGTGGGACCGGAGCGCTACATCCTGCCGACTACGGCCATCCGCCAGGCCTTGCGGCCGACGCGGGAATCCTATAACAATGTTGTGGGGAAAGGGGAGACGATTAACGTTATGGGGCACCTGATGCCGTTGGTCCGTCTCTATCAGCTTTTTGGCATTGAGCCGGAGTATAAGGAACCCTGGGAGGCCATTGGTGTCGTTGTTGAGGGAGAGGATCGTTCAAAATGTCTTTTGGTGGACAAAATTGTCGGTAAGGCCGAGGTGGTCATCAAAAGTCTGGGTGAGGGATTCAAGAATATCAAAGGTATTTCCGGCGGTGCGATTCTGGGCGACGGCCAGGTGGGATTGATCATCGATCCGGAAGGGTTGTTTGACTTCAGTGAAAAATAGTGGCGTCGGTTGCGCCCAGAACAGCCGGGACGGGAATTATTTTAAGGAGAGGAAGGAAGAGGTATGGATAAGAGCATTAAAATATTGATCGTAGATGATTTCGCGACGATGAGAAAGGTGATCCGGAATCTGCTGAAACAAAGCGGTTATGAAAATATTGTTGAAGCGGAAGACGGTGTGAACGCCCTGAAAATTCTGAAGTCCCAGAAAATCGACTTTATCGTATCCGACTGGAACATGCCGAACATGAGCGGTTTGGAACTGCTCAAGGCGGTTCGGGCCGACGAGGATCTGAAGACCCTGCCTTTCTTGATGGTCACGGCGGAAGCCCTGCAGGAAAACGTCGTGGCCGCCGTTAAGGCGGGTGTGAGCAATTATATCGTGAAGCCTTTTACGTCGGAAACACTGGACGAAAAGATCAAAAAAATCATGGAAAAGATGTAACCCACTAATCTGAAGAGGAAAAGAAGATGAACGTCAAATTTATTAACCCATTTTTAGAAGGAACGACCAGTGTCCTGAACACCATGGCTTTTATCTCGCCCCGTGCAGGGAAACCCTATTTAAAAAAAGACAGCATGGCCGTGGGTGATATTTCCGGCATCATCGGTTTGACCGGTGCCGCCCGGGGGTCTCTGGCGCTCAGCTTCAGCAAGGGTTGCATCCTGAAAATCGTTTCCAACATGCTGGGTGAGGAGATTAACGAGATCAACGGGGATATCAAAGATGCCGTAGGGGAGTTGACCAACATGGTTTCCGGGGTGGCCCGGAAAAAACTCGAAGCGGAAGGCCTGAATGTCACCGCCGCCATCCCCACCGTTGTTTCGGGTCCGAGCCATTCCATCGTCCACGTGCTGGGAGGCCCCAGCATCATCATCCCCTTTGAGATCGATGAGGGGCCCTTCGTTGTTGATATCTGTCTGTCCGATGGGACTTAAGGACGTCCGGAGAGCGGCGGCATGACAGGCGGTGGAAGCACCGCCGGAGGTGCCGCCGCCGGAGCCGCTGCCGTTTCAACCTTGTTCTGAATCAAAATAATACTAATTCTCCGGTTGCGGGGATCCCGGGGATCTTCTTTGACGTAAAGCTCCTGATCTGCGTAGCCGACTACCCGCGCAATCCGGGAGGGTTCGATGCCGTTATCCTCCAATTCACGGCGGGCGGCGGATGAACGCGATGTGGACAGTTCCCAGTTTGTAATTTGACCGCCCCGGAAGGGCGCCGAATCCGTATGGCCTTCAATGGCAACGCGGTTCGGCACATCGCGGATATTTTCGGCCACGATTGCCAGGATCTGCTTGGCCTTGACCGTCGGATCCGCGCTTCCCAGTTTGAACATGGGGCTGCCCTCCATATCCACGATCTGGATCCGGACGCCCCCTTCGACCACGTCGACAAATATTTGATTCTTAACGAATTTTAACTTTTCCTCGATGGCTGTCTTCAGCTTTTTGACCAAGTCTTCCGAAGAGATGCCCTGTTTATCCGATTTGACCACACTGAAGCCCATCGATCCCTTGACCTGTCCCTGGGAATCCTTGGCAGCGCCGGCGCCGTCTTTATTTAAGCCTTTGGCGGACATCTGTGCCCCCATCCCCTGCTTGTCCAGGACCTTGGCGGATTGGGCCATAAAGGACTGGCCGGACCCGGTCATTTCCTTGAAGATATTGAAGTTTTTAAAATATTCGGACAGGGCGAGACGTTTTTCCGGCGAGACCATGGTAATCAGCCACAAAAGCAGAAAGAAGGCCATCAAGGCCGTCACGAAATCGGCGTAAGCGACTTTCCACGAACCGCCGTGATGCTCCGCATGAACCTTTTTCTTTCTCTTGATAATAATGATAGGAGAGGAGCGATCGTCCATTATTTTTTCACCTGACGGAACGCTTCTTCCACTTCGGCAAAGGTCGGCCTGGCTTCCAGGGGGATAACCCGCCGGCCGAATTCCACGGCGACCTTGGGCGCCGCGCCTCCGATGAAGGACAGAAGCGATACCTTAAGTACCATGAGATACTGGAGATGTTCGCCTGCCTGGTGTTCCAGGTTCCGGCCCATGGGACCCACAAAGCCGTAACACATTAATACGCCCAGAAACGTCCCGACCAGAGCGGCGCCGATGTGCTGCCCCAAAACCTCCGGGGGCTCACCGATATAGCCCATGGTGATGACGACACCCAAAACCGCCGCGACAATTCCCAATCCCGGCAGGGCGTCGGCGACGAAATTGATGCTCTTGGAGGGATGGGTCAATTCCTCCGAGTGGGTTTCCAGTTCGCTTTCCAGGAGGGCGTCCAGTTCATGGGGAGCAATCGTCGTGGTCATGACGGTGCGCAGGGTATCGGTAATCAGATTAATGGCCCGCTCATTCTTTAGAATCCGGGGATATTTGCTGAACACAGGGCTTTCTTCCGGCCGGTCCACATCCGATTCAATGGAGACCAGTCCCTGCTGTCGGATTTTATAGAAAATTCCGTTCAGAAGCAGCAGCGCCTCCAGATAATCATCCTTGGAAAGATGTTTGCCGACAAAAATGCCCACAACGGCGCGGGCGACCTTGCCGACCAGCTTAAGGGGGGAAGAGATGAGAAACCCGCCGATGGCGGCGCCGAAAATGATGATGACCTCCGCCGGTTGAATCAGAACCGACAGGTTTCCATGGGCGATGAGGTAACCTCCGATCACGCAGGAAAGAACGACAACAACACCGATGATCGCATTCATGATTAATCCAATCCCCCTCTTTTAGCCCTCAGGATTTCCCTTTCCTTCTCAAAGACAAAGCGCACGATTTCATTCCGAATATGGTCATCCATATCCAGAAACTTCAGGGCAACACGATATTCATTTTCGCTTTTCGCGCAGGACAGCACCTGTCCATAGAGTTGAACGGCTACCGGAGGAAGAGAAAAAAGAATGATTTTAACTTCCACGATGGCGCCGACGGCCAGGGCGGCGTCGGAAAGAAAATCCATGCCGTTTGCGCTGATTGTGACGGGTTTCGACGGCAGTGCTTCGAAGCCGCCCTGATAAACCGCAATCATCCGCATAACCGCATCAAGTTTGGCGTTGATGGTCTTCAACCACACGGATAAATGGGCGTCGGCGATTTCGGGTAAAGTGGAAAGTTCACTGTAAATCGGTTCTCCGAACAGTTTCGCTGTGGGTACAGGTCGTTCTTCCGAAGAGAGAACCCGCGAACTGAAAGGGAGCATGGTATGAACGCGCGAAAACTCTCTTTTGTTTGCCGATGCTTCTTTCTGACTCTGTTTTTTCATCCTTTAACCTACCCCCCAGGGTCTGGCCCCGTCTGTGTTTTCATGATGTCCCATGTTTTGCATGAATGTTTTGCCCCTGTTACCGTCCACTGGGAAACGGAATCCGGTGATTCATGATTTATCGAATGCCTGCAAGAGTGATACCGAATTGGCATGCTCCGGGGTGTCAAATGCGGAAAAAACGTCCGCGTATTATAAAATATGAAGCCTCCGGAGGCGTTGCACGGCTGAGAAAGGCTGGTTTTCCCGAAACGAAAAGCTGTTAAGGGGTGGTAATTGTCAAATAATTGGCTCTTCTGCGACGCATCGACAAAAAAAAGACCCATGCAGCGGCGTGACAAGATGGGGCATCCGGGAAAAAAGATCTGCCCGGCTTTCTGGTACGTAACTTGCTCTTAAAGCTGGGAGATGAACTTGGCAAGAGGTATGGGGATTCAATCCTGTTGCTGCGATTTACATGAAAGGCATTCAATCGATCATGAAACCAGTTATACCTGAGGGGGGCAACCCGTCGCTTTTTCCCTTATTTACATCCTGCTGTGTCAACCGCCTTGTTGCTGTCTTGCTGGTGCTGTTCAGCCTAATCATCCTGCAGGAGATCTTCTGTCCGTTTTCCTGGGCGAAAACCCAGGACAAACAGGACAAGAAGGGGGGATATTATCTCGGGTTCTCTTCCTATCAAGATCAGAATATGGCCCTTTCCGAGGTGGCGCGTTTAAAAGAGCAGGGCTACCGCGCTTTCTATCAGACCCAGGGACAGGGAACGGGAAGCAAATATGTTGTCATGCTCGGACCTTATCCCTCAAAAGCGAAAGCGGCCGCACAGGGGGAAAAGCTCAAACAAGACGGACTGATCGACAAGATCAAGGTCATTGCATCGACCAGCGCCGTGTCGGCCGGGGAAGATTCCACTGCGGCGCAGAAGGAGCCGGGTGCACCCATTCAGAAAGAAAACGTTCAGACTGCCGGAAAGAAAAATGTCAAGACATCGGGCGCGGCATTAACAACAACATATAAAACGGCAACGCCGCCGGAGAAGCCTCTGACCGCTACGGATCAGAATAAAAAGTCAGCAAAGACCCTTACGGAGTCGGTTTCTGCGTCGTTGACGAACACGAAGAAACTCGCAAAGGTTGAACAGAAGGTGTCATCATCTCCTTTGAATCCTGCCGACAAAACAAAGGTTGTGCCGCCTACTCTGACGGCTAAGGCAGAGAAGAAGACGTCTTTGAACACCCTACCGACCAAGACACAGATCCCCGCCGGTTCGGCGAAAGAAACGGCAAAACCCGGACAGAAGACGGCTGCCAAAGACATGACGGCTTCGGACGGTCAGCCTGCTCCCCTGGCGGAAATCAAGCTCTCGCCGGTCATGGAACCCCCGATCCCGGCCGCCCCCGCCATGCCCCCCCCGCCGGTTACCCCCTCATGGCCGTTTTTCGATGGAGCAATGCAGGATTTCCAAAAGGGACGTTACGCAAAAGCCCGGCCGATCTTCCAGGATATCATGACGAGACGCGAAATCGCCCCGCTTTGGCGTGAACTCGCCGAGAGACGCCTGGCGGACTGTAATTATTTCTTAAAGGAAAGCAACAGCAACGAAATTTTATCGGAAATCGTCTATCAGTATAAGAATATCCTTTTTAAATATCCCGATATCAGAAACGGCAACGATCTGGCCTACTGGCGATTGGGGCATTTATACAAGGGAATGACGCTTTATGTGGATGCCGTTGACGCCTACAAAAATTTGCTGGGTAAGTATCCCGCCTCTTCCCTGGCCGAGGAAGGCCTTTATCAGATGGCGGAAATCCTTCGCCTGGACAAGAAGTATCCCGAAGCCATTGAGGCCCTGCAAACCTTTTACGCCAAGTACCCCGGGAGCGCCTTGTCCCGCCCGGCCATCTTTGCTCTGGCCGATACCTATTACCGCATGGGGCGCTTGCAGGCAGCCGATATGTGGTACAACAATGCGCTCCAGCGATGGCCCGACCTCTACGGTTTGCCGGACGGTATTTTCCTGAATACAGGTTACCATTTTTACAATACCGGAAATTACCGGAGGGCGTTTCAGGTATTTTCTTATTTTTACAGCCTCTATCCGAAGAGCCGCTACGCCGCCTCGGCGGCACGCGCCATGGCCCGCAGCCTGGCCGCAATGGGACAGGTGCCGTCGGCGGTGCGTCTGCTGAGTATGGTTCTGGAGAAAGAGAAGGGGAAAAAGGAAGTGCTGCGAACGCGGCTCCTTTTAGCGGAGTTGGGAAGCGGTCATCCGGGGGCCAGAACCTCCGTCTGTTTCCGGGGGGTCGAAAATTACCGGGAGCCTCTTTTAAGTTGTGCGCAAATGGTCGCGGAACTTAAGGGGGATGCCTTGACCGAGGAGGTGTTGTACCGGAAAGGGAAAATTCTGAAAACCATGAATAATCCCCGGGAAGCCTTTGATACCCATGCCGCGCTGTTACGTCTTTATCCCAAGAGCGCCTATCGGGCCTCTTGTCAACAGGATATGGAAGAGACCCGGAACGCCCTGGTCGGCGATTATTATAACAAAGGAGATTACCTGGCCGTGGCCGATTTGTATTTCACCGAAAGTGGTTTTAAGTACCACCGGGATTGGGACGTATTGTTCAAGGTGGCGGACAGTCTTAAACAGTTGGGTCTATATCAGGAAGCGGCCAAAACGTTCCAGGATTTGAAAAATACGCAGGAATATCGTGATCCGGACAGCCTCGATCTGGCGATCGCAGAAGCGGAAATGAAAGCCGGAAGGATCCGGGAAGCCCAGTCCCGGCTGGTCATTCTCCTCGGTCAGAAACGCGCCGGCGCCGCTACGGTGAAAAAAGCCCACCGGATCCTGGCTGATTCGTACTACCGGGAAATGAAATACGACGCCGCCATTGAGTCCTATGCGGCGGCCATGCCCGTTGATCGGACGGAAAAGGACGCCGCCCTCGCCTTGTATCGCTATGCGGATGCGCTTAAACGGCGGGGGCTGGGGACCCTGGCCCTTCAGTATTATCAGGACGCCCTGAATGCGGCAGCACAGCAGGAAGACACGTTACCTGCATCCCTGAAGGGCGAATTGTTTATGAATCTGGGTGAGTGCTATTTTGCCGCCGGCCAGTACGACAAGGGCATTTCCCTGTTTACACAGTCCCTGTCTGCCCTTCCGAAGGGTTCGGATCAGCGGTGGGCGCTGTTTCGGCTGACCGGGGGCTATATCAAAACGAACAACCCGGATCTGGCGGAGCAGTCGTCCGGACGGGTGAAGGAAAACACGGAAGATCCCTTCTGGGAAAAGATGGCCGATTATGGCTTGAATGACGGAATCTGGTTTGCGACCTATGATGACTTTCTTAAGTAGGGTCATTTACGGCGAATGATCTGCAGTGATAGGCGCAAAGAACACGAAAACGTGGGCAGGTAAAGCAAACCGTCATGAGTTTGACATAGGAAAATGATATGGAGGATATCCATCTTTTAAAAGAGTCTTTTGATGCCTTTCAGGAGTCGTCCACCCGCCTGCAGGAGGTTTACGCCGCGCTGCAGGAGAAAATCGTCCAGACCGGCGTCGAATTGGAAGCGAAGAATGCCGAACTCACGCGCATCAGTGCGGAACGGGAAGATATGAAAAATTATCTTCAGCGAATTCTGGAGAGTTTGACGACGGGCGTGCTGGTTACGGACAGCCGGGGCAGGGTTAAAATCGTCAACCGTGCCGCCGAGAATTTTCTTGGCATGCGGGCGGTGGAACTGCAGGGTACACCTGTGAGTCAAATATTTGGCGACAGGGATGCCGCTTCCGTTGAAGCAGAGTCAAATGCCCGCCGCCGGATCACGCTGCACGGCCGGGTGCTGGAAATATTCTCTGCCGCGATTCATGCCGTTGATGGGTCGCCGGGAGATACCGCCTGGGTCATCTACGACATGACGGGAACCTTGAAACTTGAAAAACAGGCCCGTCACCTCGAAAAAAACGCGGCCATGCTGGAAATGGCCGCCCGAATTGCCCATGAGGTCAGGAACCCGCTGGGGAGCATCGAACTTTTTTCATCCCTTTTACTGCGCCATATCCGCGAACCCAGACAGCGGGATTGGATAGACCAGATCATCCAATCCGTCAAAAATATCGATCAGAAGATTGAGGAACTGCTGCAACATGCCAGGACCGTGGAGCCCCTCATGGAGATGATGAATATCCACGATATTCTAAGGGAACTGCTGCTTTATTCCGACCGGATCGCCGACGGCGGCCACATTTTTCTCTCCGTGGAATACGCCGGACAGGAACCGTTTATCCGGGGAAATCCGGCGATGATCCGCCAAATTTTTCTGGGCATGGTGCTCAACGCCCTCAAAAGCATGCCGGAAGAGGGACACATCCGGATCCGTACAAAGATCGAGGGCAGCGGCACGCGGGAACCGACCGTTCGGGTCAGTCTCGCGGATACGGGTACGAACGGTTGCAGCGATCCCATCCGCCGTTTTTTTAATCCCGACGACGACGATGATCGCTTGGCCGGTTTTAATTTTGCCGTGATTCAGAACATTGTAACGATGCACAAAGGCTCTCTCCAGGCCGAGAAAGGCCCCGGGGATACCATGTCATTCAGCCTGGTTTTTCCCGTGGTTCGGGTCCAGCCAAGGGAAGTGAATCCGGAAGCGGGTGGAAAAGATGATCAATAAAACCAGACGCATTCTCATCGTGGATGATGACCCGTCCATGCGGCTCGCCCTGTCTGAAACCCTCGAATCATGTGGTTATGATGTCGAATCGGCGGACAACGGGGCCGATGCCCTGCAGAAGTTTCACGCCCAGTCCTTCGGGGTTGTGGTCACGGATATGCGGATGCCGCACCTGGGCGGTATGGATGTCCTGAAGGGCGTCAAAAAATTATCACCCCAAACGCCGGTTATCCTCATTACGGCTTATGGAACCGTCAGCACGGCCGTGGAAGCCATGAAAGAGGGCGCTTCGGAATTTATCATGAAGCCCTTTTCCCTGGATGACCTGCAGGGCGTGGTGAAAAACGTTTTGGCGAGCGCAGTTCCCATGACGGAAGAAGAGGTTCCGGCGGCCATGCCGGTCTCGTCGGAAGTGGATATTATCAGCCAGGCCGAAAATGTCGGGTCTCTCCTGGCGCTGATGCGGAGTATCGCCAAAAGCAAATCCAGTGTCCTGATTCAGGGTGAAAGCGGAACGGGGAAGGAGTTGTTCGCCCGATATATTTACCGCCACAGTACCCGGAAAAACCGTCCCTTCATCGCCATCAACTGCGCCGCCATCCCCCATCATCTTCTGGAAAGCGAAATGTTCGGCTATGAAAAGGGGGCGTTCACCGGGGCCGTTCAGCGCAAACCGGGTCGATTCGAGTTGGCCGATGGGGGAACGTTGCTTTTGGATGAAATCGGAGAAATGGACATCCAATTACAGGCCAAACTCCTGCGGGTGCTTCAGGAGTCGGAAGTGGACCGCCTGGGCGGTCGCGAACCGATATCGGTCGATGTCCGGATTATCGCAACGACCAACGCCGATCTAAAAAAAGGCATCGAGGAGAAAAAATTCCGGGAGGACCTCTTCTACAGGCTGAATGTGATTCCGATTCATATTCCGCCCCTGCGGGAACGAAAAGGGGATGTGGCGCTCTTAAGTGATTACTTCCTGAAAAAATACAGTCAAATCAATGAGAAGAAAAAACCCCTCCTGTCAACGGAGGCGATGCGGATCCTGAATGCTTATCACTGGCCGGGCAACGTCAGGGAACTGGAGCACGTAATCGAACGGTCCGTCCTGATCTGTGACGGTGAGGTTATCCTTCCCGAGCACCTTTACATGGAAGGTCCTATCAGACCGTTGCCGGAGGAATTCGGCGCGGAGACGGGGTCTGTTCCGGACCTCGACGTTAAAACGGAATCACAGCTCCCCGTCACCCTGAAAGAAATGGAAAAAAACATGATCTTTGCCGCCTTGAGCCGGGTAAACGGAAACCGGACGAAGGCATCCCAGCTTCTTGGGATCAGTGTCCGGACGATGCGCAACAAGCTGCAGGAATACGAGGCAGAGGGCGAGACCATTCCCTGCGATACGTAATCCGAATCGATACCGGAGATCGGGTATGATTGGTATGCTGCTTGCAAAATAATCAGCATCTTAAAAAAATAAAGGGGAGGATGCATTTTGGATTTTCTCTTCGGCAAGACGATACCCATGTTGTCTTCGGTGCTGAGTTACCGGTCGGAGCGGCAGAAATTGATCACCGGCAACGTGACCAACCTCGATACGGAAGGTTACCAGCCCCAGGAATTACACTTTAAAAATCGCCTTCTGGATGCCATGACGAAGGAACAAACCGTCAATCTGGTCCGGACGGATAGGAAACATTTGCCCATGCCGGATCCTTCGGGCAACCAATATAAGGTGGAAGAGTCGGCTGAGAAGGTCTCCCTGGATCAGGAGATGACCAATCTTGCGGAAAATCAGTTAATGTACAACGTTACTGTGGATATCCTGGCCAGAAAATTCAGGAGTATCAGCACGTTTTTAAAGGATGTAAGATAAAATGGATTTCACAACAAATTTTCAAATTTGCGGTTCCGGTCTGTCGGCCCAGCGGGCCAAGATGGATGTGATCACCAGCAACCTGGCCAACGCGGGAACGACCAAAACTGCCGAAGGCGGTCCCTACCGGAGAAAGACGGTGGTCTTGAAGGCGGAGGATGTCGATGAACCCTTCGACAAAACCCTGCGCGGTGCCCTTGCGGAGGTGAAAGTCGATCAGGTTACGGAAGATCCCTCACCCATGAAAAGTGTTTATGATCCGGCTCATCCCGATGCGGATGAGAAGGGCTTTGTGCTCCTGCCGAATGTAAACGCCATTACGGAAATGGCGGATATGATCAATGTGGGCAGAAACTACGAAGCCGTGGTCACGGCTTTTGACGCGACAAAGAGTATGGCCCTGAAGACCTTAGAAATCGGTAAGTAGGAAAGAAAAGGAGAAAAATCATGACGGACATGATGATCAGAAATCAACCAATCCAGGTTCCGGGCAGCGCCTTACAGCCTGGCGCCGGAACGCCCGCCGCCGACGGAGGCTTTAAATCCGTATTGAAAACAGCCATTCAGGATGTCAACACCCTTCAGGTCCAGGCGGACGATGCCGTTGCCAAGTTGCAGGCGAACAAGGGAAGCATGCATGAGGCGTTGATTGCTATGGAAAAGGCCAGCCTGTCCTTTCAGACGATGCTGCAGGTCCGCAACAAGATTGTTGATGCCTATCAGGAAGTCATGCGCATGCAGGTATAGACCTTTGCTGCGGTGAGAATCCACGGTATGGATGCCAAATCAATAAGGAAAATAAATGGATAACATTTCTCAACTCCTCACGAATCTCTGGAAAGGGTTTGCCGTCCTATCCGCCTCCCGGAAACTGACCATTCTGATGGTTGTTGCCGTGACGATTGCCTCCATTTGGGGTTTGGTCTACTGGGCGAATCAGGCGGACTATAAGGTCCTGTTTACCAATCTTTCCACGGAAGATGCGTCGGGTATCGTGGCCAAGCTCCAGGAAAAGAAGATTCCTTATGAGTTGTCCGGCGGCGGGAACACCATATCCGTCCCTGCGGCCAAGGTGACGGAGGTGCGTCTGGAGTTGGCCTCTTTGGGCTTGCCCCAGGGGGGCGGCGTCGGCTTTGAGATCTTCGATCAGAAAAATCTCGGTGCCACGGAATTCGAACAGCAGTTGAACTATCGGCGGGCCCTCCAGGGAGAACTGGCCCGGACAATCAAGGGCCTGGAAGAAATCGAGCAGTGCCGCGTCCATCTGGCTCTGCCCAAGGACTCTCTTTTTGTTGAAGAACAGAAAAAAGCGACCGCGTCGGTAACCATCAAACTGAAAGGTGGCCGAACACTGCGGCCCGACCAGGTTGAGGGAATCGGCCATCTGGTGGCGAGCAGCGTCGAAGGCTTGAATCCGGTTGATGTCATGGTGGTGGACAGCAAGGGCAACATCCTTTCCCGGAAGCAGGACGACTCTCGCCTGGGAAAGATGACAGCCTCCCAGGTAGAATATCAGAACAATATTGAGAAGGATATGGGAAACCGTATCCAGACCATGCTGGAAAAGGTCGTGGGTCAGGGTAAGGCCGTGGTGCGGGTGGCCGCCGATCTCGACTTCAGTGTGATGGAGAAAACGGAAGAAATCTACGATCCGGAATCCCCCGTCATCCGCAGTACCCAGAAGCAGACGGAAAAAAGCACCCCGCCCGCCGGGGCGACCAACCCCAAGTCCGCCGAGGAAAAAAGTGACGAGGTCATCAATTATGAAATCACCAAGACCATCAATAAAACCGTCATGCCGGTCGGAGAAGTTCAGAAGCTGTCCATCGCCGTTCTGGTCGATGGGACCTATGTGAAGGATAAGAAGGGGGAGGAGGTCTACCAGCCCCGGGATAAGAAGGATCTGGACAATATCTCGGAACTGGTGAGAAAGTCGGCCGGCTTTAACGCCACGCGGGGTGATCAGGTGGTGGTGACCAACATGCCATTCCGGACGGCGGCCGATGATGAACTGAATATGTCCGTCCCCTGGACGGAGCGCGTTTCGAATTTCACGCCTTATTTCAAATATCTGGTTATTTTAGGCGTGATGGTTTTCCTCTTCCTCTTTGTCCTGAAACCCATGCTCGGTCTTGTGGCCGATCTGGGTCGGAGTCAGGCGGCCGAGGTCAGGCAGGTGGCGGCGGAGCAGCACCCCCTGGAACTTCGGGGGCAGGCCGCAGCACCGATGCTGATGAATCCTCTGGAAGAAAGGGCGATGAATGAAACGGAGCTCACCAAGCAACTGGCTGACGCCGACGCCAAGAAATTTGCGGAACTGTTGCGGAACTGGATTCGCTAAGCAATGGAATCGATAAAGGATTAGAACGATATCATATAAAATGGGTAGAGTCCGTTATGACCAATGAAGAAAAAGCCGCCATCCTGCTCTTATCGCTGAAGGAAGATACGGCGGCGCAAGTCATGAAGAATCTGCGTCCCTCGGAAATCCGGCGCATCGGTAAGTACATGAACCGCATTTCGGATATTCCGTCGGAAACCCTGAACGCGGTGGCCAAGGAGTTCTGTACCCTGGCCCGGGAGAAGGGCGGTACCATTTCGGTCGGACACGAACAGCCCAAAAATATCGTAATCAAGGCATTGGGCGAAAAGGCGGCCCAAGACATCATCGCCGATGTCGAAAACGCCAAGCGCAACGACAACCCCATTATCGACAAGCTTCAGGATATTGATCCCAAGGTTCTGGTAGATTTTACCCGGACCGAACATCCCCAGACCATTGCCCTGATTCTGGCGCATCTCAAACCGGAACAGGCGGCTGAGATCCTTAACGATTTCTCTCCGGCGATGCAATTCGAGATCACCAAGCGCATGGCCACACTGAAAAGTGTCCCCTATGAGTTTATCGAAGAGGTGGCCAAAACCCTGGAGAAGGAGATTGTTATCGGTCAGGGTGGAGACCAGCAACTCGGTGGTCCCCAGCTGGCGGCGGAAATATTGAACCGGCTTAACCGGGCCAATGAGAATTCGATCATGATTTCCCTGGAGGAGACCGACCCGGATCTGGCCATGCAGATTCGCAACTTCATGTTCACCTTCGAAGACGTTCTCAAACTTGACGACAAGAGTCTCCAGGAACTGCTCCGGGAAGTCAGCGGCGAAGATCTCGCCCGGGCGCTCAAACTCGTTGATGCGGGACTTCGGGAAAAGATATTCAAGAACATGTCCAAACGCGGTGCGGAAATGCTTAAGGAAGACATCGAGATGATGCCGCCCATTCGCCTGTCCGAGGTCGAGGCCAGTCAACGGACCATCCTGGAAATCACCAAACGGCTGGAAACGGAAGGGAAAATCACCATTTCCCGAGGGGACGAACAGGATGAGTTCATCTAAGGGCGTTATCAAATCCACGTCCGTCAAGGTTGTGGAAAAGGTTCTGCACAGAGATTGTCCTGCGGGCGCCAAGACGGCCTTCCAGACCAATCCGCTGATTCTGGAAGCCCAGAAAAGCCGCGGGGGTCTGGCCCAGGAACAGAAGGCGGAACTGGAAGAAAGAATCAACCGGGCCAAACAGGATTCCTACGATCAGGGTTTTGCCGAGGGGCTGAATAAGGGTATTGCCCGCCAGAAGGAAGAGGCCCGGCGCGTCATTTCGGCGATGACCGATCTTACGGCCGAGCTGACCCGGCTGCGCAAGGGAATCATCGAACAGACGGAGCAGCAGATCATCCGGCTGGCCTTTTCCATTGCGGCGAAAGTGATCCATCAGGAGGTCAAACAGGACACGGCCGTGGTGGCCTCCGTCCTGCGCGAAGCGGTTCGGAGTGTGACAGACCGGGACGGGATGAAAGTCCACCTAAATCCCCAGGATTTTCGGTATATTATAGAAATAAAAGAGGATTTCCTGAAGGAAATGGATGGTGTCAAAAATATTGTCTTTGAGGAAGATCCGGCGATTAAAGCAGGGGGCGTCATGGTGGAAACCACTTTCGGCGAAGTGGATGCGCGTTTGGAGCAACAGTTTAATGAAATCAAGGCAGGATTCGGACTGTCCTGATTGCGGGTGTTAAGGAACCGATGTTCACGGATTTTGAAAAATATCACCGCGTGCTGGAACGGATCAACCCGATCCGCGTGAACGGAAAGGTGAGTGAAATCATCGGTCTGGTGGTGGAAGGACACGGACCGGCGGCTTCTATCGGCGAGGTATGCGGTATTTACCCGACGGGCAGCGACAAGCCCGTGAACGCCGAGGTGGTTGGATTCCGGAAAGGGAAAGTGCTGCTCATGCCCCTGGAAAATATCCGGGGTCTGGGGCCGGGCTGCCGTATCGTGGCCATTCACAAGAAAGCCGGTATTCACGTCGGCGAAGCGCTCCTGGGGCGGGTCATCGATGGTCTCGGCAATCCGATCGATAATCGGGGTCCTATCCAGTGCGATGAGGAGTATCCGATCTACGCGGATCCTGTGAATCCACTGAAAAGGGGCCGCATCCGGGAACCGATGGATTTGGGGGTTCGGTCCATCAACGGCCTTCTAACCTGTGGGAAAGGTCAACGGATGGGCATTTTCGCCGGTTCCGGCGTAGGGAAAAGCGTCCTTTTGGGCATGTTTGCCCGCCATACCAAGGCCGACGTCAACGTCATCGGTCTGATCGGTGAACGGGGACGGGAAGTTCGGGATTTTCTGGAAAAAAATCTGGGGCCGGAGGGACTGGCCCGCTCCGTCGTCATCGTGGCTGCGTCGGATATGCACCCCCTGGTGCGGATGCGGGCGGCATATGTGGCCACGACCATCTCCGAATATTTCCGCGATCAGGGGCAGAATGTCCTTTTGATGATCGATTCTCTGACCCGTTTTGCCATGGCTCAGCGGGAAATCGGCCTCTCCGTCGGCGAACCGCCGACGACGAAGGGTTACACACCGTCCGTTTTCAGTCTGCTGCCCAAACTGCTGGAACGAGCGGGCAGCATCGAGGCCGGAGGCAGTATTACCGGATTGTATACGATCCTGGTGGAAGGCGACGATTTCAATGAGCCCATTTCGGATGCCGCCCGATCCATTCTCGACGGTCACATTGCCCTGTCACGCGACCTGGCCAGTAAGAATCACTATCCCGCCGTGGATGTCCTCAACAGTATCAGCCGGGTGATGATCGATGTGGTGGATGAGGAGCACCGGAAGAAAGCGGGGGAACTGCTCAATATCATGTCCGTTTATCGGAAAGCCGAGGATATGATCAACATCGGCGCCTATGTCAAGGGGAGCAACCGGGAGATCGACCGCGCCATCGATATGATCGACCGGATTAATGCTTTTTTACGCCAGGATATCGAGGCGAAAATCACCTTCCAGGATTCTGTCCGGGACTTGGATGCCCTGTTGAGGTCGTAAGCTGTGTTTACCTATAACCTGCAATCCGTTTTGGAATACCGGCAGAGCATCGAGGAGCAAAAACTGACGGCATTCTCCGATGCGGAACGGAACCTGCAAAGAGAAAAGGACCTGCTGCAGGAAATCCGGGAGCAGCAGAGAGGCCTGGTGGACGAATTGAAGGCGCTGAAAAACAAGGAGTGCGACAGCCGGGATATCGCACTGACCCTCAAGTATTCGGAAGAACTTCAGAAACAGGAAAACCGCCAGATTGAGACAGTCCGGAAAGCCACCGATGTGTTCGAGGAAAAGAGAAAGGAACTCCTGGAGGCGGTTAAAAAGAGGAAAATGATGGAAACCCATAAAGAACACCAGCTTCAGGAATACAAGACAGATCTGATTGCAGCGGAACGACGGGAAACGGACGATATGTCGATCCAGCGTTTCAGCAGGAGAGAGGCATGAAAAATAATAAAATCATCGTAACGGCGCTGATCATCGCAATCCTTTTTGTAAAACTTTTTTTAGCGGGCGAGTTATTTCAGGAACTCTCCGGCTTGGATACCTCCGCACTTTCGCTCAAGCGGGCCATGGCGGAGACGCCGAAAAACGGTTTGGTGAGTGTACCGGTCAAGGACGTGGTGGCGGATCATCTCTCCCAGGAACGTAGCCTCATGAAAACCCTCGAGGTGAAACAGCAGGAGTTGGATAACCGGGAAAGCCGGCTGGCGGCGGAGGAGCAGCGCATCCAGACATTGAAGCAGGAAATCGTGGCCAAAATCGATATGTTGCGTGGACTGGAAGACCGTCTCGGTACGGTCATGGAGGGAGAGAAATCCTCGGAGAATAAGAAATACAAGGATCTGGCCAAGGTTTACGACTCGGCGCCGCCCGACAAGGTCGGATCGATGCTCGAGCAGATGGATGTCAAAACCGCCGCAGGGATTACGATGAACATGAAGCGCGACAAGGCCGGCGCCGTCCTGGGCCATTTAAGTCCCCAGAAAGCGATTGAAATAACAAGAGAAATTACCCGCGTTTCCGCCGCAGCCAAACCGCAGCCATAGCAGAAAGCAAATATTCCGCGATTGTGACGTAAAAAGATCAAAAACCGGAGACTTCCTGAAAGGTTTCCGGTTTCTTGCATTTAAAGCAAGGGAACAGCCTGCTGTATGAAATCCTGATGGAATTCTGACTTAAAATGAAAGGGTTGCGTATAAAAGTCCGGTCGTCGGGTCAGGTTAATACTCAACCCGGAATACGGTCAGCGGTTTCTTTTTCCCCTTGACCCGAAGCGGCGGCAGGTCCTTGAAGGTCTTCAGCCCGGGTATGTCCGTGTCCAGTTCATCAATCGCGTCTTTAACCGCCTGGGTTATAAGAATTTCGTCATTCCCCGCCATGGACTCGATACGTTGCGCCACATTGACGGCGTCGCCGATGACCGTATAATTGATGTGATCTTCCGAGCCGATATAACCGGCAACCACGTCCCCCGTATTGATGCCGATGCCAATTTTCAGGTCATCAGGCCATTTTTTATGGTGGTTCGCTTCATTCAAAAGATGCAATTCCCGGATGATTTCGATGGCGGTTTTGACGGCGTGGACAGGGTCCTGGGCCTGAGAAATCGGGGCGCCGAAAACGGCCATCACGCCGTCTCCGAGCAATTTGTCCAGGGTCCCCTCGTTTCTGAAAATAATGGGAGTGATATGTATAAAGAAATCATTAAGAATTTCAACGACTTTTTCCTGGTCAAGTTTTTCCGAAAGCGACGTGAAGCCATGAAGATCGGCAAACAGGATCGTCGCACGTTTCCGTTCCCCACCCAGACGCAGAATGCCCTTGTTCTTCAGAATTTCACTGGTGATATTTTTAGAGAAAAAGCGACTGAGAAGAAAACGCTGGTTCTCTTCCTTGAGCATCTGGGAATACAGGCGGGATAAAATAATGGACGTCACCATCTGATCGGCCACAAGACTGAAAAAGCTGATCTGGTTCTGATCGATGCTGTTTAGAGAAGGAAAGACCAGATTAAGTACGCCCATGGTCCGCCCGTTATGTGCCAGGGGAACGCTCAGCAGGGATTGGGCCCCGAATCGTTTCTTCTCTTCCGGAGAACAGGTTTCGGTGAGGTTTTTCTTGATAGTCACCTGATTCTGGACCACGGCCTGTTCCGCCGATTGCTGATAGAGACGGTGATAATCCCCGGGTAGATTTGTTCGATCCTGGTCGTTGAGCGACGCCATGACCTCAAGTTGTTGCGACTCTTCATTGAGGAGCATTAAAGAGATGTGTTCCGTGGCGAAGTATTTTTTAATGATATGGAGTTGTTCCGTAAAGAGCATGATCTTGTCGGTAATACCCGTCAGGCGGAGCATATCCACCAGCTCTTTGATTACGGATAACTCCTTGATCTTATTTTCATAATTGCTCCTCATCTTGAGGAACTGTTTTTTAAACAACTCCGCTTCATCAACGACAGGCAAAGGATTGTTTTTCTGACTTCTGCGTTCCGGGGTCATCGCGTTGCTCCGTCGGGGCCAAAAACCATGGAAGGCGAGTTTTCATCAATGATGCCCCGGATCTCTTTCACCATGCTTTCGATCATGTCTTGATCGAAGTGGTCGAATAAGCGAGACAGCAATAACCAGTGACCGTAAGTCATGCCATGGTGGATGTGGTTTTCATCCGTCGGCAGGCGGTCGATATCCATGGCTCGGTAATAGAGGTAATTGGCCAGGCCCGTTACCGCGGCAAGATCGGAATGGTCCGGTGCGTTGAAAGGCTGATGATGGTAGGCGATGGCATGGACAAGCGTTTCCGGCAGGTTCCAGCGGATGGCCAGGGAACTCCCGACCATGGCATGGTCCATGCCGTAAAGATCTTCTTCCAGTTCGAAAAGCGATTGTCCCTCGATTTCCGCTTCCTGATACGTTTCTCGGTAAGTATCCGTAAAATGATCAATAAAAAAGATTTTCCCCACATCATGCAGCAATCCGGCGGAAAAAACGCCTTCATCTTTTTGCCCGGACAATTTACGGTACAGGTGCTTCACGATCATGGCGGTGCCGAGGGAATGGTGCCAGAGCAACTGCGGGTCAATAATATCCCGGAGATGCTTTGAGTCAAAAACTCTTGCCGCTGCCAGCCCGAAAGCGATATCCACAATCTCATTGGTTCCCAGGAGAGAAATTGCATATTTTACCGAGCTGATTTTTTGTGGGTAGCCATAAAAAGCGGAATTGACCGTTTTCAGCAGTTTCGAGGTTAGGGCCGGATCTTTGAGAATGATGTCGGCCAATTCGGATCCCGAAGAATAGGGATGGGATGCGATGTTGAATATCTGGCTGGCGACGGTCGGCAGAGTCGGCAGGTCATCCGACTGATTAAGCATGGTGGCGATTTTATCCATCATGACGGATCGTTGAGCCATGACGGATTCGAGTTCCATCTGCTGAATGATGGCGCTGAAATGACGTTCCGCTTCCGAGGCGGGCGGAGGTTTTACCTGTTCTTTAATCATTTTTTCCAGCTCCGGTACCAGCGGTGAATCAAAAGGCAGACGGGCCAAAAATTCCTTCTGGTCCGTATGGGGGATCTGAACCAGACCCAGCCAGAGCATATCTGGCGTCATGCTGAGCAGCCGGTTGAAAATGCGCCCCCGGCCGCGGATGAAACAAAGCTGCAAAGGGGTCCATTGGTCTTCAGTGTGCGCTAACGGTATCGAGTTCGACACGACGGCTTTGTCAGCCCGGTCTTCCCCCGGAGTTGGACTGCCTTCCGTCGCGTCCCTGGATAACGTTGTCAGATAAAGCAGCTTCCCGAGTGTTTGACCTTCTTCCGGAAAGACGGCATATCCACAGGTGAAGGCCACATTTTCGCCCAGCATTTTTTTCAGGCCGCGGATGGCCTTCTGCTGTATGGGGCCTACACCATGCCGGTCGGTCGCAAAACCAAGGACGACAAAGCGATAATCATCGATGCCGATTAACGTATCGCTTTCCCGAAAGATTTCTCCCAACTGGTCCTCAATATTTCCCAGCATGGA
The DNA here is from genome assembly GCA_964494155.1 of uncultured Syntrophales bacterium. Taxonomy (GTDB): domain Bacteria; phylum Desulfobacterota; class Syntrophia; order Syntrophales; family JAAYKM01; genus JAAYKM01. Next base: position 51,074 of record CAZBQX010000005.1, read on the forward strand.
GGGATAAACGGGGAGCGATGATCCTGAGCCCACGTGAAATACCAGAATGGACATACTGCTCCGGCTCCGCAGCACCTTGCTGAGTTCGCCGCGGATACGGCGATCATGTTTTTGCGCAATGAAATAAGGCGTGTCGTCGTATTGCACGACCGGTTCCATCGTCGTAAGGCAGCCCATCTGTGCCATGGCCCGTTGTGCCGCCTCGGCTCGGCTTTGGGTGTCGAAAGTCCGGACGACCCGGGGGGCACTGGTTAACAGGGGACGGATTTCATCGATGGTAAGACCGATTTCTTTCTGAAGGGCGTATGCGACTTTTTTTATAGCCGTACCGGCTGCAAAACCCTGAAATGTCAGGCGGTAGCGAAGATCATTCATGGTGTCAGGCTATGCTGCAATGGGTTCGAATAATTGGTTGCATTTTCCCCCGGAAAATCAACATGATAAGGGCCATTGGTAGATACAAACTCACGCCGCAGACTATAAGAGAAAAAATGTCTGGCGTCAAGGAGATAGACCGTCTTCGCAGGCCATTCCCGGGATGGTTTCCCTTTAGACGACATCATCATTAACCTGAGTATCAATTTCCAGGGGATCGGTATGTCCATAAGCCTTAATTTCGCGTCCGCCGTCTTTTTTCGCCTCACGGATGAGTTGCTGCGCCTGGGAAATCATTTTTTCGGGGATGCAAGGCGCAATGCGGTCGTAGTGAACAACCGCAATGCTCGCAGTCAGTTTCCCGTGTTCCAGTTGTTCTACCCCGGCAAACTGGTAATTTTCTATGAACGCGAGGAGTCTCCGGGCGACAATAAAGGAGTCTTCTTCCGTTGTATCGGTTAACAGGATCGCAAATTCGTCGCTGCCGTATCGGACCAGGATGTCTGAACCGCGGGTGGTTTCACGCAGGAAATCAGCGATACTTTTAATACAGATATCGCAGTTTTGCGTGCCGTTGATCCGGGCAAATTCGTCGAAATGGTCGATGTCCGCCATCAGAATCGAGAAAACGATCTGATGACGGTCGGCACGGCAAATCTCCTGGGCCAGTCTGATCTGAAAATAGGATCGGTCAAACAGCCCGCTTTGCGTATCCAGAAGGCCAACCCTTACCGGAGAAGGTTTTTCAAGATTGCGGATGTGATCCAGCAGATCTTCGTTGGTGCAATAATGCTTATGGACCAGTTCTTCAATTTGTCCGACCAGACTGAGCCGTTCGCCCATTGAAATGTCTTTACCCGTCAGGATGATGACGGGGACATCTGCTGTTTGGGGATTGTTTCTCAGGGCGGAAAACATCTCAAAATAGCCGATATCGGATACCGCGAGGTCAAGGATGATAAGATCGGGTGTGGCATGAAACGCGTCGTCCAAACCTTCCTTGCCTGACTGCGCGCAGGTGATGCGATAACCGGCCGCGGTGAGCATGGCTGTCAAGGACTCCAGAAAGTCGCGGTCCTGGTCGATGCAGAGAATGTTGCGCACGCCTTTCTTTTTATGAGAAACGGTGCTGTTCAAAGCACGGCAAGCCGGATCGGATGTATCTGAAGGTTTCTCATCGACGGCTGCGGTCAGGTTTCCCGAAACCTCTCCGGTTCGCCTGCGCACTTGGCGTATTGTCTGAATACGACTATGGCGAATCATATTGAGAAAGAAGCGAATTCCCTGGTATTCTATAATCTCAGCGTGGGGAGGTTTCAGGGCCAGGAGTTCAGAAGGGCTGATTCCACTTTCGGGAAGATGGAAAATGATTTCGGGCATGGTCCGCATGGCTTCGGAGAGGCTTGAGAAAATGGGAATATTCCTTGCGCCGGCCAAATCAAAACTGGAAAACTCGCCGTTCACATCAACAATCCCTGAAAGGATCATCCCGGATTCATCAACGATCGTATCAAATAAATACGTCCCCAAATCACCGGCGCCGACAATCATGACCTTGATCATATCATTTTGATTCACCTGCCCTTTGTCCTCCTTACCTTTATATATATGGAGCAACAATCCATATGCAAATTTTATGCTTGCCGGATCACCTATATCACATGCCGCGTTTAAATTCTCTTATTTGATGAGGGGCGGGGTATAGTCCTTCATCTTGATGGCGACGTTTTGGTTGATCGCTGACACAAGAAAGGACGTTTGAGGCATGTCGGCATATCTTTCCTCCCTGAAGGGTCTTGCCGCCGTGTTTTGTCTTGGCCAAAAGGGGAATATTTTTCCCGGTGAAGGTTTTTCACAAAAGGATGAATATTGCAACATATTGTTATTTATAGATATATATTTGTTATCCGCTCATGGCATGGCTCTTGCTCTTTCCTGTACAAAGAATCATTCAGGGAGACGAAGATGATCCATATCGCCCCACAAAATAACGGAAAAGTGACGGTCGCGGACCTGTTCGGCGGATCGGGAAAAGACAAGACGCAGCACGCTGCCGCGGATATGTCGAATCAGGGTGCGAATCTTCTGCCGTTTGGCGTGATTTTAGCAAAAATGGCAAACCGGGCCTCCCAGGGCCAGGATGCAGTGTCAGCGGCCGCCGGCCGGAAAGCCGCACAGGTGGAAGATATGGCCGCAGGATGGGGCGTCGACATGAAGCAGCATGCACCGCTTGTCCTGTTAAAAATGAAGGACAACCTTTCGGGGCAGGAAGAAGACGTTTTCGCCGTGGAAGTCGATCTTCAGGCGTTGCTTCAGGCGTTGCAGAGTGGAGAAGGGACGGGGGATGATCCGGCCCAGACGGAAAACGCTGCTGCTGCATTGTCCGCATATCTGTCGGCGCTCGTTTCGACCTTACAAAACCGGACCGATGCCGGAACTTCCACGCAAACGGCGCTTGAAGATGCCGGCAGCCAGGGAGACGTTCATCCGAAAATCCAGGTGAGTGCTGAAAAGACAAAAGAGCTCATGAATCAATTATTGAACCACAGCGCTGACAATTCCAGTGAGGCAACGGATAAGGGTCATAAAATTCTGCTGACCCTGCCGCAGGAGTTGCTCAAAGGATTTGTGATCAACAAAAACGGTCAGCCCCATTTTTCAGTGAATGGGATGGATGATACCACCGCTGTGCTGCTTCCTGCCGATGGGGTTGATAAGGCCGTTACGGGTCAACCGCTTTCCATGACAAATACCGCCGGGAGCTTGGATAAGGAAGGGACACCTTTCCAGGTTATTCGGTTAAATGTGCAGGCGTCCTCCGCCTCGCCACAAGGATCTTTGGCTGCAGCAGCTCAGGAATTGCAGAAAAATAATCAGGCAACCCCGGCAACCCCGGGCGCCGATGCGGCGATTACGGACAAAGAAGGAGACCTGACAGATAATCCTTTCCGTCATGAAATACTGGTAAAAAACGCCGGGGAGCGTGAGGCGCGGAACATCCTGACCACTGCGGCGCCCGTCGCCGACGGGGCGTCTTCCGAAAAGGGGAATCCCCAAAATGCGGCGTCGGCCGAGCAGGATCCGATGACGGCCGCCAAAGGTACCGGGACGTTGGACGACATGGTCCTGCAAGGGGAAGAGAAGGCGAAAAACGCACCCATTGTATCAGGCAAGGAAAGCACGCATTGGGTCCCCTTTGCCGGGGCGACGTCCCCACAGTTGGCCCCCGAATCCGGAACCGCCCTGAAAGGCGTTTTCATCCCCATGGATCGGGTGATCAGTGAGGCCGGCAAGATTCTGGAAAGTGGTGCGGGAAAGGTACAGATGACCCTGCAGCCGCCGAACCTGGGGACGATCAACATGGAAGTCGTTGTCCGTAACAACCGGGTGGATCTGGTCCTGACGGCGAATCAAGCTGATGTGCAACAGATCCTCCAGGCCAACGCCGACCAGCTTAAAAATGCCCTCAGCAACCAAGGGTTCCAGATCGATCAGTTGTCCGTCCTGTTGAAGCGGGAGAGTTTTGGTTTTAACCTAGGGGGCCATTCCCTCTGGCAGGACGGCACAGGGCAGCAACCCAGCCACGGCAACGGATCAACCGGCCGTGACGCCATATCGGTGCCGGAGGCGGAAACAATGACTCCCCGCTGGGACTATGGCAACGGCACCATCAGCATCTTTGTCTGATCAAGTATATGAAGGAAGGTGAACACCATGGCGAACGTCACGAACACAACCAATAATACCTCGTTAGCAAGTCAGCTCAGCAGTGTCACATCGAAGACTACAAGCTTGGGGAAAGACGATTTCCTGAAAATGCTGGTGGCGCAACTGAAGAATCAGGACCCCCTGAATCCCATGGACGGGACTGAATTCGCGGCCCAGCTGGCCCAGTTTTCCAGTCTTGAGCAGTTGACCAACATGAATACGCAACTGACAAACCTGGGGCTTTACCAGAAAACGATGATCAGCACCGAGGCGGTCAACCTTCTGGGTAAGGAAGTGACGGTAGGCCAGGGAAATCAATTCCAGGTGGAAGGAGATAACGGCGGTTTCAGCTACAGTCTTGCGGGAGATGCGGCACAGGTGTCCATCAGCATCCTGGACGAGTCAGGCAAGGAAGTTGATCGTATCGACGCGGGGAAACAGACGGCCGGTCAGCAGAATGTGACCTGGCAAAAAGGGACCAACAGCAACGGCTTGTATTCCTACAAGGTAGCAGCCGTGGACGCAAATGGAGATGATGTGACGGTCACGAGTATGACAACGGGGAAGGTCACGGCGGTTCAGTACAAGGATAACGCCATTTATCTGACGGTTAACGGCCAGGAAGTCGCTTTCAGTAACATTGTTTCCGTCAAGAATGGATAGAACAATTTTTATAAACAGAAAGACATTTAAGATTAACAACTGACAGGAGGATTATCATGTCGAGTGCACTTTGGATCGGAACAACGGGTTTAACGGCCAGTTCAAAACAGATGGATGTCATCGGCAACAATCTGGCCAATTCCAATACCCTGGGTTTTAAGGCCGGGAACACCTATTTTGCCAGCATGCTCAATCAGAGCCTCTCCGGCGGTTCGAGCGGAACCATGCAGGTCGGTCAGGGGGTTGCGATTGCGGCCGTGGCGACCCAGTTCGGCCAGGGGTCTTTCGAGTCGACGGGAAACGCGACGGATCTCGCCATCGACGGGGAAGGCTTTTTCATTCTCAGGGATACGGAAGGCGCCCAGTATTTCACCCGGGCCGGAGCATTCCATGTGGATAACGAGGGTTATCTGGTCGATATGACCGGTTACCGGGTCCAGGGGTATAACCTCTACATTGCCGGCCAGGAAGAGGTTGAGACCGATATTCGTCTGCAGAATGTTCAGTCCGCCCCCCGGCCTTCGACGACCATCGGCGTCGGCGCCAACTTAAATGACGCCGCCGATCCTGGAGAACGGTTTAATGTGACTCAGACGGTCTTTGATTCTCTGGGACAGTCCCACAGTCTGGCCATCAACTTCATGCGGACCGAGGGCACCGGCATGTGGGGATTCGGTACAACCCTGGATGGAAGCAATAACGGCACCAACTCGACGAACGGTGTGATATTTGATGCCAACGGCAATCTGGAATCGTTTTACACGGGAGCCTTCGGTTCCGGACCGACCGTGGCAGGCGGCGGGGCGATCACGACGTCGACGATTAACCGGCCGGGCCAGATCTACAAGGATACGACGGGTAATATTGTTTTAACCCGCGGGGCAACGCCCACAAGCTGGGCGATTACCAGCAACGGCGGTTACAGCAATATGGCCATTGTTGAGAACACGGCAAGTACCTTATCTGTCGATCTGGATGGCAATGGCGGCGCGGATATTACCTACGATCTCGGTGCAGGTTTTGCTGCCGGAAGCACGATTACCTTCACGCTGGATAACTCAGTAACCGCTGCGGCCAGTGATATCAGCATGACTTTTGGCGCCTTGAGTAACGGCGCCACCATCGGCACGGGGAATCAGCTCACCTGGAATGTCGTAGGCGATGATGCACCGACCATCACAGGCTATGCCAGCTCCTCCGTGGTGAAGTCCTTAAGCGACGACGGGTACAGTTCCGGTGTTCTGAAGTCCCTTTCCGTTGACAAAGACGGGATTATCAACGGGTTCTTCACCAACGGTCAGAGTGCGGCCCTGGGGCAGGTCCTGCTGGCAACATTCCCTGACTTGTCCGGTCTCCAGAAATCGGGGAATTATTTCATCGAAACCGTCCGGTCGGGTGAAGCCCTCCGTAATCGTGCCGGGTCGGGCGGTCTGGGACAGACCATGTCCAACTCTCTGGAAATTTCCAATACGGATGTGGCCAAGGAATTCATTAACATGATCAGTGCCCAGCGCGCCTATCAGGCCAGCGCCAAGGTCATAACGACAGCGGATACGCTCCTCAGCGTCCTGATGGATATCAAACGCTAAACCAGTCCCTCCTTTCGAGGCGTTTCCCGTCCCCTGGGGGACGGGAAACGCCTCTGTCAAATAATTGACCTTTATGGTGTTCTTTCAGTATGGGTTAAGTCAAAAAAGTTCTATTTTCTTTCCTTCCTTGCCTTTGCGAAGCGTCTTCTCTCTACAAAATGGGCTTAATCACGACCGGTTTGGATGAAAAAAACGGTCCGGATACTTTGCCGGGTATAATTTCCCCCGTGGTATGGTCCTTGCTTAAAAATGGCTGTATTGAACTCTGAGAGGGGTCCATCCGGCCCCGGGGGTATGTGTGGATATCGCGACCATTGTCGGAATTATTGGTGGATTCAGTCTGGTTCTTGTTGCCATGGGTTGGGGCGGAGGGCTGTCCTGGTTTTTTGACATCCCTGCTCTGATGATTGTCCTGGGTGGCACCTTCGGGGCCGTGTTGATCAACTATCCCCTGTCGACGGTCTTTAAGGTGATACCGGCGGCGAGAAACATCTTCTTCAAACGGGAGACGGAAGTCCAGGATTTGATCAACCTTTTTGTCGAGATGTCCGGTATTTCCCGGCGAGAAGGACTGCTGGCCCTGGAACGGATGGAGGCGAAAATCAAGGATCCGTTTCTGTCGAAGGCGGTCGGTCTGGTGCTGGACGGTGTCGATCCGACGGATGTGGAAATCATTCTGGAGACGGAAATCCAGTCGGTTGCGGAAAGGCATCGCATTGGTGCGGAGATCTTTACAACCATGGGAAACTTCGCGCCGGCCATGGGACTTATGGGTACCTTGATCGGGTTGGTCAAAATGTTGATGCAGATGAGCGATCCCGCTCAGATCGGTCCTTCCATGTCGCTGGCCCTGATTACGACTTTTTATGGGGTGATTCTGGCGAACCTCATCTTCCTGCCCATTGCGGGGAAATTGAAGACCCAGAGCAGTCACGAACTCTTCATAAAATATCTGATGATGAACGGAACCCTGGCCATGCAGTCGGGTGATCATCCCCGGATGGTGAAACAGAAACTGCTGTCTTTTGTCGCACCGCGGGAAAGGGGGGTGGCATTTTGAGACCCAAAATGCCTTATACCAATCAAAGTGTTGGCAGTCGTGTTGAACACTGGCAAACGGTTTATTGTTCCTTTGCCCTGATCCTGGTCGTCTTCTTTGTCATGATGGTTTCCTATTCCATTGTGTCCGGGAAAGGCATGAAAGCCATCCGGAAACATTTTGCCCAGGGGTCGTCTCTGCACGCACCGGGATCGTCCATGAATCCCCTGTCGGGGATTCCCTCGGAGGAGGCGGGAGATGCGCCGGCTATTCTGATTCAAAATGCCACGACGCGGTTTGGTCTGGGCGACACGGTAAGTGTCAGGATGGCTGCCGGGGGGATCGATGTCGTCATGAAGGATCGGGTCCTTTTTGCGGAAGGTGCTGTGGACGTACAGAAGGGTATCTACCCTTATTTGAATGTGATTGCCGACGTAGCCGCCAGAAACGGGCTGCATGTTCAGGTGAAGGCCCGTGCCGCGGGGTTACCCGAGGGAAGCCAGACGGACCAATCCCCCTGGGCGTTGTCCTCCCTGCGGGCGGTGAATGTCATGCGGTATTTTCTGGCCTATGACCGGCTCGCAGTTGATCAGGTGAGCGCAGCGGGTTCGGCCGCCGTGACGGGGCCGCAGGGCACGCCCGGTGGGGACAATGAAATCGAACTGCATTTAAGCGTCAATGAATGATTAGGGGTCAAGGATGAACAAGCCGCGCATCGGGTATAAGAAAACCATGATCATCGCAGGGGCGGAGAATCTCGGCGGGAGGTGGCTGGTAACCTTCAACGATATGATCACCCTGATCCTGACGTTCTTTGTCCTGATCCTTTCCATGTCCGATATGGACAAGCCCAGCATCGATCAGATATCCCAGTCCGTCAGTGAAGCGTTCGGCGTCGGGGGAATCCGCAAACCCCTGGTGACGCCGAGAACGGCTGAACCTTCTCCCGACCGTGGTCAGATTCAGGCAGATAGGAATCCGGATATGACGCGGATGGCGATCCAGATTGCCTCTCTTCCGGGCATGGAAGCCCTGACGACACCGGGGGGAATACGCATCACGATGAATGAAAAGATGCTCTTCGCGCCTGATTCGGATGTGCTCAGTGAAAACAGCCGGCAGATGCTTTTGGCATTGGCTCCGGTGCTGAATACATGCGATGCCTTGATTACGGTGGAAGGCCATACGGATAACCGGCCGGCAGAGGGCATACGGTTTCCTTCAAACTGGGAACTGTCTACGGCCCGGGCGGTGAGTGTTGTCACCTTTCTGGCAGAAAGCGGTGGGGTTGCTCCCGAACGGTTATCCGCCGTCGGATATGGCGACACAAGGCCCCGTGCAGCGAATGATGATGAAAAGAACCGTCAAATGAACCGTCGGGTGGAAATTAAACTGAAATTTCAGAAATAACGAGAGGGAAGCCATGGCAAGGGAAAGGGAAGAAAAAAATGAAGAAGCCGTACAGGCTGAACCGGAGGTAAAGGGGAAAAAAGGACTGATCAAGTGGATCATTATCGGCGTTGTGGTCCTCGCGGTCCTCGGGGCCGCGGTCGGCGGCGGGCTGTATGTGTTCAACAATATGATGGGGGATAAAAAACACGCGGATAAGGCCCCGCCGATCATCGGGACCATCTGGAGCCTGGATCCCTTTATCGTCAATCTCATGGATAACAGTGGAGAACGCTATTTGAAGGTGGTCATGCAGTTTGAGGTGGCGGATCCGGCGATTATCCAGGAACTCGAACTGGTTAAACCGCGGGTACGGGACAGCATTCTGGATTTGCTGTCCTCCAAAACCCTGGCGGATTTGACTGACACGCCGGGCAAGCAGCGGCTCCGGGAAGAAATCATCCTGCGGGTGAACAATTCGATTTCCCGGGGGCGGATTGCCAAAGTTTATTTTTCGGAATTTGTGATCCAGTAACAACTGGGCTAACGCGGAGCAAAGAAGGAAGCAATCCATGTCACAGATATTATCTCAGGAAGAGGTCGATGCCCTGCTCCGGGGAATTGCCGGCGGCGATATCGAGACGGAGATCGAGGATATCCATGATCCATCGGCGGTAACCCTCTATGATTTGACCAGTCAGGATCGGATCATCCGGGGCCGGATGCCGACGCTGGAGATGACCAACGAAAAGTTCGCCCGGATGTTTCGCACCACCTTGTCCTCTCTGATGCGCAAAGTGATCAGTGTGAATTCCATGTCGGTCAACATGCTGAAATTCGGGGAATTTCTCAAAACCCTGCCGGTGCCGACCAGTCTGCACCTGTTCCGCATGGATCCGCTGCGGGGAAACGCGATCTTTGTCATGGAATCAAAGATTATCTTTACCCTGGTGGACATTCTCTTTGGCGGTACGGGGAAAGAATTTTTCAAGGTCGAAGGCCGTGAGTTCACGGCCATTGAGAACAGTCTGATTAAGAAAGTTGTATTAAATGCTCTGGTTGACCTGGAAAAAGCCTGGAAGACCCTCCTTGATATCAAGGTGCAGTATCAGAGATCGGAGATCAATCCCCAGTTTGCCCAGATCGTGCCGCTGACGGACGTCGTGGTGGTGGTGAATTTTGAAATCGAAGTCGAGTACAACACGGGCATCATGTCCCTGTGTATTCCCTACGCCAGCCTTGAACCGATTCGGGACAAGCTTCAGGCGGGTTTTCAGAGCGAGCAGTTGGAAGTCGACAAGGTGTGGGCGGAGCGTTTCAAGCAGACGCTCACCCTGTCCAAGGTCGATCTGGTGGTCGAACTGGGGAAGGCGCATGTTAAAAGCCGGGACGTCGTCGATCTGAAGAAGGGGGATGTCATTGTCCTGGACAAGTACGCGTCCGATCCCCTCTTTGTGCTGGTGGAAGGGATGCCCAAATTCATGTGCGTACCGGGTATTTCCAAGGGCAGTCAGGCCGTACAGGTATCACATGTTATCAGTCGTAATGAGGTAATTGATTATGGAACAGAATGAAATCGATGCATTGATGAGAGAAATGGACGGAGGCGAGGGCGCATCAGCGGTTGCAGCGCCTGTGGAGGATGAAAATCTGAGCTGGGATGATGTTCAGGAGGAGATGGAAGCGACCCGGAAAGAGGACACGCCGACAGAGGTGGCCAGTGTCAGTTTCGGTGAATTTCAGTCTAACGCTGCCCCGAAGGCAAATATGGATATCGATTTCATCCTGGATATCCCGTTGACGCTGACGGTGGAGCTGGGGCGGAGCAAGATGCTGATCAGCGAACTGCTCCAACTGGGGCAGGGGTCTGTGCTGGAGCTATCCAAGCTGGCGGGAGAACCCATGGACATCTTCATCAACCAGCGTCTCATTGCCCGGGGCGAAGTGGTCGTCGTCAATGAGAAGTTTGGTGTCCGACTGACGGACATTGTGTCGCCCGCCGAACGGGTCAACCGTCTCCGTTAGGATTTCTCCGCGAGGTAAGTATGGAAACCGAAACGATTTCCTTTTTCCCTGCTCTGCTCAAGATGATCGCGGCCCTGGCCCTGGTGCTGGGTATCATGATCGGTCTGGCGTTTCTTGTCCGGCGCTTCTTTCAGCAGGCGGGCCTGGCGGCTCCGGACGGTTCGGCCATCAATATCCTGACGGTCAAGTATCTGGGCCCTAAAAGCAGCATCATGATTGTGGACATCTTGGGACAGGCCGTGGTCATCGGTGTGACGAATCAGCAGATGTCCTATATCACGACCATCGATGACGTGGTGTCCCTGGATAAGTTAAAGGCCATGAACCGTCTGCGCGGGACGAAGACCATGCCGATCGATCCTCTGGACCACTACAAAAATCTGATCAAATCCCTGGTCCGTTCGAAAAAGGATGACAAGCGTCCATGAAAAGGTTGGAAAACAATCTGCTGAAGAAGTTTGTTGTCACGTTGCTGCTTGTTGTCGGGGGCATGCTGTTTTTCACGTCACCCCTGTACTGCGCGCCCCTGGCCCTGCCGAATGTGAGCCTCAATATCGGCGGCGCCGCGGACCAGCCCGGGCAGATGTCGGGGCTTTTGCAGTTGATGATCATCCTGACGCTCCTGACGCTTGCGCCGGCGATTCTCTTAATGGTGACCTCATTTACCCGGATCGTGGTGGTCCTTTCCCTGGTCCGGAACGCCCTTGGAACCCAGCAGATGCCCCCCAACCAGGTGATTATCGGCCTGGCCCTCTTTCTGACTTTTTTTGTCATGGCGCCTGTCTGGAACAGAATCAATACCGAGGCCTTTCAACCCTATCAGGAAGAACAGATTTCCGGAGAGCAGGCCTTTGCCGCCGCCACGTTGCCCCTGAAGGATTTCATGCTCAAACAGACCCGGGAAAAAGATCTGGCCCTGTTCGTCAAGATTTCCCGTGAACCGCGTCCGGCCAAACCGGCGGACATCTCCCTGAGCGTTCTGGTGCCGGCCTTCATCATCAGTGAGCTAAAAACAGCCTTCCAGATCGGTTTCATGATCTACCTGCCTTTCATGATCATCGACATGGTGATTTCCAGTATCCTTTTGTCCATGGGCATGATGATGCTCCCCCCCATCATCATGAGCCTGCCTTTCAAACTCCTTTTGTTCGTCCTGGTCGACGGCTGGTATCTGATCGTCGGTTCTCTCGTTCAGAGTTTCCACTGAGATAATCGCATCAGGTGTTTTGCCTTTCTGGTATCACCGCCTAAACGACGACATGTTTGAATAAATCCTGTTGCTGCCCATATTGGCATGTGTTTTTCATGGCATAGAGATAAGAGCAGGCTTCTTGAGAAGCTACATGTGTGTAACATACTGAAAATAATCGGCTTATTTTAAAATGCTTCTGTCGGTTTTCCGGCATGGCAGCGTAAGGAGTTAAGAAAATGACGGTGGATTTGGTTATCGGGATTATGGCGGAAGCCATCAAGGTGACGCTTTTGGTGGCGGCGCCGGTGCTGATTGTCGGTCTGATTGTCGGTGTGGCGATCAGTCTGTTCCAGGCGGTGACCCAGATTCAGGAGATGACCCTGGTGTTTGTGCCCAAGATTTTGGCGGTCATGGTGGTCCTGATCGCAGCCCTCCCCTGGATGTTCAGTATTCTCTTGTCTTTTACCCATAATCTGTTCGTCAGCATTCCGGCCTATGTCCGCTGAAGGCTTGATGAGAACAAAGGAAGCTTGAGACGGGAGAAGGATCGGTGCAATTTCCAGTCATATCCGTCGAATGGGCGATTTCGTTTACTCTGGTGCTGCTGCGGGTCGGCGCCCTGATCGGCACCATGCCCCTATTCGGCGAGCAGATTGTGCCCGTCCGGGTCAAGGCCGGCCTGACCCTGGTCATCGCCGTCCTCTTGTACCCGACGGTGTCCTCATCTTTGCCGGCGGTGCCCACCGATTTTATGCCGCTTCTGTTCCGGATGGTCTCCGAAACCCTGATCGGGGTCGCCCTGGGTTTTGCCGCCCGGCTCATTTTCGCGGCAGCGCAACTGGCCGGAGAGATGATCGGTTTTCAGATAGGTTTTTCGGTGGCCAACGTGATCGACCCCGTTTCAAGCGTCAGCGTGTCCCTGATCGGGCAGGTCCAGTACCTGTTTGCCCTGCTGATATTTCTGATCACCAACTCTCATCACATCTTTTTTGCCGCCATTGCGGACAGCTTCCGCCTCGTCCCGCTGTTTTCCTTCCATGTTTCGGGGGACTTCATGGCATTAATGATGAGCCTTTGCCGGGATATGTTTGTCCTTTCGGTCAAACTCAGTATCCCGGTTATCGCGGTGATCCTGTTTACCAATGTGGGTTTGGGCATTGTGGCCAGGACGGTGCCCCAGATCAATGTCTTTATCGTTGGCTTTCCCCTGCAGATCACGATCGGCCTGATCTTTTTCGGCCTGTCGCTCCCGCTGTGCGGATCGCTCCTGCAGAGCGCCTATGGACACCTGGGAGAATCGGTTTACGCCCTCATGCGGGTGATGAAATAGGGGACACGGGAGAAAGGATCGGGTCGTTCTTTTGTGTCTGGATAATTGACGCCATCGTCATAAAACGGATAGGAAGCGTGCCATATGGCGGAAGAAGATCAGGGCCAGGAACGAACTGAACAAGCTACACCCAAAAGGCGGGACGAGGCGCGTGAAAAAGGCCAGGTTGCCGTCAGCCGGGAGGTGGCCTCTGCCATCGTACTGGGCGCATCGCTCATCTATTTCTATTTCGGAAGCGGTCATCTCATGGAAGGCATTGTCGAGATCATGAAGGCAACCTTCCGGGATGCGGGCCATGTGGCTCTCAGCCAGGAAAATTTCCATGCCCTCATGCTCACGCTGGTTTATAAGGTCTTTCTCCTGATTTTTCCGCTGCTCCTGGCGGTTTTTATCGCCGGGTTTCTGGCCAATGTGCTGCAGGTCGGTTTTATGTTTTCCTGGGAAGCCGTCCAGCCCAAGCTCTCAAAGATTGATCCGTTCAAGGGACTTAAACGACTGTTTTCACTAAGATCTCTTGTTGAACTGGTGAAAAGCCTGTTCAAAATTTCTGTAGTCGGACTCATTGCCTACCTGGTGATTATCCATGAAATTCCGGCGCTTTTTCCCCTGGCGGACCAGTCGATCTGGGGGATGCTCGTGTTCATCGGCCGGGTTGCCTTCAAGATCATGATGCTCACCTGCTTTGTCCTGCTGGTCATGGCGCTGTTGGATTACCTCTATCAGCGCTGGGAGTTCGAGAAGAGCATCCGCATGTCGCGGCAGGAAATCAAGGATGAGTTCAAACATACCGAGGGCGATCCGCTCATAAAATCGAGAATCAAACGGCTCCAGCGCGATATCGCCCGGAAAAGAATGATGGCGGGCATCCCCAAGGCGGATGTGATCATTACCAACCCCACCCATCTGGCCATTGCCATCCGTTACGATCAGGAAAACATGAACGCCCCGGTTGTGGTGGCCAAGGGTGCGGGACATGTGGCGGAGAAAATCAAGGAAATTGCAGCAGAACACAAAATTCCCATCGTGGAAAACAAACCTGTGGCACAGGTATTGTATAAGATTGCCAATATAGGGGACATGATTCCCGCGGATTTGTATCGGGCCGTGGCGGAAATTCTGGCCTATGTGTACAGACTGAAAGAAAAGAGTGCAATGGCATAACATGGCAGCAGCGGAAACAACACAGAATTCATATAGTTGGGATTGGCTGAAGAGCAACAGCGCCATTGTGGCCCTGGCGGTGATCGGTATCCTGGCCGTCATGATCGTACCCCTGCCCAAGATTATCCTTGATATCCTTCTTTCTCTGAATATCACCATTGCCATGATCATCCTGCTCATGGCCATGTATGTCCTCAAACCGCTTGATTTTTCGTCTTTTCCATCTGTCCTGCTGATTGCCACCCTGTTCCGTCTGGCCCTCAATGTCGCGTCCACGCGGCTGATTCTGCTCCATGGAGGAGAGGGAACTGATGCGGCCGGGCAGGTGATCAAGGCCTTCGGGACCTTCGTCGTCGGCGGTAACTACGTCGTCGGCCTGATCGTCTTTACGGTTTTGGTCCTGATCAACTTTGTCGTCATTACCAAGGGCTCGACACGCATCGCCGAAGTCGCCGCCCGCTTTACCCTGGACGCCATGCCGGGCAAGCAGATGAGCATCGACGCCGACCTGAACGCCGGCATGATTACGGATGTCGAAGCCAGGAGGAGACGAGGCGAAGTTGAGAAAGAGGCAAACTTCTACGGCGCCATGGACGGTGCGAGCAAATTCGTCCGGGGCGATGCCGTGGCCGGGATCATTATCGTGCTGGTGAATGTCATCGGCGGTCTCATCGTCGGGGTTCTGCAAAACGACATGTCAGTCGTGGACGCCGCGAAAAACTACACCCTGCTGACCGTCGGCGACGGTCTGGTCACACAGGTTCCGGCTCTGATTGTTTCCACCGCGGCCGGTATGCTGGTAACCCGCAATACGGCCTCGAGCGATCTGGGCGGTGAACTCCAGGCCCAGTTGTTCATGCATCCCCGGGCCATCGCCACCGCAGCGGGCATGCTCTTTGTCTTCGGCCTGATTCCGGGCATGCCGAAACTGGCCTTCTTTACCATTGCCCTGGTCATGGGCGGCCTGGCGATGAAACTTTACAAGGCCAAAGCCGTCACGCCGGAAATCGAGGAAGAGGACGTGCCGGCAGCGCCGCCCTCGGATGCGCAGGACCTGTTCGTGCCGATCGATCCCCTGGGTTTGGAAGTGGGGTATGGACTGATTTCCCTGGTGGATACGTCCCAGGGCGGTGAACTGCTGCAGCGGATCAAGATGCTAAGGAAACAGCTAGCCCTGGAAATGGGTTTTGTCATGCCGGCCATTCACATCCGGGATAATCTGCAGTTAAAGCCGAACGAATACTCCTTCCTGATGAAAGGGGTGGAGATAGCCCGCGGGGAGTTGATGCCGGGCCATCATCTGGTCATCATGTCCGAAGACAAGGGACCGAAGGTCCGCGGTATCGAAACCAAGGAACCCGCTTTCGGTCTCCCCGCTGTCTGGATTCCCGAACGGGAAAAGGAATCCATTCAGGCCAAGGGCATGATCGTCGTCGATCCGGCGACGGTTGTGACCACCCACGTCACGGAACTCGTCAAATCCCATGCGGATGAATTGCTGGGCAGACAGGAAGTACAGACCATGCTCGACCAGCTTGCTCAGACTTACCCCAAGGTGGTGGAAGAACTCGTGCCGAAGGTGGTGCCTCTGGGGGTGCTGCAGAAAGTGCTCCAGCGGCTCCTGCGGGAAAGGATTTCCGTCCGTAACCTGATGACGATCATCGAAATGCTGGCGGATTATATTTCCATCACCAAGAACGTCGATATTCTGACAGGCTATGTCCGCCAGGCGCTTTCGCGCGTCATCACCAAGCAGTACGAGGACGCCGAGGGCAATATCAATGTCATGATGGTTTCGCCTGAGATTGAGGACATCATCAATCGTTCGATTCAGCACACGGAATACGAATCCTTTGTTTCCCCCGACCCGAATGTCGTGCGCCAGATGGTCGGCAATCTGCAGAATTCGGTGAGCACGTTCACGGCCCAGGGGTTGCAGCCGATCGTGCTTTGTTCGCCTGCGGTGAGGATCCATCTGCGTAATATTCTGGAGCGGTTCTTTCCCAACATGGTGGTGCTTTCCCACAATGAAATATCCCGGGAGGCAAGTATCCGGTCATTAGGAATGGTGGAGTTGTAAGATGCAGATCAAACGTTACGAAGCAAAAAGCACACAGGAAGCCCTGGAAAAAATCAAAAAGGAACTGGGGCCGGATGCGATCATTCTTTCGAGCAAGCAGCTTTCCGGCGGTAAAAGTCCTCTGGTGGAAGTGGTTGCGGGAAAAGACCCGGGAGAAACCGTACAGCCCCGCCTTTCTCGCGGCAACCCTTACGGTGGGGTTAAAACACCCCCTCCCATCATTCCCGCTGTGAAAGACGAGAAACCGGAATGGGCGGGGCTGCGTGAGGATATCGACGAACTGAAGGGGCTATTACGGGAACTGAAAAAACGCGATGAAATATTTGATGAATTCGGAGAAGTCAAGGATCGCCTGAATGTGCTGTTCGATCTTCTGGGGTTAAAAGACAAGGGCGAGAAAAATCAGCTTGCCCAGGTCTATTCACGTCTGGTTGCCCAGGGTGTTTCGAAAAAGAGCGCCTGCGTGCTCCTGGAGATGCTCAACCGGGGGGCAATGGCGGAGCGCATCGGCAAACCGGAAGAGGGATTGATGATGGTGGAGGAGTTAATCCGGACCCGGTTCAGACGGAAACAGACAATGCAAGGGGAAGGGCGGATCAAGGTTTTTGTGGGTCCGACCGGTGTGGGAAAAACAACGACGATCGCCAAACTGGCCGCCCATTATACCCTGGGCGGAAAGCGCCGGGTGGGACTGGCCACAACCGATACATACCGCATTGCCGCCCCCGAACAGTTGAGAACCTATGCGCGGATCATGGATATTCCCATGCAGATTGCCGCGGATGAGAACGGCCTGCAAAAAGTGATCGAGGGATATGCAGACCGGGATATTATTCTGATCGACACCCCCGGTACGGGGCTGAATGATCTTTCTCATTTGAGCCGAACGAAGAGCCTGTTCGATCATCGTGACGGCGTCGATGTAAGTCTGCTGCTCAGCATGTCATCCAGTCAGGAGAATTTGTACGATACACTCGCCCGTTACGAAGATCTGCGCATCGACCAGGTCATTCTGACAAAAGTGGACGAGTGCCGCCGGTTTGGTTTTCTTTTTGATTTGATGGAAAAAGCACAAAAACCCGTGCCGTATGTCACAACGGGGCAAAATGTTCCCAAGGATATTCAGGCGGTGAACTCGGGGGATCTGGCAAAATTGATTGTAGGTGGAACGCTTCATTAAAAAGGAAGCCGGTCGGCCGAATGAAATGTGCCATGACCGGAGAGAATGAGAGGTTGGAACATTGGATCAGGCATCTGCACTCAGAGCAATTAGCAACAAGAGGGCTATTCCCCCCGGTGAATTGGTTGCCCCTTTGGAGATGGAAAAACCTGCACGGTATAAACTGAAGAACCGGGTCCGGGTCATTGCCGTAACGAGCGGCAAGGGCGGCGTTGGGAAAACCAATATTTCCGCGAACCTGGCCTATCTTTTGGCGAAAATGAAAAAGAAAGTCCTGGTGCTGGATGCCGATGTGGGCCTGGCCAACATTGATGTCATCCTGGGGCTGACGCCGAAATTCAACCTTTATCATGTGTTAACCGGAGAGAAGACTCTGAAGGACGTGATCGTGCCGGGACCGGGTGGATTTATGATCCTCCCCTCCGCTTCCGGCATTCAGGAAATGTCCGATCTGTCGAAGGGGCACAAGTTGACCCTGATCGACGAGATCAAGTCCCTGCGGGAAGAACTGGATTTCATGCTCATCGATACGGGGGCCGGTATTGCGGGAAACGTTATGTACTTCAATATGGCGGCCCAGGAAATTATCGTGGTGACCTCTCCCGAACCGACCGCCATCACCGATGCCTATGCCATGATCAAGGTGCTGAACCAGAGGCACGCCAAAGAACGATTCCGGGTGCTGGTCAATATGGTTAAAAGCGAAGCGGAGGCCCGGGAAGTTTTCGCCCGTCTGAATCAGGCGACCAGCCATTTCTTGAATGTGACGGTGGAATATCTGGGCCATGTTACCCAGGATGATCATATTTCGGACGCTGTGCGAAAACAGAAACCTTTCGTGAGCCTCTTTCCCAATTCCCCGGCCAGCAGATGTCTGCAAAGCCTTGCGGAGAAGATCGGTCGGGAAGAGCCCGAACACGACACGACGGGAACCCTTGGGTTTTTCTGGGATGCGATTTAGTAAAAGGCCGTGACGAAAAAAGAACGCGATCAACTCATCATGAAGTATGTGCCCCTCGTCAAAAACGTCGTGGGGAGAATCACGGCCCGGCTGCCCAGTCATGTCGTCGACCGGGAGGATTTGATTCATGTCGGGGTGATCGGGTTGATGTCGGCTCTGGAAAAATATGATGTGAACCGGAATGTCCAGTTCGAAACCTACGCCCGTTTTCGCATTCGGGGCGCCGTACTTGACGAAATGCGTTCCCGGGACTGGGTGCCGCGTTCTACGCGGAGCAAGGACAATAAACTCGAAGCGGCATTTGAAAAGTTGCAGAGAAAATTAGGCCGTTCCCCTGACGAGGAGGAAGTCGCGGAATTCCTGAAGATGACAATGGAGGAATACTTCCAGCTTCTGGACGAATCCCGTTGTATTTCGATGATCAGCAGCGAGGATCTGCCCGGGGATTACCTCGACAGTTTGAGCCGGGATGAAATGCTGGAAACCATTGATCACGGAAATCCTCTGGAGCTGCTGAAAAGCAGTGAACTGAGGGATGGGATGAAAAAGGCGGTCAATCAATTGCCTGAGAAAGAAAGATTGGTTCTTGCTTTGTACTACTATGAAGAGCTGACCATGAAAGAGATCGGGAAAGTGCTGAACCTCACCGAATCACGGGTTTGTCAGCTTCACACCCAGGCGATCCTGCGGCTTCGGGGTGTTACGAGGCATCTGCATTGAGAAAAGAGATTTTTCGTCGGAAAGATAAAAAAAGATGATGAGAAAAGCAGAACTTGATAAAATGGACCTTCCTCTCGAAACGGAGGAGGCCCTCATTCCGGAGGCGCCGGAAGAAGCCCCCGCGGCGGAGGTGGAGAAGAAAAGTTGGCTTTCCGCGCGCGGCAGGCGTTTCAAACTGGGGCTTTTCGGCGTGATCGGGTGTCTGCTCATTTCCGGTGTGGCCTTTGGGATTTGGAGTGCCGTCGGGATCTACAAAGAGAAGAAAGCGACTTTGGCCCGGGAAAAAGCTGCTACCGCACAGGCTCTCGCTTCTGCGTCGCCGCGGCTGGTCTTCAAGGATTTTTTGATTCCCCTGCCGGAGGGAAGCGGTTACCGCATCCTGATGATTAACTTTGTGGCCGAACTGAGTAAAAACAAAAAGCAGGCCGATCTCAACACCAACGCCGGTATCCGGCGCCAGGTCATGAACGCCATTCAGTTAAGAGGAAATGAACTCTTGTCCGCGGTAAACAACCGGGACCTGTTGAAGCAGGATTTGAAGGTTCTGATGAACCAGATCCTCGGCGAGGGCGCGGTGACGAATGTGTATCTTGTCGATTATACCTTTATTTAAACGTGATCGGATGACCGGATCACCGGTTGTTGGAATATCGTGAGGAGAGGAACCATGGAGAGAGCGGAATATTACAATGCCTTGCGGGAGCAGTTCCTGGCGACGATGTACGACGAACTCATGCCCGGAATTCTTCACAATTTCGCCAATCCCCTGAATGGGATCATGGGCCGGGCCAAACTGCTCCAGCGTCGCCTCGACGATCATGTGCGCAAGATACGGGAGCGTTATCCCGATGTGGCGTTCGGATTGAAGGAAGATTATGAAAAACTCCTGAAGGATGTCGGTTCCATCAATCAGGAATCGGATAAATTTTCCGATCTTTTCTGGGATGTGGCGAGAAAGTTTCAGGGGATTGCCGAGGACCGGCCGGAGAAGATCAATCTGTCGCAATTGCTGACCGCGGAGATGCGTTTTACCGACTTTTATCTTTCCTTTAAACACGAGGTCAAAAAGAACCTGACGTTCAAGGAAGATCTTCCTGATGTAACAGGTTCCCTGGCGGATTACTCCCTGAGTTTTTTTGCCCTGATCCGCCGCGCCATGATGGCCATGAAAAACGGATCGACCCAAGAATTCTTCATTTCCACGGACAACGACGATCAGATGGTTTATGTCCACCTGCGGGACACGGGCCTGCCGTTTTCCGGGGAGAGTTTGTGTTTTGTGGATAAATTGGCTGAAAACGCGGAACTGCCGGCAACGTCTTCTCTTGTGGATGGCTTTTCCCATGCATGTCTTCTTCTTAAGTATCATGGTGCTCAGATTCGCTTGTCCCGTGAAGCCGATTTTAATGAACTGGTGGTGGCCATCCCCTATCGATAGGAGACGCGGTATGAAATCGCAGGATCATTTATCGGCAGACGGATGAATAAGGGGGAGCAAGGGGGAAAGCGCCATGGTCAGAGCAATCGACGCCCAACAGTCTATCCTGCAGTCCCATCAAATGGAGAAGGTCCAGAATGTTCAGCAGCAGCATGCGGATATGCAGCAGCGGTATTTCAATCTCCAGTTGACGGAAGAGCGGCGGCTGCAGAAAGAAAAAGTCAAGGACCTGGAGCAGAAAGAGGCGTCGCATGCCATCAAAGACACCTTCGACCGCGAAGAGAAAAGGCGGGAGACGAAAGATGGTCATGCCCAGGAAGAACCGGAAACACCGCCTCCCGATGAGAACCCCGACGACGAACCCATCCCGGGCAGTCGTATCGACATAAAGGCCTAAAATGAACATCCAATTGCTGCTGATTATTCAAATCGCCGTTGAAGCCATCCTCTGCATTGCCGTGGTGTTTTTGCTTTTCCAGGGGTTCGGCAAGGCGCGAAAGGCGCCGTCGATGCCCGTCCTCGCCAAGACCGACCTGGCGCAATTAAAGGCGCTCCTCGACGAATCCCGGGAGGAATTTCAGAATTTTCAGGAGGCGATGGACCGGGGACGAAAAACGCTGAGCGATATGATCCGCCAGATCGACGACCGTGAGAAGGCTCTGGCATTATTGATGGAGGAAGCGGAGAAGAAACTGAGTCAGGAAAAACCCGGGGGGTTCTCCGGCGGGATGGAAGAAAACCTCCGATACAAGGATGCCGCCTGCCTGATCCGTCAGGGGAAATCCGACCGGGAAATTGCCCGGGAATGTGGGGTGACGGAAGGAGAACTCGCTCTGATCAAGGGCCTGTTGAGCGCCGGAAATGAGCCGGTCTGATGCCGATTAACCAGATCACGGGTATTGCATCCCAACTGCTGATCAAAGCCATCCAGCAGAGATACGAATTACAGGGCTTTCCCCAGATGCAACCGGGGGAGACCCTGGAAGCACAAGTGTTGCAAAAGCTGGAAGGCAACAAAGTGGTCGTCATGATCAAGGGCGCCCCGGTTACGGCGGAGACAACCATTCCCCTCCAGGTCGGTCAAAAAATCAATGTCCAGGTCGAAACGCTTCAACCACAGATTCTTCTGCGATTGAATGCGGGTACCGCTGAAGGTGGAGAAACTCAGGCGACCGGTTATCTGAAGGCGCTTCGCACCCCGCCCCCAGCCGCCGCTCCGCTGCAGCTGGGGGAGACCCTGGAAGCGCAGGTGGCGCAGAAACTGGACGCCAGCAGAGTGGTCGTTATGCTGAAGGGCGCCCCGGTTACGGCGGAGACAACCATTCCCCTCCAGGTGGGTCAAAAGATCAATGTCGAAGTTCAAAGCCTGCAGCCCCAGATCCTGTTGCGTCTGGTTGCAGGGTATACCGGGGGAGAGCAGGCCCGCATCACCGGTTACCTGAAAGCCTTTCGCACAGATCCCCAGGCCATGACGGAACTGTTCCAATCCGGCGGGCCCCTTTTCAGCCCGGAAAGTTTGAAAACCCTGTCACACAGTCTGCTGCGGGACCGGTCACAGGTCCTGGGCCAAATGATTCGTACGTTGATCTTTTCCACGGAAACCATGAAAAATCCCCTTTTTATCCGGGATTTTATGACCCGTGCGGGTTTTTTGCTGGAGCATAACCTGGGAAAGGTCCTGACGGAAAATCCCTCCGGTGCGTTTAACGTTCAACCGCAGGGGGATAATCTGAAAAGCGCCCTGATCGACCTCAGCGCGGGAATCCGCACGTGGCTGGATACCCGTCCGGATATTCCGGAAGCGGAAGCGGCAAAACTGATGCGGCTGGCCGAATATGCCGACCGCTCGGTCCGGACTCTGGAAACCCAGCAGGTCCTCAACGTGGTGTCCCGGGAACAGGACAACCGCTTTATGGTCCAGATTCCCTTTGCTTTCTCCCAGGGACCGACGATGCAGGATATCTATATCGAATTCAACGGAAGCCGCGGCGAGGAAGGAAGGGAAGCGGGTGCGCCTTTCCGCGTGGTGTTTTTTCTCAATCTCGATGTGCTGGGAGAGATGATGATTGACGTCGGCATCAACGGGCAGGACCTGACGGCCGATCTGTCGTGCCAAAGGGTTGACACGGTGGGGCTTGTCTCGTCAGGTCTTGAAGAATTAAGGGAAAATCTCGATTCACTGGGGTTCCGGGTGATGCGGATGACCTGTGATGTCCGTGACGATATCACTTTAACCAAGCATGATTATGTCCGGAATTCATCCTGGTATGAAGGCGACGTCATCAATTTCTTCGCCTGACGGAATGATCGAACCTCTTGTGACCTTTCGAGGAACCGTATCATGGAACAAAAACATAAAAGAACCGTCGCCGCCGCCATCCAATACGATCCGGAAAAAGATGCCGCCCCTCGAATCACCGCCAAGGGGAAGGGCTATGTGGCCGATAAGATTATTGAACTGGCCAAAAAACATGGTATTCCCGTCAAAAACGACCCTGGCCTGGTGGAGATCCTGAGCCGTCTGGACATCGACGAGCAGATCCCTGTTGAAGTGTACCGTGCCGTGGCGGAAATCCTCGCCTTCGTTTATTCCTTAAATTCGAACCGATCTTAGGAACCCGCTTTTCCCATTCTGCTGGGAAATATTTTCCTCTTTTTTGATGCCATTCTTATCGCCAAACCATTCGGGGTGATTCAATTTGGTGACACGGGAATTTTCTTTGCGTTGTTCCGGCAGACAAATATTTGACGCATCAAAGAGGCGATGCTTGTTGTCAGCGGATAACCAGCGATTTTTCTTACTTAAGTTTTCGAGGAGGCGGTCAACTTTCCCGGCTTGAACCCACCCCGGCTTCGATATTTCCCCGTTTGGTACGCGACTTGCTTTGTATCGGGTAAAGATCATGCGGAGGTTACAACAACCATGTCCTACACCATTCTCGATATCGCCGGCGTCGCCGCCGTTAAGGTGAATCAACTGGATCTGGTGTCGAATAACATCGCCAACTCGGCAACACCCGGTTACAAGACCGAGCATATGATGGCATCCGTCGGTGACAACGTAGCCGATCCGACGAACGATCAGGTGCCCGAGGTGACCACGGCGGTTTACATCGATTTCACCCAGGGCGTTCTGGAGAGAACAGGAAACAATCTGGATGTCGCGATCCAGGGCGAGGGCTTCTTCGAGATAGAAACAGCTGCGGGACCGGCCTACACCCGGGCGGGTAACTTTACCATCAATAAGGACGGCACACTGACGGATCAGCTGGGCAATCCCGTGATGGGCGAAGGCGGCCGGATTACCATTCCGAACACGGACAGCCAAACGGATATACAGATCGCACCGAGCGGCATGGTCAAGGTATACGGCACCGAGGCGGACGGCACCGAGGTGGGAACTTTAAAGGTTGTTACCTTTTCGGACACCACAAAATTGAAAAGGTCGGCCAACGGATTGTTTGTTGATCCGGGTCAGGCGGGATTAACCACGCCGGCGCCGGAGGAGAAAAATGTTCAATCGGGTTATCTGGAGCTCTCCAATGCCTCCGCAACAAAAGAAATGATTCAGATGATCGATATTCAAAGGACTTTCGAGCTTTACCAGAAAGCGATCCAGACGATATCCGAGCAGGACCGGCTGTCTGTCAGCCGGGTTGGCCGGTTGGTTTAACCATTCAAGGAGGGTGATATGATCAGGTCTTTGTATACGGCGGCAACAGGCATGGAAGCGCAGCAGTTGGATCAGGACGTGGTGGCCAACAACCTCGCCAATGTGAACACCGTCGGATTCAAGCGATCCCGTGCGGATTTTCAGGATCTCATGTACCAGATCTATGCGAAGGCGGGATCGGAAACGTCAGCGGGTAATCAGACCCCCGTGGGTCTTGAAGTCGGTATGGGTGTTAAACCTGTCGGGACCCAGAAGATTTTCAATCAGGGCGATTATCAACTCACGGGCAACGCCTTCGATTTCGCCATCGAAGGGGACGGTTTTTTTCAGGTCGACGACAACGGAACCACCTACTACACCCGGGCCGGTAATTTAAAGGTCAGCAAAGACGGCTTTCTGACCACGACGGATGGGTTGAAAATCATTCCCGAGATAACCGTTCCGCAGCAGACCGTAACATTCACCGTGGACAAGGGCGGGACCTGGACGGCGGCGGATCAGTCCGGCACGGCCGTGGCGACGGGACGCATGGAACTGGCCAAATTCATCAATCCGGCGGGCCTGACCAGTATGGGCCGCAATCTTTACGACAAGACGGAAGGTTCCGGAGAACCGATTACCGGAAGTCCCGGAGAAGATGGTATGGGAACCATTACCCAGAATTACCTCGAAATGTCCAATGTGAGCGTCATTGAGGAGATGATCAAGATGATCACCGGTCAGCGGGCTTATGAAATCAACTCGAAAGCGATCCAGACAGCCGATGCCATGCTGTCGATTATCGCCAACCTGAAGAGGTAATGTTTTGCAGGATAAATCTATGAAAAGGTTCATTTATTTGATTGTTATCCTCGCCGGTCTGACCCTGATGCCCGGTCCGGTCATGGGGGCCGCGTCTTCTTCCGGTACGAACCGGGCCTATAACCTGGGGGAACTGGTTAACCAGTATGTGCGGGATAACTCGTCCCGGTCCGCCGAGGACATCCGCATGGAATTTCCGGAAAAACTGCCCGAAGTAAGCCTCAAAGGGGAAAAAATTACCCATGAAGTTTCCCAGATGGGGAAAACGGTCTTAATCGGCAATTGTCATTTCCTGATCCGGTTCTTCGATAATGGGGTGCAGATTGCCAAGTACACGTTGCGGGCCGATATTGAAGTGCGTGAAAATTATATCACCGCCGTGCGTGTCATCAAAAGGAACAGTATTGTTGGTGCGGATGATTTACAACTGTCCGCAAGGTGGGTCCGCAGAATCTCCCTGAAAGCGATCAGTGATGTGGATGAAATTATCGGCAAGCGTTTAATCGTCGATCTCGCTCCCGACCGCGAAATCATCCGCGGGATGGTCAAGGAACCCGTGCTGATCAAAAAGGGGGAAGTGGTACGGATCGTGCTTGATAATGGTCGCATGAGTTTGATGGCCACCGGCGTGGCGGAGGAACCGGGGGTTGACCGGCAGCGAATCCGGGTGAAGAACCTTTCCTCCCAGAAGACCATTCTGGCCAAGGTCATGGCGGAAGGCTTGGTTAAAGTAGAATTCTTTTAAGCGATAATTGGGCAGGAAAACCATGAAGTACATAAAGCTTTTATTATATCCGGGTCTTTGCTTTCTTTTGATGTCCTGCATTCCCCTGCAGGAAACCGTCAAGGAAGATGTTTACATCCCGCCGGTGGAGCGACCGGCGCCGCAGATGGGGTCCATCTGGCCGGGTGAGAATGCTCAGAATTCGTTGTTTGCGGACCGCAAGGCCAGGGGGATCGGCGATATTGTCACCATCATCATCTCCGAGTCCTCGACGGGAAACAACAAGGCAGGAACCGATACGAGCCGGGATTCCAGCACCACCGCCGAGATCGATGCGCTTTTGGGAATTGAAACCTCTATCCTGGAACGGAATGAAAATATGGGCGGCCAGATCAAGATCGGCGGCACCTCCGCCAACAGTCTGAAGGGCGCCGGAAATACAAGCCGCGGAAATACCCTGGTGGCAAGGATCACCGCACGCGTGATCCGTGTCCTGGAAAACGGCAACCTGATGATCGAAGGCCGGCGGCAGGTGACGATCAACGCGGAAGATCAGTTCATCGTCATTTCCGGAATTATTCGGCCTGACGATATCACGTCGGATAACATGATTGCCTCCCAGTATATTTCGGATGCACAGATCCTTTACACAGGCAAGGGAATTGTCAACGACAAGTTAAGACCGGGATGGATGACACGGGTAGTCGACTGGGTCTGGCCCTTCTAGGGATGCGGATGATTCGGTGAAAATGGTATTGGAGTTAAAAAAATGTCTAAGATCAGCATGAAATGGGTTGGCGTTTTCCTGACGATCATGTTCGTCCTGGGTGTCGGATGTCACGCGGCACAGGCGGCCCGAATCAAGGATATTGCTGAGTTCAACGGCGTCCGGGATAACCAGTTGATCGGTTACGGTCTGGTGGTCGGTTTGGCCGGTACAGGTGACGACGTCGATAACGGGTTTACGCGGGAAACCCTGGCCAACCTACTCAGCAGGCAGGGTTTGTCCACGAAAGACAAGGAAATCGATGCGGACAACGCTGCCTCGGTCATGGTTACGGCAACCATGCCGCCGTTCGCCAAGGTGGGGACAAAAATTGATGTCACGGTTTCTTCGATCGGCGATGCCGATAGCCTCCTGGGGGGTACCCTCCTCATGACCCCCCTGAAGGGGGCTGATGGCCAGGTCTATGCCGTGGCTCAGGGACCGGTTACCCTCGGCGGATTCTCCGCGGGCGGCGCCAATGCCAGTACCGTGAAAAACCATCCCAGCGTGGGGACGATCTCCAACGGCGCTTTTATTGAAAAAGAATTGAAGTACGATCTTGATCGCAGAAGGGTCCTGACCATTCAACTCCAGCGACCGGATTTCACGACCGCCAAGCGCGTGGCCGACGCCGTTCGTTCCTCCCTGAATGGCGTCGAGGTCCGTCAGCTCGACGGCCGCGTCATAACGGTTGCACTGTTATCCTCGACCGGAGGGAGCGTTGTGGATATCCTGCCCCGGATTGAAAATCTGGATGTGTCCGTCGATGCGCCTGCGGTGGTTGTCATGAATGAGAAGACAGGCACCGTCGTCATGGGAGAAAATGTCAGAATATCGACGGTGGCGGTTTCCCACGGCAACCTGAGCATCCAGATCCGAGAAGATTTTGACGTATCCCAACCTCTGCCCTTTGCTCCGGGGGCTGCTCCGGGGGCGCGCCCCGCTAAAGACAGGAAGACAGGGACCGTGGTCGCGCCGGGCGGTCAGACGGTTGTGACCCAGGAAACAACGGTCGGTGCAGCGGAAGAGAAAAATCAACTTATGGTGGTCCCCAAAGGCGTGACGATCGACGAAGTGGTCAAAGCGTTAAATGCCATCGGGGTGACGCCGCGCGATCTGATCACGATCCTTCAGACGATCAAGGCCGCCGGGGCCCTGCAGGCAGATCTGAAGATCATATAACGTCGGGGTTTTTTAAAACCGGGTTGATAGAAAAGGTAAGGTCGGAACATGGACGGTTCGATTAAAAGCGCAGCACCGGTTATCACATCCGCTTCGGCCAAGCGGGTTGATGAGGCAACCGCGGCGCAGCAGGAAAAGGAAAAAAAGTTGCGGAAGGCCTGCGCCGATTTCGAAGCCATTTTCACCTATCAACTGTTTCAGTCCATGCGGCATACGATTCCCGACTCGGGATTGCTGAACAAGTTTCCCGGGAAAGACACCTATGAGATGATGATGGATCAAAAAGTTGCCGAAGAACTTTCCAGAAGGAGTCATGGCCTGGGGTTGAAGGAAATGCTCTACAAGCAATTGGCGGGCAAGGTGCTCAGAAACGAGGGATCTGTCAATTCGGTGACGCCTGAAAAGACCGTGCCGAACATTTTGGTGTCAAAAGATTAAAGTTTTTTGAGGAAGTGCCGATAATAGTGGTAAGATCATTTAGAAGGAGAAAACAGAAGTGAAGATTTCCGGTATTAAAGATACGACTGCCCAGATGATTCAGCAGTATCAGAAGAACGGCGGCCTGCGTCAAGAGGCCGAGCGGGCGGTTACGGGAGTCGCTGCTCCTCAGGAGAAGGTTGATCTGTCCACGAAGGCAAAAGATGTTCAGGCAATAAAGAATGCTGTCGCCAGCATTCCGGATATCCGGGAAGAAAAGGTTCAGGAATTGAAGGGCCGGATAGAAGCGGGAACATACAATGTGAGCGGGGAAAAGATCGCCGGAAAAATCGTGGGAGAGTCGCTCCTCGACATTTTTGCGTAAATTTGCGATAAGCACCCGCCTGACCGGGGCATGTCCTGCATGCCCTCCCGTGGCATTCTGTTCCCCTCTCTGCCGTGCAGCCTCTTCATCCTGAGGCGGACTCCTTCGGGAGGCCGTTGAACCAATTGATTTATTAATCATAATAGGATGGTTGGTCATGGATCAAAAATATGACACGTGCAGCGCTGAAGAAATCATTGAAGAGCAGAGGTTTCTCTATAGTAAACTTTTGGGCAATCTGGAGAAGGAACAGTCCATTCAGCAGTCCCTCCTCGATCTCCTGGAAGAAGAACGGGTGGTCTTGACCAAGGCCTCTCCGGACGCCATCGAGGAAATCAACAGTCGTAAAGAAAGCCTCCTGCTTCGGGAGAAAAGCAACACGCTCGCCCGCCGCGACATTATCGAACAAATCCGTTCTCTTCTGGGATTTCAGGCTGAAAATATTTCCCTATCCGATCTGGTTGATCGGGCCTGTGATGAAGCCCTGACGGGAAAATTGCGCATCCGTCAGCAGCTCTTGACGCAAACGGCAAACACCATTCGTGTCAACAACCACCGTAACCGGGAATTGATTCATGCCGCTCTGGAAGACGTGCAGGGTTCGTTGCGTCTGCTCCAGAACATGGTTGCTCCGGGGGGAAATTATCAGAAAACAGGCCAGCTCAGCATGAATGCCATGCAGGGCAGCCTCATTCACAGGGAAGGATAAAGTCATGGCAATCAGTGCATTACTCAATACGGCCAAAGACGCGCTTCTGAGTCATCAGATGGCCATCGATGTCACGGGATCGAACATTGCCAATGTCAATACACCGGGATATGCAAGGCAACGGGCAGTTTTCAATTCTTTAGGGGCGATCGATGTCCAGAGTAATGTCTTTCAGATAGGCGTTGATGTGACGGGCGTCGAACGAATCTATGATAATTACCTGGAATCTCAGATCATTCAGCAGAATCAGCTTGTCGGATACAGTGAAACCAGAGCGGGATTTTTGTCCAATATTGAAACGATTTTTGATGAAAGTAAGGGCGGCGGGTTTGCGGATCTGCTCAGCCGTTTCTGGGGAGACTGGCAGGAACTGTCGGCGAATCCCGACGGGCAGGTACAGCGGGCAGCCCTCCTGAGTACGGCCCAAAGTCTGACGGCAATGTTCCGGGATATGAGTTCCGGCCTGCAGACCCTCATCGGGAATGCGGAGCAGGAAGTCTCCTCCACGGTGACGCAGATCAATTCGATCGTATCCGCCATCGGCGACTTGAACAGACGGATAGTCGAGTCCGGATCTGCTCAGGGAGACGCAAATGTTATGATGGATAACCGGACGGAATTGTTGAAATCTCTCAGTAATCTCGTCGATATCAACATTGTCGAAGCAAATGACGGCAGCGTGAAGGTGTTTCTGGCCAACGGCAGCCTGCTGGTTGACGGGACCATGACCAAGAGCCTTGCTCTGGTGCCGAGTGCCGCCGATCCGACCATTTCCGATGTGGTGTTCAGCGACAAAACGGATGATCCGATCACGCAAAGCATTACCAAAGGTAAATTGGGAGCATTACTTGAGATCAGGGATGAAACTGTTCCCGGCTATATGAATGAGTTGGATACCCTGGCGGCGACTATCGTTAATGAAGTCAATACGATCCATCAGTCGGGTTTCGACCGCTATCAGAACACGGGGCTGAACTTCTTCGCCCCGGTTACCCGGGCCGCTTACATGCAGGTCAATACGGAAATATCCAGTGACGTGAACCGGATCGCCGCCTCTTCCACGGTCATGGGGGATGGCGAGCAGGCCCTCCTGCTGGCTGAACTGGGTGAAAAGGGCGTGCTGAACGGTGGTTTATCGACATTCAGTGAGTACTACACGTCGATTGTCGGTCAAATCGGGCAGGATGTATCCGACAGCAATTGGGCCGTGACGCACCAGAATAATGTCTTAGAACGGCTGAGCAATATGCGGGAATCCGTTTCTGGTGTATCCGTCGATGAGGAAATGGTGAAGCTGATCAAGTATCAGATGGGATACAATGCAGCGGGGAAACTGGTTTCAATCGTGGAAGAGATGCTCGATACCTTGATGAGCATCAATCGGTGAGGCTTTATCCGTAGAAGGATTGAGAAGGTCAATATAAAGGTGAGATTATGCGTGTATCCGATAACATGAAATATTATTCCACGATTAAAAACATGAACAATCTCCAGGCAGACTATAATGCTTTGCTGGAGAAGCTGGCGACGCAGAAGAAAATCAACCGTCCCTCCGATGATCCGACAGGGATGATGAAAGTTCTGAACGGCCGCCAGACCCTGTCGACCATTGAGCAGTATCAGGGGAATATCGAACAGGGAACAACGTGGATCTCCGCGACGGATACAACCCTGAACGGCATCCTCAAACTGCTGGGAACCATCCAGACCGCCACCGGTAATTACGGTACGGAAACCGCATCGACGCAGGCCATTTATGCCGGACAGGTCCGGGAAGCGCGGGATCAGATCCTTTCGCTGGCCAATTCTCAACTGGGCGGAAATTATCTCTTTTCCGGTTCCCTGGTCAGCACGGAGCCCTTCTCCGCCACCCCGCATGCCGCAAGCACGGAAACCGGCATGGGGGCGAAGAACACTTATGGGGGAACCATTACCGCAGGCGGCACCTTCAGTGGGACGTCCAATAAAACCTATGTGGTCAGGATGACGGCGAATGGAACCGTGGGCACGGCATCTTATCAAATTTCCACGGACGGCGGGAAAACCTGGGGCGCCGTCTCCAATACCTGGGGTGGAGCCGGCACGGATACAATCCTTTTGGATGATAACGGCACGCCTCTGGATACGACCGACGACCTGAATTTGACCTTTGCCGCCGGCAGTGTGGGCCAGAATGATGTCTTTTACGTCAAGGCATACGCCGCCGGATATTACAAAGGCGATGATCAGGCTTTATCCCTTCCGGTCGGTGCGGATAACCTGGCGGATTACAGCACGCCCGGAGAAGGCCTTTTTGTACCCAAGGGCGGGGTGGGGTTTGATGTCTTCCAGATCCTGACGGATCTGATTACAGCCATGGAGACCAATAATATTGCGGGTGTGGATGCGCTGGTTGATGATTTGGCCGGTGCGCGTGAACAGATTGAACTGCAGGCTTCTCTGTGTTCCACCAAGCAGCTTCGTCTCGAAATGGCCAAGGACAGCCTCACCCGCTTGGATAAGCAGGTGACCGATATCGTTGCCAATACGGAAAACGCCAATGTCACGGAGCTGGGCATGCTTCTGTCCATGAAGGAGATTGCCCTGCAGTCCACCTATGCCCTGGCTACCAAGCTGGGCGAGAATTCAATTCTGAATTTCCTCAAATAATTCAAATATCCTGCTGACGACCTATAAAAGCAGGCTGCGGCATCGCCGCGGTCTGCTTTTTCATGTCAGCATGAGGTCTCTAAAGCAGATCATCAAACACAGCCGTCCCGGATTTTGAGACTGTCGCAATGCCTTATTTGTGTTTTGTGGTCATTCTGAACGAAGTGAAGAATCTAATTATTCCAGTGTGTTGAAAGAACAATACTCTTCGACTGATGCCTTAGATGATAATTAAGACACAATCTCTCCGCCGGGATTGCATGATTATTGCCGGAATAATAAAACAGCGGGGAAATGGGCCTGAGGCTGAGGAAGGGGCGTGCGTTATCGATAGGGTATGAAGTTACACAATCTTCGAAAACCGGTTGTACTGATCCGCTGAAGTATCCATGGCATTGCCGTAGATATCACTGCCATTGAACTTAAAAACAAGGTGGGAAAGGTCGATGGTCCCGTCGCCGGTCGCATTCTGGGTAATCTTAAAGGTTACTTTGGCCGTGACGAGGTCTGCGTCGTAAGCCACACTTACAGGTAAAGAAGCGATGCTGATTTCTGACGGCGTCAACTTCTTGCCCCAGTTGTAAATACCTCCGGTATCGGTGCTGGATGAACGGCTGATATTCCAGTTGGCGATATTCTGGACGGAAGTTGGATCCATATCCTTATCAAAAACAAAGCTCACGGTATAAGTTTTACTTGTGCTTGGCGCAGCCAGTGACGGGTCGAGGGCAGACACCTTCGTGCCCGGTCCCGAAGCTAGATTGAGGCTGTTACTATAGGCTAAGACAAAACGCGGAGAGGAATTTTGATTGATTGTGTATTCCAGATCGGAGAGAAACCCGGAATTTTTTTCTTCCAGTATGTCTAATTCTATTTGAGCTTTCTCAATCTGTTGGCGAAGGGCGTAAGTCAGGCCCAGTTCATAATGGGCATTTGTGAAGTCCTTCTCGATTGATAACGCTTTTTTTAGTTGTTCCTCTGCTTCATCATATCGGCCTGCCGTTCGGTAGGTTTGTCCCAGCGCATAATAACCGGCGGAGTCTTGGGGGGACATCTGGATGACTTTTTTAAATTGGGTTTCAGCTTCATTATATTGATCCAAGGAAAGATATGCCTGACCCAGAGCGTAAAAATTTTCACTGTTTGCGTTGTTCTTCCTGACCGCGGTTTTATACTGTTCCAAAGCCTCTTCTTTTCGATCCTCGGAAAACAGGAGATTCCCCAGGCTGAGATTAAGACCGTCGGCGGAAGGGAAGACATTGATCGCCTGTTTGTACGTGGTGATGGCTTCCGATGTTTTGCCGCTGTTTACAAGGGCATTAGCCATATATTCGAAGGCTTTGAGGGCGTTGTCGGAAAAAGGGGAAAGGGAAATGGCGTGCCGGAATTCCCGGACAGCCGCATTGTAATCCTTGTTCGTGAATGCATCAATGCCTCGGCCCAGGGCTGATCCGGAGATATTCTCCATCATGGCTGCAGAGGGGGCTGTGGCGGAGAAAAGTAAGTCGGCGCTGTTGTATATTTCCATGTAATTATTATCGGATTACCGGAAAGAAACTTGAGCAAAATGCCTTGAATTTTTGATGAAATCTGATTTCCCTTCGCAAAAAATCTTTTTTTCATCTTCTGGGTTCATTTCAAGCCTCACCTCTTCTGATGTGGCACCGATGTTGCTGTAAAGTGGATAGAAAATGATGTGATATCGAGTGGCACGATGACCAGTTTCAGTAAAGGTTTTGTTCGCGGGAAAGTCTATGAATCTGGGTAATTGCAAGCCTGTGATCAGGTTGTTTTTTCCTAAAAAACATTTTTCAGCATGCTTATTGACAGGGCTGTGAGGCCGAAAGAGCCAACAGTGTCAATATTTTGTTAAGACCGACGGTAAAAGGGTCTTTCTTCTGTAGGAGGATTTCGCTTCATGAAAGTTGTCATTTTTGCGGGTGGGATCGGTACACGTATCTCCGAGGAATCTTATCTGAAACCCAAACCCATGATTGAAATCGGGGAGAAACCGATCCTGTGGCACCTGATGAAAATATTCGAAGCCCAGGGCTTTAATGATTTTGTGATCTGCGTCGGCTATAAAAGTTTCATGATCAAGGAATACTTCCTTAATTATTATATCTACAATTCCGATGTGACCGTCAACCTATTGACAAACAGTTTCGAGGTGCACCGTTCCAATACAGAAAAATTCCGGGTAACCATTGTAGATACAGGTGTCGACACAAAAACGGCTGGGCGACTCAAACGGGCTCAGCATTATATCGGCAATGAGGATTTCATGCTGACCTACGGCGACGGGCTGGCCGATGTCAACCTCAAGGAACTGATCGCCTATCATCAGGAACATGGGAAGATCGCCACGGTTACGGCTGTCCAGCCGGCCGGTCGTTTTGGGCTCTTAGGTATCGAAGAAGATGCACGCGTATCCAGCTTCAGTGAAAAACTTCTGGGGGACGGTGGGTGGATCAATGGCGGGTTCTTCGTATTGAAGCCGGAGGTGTTCAACTACCTGCCGGAAAATTCCAACGACCTGATGTGGGAAGAATACCCCATGGAAGCGCTGTCCAAGGACAATCAATTGGTTGCCTATAAACATTATGGGTTCTGGAAATGCATGGACGCCATGCGGGACAAGGAAATTCTGGAACAACTCTGGAAATCCGGGCAGGCCAGTTGGAAGATCTGGGAGTAATAGAACATAAGCGATGTTTGGTAATATATATCAAAATAAAAAGGTTCTCATCACAGGACACACCGGGTTCAAAGGCTCATGGCTGGCTCTGTGGCTTTCTCAGTTGGGGGCGGAAGTAATCGGTTATGCCCTTCCATCGCCAACAGACCCCAATCATTTTGCACTACTCGACCTGGATATTGCATCCGTCATTGGTGATGTCCGGGATGTGAATAAACTAAAAAAAGTCTTTGCCGACTATAAGCCGGAAATCGTTTTTCATCTGGCAGCCCAGGCTATCGTCAGACGTTCTTATGACGATCCCTGCGAGACCTTATCCACCAATGTCATGGGAACAGTGAATGTTTTTGAAGCGGCCCGGGAGGGTAAGTGCGTTCGGGCCATTGTCAATGTAACCAGCGACAAATGCTATGCAAATCGGGAATGGGTGTGGGGTTATCGGGAGAACGACCCCCTGGGAGGATACGATCCCTACAGTGCATCCAAGGGGTGTGCGGAACTGGTCACGAACTGCTGGCGTGATTCATTCTTTAACTTGAAGGATTATGAGCGAACCCACGAAACCCTTCTGGCCAGCGCTAGGGCCGGCAATGTCATCGGGGGCGGCGATTGGGCTGTGGATCGCTTAATTCCCGATATCATGCGCGCCGCAAGCAAGAATAAAAAGGTGGAAATACGCAACCCGGAGGCGACACGTCCCTGGCAGCATGTCCTGGAACCCCTGAGCGGCTATTTGCTGTTAGGACAGAAACTGCTGGAAGGCCGGAAAGAATTTGCCGACGCCTGGAATTTCGGGCCTGATAGCGGCGTCCAGGTGACGGTCGGCGAGATCGCCGAGCAGGTTAAGAGGATATGGCCGGTCAGTGATTTTGACTTCCATAAGCAGGCTGGTCAACCCCATGAGGCCGGGAAACTCAATCTCGACTGCACCAAGGCCCGCAACGTATTGAATTGGTCGCCCGTCTGGGATGGAAAGACCGCCGTTGAGCATAGCGTCCGGTGGTATCGGGCATTTCACGATGAAAAGGCCATACAGAGTTTAGACGATATTTGTGGATACATAAGCGATGCAAAAGAAAAGCATTGTTTCTGGGTTGAATCATGAAATTCGTTGAGACAATACTTCAAGGAGCCTACCTCATTGTGCCGGATCTTCTGGAAGATGAACGGGGGTTTTTTGCCCGGACTTTCTGTCGAAGGGAATTTGAAGCCAATGGATTGAATCCCGATTTTGTTCAGTGCAATATCTCATTCAATAACCAGCGGGGCACAATAAGGGGGATGCATTACCAGGTCAGCCCTCATACTGAAGTGAAACTGGTCCGCTGCACTGCCGGGGCTATTTATGATGTGATGATCGATCTCCGGCCCGCATCATCGACATTCATGCAGTGGTTTGCCGCGGAATTGACAGCAAAGAATCGCCACCAGCTTTATGTCCCGGAAGGCTTCGGTCATGGCTATCAAACGCTGCTACCGGACACGGAAGTGTTTTATCAGGTGTCTGCATTTTATGATCCACAAAGTGAGCGGGGCGTCCGTTGGAATGATCCTGCCTTTGGAATAACATGGCCCTTGACGACTACCTTGATTTCTCAAAAAGATCAGATTCATCCGTTGATCAATGATCACTTTTTTAGGTAATGTCTTATGTATTTGAATTTAAAAGTTCTCCCCTATCAAATTAAAGAACCGACAAATTATTCATTGGATATTTTAAAAAACCAGAAGCTTTTCCCCATAATGTTCATTGATTTGGATAGTTATATTGTCGATGCAAAACTTGAATCCATACTGGAATTACGTTTGGAGGATGGAGTCCACAATTTGCAGATTGGAAAATACTCTTCTTTGGCTGAAGATATTTTGTTTTTAGTGGATGTCGATCATGATTATAAGCAAATCACTACAGGTACGCTCAGTGTGTTTAGGGGGAAGCCTTTTAGAAATAAAATGAAAAGGAAAGGTCAGATTGTTATCCAGAATGATTGCTGGATAGGTAATGGTGTAACCATCATGGGAGGGGTTACAGTCCATAACGGTGCGATAATAGCAGCAAAGGCTGTTGTAACAAAAGATGTGCCGCCGTATGCAATTGTTGGGGGAAACCCTGCAAGGGTGATTAAATACCGGTTTAATGAGAAACAAATTCAGTCTTTACAGCGCATAGCATGGTGGGATTGGACTCAAGAAAAGATCAAGGCAAATGTAGAATTGTTTCATAGAGATGTTTCCGAATTCATTGCCGCACATATCGACGAGGCTGATCGATTATTGCACAGTATTACACCTTTAACCTGCGGTAAAACTGATGGCGACGAGTTTGCTTATTTATTCATGCCGGATTTTTACGAGCCTTATCCAATCTATGAGAAGGTGATCCGAGAGTTTTTTAAATATTGTAATGGTAAAAAAGTGGAGCTGCTGATTTTTATTAAACCGGATAACCGGATCGAAGAGAATAAATCTAAAATTGGTTACATCATTGATCAGTATTCAGATTGCAAACACAAGGTCAAGGTATATGAAGAGAAACTAAATGACGAACGCTCTCTATTTGGAATTGTCGATGGCTACATTACGACAAGGGCAAAGGAAAACATACAGAGAATGTGTTTTGCCGAGTTATATGATGTGAAATGCGTATCCGGTGTGGATATGCCGATTTTCGAATGATAAATTATAATGAATAAATATAAAATGTTATGAAAGTTTTTATTACCGGTGCAACAGGTTTTATCGGTGCCCATGTGATGCAGGCCCTGCTGGCCAGGGGGCATAATGTGGCGGCCCTTGTTATGCCGGGAGATCCTGCCGA
The DNA here is from genome assembly GCA_964494155.1 of uncultured Syntrophales bacterium. GTDB lineage: Bacteria > Desulfobacterota > Syntrophia > Syntrophales > JAAYKM01 > JAAYKM01. Next base: position 88,746 of record CAZBQX010000005.1, read on the forward strand.
CCGACTTAAGACTATCAGTGATCACTTTGAAACGATAGAAGGAACGCTGGAAGATGCCGATCTACTTGCAGCATCGCTGCCGGCTTTTAAACCCGATGCCTGCATCCATCTGGCTTGGTATACCGAGCCGGGCCAATACCTTAACTCGTATCGCAATCTTCAGTCCCTCAATGCGAGCCTGTCCCTCTTTCAAACGCTCATCAAAATGGGCTGTCTGCAGATTGTCGCCGCCGGGACCTGTTTTGAATACGATACGGATTTTGGATACTTGCACGAAAACACGGCCACGCGGCCAGCGAGCCTCTATGCGGCGGCTAAGCTTTCCTGCCTCCTTTTGGGTAGCCAGTTAGCGATGCAGGCTGGGTGTCGTTTCGCCTGGGGGCGCATTTTTTATCCTTACGGACCTCTGGAAGACCCACGAAGGTTGGTTCCGGCGGCCATTGCCGCATTGATGCAGGGAAAAGCGTTTCCCGCCAGCCCGGGAGAACAGGTGCGGGATTATATCCATGTGGCCGATGTCGCTACAGCTTTTTGCACGCTGATAGAAAAGCAGGCGGAGGGGGTCTTCAACATCTCTTCCGGTGTTCCCGTGACAATTGCCCATTTGCTTGAAACTATAAGCAAACTGATGGACCGGCCGGATCTGGTTCAACTGGGGGCGCTCCCTTACCGCAGTTGGGAGCCGCCTTTTATCAGCGGGAATAACAAGTGTTTGAAAAATACCGGCTGGGAACCAGAATATTCACTTACAGAAGGTTTGATTGATACAATTCAGTCTTTTTATCGGTGAATCAGAAGGACAGGGTGTGCGGGATGACTGCAGAAATAAAACCAAGAATCAATCTTACGGAAAGAACAAAACTCGAGGAGGTTATTCCTCTGGAAACCCCGTTTGTGATCTTTGTCGATCCTTCGGATAGGTGCAATTTCCGGTGTAAATTTTGTCCTACGGGTGACATACAGCTTATGAAGGTGGTCGGGCGACCGCTGCAAACAATGCCGTTTGATCTTTACCGAAAGATTGTCGACGATGTTCGTGAATTTGATCAACCCATAAAAGTCTTACGGTTGTACAAGGACGGTGAGCCCCTTCTGAACCCGAGATTTGTGGATATGATCAAATATGCTAAGGACAATCCCCATATCTTATCCGTTGATACGACAACGAATGCCTCGTTACTTAATCCGAAAAAGAATCTGGAAATTATTAAAGCCGGACTCAATCGAATCAATATTTCCATAGAGGGTATGAGCGCTGAACAGTATAGAGCGTTTTCAGATTATCGGATTAACTTTGATATTTTTGTTAAAAATATTCAACATTTCTACGAGAACAGAAATCAATGCGAAGTTATCGTCAAGATAAACGGTGATGTGATTTCTAACGAGGACAAGAACTTATTCTATGAAATCTTTCATGATAAGGCGGATGGTCTGTCTGTTGAACATGTCATGTCTTGCTGGCCTGAGTTTGAATTAGACGGGGTACAGGTTAACCAGGAGATGGGCCTATATGGGCAGGTAATAAAGGAAGTTTCCGTTTGCCCGTATGTATTTTATTCTTTTTCCATTAATTCAGACGGCTTGGTCAGTCTTTGCTTCCTAGATTGGTCTCGTAAGTTACTGATTGGCGATGTAAGGGAAGCAAGCGTCAAAAATATCTGGAATGGAAGAAAGTTGCGTGAATATCAGAAGATGTTTCTGCGAAGGCAGAGAAAAGAACATCCCGTGTGTCGGGAATGCGGTCAACTCACTCACGGTATGCCGGACGATATCGATAGGCACGCCGATATGCTATTGAATAGAATTACCTCACAGGGGGGTTAAGTGAATAGTCAGGAAGAGATGCCATGTCCGTTATGTAAATCATTGAATGTTGAAAATATCCTAAACCTGAATTGTGGAGGATTTGATGGATCTGCATTGTATCAGAATGCAGTAGTTAATGCCTGTGTGAAATGCGGGCATGTGTATAACCAATTAAGTTCTCAAGATGTTCAGGGATTAATTAAATATTATAATGAGGAATATGCGCCTCTTAATATGGCAGCCCCGGACAGTGTGGCAGACAGACCGGGCAGCGCAAGTCCGTTTTCGACCCGCAGATATACCCAGCTTTTCAATTTGATCAAGCCCTTCACGAATAGGGAAAGCCATATCCTAGACATCGGTTGTGCTATGGGTGGCTTTCTGGATTATTTATTTCATAATGGATTCAGAAATCTTTCCGGTATCGACTTAACGGAAAAATACATTGAGCATACAAGCAAGCAGGATCGTTTTACCGTCAAGCTGGGTCATGCAGAATCAATCCCTTTTAGTGACAATTCTTTCGATTGTCTGATTATTGATCAGGTTCTGGAGCATTTAATTGAACCGATCCAAGCATTTAAAGAAGCAAGAAGGGTCCTGCGAGAAGGTGGTTATTTCTGTGTTGCAGTTCCTGACGCCAGTCGGTACGGGAAAAGGTATTTTTTTGATTTTTACTGGTTCATCATGCGTGAGCATATCCAGCACTTTGATATCGAACATATGAATCTGTTAGCGGGAGAACAGGGATTCGAACTGGTCGGTCTTTCGAAAAGTGAAAATCCGATGATGAGTGCAAGTATGGTATTACCAAATTTGAATGTCGTCTTTAAGCTTACGGGTAAAGTAATAGATCACATCGAAAAAAAATGTCTTCGTCTTCCCTCCACAATTAAGAAATATATTGCAGAAGATTATAAACGGCTCAGCGATAAAAGAAAGGTTATTGAAAAAATACGACAATCGCGAAAACCGATTCATGCATGGGGAATCGGCCGGGAGTTTCTTTATCTCTATGAGGAAGCAGGGCTCAAGCATTGTAACATAGATGATTTGATCGATACGAACCCATACAAGCAGGTACACCTTACGGTAGCAGGAAAGCCCATCCGCGACCCGTCTGTTTTAAAAGAGGCAAGCCGCGAGTCGGTATTATTCATAACGGCTTTTGCCCATGAAGACGCTATCAGGACGGCTTTGAATGACATGGAATATCGGGGGGATATTATTTCTCTGTAAACAACCATCGACACACGAACTCGGCAATCATAAGCGGGGTTCCATAGTCCTGCAACGTGAGAACATACTGTGGATAAGACTATGATATATAATCATCAATCCCCAAGAGCACTTTCCAAACCAGATCAAACGATTTCTCAGACCAGAGGGCGTAAATGTCCTCTCTGCAAGCATAACCAACGTAGACCACTGTTTCAGCATGAGCTTAAAGATTTTGATCAGCATACCTGTTTTCAGACCATAAGAATAGCATGCTGTGACAACTGTGGATTCATTTTCAACGATACCGAAATTTCTCCGGAAGAATTAAATATTTTCTATTCACAGGAAAGCCAGTATTTATCCAACACTTCATTCGGGACAGGCGGAATCAACGAAGGAGATATGCATCGGTATGAAACTTACTTATCTATTTTATCCCCGTATGTTACAAAAGACACTAAAATATGCGATGTCGGCTGTGCAAAAGGGGGATTACTGAAATTCCTTCAAAACGCGGGTTTCCATCATGTTTATGGTGTTGAAATTAATCCCAAACTGGTTAATCTAGCTAGGAGCGACGGATTAAATGTACAGTTGGGAGACGCGGCCTACATTCCCAAGTTTCATGATGAGCCATACGAGTGTCTAATATTTAGTCACGTGTTTGAGCATTTGCTTGATTTTGACAGCGTGCTTCGATCCATTTCCGAATCTTTGGTGGAAAACGGTTTGGTTTTTATCGAAGTCCCCAATGCGACGTGTTACAAAGACGCCTCCCCTTTCGATTTTTATTGGTTTTTTGCAACCAAGGAGCATGTCAATCATTTTTCCAGTCGTTATCTGAACCTGTTGATGCAATCCAAAGGACTGGAGTGCATTGATGAAATCCAATATTTAATGCCGTACAATAATCACGATTATTACTACCCGTCATTAATGATGCTGTTTCGAAAAAAACAAGCCGTCAAATTGGACGGCCCGGAAGCTTTTTGTCGTGAACTGGCTGATCACATCCAACTATACATGGACCAGGAAAGAAGCAGACTGGAATTTCATTCGAATATCATTAATCAATTGGTTTACTGTCAGACTCCGATTTATTGTTGGGGGATCGGGGCCGAATTTCTTACTGTTTTTTCATTCACCTCGATTGAACAATGTAATTTAGTCCATCTTGTGGATAAGAACGTACAAAAACAGAATCTAACATTCGCAGGAAGGCCCATCTTGCCGCCTGATGTCCTTAAAACCGAACGAAATCGTGCAAGTGTTTTGATTTTTTCGGCATTTAATAACAAAGCAATGAAGAAATATATAGAGGATATAAACTATTCAGGAAATATAATTGTGTTTGATTGAGCAAAACTGATGCCTTGAAATGGTACAGGGTTGCTGTTCATTCCATTTGATGGATGTAGTTCTTGCTCGGGATATTTTTTTAGAGAGGTGTTTTCATGATCAAGGTTTTGCATATTACTCCCCACCTTGGCGGCGGAGTTGGAACAGTGGTTCTCAATTGGCTGAAGAAAGAAAAAGAAATTAACAAAGATTTTCACCATAAAGTAGCATGTCTCGAGGAGAATAAAAATTCCATGCAGGAATTTCTGGACATGGGCATGTCGATTCACGATGGTCTTTACTTCGATCAATCCCTCCTGATGGAATGGGTAAAAGAGGCTGATATTATATTGATACATTGGTGGAATCATCCGACTCTCTTTGATGTCATGGTGAATTCTGAATTTCCGGCATGTCGCCCGATAATCTGGAATCATGTATCGGCGTTGAATCCCCCGTATATTCTTTCGAACAAATTAATCGAGTTCAGTGACCGGTTTGTATTTACTTCACCTGTAACTTATGAAGCAGAAGAAATTATTAATTTGCCGGATCATCTTAAAGAAAGATTGGATGTTGTCTGGTCTTCATGTGGAACGGAAATCTTTAAAGGATTCGAGAGACAAGAGCATGAAGGATTTATAGTCGGCATGACAGGGACTGTTGATTATGGCAAGCTGCATCCGGACTTCATTAAAATGTGCTCAAACATTAATATTCCTGATGTCAAGTTCATGGTTTGTTCAGGTGATCCCCAGGATCGAGTGAGAGAAGACGCCATAAGATTGAATATTGCCGATAAATTTTCATTTAACGGCAGGGTCCCAAGTATCATGCCCTACCTCGCTATTTACGATGTTTTTGGTTATCCTCTCCAGCCCAAGCATCTCGGTACCTGCGAGCAGGCCATTGGCGAGGCCATGATGGCGGGCGCTGTTCCCGTTGTTTTAAATAACCCTGCTGAGCGGTATATCGTGGAAAATGGGGTGACCGGTATTATAGCGAATTCGCAGGACGAATATTGTCGTGCAGTTGAATATTTGTATCATCACCCGGAAGAGAAAAGACGCCTGGCACAAAATGCAATCTCTGCAGCAAGAGAAAAATACTCGATACGACGTAAAATCAAAGCGTGGGAAAAGATATTTTCTGAAGTATTGAGAAAGGATAAAGAAAAACGGAAATGGGATGACAGGAAATTCAAAACCGGTGCCGAAATCTTCATCGAGTCATTGGCGAAGTATGGTGATTTATTCAAAAGCTATGTTGATGCGCAAGAAGAACACAATGAAGTGATCCTAAAGGAAACTGAAAGCCGTATTGTCAAGCTGTTTCAATCAAACAGCCAATGGTATTCAAACAACAAAGGCGGTGTTAAACAGTATTTGAGGATATTTCCTGATGATTATTATCTTAATGAATGGAATAAGTTGCTTCAATAACCCAAGCGTTTAATTGAACCTGTCCAATTAGGAAAACAAGAATTCAAGGGTGCAAAATGAATCAAAATCATAAACAGCAACTCACTCTGCTCAACACAATGAATGAAGTTGTGGAATTCATAAAGAACAATGCTTTTGTCAATGAAGATGTTTTCGATAGATTAAAAGAAGCTTTACTCTCCTGCGGACTTAGCGAAAAGAATCAAATGGTCGAATTGCTGGATGTAATGAAATCAGACCAGTCAAAAATACACGATTTTTTATTATTATTCGATAAATGGCTGGACCGGAACCTCATTGCCTTATCGAATGGCATCAGAACCAGTGAATCATATAGAACGGGCTTGTTGGGGTGTGATCGGAAGTTCGGCGAACTTATATCAACCATAAAATATAATTGTTCCGAAACACTGATCGCCCATGCCATGGAATGCCTCGATAAAATCAAACAGGAGAATCCTGCATTATATGATCTGCTAACTGTTGGTTATAGAGGATGGTATTTTGAAAATAACTGGCTTGACGGCATGGATGGTAAGAATAATTCACTGGTTACGAACAGGATCAATACACTCAAGAATAATGTTGAGAAAATAGAATGGCTCTATGATCGCTTAGAAGATAACCTGTCAAAAATTTCATTAAATGCGCTTATTGTCAGTTGGCTGACCTTTTCCATGCAAGAAGCTTTAAAAATCTCCATGTATTCCACACAACATGTTGTGGCTAATCCCGATATCTTTCCTTTCTATGAAGATGAGGTTTTCGTCGATTGCGGTTCATACATAGGCGATACGGTGGCAGACTTTGTTAATGAGGTTAACCGTAATTATCGCAGGATATATACCTACGATATTTCTGCGCCGACAGTGGAAATCATGAAAAATAATTTAAAGGAGCTTAATCATATCGTTTTTAATGTAAAAGGCGTTGCCGATAAAGCGGGAGAAATGAATATGGCGGGTGTTAATGCGCCGTTTCATGGTAATCGTCTCGTGCAGGGAGAGGGCATCTCAAAAGTGCCAATTGTAAAACTAGATGATGATATCCAAGAAGAGATCACTTTTTTAAAAATTGATGTCGAAGGTTTGGACAAGGAAGCCATTACTGGTGCGAAGAATCATATCATAAAATATCATCCCAAAATCCACATTGACACTTATCACAAACTGGTCGATTTTTTTGAAGTGCCACTTCTAATCCACAGCATTGATCCAACGTACAAGTATTATCTTAGGCTTATAAATTCAATTGATAACCCAATGATGTTTGCGACGACTTCTATATATGCCATATGAAACAGATTTAGGAAAAACCCAATTTGGGCGCAGCTCGTTACTCAGACATCTTGATAGCGTTAACAGAACCACAAGTATCGAACCTGATTATAAATGTAAATGTTAGACCAAAAGGTCACAACTATGAAATTCTCCATTTGTGTAATCGAGCCGGAAGGATACCGATTTTCTCATTTTTTATACGATCTGTGCAAGTACCTCTGTTTTACTATCGAGGCAAATGGCTACGATTGCTGCATGGTAAAAAATAAATTCTATTCTGATCGAATTAATGTAATCCTGGGATCTCACAACCTTAAAGATCCTGCCGGTGCAGATCAGATCAAACGATCAGGAAGATATATCATACTACAATCTGAAGTCCTCAGAGAAGGCGGTATTGCCGGGTGGCCGGATCAATCATCATTTCATGAAGTTTATGTTCCTTTGATGCGGCAGGCATCTGCAGTATGGCATGGTCTTGAATCCAATGAGAAATACTTCGAGCAGCTCGGTATTCAAGCAGAAATACTTCCCCGATTTGGCTACCTGCAAGCACTGGAAGAAATCGTTTACAGAAAGAAAAAAGACATTGATTTTTTATACTATGGATCATTGACACCTCACCGGGTGAAATTGATTGATGCGTTGAAAGCTCGTGGTGGAAATGTTGTCTGCATCTTCGACGAGGCGGCCATTTTTAGAAATGACTACATTGCCAGAACGCGGGTTCACCTTGCACCGAACCAGGGCCCTGGCATCAATCATATTACTGCACGGACCCTGTATTTACTTAACAATCGATCTGTTGTTATTGTTGAGCGTTGTCATAAACAGGAATGGATCGAGCATTGCTTTCCCTCTGCCGATGCGGATGGATGGGCTGATCTGTGCATGGAAACACTTCACCATGCGAATCTTGATCAGCTTGTAGATAAATATTTCGAGAATTACAAGAAACTGGATATGACTCGCCTATTCCAACCGTTGCTCGATAAATTGCTTTTTAAGCAACAAGTTAATTCAGACATAGACCAGTCAATTTATACTAATAAAAATGAAGGTGGTATTGTACATAAAACAATCGGCTTGCTTAACTCAAAAGAAGGAAAAGTCGTATCAGGAATGACATCCATCATTTTGCCTGTGTTGAATCCACTTGATCAGACCAAAAAAAGCGTTAAAAATATTCGCAAGCACACGCCGGAAGCGCACGAAATATTTTTCTTAGACTACGGTTCGTCTGAGGGAACAACCAAATGGCTGCATGGACAAAGTAAGGAGAACAAGAATTATCATCTGCTTGAAGGTCATGGAAATGACAATATCGTAAAAAAAATCAATCAGGGGATTTCCTTATCCAACGGGGAGTATATTCTTGTGTTAACTGCCGATGTTCTTGTCGGTCCGGGGTGGCTTGACGGAATGCTGGATTGCTTGAACCGTGCGCCGGATTCCGGGATTGTCGGCCCAATGACGAATCGATGCAGAGGGCCTCAGCAGGTAGTGGATGAAAATTATCGCACGGCGGATTATCTGGAAAAATACACCGCCGCATTTCGGGATCGCTATCGATACAGGAGAATTCCCTCGCGGAATCTGGATGATTTCTGTCTGTTATTCAGGCGCAATCTGGTTGAAACAATTGGTTTATTTGATGAACGCTTTGTTTCTGCTGACCTTGGTGTAGAAGATTTTTGTTTGCGAGCAGCACTGGAGGGGCACAAAAATTATATTGCCGGAGATGTTTTTGTTCATCATTTCCACAGTCGGCATGCCATGGGTTTGAAGATGAACGAAAGTCCGGTTCAGAAAAATAATAGACATGAACTCGAACAGAAATGGGTCCTCAACATACAAAACCCCCTGGGGAAAAAATTAGCGGTATTGAGAGCGACAGAGGTCGCAGCGGATCTTTACTGCCAGGGTCTGACAGACAGGGCAGTTGAAGCCCTTATCGATTGTATCAAGGTCGCGCCTGAGGCAGAAGAAATCTACTACACGCTTGCCCGAATTTTTATTGAAACCAAGAAATTTTCTGAAGCCCTGGAAGTATTCGAATCGATGCCGGAATCTGTTCGGGAGAATCTGCAGGGCATGGCATGTGCCGGTTACGGCAAGGAAGGTTTGGGGCTGGATGATGAGGCGGCAGCATATGCGGATAGGATGTTACTCCTGGATAAGACAAATCCCGTTGCGCTGAATCTGAAAGGTGTGCTGGCATATAAAAAAGGCGACATGGATACAGCAGTGGATTTCTTTAACAAAGCCATTGCGTCAGATCAGGGTTATGGCGAACCTTATACCAACATAGGGGTTATCCGGTGGGCGGCTGGCGCACATGATGAGGCTCTGGACTACTTCACAAAAGGATTTATTTATTCTCCCGCCATCCCGGACCACAGTTCTCTTTTTTACTCTGCCATGGCAGCTTTGGGGCGTTTCAGTGACGTAGAAGTTTATTTACGTGATGCCGGCCGGTTGCTTGGAAACAATAAAAATCTTCTTTATTTATATATCGATACCCTTGTTCAGCAGGGAAAGGGTGCCTTGGCGATTCGAGAAATCGAAGATGCGATCGTCTCTTTCGGAATTGACGATGGCCTTTTAAAAGCGGCCCTGTCGGTACGTGAACAGGTTGGGCCCCGAATGGTCAAGCGTAATGTGGGTAAAGCCTCGGTATCATTGTGCATGATCGTTAAGAATGAGGAACGATTTCTTCCTCAGTGCTTGAAAAGTGTGCGCGATGTGGTGGATGAAATGATTGTTGTGGATACAGGTTCCACCGACAAAACAAAAGACCTGGCGACCGTATTCGGGGCGCGGGTTTTCGATTTCCCCTGGACGGGGGATTTTTCTGCGGCACGTAACTATTCTCTCGCCCAGGCGGAGGGTGATTGGGTCCTTATTCTGGATGCCGATGAGGTGATTTCCTCACTTGAATGGGACAATTTGCTGAAATTGACTCAAAAAGTCCCCACGCATCCGGTGGCCTATACCATTGTCACAAGAAATTATGTCAGCAGCCGGAGCATTATCGGCTGGATGCCGAATGACGGCAAATACCCGGAAGAGGCTGGTCTGGGATGGATACCCAGTCCCAAGGTCAGGCTTTTCACCCGCAGAAAAAATATTCTTTTCTCCGAACCGGTGCATGAGTTGGTGGAACCTTCCTTGGTAAAGGCCAAAATACCCGCTCACATGTGTGGTGTCATTGTGCATCACTATGGCAAACTGGCGGGGGAACAGGATTTACAGAAGGGCGAAGAGTACTATCTCCTCGGAAAAATCAAATATGAAAAAGATCCGACCAACCTTAAATTCATTTTGGAACTGGGAAAACAAGCCATGGTTCTTAAAAAATACGAAGAAGCCATTGAACTATGGCTGAAGCTGATACCTCTGTTGAAGAACAATCGGAACTCGGCAGCCTATCAGGAACTGGCCAGTATTGCAGGTGCCAATCCGGAAGCGGAGGCATACATGCAGCTTTCATCGTCGTATTGCATGGCAGAACGCTTTGATGAGGCGTTGGCGGCGGCTCGATCCGGTATGGAATACAAAATAACCATCAAGGAATTTATGATGGATTATGCACTGATCGAAATGGTCGCCGGTTCGCCGGAAAAGGCATTCGATATACTCAAGAACTTCATTAATATTGCCACCGATTACCCGGCGGCATTGCTCCTGTTGGCTGCTTTACACTGTATACAGGGGCAACGGGAAAAAGCTGAGACATATTTAAGAGAGTTACTCCAGAAAGGGTTTAATATCACCCCCGGCCTGAATCGGGTCGCGAAGCAATTCTATCTCGTCGGCAAGAAGGAACAAGCCAAATTAATTCTTGACGCGATGATTGAAAACAGGATCAATGATGCGGAAACCATGCGCCTGATCGAACTGGCCGGATAAGCCAATAGCACCTTTAGGCTGATTATGTTGATGCAGAAAAATCGCTGATCCGCATAAGGCGCTGCTTGATAATCAAAACAGCGCATTGATGCCGTTAGGAAGGATTGCTTCGGAGTCCGGCGGCGATATTGAGATTGATATTGATCAGTATGTCCAGCTTTTCCGGCGCAGGAAAGGCCATGATGTCGAAGGTGCGCTTATCCACGAAAAGGCTGAGGGACAAAAGGTCCTCTCTGAGTTGTTTCGGCAGGGGGTTATCTTCCCGTGCCAGTTCACCTTGAAGAATACTCCAAATCTTTTGATTCTTTTCCAGCGAATCGGATCTCTCCCTGTTCTTATCGTCAGGGTCCCAGTTGTTCCGGCATTTTTTCAGTTGCAAAGCCGCCTTGGTGAGCGCCATCGCTTCTATTTCACGGCCGGTCATGACCGATTTCTGGGCTGATTTGTATGCTTCAAGTTGCGCTGCGGACACGATTTAATACCTCCTGTTCATAATCAATCAGTTTTTTGGCATCCTTGAGAGCCGGATAAAATTCATTCTTCAGCAGGTGTTCGCTGATTCGGCCGATGAGATCGAGGGTGCTGGGTACGGAATTGACGAGGTCACGGACGAGAGACCAGTACATATTGTGGTATTCCACGAGATTGGCGCCGTCAATGTACATCATCTGAATGGCCAGATAAATCTTGCTGCAGTACGTGGTGGCCTGATTCGGGAGCATGATATCTTTTTCCCGCAGAATCGGCGCGTTGTTTTCAATGATCAGTTCCGCGCGCTTGGAACCGTTCTGAATCACCGCGCCGCTGATGATCAGTTTCTCGTTTGGTTTCAGGTCTATTTTCAGTGCCATATCGAACTCAGATCTCTACGGCCAGGAGCGAACCCGGCTTGATTTCCGCGGGCAAGGATGGCCCACTGTTTTTTTCTCGATCACGAAATGCAAAGAGCTTGTCCAGTGCGGTGGCGATTTCCTGGTCCGTGGCCTGGTCCTTCAACTTCTCCGCAGAGAAGGTCGTCTTCATATCTCTTTCAAGACCCAACCGCTGAACGGCTTCTTCGATCACCCTCACCCGTTTGATGAGATCCGCCCGCTGGTAGGTTGCAATCGGAAAGAAAGGGGGATCGCGGACAATATTCAGATCCGACTCCACATGTTGCTGCAGATTGTTGATCTGTGCGATGATTCCCAACGACTGCACCGGTGTTGTTTCTGGTTCCCCCGACAAAGAGCCGCTGTTAATGGTCATACCCACGGGAAGAGATCGGTTGAGATGGACGGAGTTGTTTTCACCGGCAGGGCGGACCGCTTTCTGCAGTCCCTGGAATATATGAATATTTTGTATGTTCATAGTATGCCCCCCTTTGTGGTGTCAGATGGGGAGGAATCCTTCCTCCCCATCCAACCCCTCAAAAGTGCCTTTTATCCGAACAGTCTCAGAACCGACTGGGCGGCCTGGGCCGAGAGGCTCAACGCTGTGGTGCTCAGGGACTGCCTGGTCTGGAGCATCAGCATATTGGCGCCTTCCTCGTTCGTGTCGGCCAGGGTCAGCTTATCCGCGCCTTCGGTCAACGTGTTGATCATGTTGTTCGAGAAATCCTGACGCACCGTGATGATACTCAGGTTGCCGGACAGAGA